>NZ_JAUXXP010000048.1 GCF_030684895.1 Pseudomonas sp. | reverse complement strand
AGAGCGGCGGGCTTTGAAATCTTCCTCGCTCTAAGTCTTTGGCAGTGGTTCAGGCCGTAGGATGGGTGCTAACCCATCAGCCAATTGATGGGTTAGCACCCATCCTACGGTGGTGAGCACAAAGAAATGCCGCTTCCCTGGCAGGGCGAAGCGGCATTTTTCTTATGTGAACAGCCTTACGCCAAGAGGCGGGCTTTTCAGTAGCAGGTCAGAGACTCAGTTGCCGTAAACCGGGAACTTGGCGCACACCGCTTTGACTTGCTCGCGCACGCGCGCTTCAACCGCGTCGTCGCCCAGGTTGGCGAGGATCTCGCAGATCCAGCCAGCCAGTGCGCGGCACTCGTCTTCCTTGAAGCCGCGAGTGGTTACGGCTGGGGTGCCGATACGCAGGCCGGAGGTGACGAATGGCGAACGTGGATCGTTCGGTACGCTGTTCTTGTTCACGGTGATAAAAGCGCGACCCAGGGCGGCGTCGGCATCTTTACCGGTGATGTCTTGCTTGATCAGCGAGAGCAGGAAAAGGTGGTTCTCGGTACCGCCAGAAACTACGTCGTAGCCGTTCTCAATAAACACGCTGGCCATGGCCTGAGCGTTCTTGATCACTTGCTGCTGGTAGGTCTTGAACTCAGGTTGCAGGGCTTCCTTGAAGCACACGGCCTTGGCGGCGATAACATGCTCCAGTGGGCCGCCTTGGCCGCCTGGGAATACCGCGGAGTTGAATTTCTTCTCCAGCGCTTCGTTGGCACGAGCGAGGATCAGGCCACCACGCGGGCCGCGCAGGGTTTTATGGGTGGTGGTGGTGACCACGTCGGCGAACGGCACCGGGTTCGGGTACACGCCAGCAGCAACCAGGCCGGCTACGTGAGCCATGTCGACGAACAGGTACGCGCCAACTTTGTCCGCGATGGCGCGGAAGCGTGGGAAGTCCAGTACCTGCGAGTAGGCGCTGAAGCCGGCGATGATCATCTTCGGCTTGTGCTCAACGGCCAGGCGCTCAACTTCGTCGTAGTCGATCAGGCCGGCATCGGTGATGCCGTACTGCACGGCGTTGTACATCTTGCCGGAGAAGCTGACGCTGGCGCCGTGGGTCAGGTGGCCGCCGTGGGCCAGGCTCATGCCCAGTACGGTGTCACCGGTTTCCAGCAGGGCCAAGTACACGGCGCTGTTGGCTTGCGAGCCGGAGTGCGGCTGAACGTTGGCGTAGTCGGCACCGAACAGTTCCTTGGCGCGGTCGATGGCCAGCTGCTCGACGATGTCGACGTATTCGCAACCGCCGTAGTAACGCTTGCCTGGGTAGCCTTCGGCGTACTTGTTGGTCAGTACCGAGCCTTGGGCTTCCATCACCGCTGGGCTGGTGTAGTTCTCCGAGGCGATCAGCTCGATGTGATGTTCCTGGCGCTGGGCTTCTTGCTCCATCGCAGCAAACAATTCGGCGTCATAACGGGCGATAGTCAAATCACGGCTGAACATAGCATTCCCCTGAGAAAATCAGCTGGGCGGTAGAAAGAGGGGGCGAATTCTACCTCATCCGTACTAAACAGGCATATGAAGCGTGGTCATCTGGCGGACAAGCGGGGCTCATGCGCGGGCGCGGTTCAGCTCAGCATAAACAGCGCAGTGCCGGTGAACAGCGCAGTGAACTGGTGCGCCGGCATCGGCCTGCCGAGCAGGAAGCCCTGCACTTCGTCGCAGTCGTGGCCGCGCAGGAAATCCAGCTGGGCCAGGGTTTCCACGCCCTCGGCGATTACCGTGAGGTTCAGGCTGTGGGCCATGGCGATGATCGCCCGGGCAATCTGCCCGTCCTGTTCGCCGTGGGGCAGGCCGTCGACAAAGCTGCGGTCGATCTTCAGCACGTCAATGGGGAACTGCTTGAGGTAATTCAGCGAGCTGTAGCCGGTGCCGAAGTCATCGATGGCGATAAACACGCCGAGTTTCTTAAGGCTGCTGAGGGTCAGCATGGCGTTAGCCACGTCTTCCATGAGGATGCTTTCGGTCAACTCCAGCTCCAGGCAGCCGGCGGGGATACCGCTGTGCTGAAGAATCTGCGCGATGCGCTCGTGCAGATCGCCTTCGGCAAACTGCCGGGCCGAGAGGTTGACGGAAATCTTCGGTACGCGAATCTTCGCCTGGTGCCACTCGGCCAACTGCCGGCAGGACTCGCGCAGCACCCAGTCGCCGACCTGCACCACCAGGCCCAGCTCTTCGAGTACCGGGATAAAGTCATTCGGCGGTACCAGGCCGCGCTGCGGGTGCTGCCAGCGCAGCAACGCTTCGGCACCGGTCAGGCGTTTGCCGTCACCGGAGAACTGCGGCTGGTAATACAGTTTGAACTCGCCCTGTTCGAGGGCGTGGCGCAGGTCGCTTTCCAGCTCCAGGCGCTGCAGGGCGCTGGCGTTCATGTCGGCCTGGTAGAACTGGAAGTTGTTTTTGCCGCGCTCCTTGGCGTGGTACATCGCCGTGTCGGCGTTCTTCATCAGCTGACTCAGCTCGTTGCCGTCCTGCGGGCTGAGGGCGATGCCGATACTGGCGGTGACGAAAAACTCGCGGCCTTCGAGAATAAATGGTTGCGCCAGACTGGCGAGAATCTGCTCGCCGACATGGATCGCGCGGGTCAGCGCGCCTTCGCGCTGGGCCTGGGATTGCAGCAGCAAGGTGAACTCGTCACCGCCCATGCGCGCCACGGTGTCGTCACTGTCGACACAGGCGCACAGGCGTACCGCCACTTCCTTGAGCATGCGATCGCCCGCCGCGTGGCCGAGGGAATCGTTGATCGGCTTGAAGCGGTCGAGGTCGAGGAACATCAACACGACCCACTCCTGGTGCCGCGCGCCGTGCTGCAAGGCGCTGTGCAGGCGGTCCTGGAATAGCGTGCGGTTGGGCAGCTGGGTCAGGGCGTCGTAATAGGCCAGGCGGTGGATGCGCTGCTCGCTGGCCTTGCGCTCGCTGATGTCGCTGAAGAAGCACACATAGCTGACCAGGTCGCCTTCATCGTCCCGCACCGCCGTGATGCCGACCCAGGCCGGGAATTTCTCGCCGCTGCGGCGTTTTAGCCACACCTCGCCTTCCCAGCTGCCCTGCTGGTTGAGCTGTTTGATTACATAGGCCAGGTGGCTGGCCTGCTGGGTGTCGGCGGTGAGCATGCTCGGCAGCTGGTCGAGAATCTGCTTGGAGCTGTAGCCGCTGACCCGGCTGAAGGCATTGTTGACCTGCACGATATAGCCGGCCGGATCGGTGACCAGAATCGCCGCCGTGGAGTGCTCGAATACCGTGGCGGCCATGCGCAGGTCTTTCTCCGCGCGGCGCTGCAGGCTGATGTCGCGGCCGACGCCAAGCAGGCCTTCGAAGCGCCCGCTGTCATCCCACATCGGCACCAGGCGCAGCTCCACCGGGATTTTCTGGCCATCGGCGCGTAGCGCATCGAAGACGAACAGCTGCGGCAGAAACTCGGCGCGCAGTTCGGCCAGCCGCTGCGGATCGCCCAGAGCGTTACGCACGCGGTCGAGCAGGGCGTAGAAGCCAACCAGCTGGCGCGGGTTGGTGGCCAGGTTCTGGAAGCCATTGGTCAGCGCCCACTCGCTGTCATAGCCGAGCACCGGCATGACCGACGGGCTGACGTAGTTGAGTTGCAGGTCGCTGCCGGTTGAGAAGATCACGTCGCTGATGCTTTCCGCCAGCAGGCGATAACGCTGTTCGCTGGTGCGCAGGGATTCGCTGTGGGTGATTTGCTCGGTGATGTCCTTGGCCACGCCGATCAGCCGGCTGACCCGGCCCTTGGCGTCGCGCGACAGGGCCTGCTCGCGGATATCGAACCAGTGCCAACTGCCATCGCGATGTCGCCAGCGCAGCTCGAACTGCATCAGCAGGCCATTGCCCTGCACCTGCTGGATATTGCGCATGCGCTGGTACAGCTCGACGTCGTCGGGATGGAGGATTTTCTCCCACAGGCGTTCGCCGAGCTGGTGCATTTCCGCCTTGCTGTAACCCAGCTGCGGGCCGAGGTGGTTGTTGCTGTACATCACTCGCTTGCCGGCGATGTCGTGCACATAGATGGTGTCGGGCACCGCGCTGACCACATCGGACCAGAAGCGCTCGCGCTCGATCAGTGAGGTTTCGATGCGTTTGCGGTTGGTGATGTCGCTGATGCTGAGGGTCACAGCCTGCAGGTCGTCGCTGCTTTCTGGCAGGCGCAGCAATAGCCACAGGTGGCGCTCGTGGCCTTGCGGGGTAAGGATCTGGCGTTCCATTTCCAGCTGGCCGCTGCCGCTGAGCAGGGCGCTGATCAGCTGCATGCGAAAGCCATCCGGGCGCAGTGGGCCGTTGTTGAACAGGTGCTGCCAGGCCTGCTGGTTGGAGTCGACGCCGAGCAGTTGCAGGGCCACCTGATTGGTTTCGGTCAGGCGCAGGCGCTGGCAGAGCTCGCTGTGGTGCTGCGGGTCGGCGTCCAGCCAGCGTTGCAGGCTGGTCATGTCGCGCAGTTGCTGCTGGTGCAGGTAGCGCTGCAGCTCTGCCAGGTCGAGCACGCAGAGGGCGGTGCCGGTGCCGTCGAAGATGTCCTGATAGCGCCGCCGGGTTTCTTGCAGCACATGGGAGGCGTGCTGTTCTTCGGTGACATCGCGCAGTACCCAGACAAAACCGGTGCGCTTGTGGTCTTCGCTCAAGTCGCTGCGGCTGATGTCGTAGAGGTGGGCGACGCCGTTCTGCTGGATTTCCACCAGGTCCGGGCCGAGGTCGTTGTGCAGGGCCGTGTCGTGCAACAGCAGCGGGTCGAGACGCGGCAGCAGCTTGAGCAGGTGCCAGTTGCGCGCCTCGTCGTTGCTCAGGCCAAACATCGCCTCGGCCTGCGGATTGAGGTATTGCAGCTGGCCGTTGTTGTCGGTGACCAGCACACGTTCCTCGATGGCGCCGAGCACGCTGGCGGCCTGCTGCAGCGAGCGCCGCGAGGCGGTATTCAGGGCATGCAGGCTGCGTTGTTCATTGAGCAGGCGATACAACGCCAGCAGCGTGAGGGTGGCGCAGAGGATAAACAGCAGCAGCTTGCTGGCCTGTTGCGGCAGTTGCTGGGCGCGCACCTTGCGCTCGTTGAACAGTGCACGCAGCTGCCAGTCGCTGCCCTTGAGCGGGGTTTCCAGCATGCTCTGGTCGAGGTTCTCGGCGGTGACCGGCGGTGCCACCGCTGAGCTGTTGGCGCCCTGGATCGCGTTGCTGGCAATCACGCGTTGCGCATTGCGGTCTTCCAGCAGCCACTGGTGCGGGCTTTGATGATGCTCCTGCAGCCAGCTGGTCAGCGCCTGATTGGTCAGGCGCAACACCCAGTAACCGCTGGCGGCGCTGTCGGGGTTATGCCGCAGCAGCAGGTAGATGCGCCCATGGTCGTTAGCGCTGAAGGTGTAGAAGAAGCTTTCGCCACCGCCGCGCTGCAGCAGCTCGGCCAGGTACAGCGCATCTTCGGTGGGCGCATGGCTGTCGGCGATGATCCGACCTTGGCCATTCAGCCAGGCCAGGCCGCGCAAGGTTGGGAACACGCCGCGCAGGGTGTGCAGCAGCTCTTCCATTTCATCGGAATGACTCGGTGGCAACACATGGGGTTGCAGCAGGGCCTGGCCGGCGCTGGCCTTAAGCTCCATGTTCAGGCCCAGGTGATTGGCCAGCTGCGAGCTGTAGGCCAGGCCCAGCTGGCGCTGGTTGTCGAGCAGTTGCTGGGATTCCTGACGCAGTTGCCAAAGCAGCAGCACCAGCATGCTCAGCACCAGCACCACCAGAGCGCCACGCGTCGGCCCACGCATCGTCTCAGCCGGCGGAGCGCCGGGTGTACGCGGTGTGGTTGGGGGCGTGACTGTTGGCAAAGACTTACATCCTGGGGGCTGGGCGGCGATGGGCTGGTCCCTGGCGGGTGCGCAGAACGGCCGGCAGGCAGGGGGCGGCTAGCATGCCATAACCGTGGCAAAGTGCCAGCGCTGCCGACGAGCGTCGTTTGCCCTGCTCGGCGCATTCCGGTAGCTTTGCCGCACGCGCGCGTGACTGTATGCAAACGACGCTGCGCAGGTAGCGCCTGGCGGCTCCGTCCCCGCCGTGTAGCCTCAGGCTGCACGCATCAGTTGGCGGCTTCTCTTTCGTTTCAACCCAGAACCAAGGTCATCATGGCTCAATACGTTTACACCATGCATCGGCTCGGCAAAGTCGTACCGCCGAAGCGGGAAATCCTGAAAAACATCTCCCTGTCGTTCTTCCCAGGCGCCAAGATCGGCGTACTCGGCCTTAACGGCTCGGGTAAATCCACCCTGCTGAAGATCATGGCCGGCGTCGATACCGAGTTCAATGGCGAAGCGCGGCCGATGCCAGAGCTGAATATCGGTTACCTGCCACAGGAACCACAGCTCGACCCGAGCAAGACCGTGCGTGAAGTGGTGGAAGAGGCTGTAAGCCAGATCAAGGATGCCCAGGCGCGTCTGGATCAGGTTTACGCCGCGTACGCTGAGCCGGACGCCGACTTCGACAAACTGGCCGCCGAGCAGGCCAAGCTGGAAGCCATTCTGCAAACCAGCGACGGCCACAACCTTGAGCGTCAGCTGGAAGTCGCCGCCGACGCGCTGCGCCTGCCAGCCTGGGATGCCAAGGTTGCCGTGCTCTCCGGCGGTGAGAAGCGCCGAGTGGCCCTGTGCCGCCTGCTACTGTCGGCCCCCGATATGCTGCTGCTCGACGAGCCAACCAACCACCTGGACGCCGATTCGGTAGCCTGGCTGGAGCATTTCCTCCACGATTTCCCGGGCACCGTGGTCGCGATCACCCACGACCGTTACTTCCTGGATAACGTCGCCGGCTGGATTCTCGAGCTCGACCGCGGCGCCGGTATTCCGTACGAGGGCAACTATTCCGGTTGGTTGGAAGCCAAGTCGAATCGTCTGGCACAGGAATCCAAGCAGCAGTCAGCTCATGAAAAAGCCATGAAGGAAGAGCTGGAGTGGGTGCGCAAAGGCGCTAAAGCCCGCCAGTCGAAGTCCAAGGCGCGTTTGCAGCGTTTCGAGGAAATGCAGTCGCAGGAATTCCAGAAGCGCAGCGAGACCAACGAGATTTATATCCCGGTCGGTCCGCGTCTGGGCGACAAGGTCATCGACTTCGTTAACGTCAGCAAGGGTTACGGCGACCGCGCGCTGATCGACAACCTGTCGTTCAGCATGCCTAAGGGCGCCATCGTTGGCGTGATCGGCGGTAACGGTGCCGGTAAGTCGACCCTGTTCCGCATGCTGATGGGCAAGGAACAGCCGGACTCGGGCAGCATCGAGATCGGTGAAACCGTGCAGTTGGCCTGCGTTGACCAGAGCCGCGACGACCTCGACGGCAGCAAGAGCGTGTGGGAAGCCGTGTCTGGCGGTTCCGACATGATCAAGATCGGCAACTATGAAGTGCCGTCGCGCACCTACGTCGGGCGCTTCAACTTCAAGGGCGGTGATCAGCAGAAATTCGTCAAGGACCTCTCCGGTGGTGAGCGTGGCCGTCTGCACCTGGCGCTGACCCTGAAAGAGGGCGCCAACGTGCTGCTGCTGGACGAACCGTCCAACGACCTCGACGTGGAAACCCTGCGTTCGCTGGAAGAAGCGTTGCTCGACTTCCCGGGCGCCGCCATTGTGATCTCTCACGATCGCTGGTTCCTCGATCGCGTGGCGACCCACATCCTGGCGTACGAAGATGACTCGCATATCGAGTTCTTCGAAGGCAACTACACCGAGTACGAAGCCGACCGTAAGAAGCGCCTGGGCGATGCTGCCGCGCAGCCGCACCGCGTGCGTTACAAGAAGTTGGCCCAATAAGCCACGCCGCAATACCAAACGGAGCCGCAAGGCTCCGTTTTTGGTTGTGCACGCCGGCTGCGGCCGATCATGCTGAGCCCCGTCTCACAGTTGTTTGATTTCCTCCAGCAAGCGCCGCGCTGCGGTTTCCGCTGCATCGCTGTACGGCCGCAGCACACTGGCTGCGCCGGCATGATGCAGCGCTTCGGCATCACCGGCACGAAACGCGCTAAGGGTGATCTGGCCCTTGAACGCCGCGCTGCGTAAGGCGCGAAACAGAATGGCGTTGACCTCGCGCTGGGGGATGGTGCTGATCAGCGCCTGGGCGTGACTCAGCGGCATATGGCTGAGAAAATCGGCATCTTCGGCGTCGCCGTAGCAGGCATTAAGGCCTTCTTCGCGGGCCTGGGCCAGAGCCTGTGGGTCGAAGTCCACGCCCAGTACACGGCGTCCACCTAACTCCAGTTGCGCGGCCAATTTGCGCCCGTAACGGCCCATGCCATAGACGATGATGTGCGGCTGCTCGCCAGCTGGGGCATTGTCGTCGGCGTTTTCCCGGTGCGGGATATGCCGCTCGAACGGTCCCAGCCAGGGCGACAGGCGGGCGAACAGCGGCTGCGCATAGAGAATCATGTAGGTCGACAGGGTGATGGTGATCAGCCCCACCAGGGTGGTCAGGCCCAGGGCGTCCTGGCCAACATGGCCGAGGCCGATGCCCATGGCGACAAAGATGATCGAGAACTCGCTGATCTGCGCCACGGTCAGCCCGGCCATAAAGCCGGTGCGCTTGCGATAGCCCATCCAGCCCATGATGGCCATGACAATCAGCGGGTTGCCGATCAGCACGAAGGCAGAGAGGATCAGCGCACTGCCGATCTGTCCATGGATATGGGCGAAGTCCAGTTGCAGGCCCAGGTGCAGAAAGAAGAACAGCAGCAGGAAGTCGCGCAGGCTGGTCAGGCGGCTGGCCACTGCTTCGCGCAGCGAGGTCGAGGCCAGGGAGAAGCCGGCGAGAAACGCGCCGATTTCCTTGGACAGCCCCAGCGAGTCGGCACCCGCCGCCAGCAAGGTGCCCCAGGCGATGGCCATCAGCATCAGCAGTTCCGGCGAGTCGGCCATCATATTCAGCAGGCGCGGCAGGGCGTAACGCATCAGCAGAAACAGCACGCCCAGGCTGCCCAGCAGGGTGGCAGCGAGCAATAGCGGGTGCATGCCGGGCTGTTCGGCGCTGTTCGGCTGATACAGGTTAAGGCCGAGCATGGCCAGCACCACGGCGATGTCCTGGACGATCAGGAAACCCATGGCAATACGGCCGTGCAGGGAGTCGATCTCGCCTTTGTCGGAGAGCAGCTTGACGATGATGATGGTGCTGGAGAACGTCAGCGCCACAGCCACATACAGCGCGGTCAGCCATTCCAGGCCCAGCAGGGTGCACAGGCCATAACCGAAGACGATGGTAAAGGTCAGCTGACCCAGGCCGGTGGCCAGGGCTACCGGGCCGAGGGTGCGCACCAGGCGCATGTCCAGCTTGAGGCCGACCACGAACAGCAGCACGGTGATGCCGATTTCCGCGAGCAATTGTAGCGGCTCGTTTTCGCTGCTTAGGCCCAGCACCGCTGGGCCGGCGAGGATGCCCACCAGAATGTAGGCAATGATCAGCGGCTGGCGCAGCTTCACCGCAATGCCGCCGACCAGGGCTGACAGGGCCAGCAGTATGGCGACCTCTTGAAACAGGCTCATGCACCGCTCCTTGATAACTGCCGCGCATTGTAAAAACACCAGCGGCGTTGGGCTTGCCTTGGATCAAGCATACCGCTTGTGGATGCGGGCCGATGCGGCCATGATTTCCACCAGGCCCCCGTCCAAGGATTTCCAATGCCAGACTCCGTCGCAGCCCATTTGCGGTTGGCACCTGAAGCACTTACCCGTCCCTTTTCCCCTGAGCAGTTCAACTTCAGTAATACCGAAGACCTGGAACCCTTCCGTGGTGTATTGGGCCAGGAGCGCGCCGTCGAGGCGCTGCAGTTCGGCGTGGCGATGCCGCGCCCCGGCTACAACGTGTTTGTCATGGGCGAGCCCGGCACCGGCCGCTTTTCCTTCGTCAAACGCTACCTCAAGGCTGAAGCCAAGCGCCTGGAGACCCCGGCTGACCGGGTCTACGTCAATCATTTCGACGAGCCGCGCGAGCCGCGTGCGCTGGAGCTGCCGTCTGGCACTGCCGGTGAGTTTCTCGCTGACATCAACGGCCTGATCGACAACCTGCTGGCGACCTTCCCGGCGGTGTTCGAGCACCCCTCGTTCCAGCAAAAGAAGAACGCCATCGACCGCGCCTTTAATAAGCGTTATGACCAGGCGCTGGATGTGATTGAGCGTCTGTCGCTGGAAAAGAACGTCGCCCTGTACCGCGACAGCAGCAATATCGCCTTCACCCCGATGCTCGATGGCAAGGCCCTGGATGAGGCAGAGTTTGCCCAGTTGCCCGAAGCCGAGCGCGAGCGCTTTCACGCCGATATCGCGACCCTGGAAGAACGCCTCAACGAGGAGCTGGCCAGCCTGCCGCAGTGGAAGCGCGAGTCGAGCAATCTGCTGCGCCAGCTCAATGAAGAAACCATCACCATCGCCCTGCAGCCGCTGCTCGCGCCGCTGTCGGAGAAGTACGCGGAAAACGCTGGGGTCTGCGCTTACCTGCAGGCGGTGCAGGTCAACCTGCTGAAGACCGTGGTCGATCAACTGGTCGAAGTGGAAAAGGCCGACGCACAAACCCGCAAGCTGCTCGAAGAGCAATACTGCCCGAGCCTGGTGGTCGGGCATCACGCCCAGGGCGGCGCGCCCGTGGTGTTCGAGCCGCACCCGACCTACGACAATTTGTTCGGCCGCATCGAATACAACACCGACCAGGGTGCGCTCTACACCAGCTACCGCCAGCTGCGCCCCGGCGCACTGCACCGCGCCAACGGCGGTTTTCTGATTCTTGAAGCAGAAAAGATGCTCGGCGAGCCGTTTGTCTGGGATGCGCTCAAGCGCGCCCTGCAATCGCGCCAGCTGAAGATGGAGTCGCCGCTCGGTGATCTCGGCCGCATCGCCACTGTGACCCTGACCCCGCAGATGATTCCGCTGCACCTCAAGGTGGTGATCATCGGCTCGCGTCAGCTGTATTACACGCTGCAGGACCTCGATCCGGATTTCCAGGAGATGTTCCGCGTCCTGGTCGACTTCGATGAAGACATCCCGCTGGCCGATGACAGCCTGGAGCAGTTCGCCCAGCTGATGAAAACCCGCACCTCGGAAGAGGGCATGGCGCCGCTCACCGCCGCCGCCGTGGCGCGCGTAGCGACTTACAGCGCGCGGCTGGCCGAACACCAGGGGCGCTTGTCGGCGCGTATTGGCGATTTGTTTCAGCTGGTCAGCGAGGCTGACTTTATCCGCAGCCTGGCCGGGGACGAAGTGACCGACGCCGGGCATATCGAGCGCGCGCTAAAGGCCAAGGCCACCCGCACGGGCCGCGTTTCGGCGCGGATCATCGATGACATGCTGGCCGGGATCATCCTGATCGACACCGCCGGCGCAGCCGTGGGCAAGTGCAACGGTCTGACCGTGCTGGAAGTCGGTGATTCGGCCTTCGGTGTGCCTGCGCGGATTTCTGCCACCGTCTATCCCGGCGGCAGCGGCATTGTCGACATCGAGCGCGAGGTCAATCTCGGTCAGCCGATTCACTCCAAGGGGGTGATGATCCTCACCGGTTACCTCGGTAGCCGTTATGCCCAGGAATTCCCTCTGGAAATCTCCGCGAGCATTGCCCTGGAGCAGTCCTACGGTTACGTCGATGGCGACAGTGCTTCGCTCGGTGAGGTGTGCACGCTGATCTCGGCGTTGTCGCGCACCCCGCTCAAGCAGTGCTTCGCCATTACCGGCTCGATTAACCAGTTCGGTGAGGTGCAGGCGGTCGGCGGGGTCAACGAGAAGATCGAAGGCTTCTTCCGTCTGTGCGAAGCGCGCGGTCTAACCGGCGAGCAGGGCGTGATCATCCCGCACTCCAACGTCACCACCCTGATGCTCGACGAGCGCGTGCTGCAGGCTGTGCGTGCTGGGCAGTTCCATATCTATGCGGTGCGCCAGGTCGACGAGGCGCTGAGCCTGTTGGTCGGCGCGGATGCCGGGTCGCCCAATGAGCAGGGGCAATTCCCGGCGGGCAGCGTCAATGCGCGGGTGGTTGAGCGCCTACGCGATATTGCCGCCATGGGGATGGACGAGGACGACAAAGAGGAGCCGAAGAAGGAAGAACCGGCTGCTGCGGTCAAGGAGAAGAAGCCACGGGCGAAAAAGCCGGCGGCTGAATGACTGCGGTGCGCAGGCAATTCGCCCGGTGGCTGGTCGGTCACTGAGCGAATTGCGCCACCGGCCCGTGCGCCTGGCTCGGGTCGACTTTTCCTCACTTCATCCACACAGTTATCCACAGCAAGCGGGGATAACTGTTGGCTTCCCAGCGGCGCTTGCTCGGGTGTAGGCTGAAGGCCTGCTCCTGAGAGGGTCGTCGCCATGTCGCGCAGCCTCAATCTCACCCGCCACTGTCTGGGCCTGGATACCCGTATCGAATGCGTGGTGTTGCCGCTGGCCGGCAACAAGGGCCTCTGGACGCTGATCTGCGCCGCTGGCATGGCCGGCGCGCAGCCTTCCACGATTAAAGCGCAAGGCCCATTCCACGGGGCTTTCGCCGCTGAAAGCATCCTCACCGACATCGCCGAAAACCTGCACGGCATGGGTTACGAGCAATCCACCGATGTGCCGATCTGGCGCCTGCATATCCAGGCCGAGCTGCGCCGTTTGAACGGCGAGCGGGGTCACCATCTGGGTGATTACCAGTTTCAGCCGGAAACCTGAGCGGGCAATTGCCGAGTATTTGATCAGTCCGCGCAAACCCTGCGCAGAGCTGGCTTACAGCCATTGATCCTGAGCCTGCCCACAAGGTTATCCACAGTTGCCGGGGATAACCTGAGCGGTCATCGATTAGCACATTCCAGGGTTGTCTCGGCGAGGGCGCTGGGTATACTCGCCGGCAGTTTTAAACCCTGAGTGAGCCCTTATGGAACGCTTTATCGAAAATGCCATGTATGCCTCGCGCTGGCTGCTGGCCCCCATCTATTTCGGCCTCTCGCTGGGTCTGCTGGCGCTGGCGCTGAAGTTCTTTCAGGAAGTCTTCCATATTCTGCCCAACGTCTTCGGCATGGCCGAGGCGGATCTGATTCTGGTGATCCTCTCGCTGATCGATATGGCGCTGGTCGGTGGCCTGTTGGTGATGGTGATGATTTCCGGTTACGAGAACTTCGTTTCTCAACTGGATATCAAGGAAGGTACCGAGAAGCTCAGCTGGCTGGGCAAGATGGACTCCAGCTCACTGAAGATGAAAGTGGCGGCCTCCATCGTGGCGATCTCCTCGATCCATCTGCTCAAAGTTTTTATGAATGCGCAGAACATCCCCGACAGCAAGTTGATGTGGTACGTGATCATTCACATGGCCTTCGTCCTTTCGGCCTTCGCCATGGGTTATCTGGATAAGCTGACCAAGTACGAATCGAGCTGAGCACTTTCTTATGCGTTCCCGCCGCCCTGCCGTTGCAAAACGGACGGGCGGTTTGCGTTGTGCCTTGTGCTTTTTCAGGCTTGTACAAAAATTGTATTTGTATAGATTTTTGTATAGCTTTGCTCGCCTGAGGACATCGCCATGAATCTGCAAGAGCTGTCGCTGCACGCCCATGCCGGGCATATCGAAGCGCTCAACCTGATCTCCATAGAAGGTGGCATCTACCTGCTGGAGGCGCATATGGATGGCCGCGCCCATCCGCTCAGTGATGGCCATGGCAAGACCCTGCACCTGCGCTCGGTTGAGCATGCCCGCGACCTGCTGCACGACCTGCCGCGCGTGCCATTCCATTTGGTGCATGCGGTGGTGCATGACGAAATGTGCGGCATGCAGGACGGCACTCAGGACACCCTGCGCGTACCGATTTCTTTCAACTCCTCCTGGTAACGACCGCATCTATGTCTATTCGCCGGCTTGCCCTGGTACTGGGTGATCAGCTGTCTTTCGACCTGCCCAGCCTGCAGGCCCTGGACCCACTGCAGGATGCCGTGCTGCTCGCCGAGGTGGCGGCGGAAACCGACTATGTGCCGCACCACCCACAGAAGATCGCGCTGATCTTCAGTGCCATGCGCCACTTTGCCGAGGCCCTGCGTGAGCGCGGTTGGCGGGTGCATTACGTCAAGCTGGACGATGCGCAGAACAGTGGCTCGCTGCCTGGCGAGTTGCAGCGCTGGGTTGTGCAGTTGCAGGCAGCCGAAGTGCATCTCACCGAGTGTGGTGAGTGGCGCCTGGAAGATCAGTTGAAGCGCAGCGGCGTGCCGATCACCTGGCATGCCGACAGCCGCTTTATCTGCGCGCGTGGCGAGTTCGCTCGCTGGGCTGCGGGGCGCAAGCAGCTGCGCATGGAGTTCTTCTACCGCGAAATGCGCCGCAAGACCGGCTTGTTGCTCAATGGTGACGGCACGCCGGTGGGCGGCGCCTGGAACTTCGATGCGGAAAACCGCAAGGCGCTGCCCAAACAGATCAAGGCACCGATGACCGCGCGCTTCCCGGCGGATGGCATTACCCAAGAGGTGCTGAAGCGGGTGGCTGAGCGCTTCAGTCATCACTACGGAAGTTTGGCGTCTTTCGATTACCCGGTGACCCACGCCGAAGCCGAGGCGCTGTGGCAGCACTTTCTCGACTTCGCCCTGCCGGCTTTTGGTGATTATCAGGACGCCATGGCGGTCGGTGAACCGTTTCTGTTTCATGCGCGGATCAGCGCGGCGCTGAATATTGGCCTGCTGGATGTGCGTCGTCTGTGCGCCGATGTCGAGGCGGCCTATTGGCGCGGCCAGGTGCCGCTGAACGCCGCCGAGGGCTTTATCCGCCAGTTGATTGGCTGGCGCGAATACGTGCGCGGCATCTACTGGCTGCATATGCCGGAGTACGCCGAGCGTAACGCCTTCGGCAACACTCGGCCGTTGCCGGAGTTCTACTGGACCGGCAAAACCCGCATGAAATGCATGAGCCAGGCCATCGGTCAGACCCTGGAGCATGCCTATGCCCACCATATCCAGCGGCTGATGGTTACTGGCAACTTCGCCCTGCTGGCCGGTATCCAGCCTAGCCAGGTCTGCGACTGGTACCTGGCGGTGTATATGGATGCCTTCGATTGGGTCGAGCTGCCCAATACCCTGGGCATGGTCATGCACGCCGATGGTGGTTACCTGGGCTCCAAGCCCTACTGCGCCAGTGGTCAGTACATCAAGCGGATGTCCAACTACTGCGGCGACTGCGCCTATAAGGTCAGCGAAAGCGTGGGTGAGCAGGCTTGTCCATTCAATGCGCTGTATTGGCACTTTCTGATGCGCCACCGCCAGCAGCTGTCGGGTAACCATCGGCTGGGCATGGTCTACCGTGGCCTGGACAAGATGAGCGAAGCCAAGCAGCAGGGGTTGTGGGCGCGCGGCGAGCAACTGCTGGCGCGCCTGGATGCGGGCGAGGCGCTGTGAAAAAGGCCGAGCTGCCGGCCAAATCCTGCGCGGTCTGCGGGCTGCCCTTTACCTGGCGCAAGAAATGGGCGCGCTGCTGGGATGAGGTGAAGTACTGCTCCGAGCGTTGTCGGCGTAATCGCCAGGGCGCGGCGAGCGGGTAGGGCGGCCAGGCGGTTTGTGCTAGTCTGGCCGACCTTTTTTAGCCCCTAGCGGAGCCGTGTTATGTCCGATATCAATCTCTCGACTGACGAAACCCGCGTCAGCTACGGCATCGGCCGTCAACTGGGTGGTCAGCTGCGCGACAATCCGCCGCCGGGCGTGAGCCTGGACGCCATCCTGGCGGGCCTGACTGATGCCTTCAACGGCCAGCCAAGCCGCGTTAGCGAAGCCGAACTGACCGCCAGTTTCAAGGTGATCCGCGACATCATGCAAGCCGAAGCAGCCGCCAAGGCTGAAGCCGCTGCCGGTGCTGGCCTGGCGTTCCTGGCTGAGAACGCCAAGCGTAACGGCATCACCGTCCTGGCTTCCGGTCTGCAGTACGAAGTGCTGACCGCTGGTGAAGGTGCCAAGCCTTCCCGTGAAGACAGCGTGCGCACCCACTACCACGGCACCCTGATCGACGGCACTGTGTTCGACAGCTCCTACGATCGTGGCCAGCCTGCCGAGTTTCCGGTTGGCGGCGTAATCGCCGGCTGGACCGAAGCCCTGCAGCTGATGAATGCCGGCAGCAAATGGCGCCTGTATGTGCCGAGCGAGCTGGCCTACGGCGAACAAGGCGTGGGCAGCATCCCGCCGCACAGCGTGCTGGTATTTGACGTGGAGCTGCTGGACGTTCTCTAACGTTTCAGGCGCTTTTCTTCGCGGGCATGGCCCGCTCCTACGCCAGACTGGTAGGAGCGGGCCATGCCCGCGATGCGTTTATATTCAAAGTGTCAGGGGCGCAACGCCCGGGCGTAGCAGTAAAGAAACAGGTTGCGTACCAACTCCTTGAGCACCAGCGGCTCATTGGAGTTCAGCTCGTGCAGCTCCAGATCGCCCTGATCACGCAGCTCATCCAGCGCATCTTCCTTAAGCAGGGCGCAGACTTCGCCGGTGTTGCGATTGAGAATGCGTAGATACGGCTGCGGGCGGTCCAGCCAGGCATCGATCAGGTAAGTCATGATTCATCTCCCTTTCAAGTGGTTAGATGAGAATAATTCTTATTATATTTATAGCAAGGACTAATCGCTGCCATTCGTCGAGCATTCTTCAATGTCGTGCGGAGGTGGCCCGCAGGCGATCGTCATGGATGGCAGGCGATAAAAAGCCCGTCATGTAGACGGGCTTTTGTCTGTTGCTGTAGGCCTTAGTGGGTGCGGGCTACGGCAAAGCGGCTGAGTTCGATCAGCGCGTCGCGGTATTCGCTGGCGGGCAGCACATTCAGGCAGGCGATGGCGCGTTCAGCGTAGTCGCGGGCCTGCTGGGCGGTGTAGTCCAGCGCGCCGGCGGCTTCTACGGCATTACGGATGCTTTCCAGGTCTTCGATACCGCCTTTCTGGATCGCCTGGCGTACCAGGGCAGCTTGTTCAGGCGTGCCTTCGCGCATGGTGTAGATCAGCGGTAGGGTCGGCTTGCCCTCGGCCAGGTCGTCACCGACGTTCTTGCCCAGGGTGGTGGCATCACCACGGTAGTCGAGCAGGTCGTCGACCAGTTGGAAGGCCACGCCGAGGTGGTCGCCAAAGGTGCGCAGCGCTTCAGTTTGTTCGGCGTTGGCACCGGCCAGGGCGGCGGCGCTATGGGTCGAGGCCTCGAAGAGCATCGCGGTCTTGCCGCGGATGACTTCCATGTAGGTTTCTTCGCTGGTGCTGGCGTCGCGAATCTTTGACAGCTGCAGCACTTCGCCTTCGGCAATCACGCGGGTGGCCTTGGACAGGATCTTCATCACCGGCATGGAGCCGAGTTCGACCATCATTTCGAAGGAGCGTGAATAAAGGAAGTCGCCGACCAGCACGCTTGGAGCATTGCCCCACTGGGCGTTAGCGGTGCTGCGGCCGCGGCGCATGTCGGACATGTCGACCACATCGTCGTGCAGCAGGGTGGCGGTGTGCAGAAATTCGATGGTGGCAGCGAGCAGGCGCAGGTTGTCGCCTTCAATACCCAGCGCCTTGCCGCTGAGCAGAACCAGCAGCGGGCGCAGGCGTTTGCCGCCAGCGGAGATAATATAGTCGCCGATTTTCTCGACCAGTGGGACTCGCGACACCAGTTGCGCGCGGATGATGCCGTCGACGGCGGTAAAGTCATCCGCCACCACGCGGTAGAAAGCCTGGGGTTGCATCGCTTGCACCTGCTACTCATGGGTTGCGCGGCATGCTAGGGGGCAGGGTAGGGGCTGTCAAGGTAAGCGCTCGGCGCACTTGCATGGTGTCGATTGCTTGCGTACAATCGCGCACCCTGAACTTCCCCCTGGGTATTTCCCTGCCTTACGCAATTGCAAGGGTGTCCTTCCGGCCCCAAGCAGCCATGCCAGCCGACACTTATTCCTATAAAGCGCTGGGTGAGCAGGATTAACGGAGATTTACCATGTACGCAGTAATTGTTACTGGTGGCAAGCAATACAAAGTCACCGAAGGCGAATTCCTCAAGGTCGAAAAACTCGAGCTGGCCACTGGCGAAGCTGTGACTTTTGACCGTGTTCTGCTGATCGGCAATGGCGACGACGTGCAAATCGGCGCTCCGGTTGTTGAAGGTGCCAAAGTTGTTGCTGAAGTGATCGCTCAAGGTCGTCACGACAAGGTCACCATCATCAAGTTCCGTCGTCGTAAGCACCACATGAAGCGCCAGGGCCACCGTCAGTGGTACACCGAGATCAAAATCACCGGTATCCAGGCCTGATTCGTTTCGGTCTGATCCCTTTATAGGAGTATTGAACTCATGGCACACAAAAAAGCTGGCGGTAGTACCCGCAACGGTCGCGACTCAGAAGCCAAACGCCTTGGCGTGAAGATGTATGGCGGCCAGAAAATCATTCCTGGCAACATCATCGTGCGTCAGCGCGGCACCCAGTTCCACGCCGGTTACGGCGTTGGCATGGGTAAAGATCACACCCTCTTCGCGAAAATCGAAGGCGTGATCAAGTTTGAAGTAAAAGGCGCGTTCAACCGCCGTTACGTGAGCGTCGTTGCGGCTTAATTGCGCGACTGCTGGGAAAGCCCCGTCCATGCGACGGGGCTTTTTTGTTTCTTGGGGTTCTTGCCAAACTGTCCTGGGTGTAGCGTTCGATTTGAATGCAGGTCAATTTTGCAAGAACCTGGTGTTTCTCGGTTTAGATGACCCGCGTGATGGCGGGAGGCGTAAAAATGAAATTCGTCGATGAAGTATCGATTTTTGTAAAAGCCGGCGACGGCGGTAACGGCATGATGGCTTTTCGTCGTGAAAAGTTCATCGAGAAGGGCGGTCCCAACGGTGGTGATGGTGGTGACGGTGGCTCGGTGTATATCGAGGCTCAAGAGAACCTCAATACCCTGGTGGATTACCGCTATACCCGCCGCTTCCAGGCGCAGAATGGCGAGAAGGGTGGCAGCACCGACTGTACCGGCGCCAAGGGCGAAGATCTGATCCTGCCGGTGCCGATTGGTACCACGGTGATCGATGCCGGCACCCAGGAAGTAATTGGCGACCTGACCCGTGCCGGCCAGCGGTTGCTGGTGGCGCAGGGCGGTTGGCACGGTCTGGGTAACACCCGCTTCAAGTCCAGCACCAACCGTGCGCCGCGCCAGACCACGCCAGGCAAACCGGGCGATGCGCGCGATCTCAAGCTGGAATTGAAGGTGTTGGCCGATGTCGGCCTGCTCGGCTTGCCGAATGCCGGCAAGAGCACCTTTATCCGCTCGGTATCGGCCGCCAAGCCGAAGGTTGCCGACTATCCCTTCACCACCCTGGTGCCAAACCTGGGTGTGGTCAGTGTCGATCGCTACAAGAGCTTTGTAATTGCCGATATTCCGGGGCTGATCGAGGGGGCTTCCCATGGCGCGGGCTTGGGTATTCGCTTCCTCAAGCACTTGTCGCGTACCCGTCTGTTGCTGCATCTCGTTGATATGGCGCCGCTGGATCTGACCGATCCGGCCGAGTCGGCAGCCACCATTATTGATGAGCTGACCAAGTTCAGCCCGTCACTGGCTGAGCGTGAGCGCTGGCTGGTACTGAACAAGGCTGACCAGATCCTCGATGAGGAGCAGGAAGCGCGTATCGCTGAAATCGTTGCGCGGATCGAGTGGGAGGGGCCGGTGTATGTGATTTCTGCCCTGGCGCGCCAGGGTACTGAGAAGCTCTGTTATGACATCATGGACTTCCTTGAGGCGCGCGCTGAGCGCATCCAGGAAAACCCAGAGTATGCGGCCGAGCTGGCTGAGCTGGATACGCGCATCGAAGACGAAGCGCGCGCCCAGTTGCAGGCGCTGGATGACAAGCGTGCGCTGCGTCGTTCCGGGGTCAAGGCGGTCGGTGATGTCGATGAAGACGACAGCTTCTGGGATGAAGAAGACGAAGATGATGGCCCGGAAATTATTTACGTCCGGGATTAAGCAACTACAAAACGCCGCTTAATTGCGGCGTTTTTGTAATCACGGGTCGCGGCTAAGGTTGGAAGATCATGCGTGACAAGGTAACCGGCGCGCAGCGCTGGGTGGTGAAGATTGGCAGTGCGCTGCTGACTGCTGATGGTCGTGGTCTGGATCGCGCAGCGATGGCTGTGTGGGTCAGGCAGATGGTCGCGCTGCGCGAGCAGGGCGTCGAGTTGGTGTTGGTGTCATCGGGGGCGGTGGCTGCGGGCATGAGTAAGCTGGGCTGGAGTGCTCGGCCGAGTGCGATGCATGAGTTGCAGGCGGCTGCGGCGATTGGCCAGATGGTGCTGATTCAGGCGTGGGAGTCGAGCTTTGCCGAGCATGGTCGGCGCACGGCGCAGATCCTGCTGACTCACGACGATCTGTCCGATCGCAAGCGCTACCTGAATGCGCGCAGCACGCTGCGCACGCTGGTGGATCTGGATGTGGTGCCGGTTATCAACGAGAACGACACCGTGGTTACCGATGAGATCCGTTTTGGTGACAACGACACTTTGGCAGCGCTGGTGGCTAACCTTGTCGAGGCCGATCTGCTGGTGATCCTCACGGACCGCGACGGCATGTATAACGCCGATCCGCGACATAACCCCGATGCCGAGCTGATCTATGAGGCGCGTGCTGATGATCCTGCGCTGGATGCTGTTGCGGGCGGTGTGGGTGGTGCGCTGGGGCGTGGCGGTATGCAGACCAAGCTGCGCGCGGCGCGCCTGGCGGCACGTTCCGGTGCGCATACGGTGATTGTCGGTGGGGCTATCGAACAGGTACTGGCGCGGCTCAAGTCGGGTGAGCGCCTGGGTACGTTGCTGGCGCCTGAGCGCGGCATGCTGGCGGCGCGCAAGCAGTGGCTGGCGGGGCATCTGCAGACGCGCGGCACCCTGGTGCTGGATGACGGTGCGGTCAAGGCCTTGGCAACCGGCACCAAGAGTTTGCTGCCGGTTGGCGTGAAAGCCGTGCAGGGCAGTTTTCGCCGCGGTGAGATGGTGGTCTGCGTGGCGGCGGACGGTCGCGAGATTGCTCGTGGGCTGGCCAACTACAGTGCGCTTGAGGCGCAAAAGATCATCGGTCAGTCATCGGATGCCATTCAGAAGCTGCTGGGGTATGTTGATGAGCCCGAGCTGGTGCATCGGGATAATTTGATCCTGATTTGAAAGCCTGCACAAAGCCTGCTGCGCGTCGGCCCTGCTGCGTTAAAAACAGGCTCAGCAAGCCGCTTGCGGCTAACGCGCTTTAGTGCGGCCCGGAGGGCGAGCGAAGCGAGTAATGCATTTGCAGCAGTACACTCCGCTTGATTCGCTGCGCTCACCCTGCGGCTGTTACTGCGCTACGCTACGTGTCTCGCTTGTTTTGACCAGCCGGAGGCTGTTACTAGCGTAGCGCCTTGCATGGCTCTAGCTCGCGAGACTTTGAATGGGTTTTGAGGGAAGGCTGATGCGAGTGGTAAAGGGATTCCTGGGTGCGCTAGTGCTGCTGCCTGGTTTTGCGGCGGCTGAGCAGATTGGTGAGGTGTCGACGGTTTTCAAGTTTATGGGGCCGAACGACAAAATCGTTGTTGAGGCGTTTGATGACCCTAAAGTTGAAGGCGTGACCTGTTACTTGTCGCGGGCCAAGACGGGCGGCGTCAAGGGCGGCCTGGGGTTGGCCGAGGATCGCGCTGAGGCGTCAATTGCCTGTCGCCAGGTTGGGCCGATCAGCTTTCTGGAGAAGCTCAAGGAGGGCGAAGAGGTATTTCGCGAGCGCACTTCGTTGGTGTTCAAGACCATGCAGGTGGTGAGATTCTTCGATCAGAGGCGCAATACCCTGGTTTATCTGGTCTACAGCGACCGGGTAATCGAGGGCAGCCCGCAGAATGCAGTAACGGCCATTCCGATTCTGCCCTGGCCGCAAAAGCCCTGAGTAAAAAGCCCGGAGCGATTCGGGCTTTTTTGTGGCTTGTCATTTTCTGGGCAATAAAAAACCGGCGGTTAAGCCGGTTTTTTAAGAACAATCAGCGTATTGCTAACAGCTTAGGCAGCTGCAGCTTCGCTCAGGGCCTTGATATGGCCATTCAGGCGGCTCTTATGACGAGCGGCTTTGTTCTTGTGGATGATGCCTTTATCGGCCATACGGTCGATAACTGGCACAGCCAGGGTGTAGGCAGTAGTAGCAAGAGCTACGTCTTTGGCTTCGATCGCCTTGACGACGTTCTTGATGTAGGTACGGACCATCGAGCGCTGGCTGGCGTTATGGCTACGACGCTTCTCAGCCTGTTTTGCGCGTTTTTTGGCAGAAGGTGTATTGGCCACCGTCAAGCTCCTCGAAAAGATTCTGGGGGTTACAAACAAATAAGGCCGCGAATCATGCCGATATGAGGGAGTGCTGTCAAGCCTGATGGCTTTTCCCTGTACTGGCCTGACCAGTGGCAGACCGCTACACTCGTCGCCTTTGCGCGCCAGTGCTTGTTTGCGGAGCCGGGATACTACATGAATTTGCTCAAGTCGTTGGCCGCCGTCAGCTCCATGACCATGCTTTCGCGTGTATTGGGCTTTGTGCGCGACACCATAATCGCTCGCACCTTCGGCGCTGGCGTGGCTTCGGACGCCTTTGTGGTGGCGTTCAAACTGCCCAATCTGCTGCGCCGTATTTTTGCCGAGGGCGCGTTTTCACAGGCGTTTGTGCCGATACTGGCTGAGTATAAAACCCAGCAGGGCGATGAAGCTACGCGCACATTTCTGGCTTACGTCACCGGTCTGCTGACGCTGGTGCTGGCGCTGGTGACCTTTATCGGGATTCTTGCCGCGCCCTGGATTGTCTGGGCCTCCGCGCCAGGTTTTGCCGATGAGGTGGAGCGTTTTGAGCTGACCACCGATCTGCTGCGGGTCACCTTTCCTTATATTTTGCTGATCTCCCTGTCCTCGCTGGCAGGGGCGGTGCTCAATACCTGGAACCGCTTCTCGGTGCCGGCCTTTGTGCCGACGCTGCTGAATCTCAGCATGATCGTGTTTGCCCTGTTTCTGACGCCCTATTTCGATCCGCCAATTATGGCCTTGGGGTGGGCGGTGCTGGTGGGCGGCTTGGCGCAGCTGTTGTTCCAGCTGCCGCATCTGCACAAGATCGGCATGCTGGTGCTGCCTCGGCTGAATCTCAAAGATACCGGCGTGTGGCGCGTGGTGAAGCAGATGGGGCCGGCGATCTTTGGGGTGTCGGTCAGCCAGATTTCGCTGATCATCAACACCATCTTCGCCTCCTTTCTGGTCGCCGGCTCGGTGTCCTGGATGTATTACGCCGACCGCTTGATGGAGTTGCCGGCTGGCGTGTTGGGTGTGGCGCTGGGGACTATTCTGCTGCCGGCCCTGTCGAAAACCCATGCCGGCGACAGTCGCGAGGACTACTCCAGGTTGCTCGACTGGGGATTGCGCCTGTGCCTGGTGTTGGCGCTGCCCAGTGCGGTGGCCTTGGCGATTATTTCTGAGCCGTTAATTGCCTCGCTGTTCCAGTACGGCAAATTCACCGCTGACGATACTTTGATGACCCAGCGCGCCTTAATTGCCTACTCGCTAGGTTTGGTCGGCATCATTCTGGTGAAAATTCTCGCGCCGGCCTTTTATGCCCAGCAGAACATCAAGACACCCGTGCGTATTGGTCTGGTGACGCTGCTGGCGACCCAAGTAATGAATGTGCTGTTTATTTTCGTGATTCCCCTGGCGCATGCCGGTTTGGCGCTGGCCATCGGTCTGGCCGCCTGTCTGAATGCTGGGTTGTTGTACTGGCAGCTGCGCAAACGCGAGATGTTTCAGCCGCAGCCGGGCTGGGCGCTTTTTCTCGGCAAGTTGTTGCTGGCGCTGCTGGCGATGGTAGCGGTGCTGCTACTGGCCATGCAGCAGCTGCCGGCCTGGGCGGACGGCACCATGCTCTGGCGTTTGCTGCGCTTGGGTGGGCTGGTGGGTGTGGGCATGCTGGCCTATTTGGCCGCGTTGGCGCTGCTGGGTTTTCGGCTGAAGGACTTTGCTCGGCGTAGTGCGCTCTGATTTGCTGCCTGTTGTCCGCTGCGCGGTGTGCGTATAATCGACCACTTTATGAGCAAGAAGCGCGTTATGCAGCTGGTTCGAGGCCTACACAATTTGCGGCCCCAGCATCGGGGCTGTGTCGCCACCATCGGTAATTTCGACGGCGTCCATCGTGGTCATCAGGCCATTTTGGTGCGTTTGCGTGAGCGCTCCGCCGAACTTGGCGTGCCCAGCTGCGTGTTGATTTTTGAACCGCAGCCACGTGAATTCTTTGCTCCAGATACCGCTCCGGCGCGCTTGGCGCGGCTGCGGGACAAGGTCGCACTGTTGGCTGCCGAGGGTGTTGACCGGGTGCTGTGTCTGAGTTTCAACCGTCGCCTGCGTGAGCTTAGTGCTGCCGAGTTCGTGCATCGGGTGCTGGTCGAAGGCCTGGGGGTGCAGCATCTGGAAGTGGGTGATGACTTTCGCTTCGGCTGTGACCGCGCCGGTGATTTTGCCTTCCTGGCCGAGGCCGGTGAGCGTGAAGGCTTTAGCGTTGAGGCTGCAACCACGGTCGAGTTGGATGGCATCCGCGTCAGCAGTACACGGGTGCGTGAAGCCCTTGATGCCGGTGATTTTGCCTTAGCGCAACACCTGCTTGGGCGGCCCTTTCAGATCGCCGGGCGGGTGTTGCATGGACAGAAGCTCGGCCGTCAGCTGAATGCGCCGACCGCCAACGTGCAACTCAAGCGTAAACGGGTGCCGCTTAAGGGCGTGTACCTGGTCAGCACCGAGATCGACGGTCAGACCTGGCCGGGCGTCGCCAATATTGGCGTGCGCCCCAGTGTGGCTGGCGATGGCCGCGCTCATCTGGAAGTGCATTTGCTGGACTTTGCCGGTGATTTATATGGCCGGCGTTTGACGGTGGCTTTCCACCACAAGCTGCGCGATGAGCAGCGTTTCGCCTCCCTTGAGGCATTGAAGACGGCCATTGCTGCCGATATTGCCGCCGCCCGTGCCCATTGGCACGTTTAAGCGCTTAAGTGCCAACCGCTTACGAAGAGCCTGAAATGACCGATTACAAAGCCACGCTTAATCTGCCTGATACCCAATTTCCGATGAAGGCCGGCCTGCCGCAGCGCGAGCCGCAGATTCTGCAGCGCTGGAACGAGATTGGCCTGTATCAGAAGCTGCGCGCGCAAGGCGAAGGCCGGCCGAAGTTCGTCCTGCACGACGGCCCGCCCTATGCCAACGGCAGCATCCATATCGGTCATGCGGTCAACAAGATCCTCAAGGACATCATCACCCGTTCCAAAACCCTGGCCGGTTTCGATGCGCCCTATGTGCCGGGTTGGGACTGCCACGGCCTGCCGATCGAGCACAAGGTGGAAACTACCTTTGGTAAGAATCAGCCGTCCGACCTGACCCGCGAGCGCTGCCGCACCTATGCCGCTGAGCAGATCGAAGGGCAGAAGGCCGACTTCGTTCGCCTCGGTGTGCTGGGCGACTGGGATAATCCGTACAAGACCATGGACTTTGCCAACGAAGCCGGCGAAATCCGCGCGCTGGCTGAGATGGTTAAGCAGGGTTTTGTATTCAAGGGCCTGAAGCCGGTCAACTGGTGTTTCGATTGCGGCTCGGCGTTGGCTGAGGCTGAGGTCGAGTACCAGGATAAAAAGTCCGATGCCATCGACGTCGCCTTCGTGGTTGAAGATGCCGACAAGCTGGCCGCTGCGTTTGGTCTGGCTAGCCTGCCGAAGCCTGCTTCTATCGTGATCTGGACCACCACGCCGTGGACCATCCCGGCCAACCAGGCGCTCAACGTTCACCCTGAATTTACCTACGCGCTGGTCGATACCGGCGAGCGCTTGCTGCTGCTGGCCGAAGAGCTGGTGGAAGGCTGCCTGGCGCGTTATGGCCTGCAGGGCGAAGTCATCGCCACTGCAACGGGGGCGGCGCTGGAGCTGATCCGTTTCCGTCATCCGTTCTACGAGCGTTTTGCGCCAGTGTATCTGGCCGAATACGTTGAACTGGGCGCGGGCACTGGCGTGGTGCACTCGGCACCGGCCTATGGTGAGGACGACTTCCGTTCCTGCAAAGGCTACGGCATGAGCAACGACGACATCCTCAGCCCGGTGCAGAGCAACGGCGTGTATGTCAGTGACCTGCCGTTCTTTGGCGGCCAGTTTATCTGGAAGGCCAACCCGGCCATCGTTGCCAAGCTGGAAGAAGTCGGCGCGCTGCTCAAGCACGAAGCCATCCAGCACAGCTACATGCACTGCTGGCGGCACAAGACCCCGCTGATCTACCGCGCTACCGCGCAGTGGTTCGTTGGCATGGACAAACAGCCGAACGAAGGCGCCACCCTGCGCGAGCGCGCGCTGGCCGCTATCGAGCAGACTGCATTCGTTCCGGCCTGGGGCCAGGCGCGCCTGCACAGCATGATCGCTGGGCGTCCGGACTGGTGCATCTCGCGTCAGCGCAACTGGGGCGTGCCGATCCCGTTCTTCCTACACAAAGCCAGCGGCGAACTGCATCCGCGCAGCGCCGAGTTGATGGAAGAAGTGGCTAAGCGTGTCGAGCAAGAGGGCATCGAGGCCTGGTTTAAGCTGGATGCTGCCGAGCTGTTGGGCGATGAAGCGGCTGATTACGACAAGATCAGCGACACCCTGGACGTCTGGTTCGACTCCGGCACCACCCACTGGCACGTGCTGCGCGGTTCACACAACCTGGGCCATGCCAGCGGTCCGCGTGCCGACCTGTATCTGGAAGGTTCCGACCAGCATCGCGGCTGGTTCCATTCATCCTTGTTGACGGGGGCGGCCATCGACGGCCACGCGCCTTACAAAGAGCTACTGACCCACGGTTTTGTGGTCGATGAAAACGGCCGCAAGATGTCCAAGTCGCTGGGGAACGTGGTTGCGCCGCAGGAAGTGAATGACAGCCTGGGCGCCGATATCCTGCGTCTGTGGGTGTCGTCTACCGACTACTCCGGCGAGATGGCCGTATCCAAGGTCATCCTGCAGCGCAGCGCCGACTCCTACCGGCGCATCCGCAACACCGCGCGCTTCCTGCTCTCCAATCTCAGCGGCTTCGATCCGGCGCAGCATCTGCTGCCGGTCTACGAGATGCTGGCGTTGGATCGTTGGGCTGTAGATCGCGCCCTGCTGCTGCAGCGCGAAATCGAGGAAGCCTACGACAGCTACCGCTTCTGGAACGTCTACCAGAAGGTGCACAACTTCTGCGTGCAGGAGCTGGGCGGCTTCTATCTCGACATCATCAAGGACCGTCAGTACACCACCGCCGCTGACAGCGTGGCGCGGCGTTCCTGCCAGTCGGCACTGTTCCATATCGCCGAAGCGCTGGTGCGCTGGATTGCGCCAGTGCTGTCGTTCACCGCCGACGAGCTGTGGGAATACCTGCCGGGCGCGCGCAACGAGTCGGTGATGCTCAATGGCTGGTATCAGGGTCTGAGCCCACTGCCGGAAGGCTTCGAGCTGGACCGTGCCTTCTGGGAGCGCGTGATGGCGGTCAAGGTCGCGGTAAATAAGGAAATGGAAAACCTGCGCGCAGCCAAGGCCATTGGCGGCAACCTGCAGGCCGAAGTGACCCTGTACGCCGAGGACAGCCTGATTGCCGATCTGAACAAGCTGGGTAACGAGTTGCGCTTTGTGCTGATCACCTCCACCGCCAGCCTGGCTCCGCTCGCCAGTGCGCCAAGCGATGCCGTGGAAACCGAAGTAGCCGGGCTCAAGCTGAAAGTGTTGAAGTCTGGTCACGCCAAGTGCGCACGTTGCTGGCACCACCGCGAGGATGTCGGGGTGAACCCGGCACATCCGGAAATCTGCGGTCGCTGCGTGGACAACATCGAAGGCGCAGGCGAGGTTCGTCACTATGCTTAACAACGGCACGCCTAACGCCAGTCGTTTCGGGCGCCTGGCCTGGCTGTGGCTGAGCCTGCTGGTGTTTGTGGTCGATCAGGCGAGCAAGTTCTGGTTCGACAACAACCTGAGCATGTACCAGCAGATCGTGATCATTCCCGATTACTTCAGCTGGACCCTGGCCTATAACACCGGCGCTGCATTCAGCTTCCTGGCTGATGCTGCAGGCTGGCAGCGTTGGTTCTTTGCGGCGATTGCGGTGGTGGTGAGCGGGGTGCTGGTGGTATGGCTCAAACGCCTCAAATCGGGTGAAACCTGGCTGGCAGTGGCTTTGGCTTTGGTGCTCGGCGGGGCGCTGGGTAACCTGGTGGACCGCGTGGTATTTGGCCATGTGGTCGACTTCATCCTGCTGCACTGGCATCAGCAGTGGTACTTCCCAGCCTTCAATGTGGCCGATATGGCCATTACTGGCGGCGCCATCCTGCTGGCGCTGGATATGTTCAAGAGTGAAAAGTCTGGAGAGGCGGGCAAATGACTGACGTGCGTATTGGTCCGGACAGGGAAGTGACCCTGCATTTCGCCCTCAAGCTGGACAGCGGCGATCTGGTGGACAGCACTTTCGATAAGAAGCCTGCCACCTTCAAGGTCGGCGACGGCAGCCTGCTGCCAGGCTTTGAGCAGGCGATCTATGGCTTGAAGGCGGGTGACAAACGCAGTTTGTCGATCAGCCCGGAGCAGGGTTTCGGCCAAGGTAATCCGCAGAATATCCAGGTCATGCCGCGCAGCCAGTTTCAGGATATGGAGCTGTCGGAAGGCCTGCTGGTGATCTTCAATGATGCGGCCAATGCCGAGCTGCCCGGCGTGGTAAAAGCCTTCGACGACAGCCAGGTAACCATCGATTTCAACCACCCGCTGGCTGGTAAAGCGCTGAGCTTCGATGTGGAAATCATTGAGGTCAAAGCGCTCTGATCTGTAGCCCGGATGAAATCCGGGAAGCGCGACTATCCCCTCCCGGATTCCATCCGGGCTACGCAACGCGGGAACGCCGTCCGATCCCGCGTTAAACTTGCCCCTGAACCACCGCGTGCCGAGGCTCCCATGTATATCAAACTCGCCAACCCTCGCGGCTTCTGCGCCGGCGTCGACCGTGCCATCGAGATCGTCAACCGCGCACTGGAAGTCTTCGGTCCACCGATCTACGTGCGCCATGAAGTGGTGCACAACAAGTTTGTGGTCGAAGACCTGCGTTCGCGCGGCGCCGTATTTGTCGAAGAGCTGGATCAGATTCCTGACGACGTTATTGTTATCTTCAGCGCCCATGGCGTCTCCCAGGCTGTGCGCAGTGAGGCCGAGCGACGTGGCCTGAAGATCTTCGATGCCACCTGCCCACTGGTTACCAAGGTGCATATGGAAGTGGTGCGCTACAGCCGCGAAGGGCGCGAATGCATCCTGATCGGCCACGAAGGCCACCCGGAAGTCGAAGGCACCATGGGCCAATACGACGCCAGCAACGGCGGCGCCATCTACCTGGTAGAGGACGAAACGGACGTCGCCGAGTTGCAGGTACGCAACCCAGAGGCATTGGCTTTCGTCACTCAGACCACCCTGTCGATGGACGACACCAGCAAAGTCATCGATGCCCTGCGCAGCAAATTCCCCGCCATTGGTGGCCCACGCAAGGACGACATCTGCTACGCCACCCAAAACCGCCAGGACGCGGTCAAACAACTCGCCGCCGAATGCGACGTGCTACTGGTTGTCGGCAGCCCCAACAGCTCCAACTCCAACCGCCTCCGCGAACTGGCCGAGCGCATGGGCACTCCTGCCTACCTGATCGATGGAGCCGAAGACCTCAAGCAGGAGTGGTTTGCGGGCGTGGCGGGTATTGGCATTACGGCGGGCGCATCGGCCCCAGAGGTGCTGGTGCAGGGGGTAATTCAGCAATTAAGTGAGTGGGGCGCAGCCGGGGCGCAAGAGCTACTGGGGCGACCGGAGAATGTGACGTTCTCGATGCCGAAGGAATTGCGGGTTAGGCAGGTGTAATTACTTGCAGTAGGTATCTGAGAGTAAAAAGCCGACTCATCTGAGTCGGCTTTTTGTTTTGTACAATGCTCCTACCAGTTGCACTGTCCGGCTAAGTCACCGCCTCGTGCGCCTGTAGCGGTTAGCGTAAGGACGCCATTCAGTCGGCCAGTAGCTGTGGCTGTCAGGGTGTAGGCATTGGCCGCAACGTTGGCCACAGCTATCCCGAACTCCCTGGTATTGGTAGGTAGCACAGTGCTCGCGTCGTAGCGGGCATTATTTTGTGCTCGTCTGCGTTCCATAGCATTTGCTGCCCCGCTGATAAGAGCCTTGCCATCCTCGCAAGCGGCACGATCCAAGTACTGTGTGTAACTTGGAATGGCAATCGCAGCGAGAATGCCAATAATAGTGACCGCTATCATCAGCTCAATCAGAGTAAATCCATTCTGTTTATTCATCTGGCAGCCTCAATTGGATCTTTCATCGGTCCAGAAGGTTCGTGGGGTGCTGGGCATCCAGACACAGATCGGGTTCTTATCGCAGCGGCACTTCTCTGGATTTAGCGAGTTTGCACATTCTTCCTCTTCCGCAGGAGGAAGGCCATTTTTATCTGTCAGTTGCGAGGGATCGTTATAGGCCCAGCAGGAATTGCCCTTGCAGTACAGTTGTGGGTTGGATGGTAGGCTACTGCCCTTGGTGTCCAGATCGCGTGTGGTGCTGAGCGCGGTCGAATTTAACAAATTAACGCTGTATGCACGTGTTGTTCCTGCCGCAGCTTTACAGGCGTTTTGGGCAACCCGTGGCTCGTAAGTGTTGAAGAAAAGTTTGCCGTCGGCAACAAGTGGCCGTGAGAGGACTTTTTCTCCTCCACGTGTCAAGCGGATATACCAACCATTCTGAGCAAGCAGATCCTGCACCTGCTCCTCAGTCGCAGTGGTTAAGTTAGTCGCGTCATATAACTGGGACTCAGTAAGCACACCGCCGGTGCTATTAAGATTTTCCGAACGGAAGGAGTAGAAGCGATCTTCAATGACTTTGTTCAGTGGATGGCCACGGTAACCTGAGCCAATATTGACAGTCAGATTGAGGCGGTTTTTGACATAAGCCAAAGCTATTTCAGGTTCATGGTAGAAGCGCCTTGCGCCGGCAGCGTCATTTCCTGCCACGCTGGCAAATATACCGCCGGTGACTAGTCCGGGGCCGCTCTGGCCATTATTGACATGGAAGCGCCACACTTGCCCGCCCATGTCGCCAACAAAAATCTGACCGGCTAATCCATTCGGGTCCACGTAAGGCTTGCCGTTGGCGTCGGTTTGTAGGCCGATCACGCTGACCCCGCTCGGGATGCTGTAGTTCATGCCGCTAATACCGGCAGTGGAGGCGGACCAGATTAAGCTGCCGGTACGGGCATTTACGATATAGAGATCATTGCCTTGGTCATCTGCCGTGCGGACGGTGGCGTTGTCTTGGTCCGGATCGTAGCCGCCGCCGAAGACCAGTACATCGGTGTCAGTGCCACCGATCTTGATCTTGGTTTTCACTGGTGCAGACCAAGTTTGTCCCAGGCGGGCAAAGGAACCACTCCCCCCCTGGATTTTCCAAAGCAGCGTAGGTGAGTTGCGGTTAGTGATATTGAGGGCGTAGATATCGCGTCCGCCTCGGCCCATGGTGGCGTAGGCATAAACGAACTCACCGGCCTCAGCCGTATTGTCAGAGGCGAGGATAGCCCCATTATTATTTACATCGTTCGCCCATACGGTCACGGTGTTGTCCATGCCATAGGGGTGCGATTTGCTACTGTGTTGTGTGCTGGCATCGTTTGCTGCCAGGCGCTTGATATTGGGAAGCAGGACTTCCGGCATGAACGCGAACTGCTCGCCCCCTGTTTTGGTGTCGAACATTTGCACAAAGCCTTCGTTCGTGCCGAGGATTGCGCTCTGCTCTTCATCGGTGCAAATACCTGCCGTAAAGCTATTGCAGCGATATGTCACCAAGCTGGGGGTGGCGTGAATAGGGTCGCCCATAGCTTTGCGTTCAACGCCATTATCGAGGCCACGAATATAATTAATCAGTTTCGTGCGCTCGGCATCGGTGTTGGTGGCGTCAAGGCCAAGTTTCGCTTTAGTGAGAGCGCTATTGCCATCAGTTATGAGGGTCAATGCATTGCTGCCGTTGGTTACATTGGTGAACAGGCTGTTACGGCTGGCTGCAGTTCCTATCTGGGACGCTGCACCGCCTTCTGAAACTACGCTGCCATCTTTTATGTTGGATGGGGTCCACCAACTGCGAGCAGTCGACTTGAAAAAACCAGTGTTCGGGTCGATGGCGGATGAGCCATCACGATCCACTATCCAAGCTTGGCCGTTACTCGTTTCCATGCGGTAGCGCTTGAGGTTGCCAAGCCAGCGGTCGGTTGCCGCAGGGCGGAAAAGGGAGAAATATAGTTCGTCCTTGTTGTCCTGGCGGTTGAAGGTGTTTACCGGCGCGCTTGCGCTGACGAAGGTGGTATCGGTTGCTAGTACTTCCCCCAAAATTTTGTTGAATGCTTTGGTCAGTTCGCCGGCATTTTCCGCCGTATTAAATGAGCCACCGCCGTTTGTTGCGACGTCCTTCAAAAATTTCTTGATGTTGGCGCTTGCAGTCGTGCCACTTGCATCTAGAGCAAAGCCTACTGTGTGGGTGATGACTTTCTGGTCGCCTGGGATGCTGCTCAGTTGGTCATTGTCAGCAAGGAAGGTTGCTAATTTGCGCGCACATTTCTCGCCATCGTCTGTTGCATCGTTCGCACAACTGCCGGCTATAGCTGCGATGCCATTCTTGGCCTCAGTAGTGTTTCCGTTCGCTTGGCCGTCGGTGAGCAGCACCACATGGGTGGGCTGGCAAGACGTTTCTATTGGTGTAGGGCGGCCGCTGAGGTCGCCGCGTACATAGCGTGCAGCATCGTAAAGGGTTGGTACGATAGGGGTGCCACTTTCGGCGAACATGCTGTTTACGCTAGCAATCATATCGTCACGCACGAGAACCGTGCCTTGATCGGCAAGTCCGCCCCACGCGATCTTGAGGCGGAGTTTGATGGCTTGCGAGGGGTTTTGCTCATAAGCTACTGCGTTGAGGGTTGAGTCGCTGGATTGGGTGAGGAAAACGCTAATGGCGTTGTTTGCCGCCCAACCCGAGCGGGCAAATACGCTTTGCAGATCGCTGGCCAGGTTGGATGGGCTGCAAGATACTGCTTGGCCAGAGGTCCAGCCGCCATTGGCGTTATTAAATATACAACTTCTGCCCGTGGTTTTGCTGCGGCCACTGAGGTTATTGACTTCGGAGACTAGGCCAGCAGAGTTGTCGGCTTGTTCGAAACTGATGCTGGTTGTCAGGTTTGGATTCGTGACAGTGTTGGCAGGCGTTAGTACCAGTTGAGCATCCATGATGCTGGCGTTTTTGAGAATACGTACCTGCTCAAAGCGTGCAGCGACCATGGCTCGGCTTAGAGGTAGAGTGCTGCCTGCGACAGTTACTGTACCGTTCGAGGCCTGACGTGCGTCGTCTTTTTCTGCGTTGACGCGGAGTTCAAGGATCGAGTTGATACAGCCGCTCCCCCCGCTATAGCTTATGTTTAGCACAGGTTGCAGGCCGCCGGCGCCATCGACGCTATAAGCTACGCGATTGCTGGTGTTACCTGCTTTGGGTGAGATATAGAAAGCCATTGCATTGTTGCCGCACCAGGAGCCGTTATTGACGACACCTTGCACTAGGCTGGTCACGTCGGGGCCGGTGAGTGGCGCGGGTGTCGGGCCTGCCACCCAGTCGGGAGCGATCCACTCCACCGCCGTGCTTTTGGGGCGAGTATCCAGGTTGGAACCGGCTGTAAATATGTTGGCGTTGGCGGCATTTTCTGCGCGCACTTCAAATAAGGCATTCCCTCCAGTGCTGCTGGCGGCAGGTACAAAACTGATGGTGGCAGATTCAATAGTTGCACCTGCCGGGATGGCTACGTCTTGAAAGCGCAAGGCAGCCGTGCGGGTTTCGTTATTGCTGGCTGTGGTGTTGTATTCCACTATCAGTTTTGGGATGCAGGTGCCTGCCGCACAGATTTGGTAGTCCCTGTTAGGTGCACCGTTAAGCCTGACGAGTACGCTCGAGATAGGGTCGCCTGCTGGGGCTACGTTGCGTAAGGCGCTTAATTGTGAGGTGACGTTTATATATATGGGGTTGCCATTACTCCAGCCACCGCTAGTGGTTATCGCGGTAGTTGTAAGATAGCTGCGAGTGCCGATTAGGTTGTTGTCATTGAGTGCAGCTGGCGTTTTGCTGTCTTGTATGCGCACGCTTAGGCTTGGGTTACTGGTGGTGGTCTGGGTATTGGACGCCGTCATGGCTATGTAGGCGTTTGTGATGGTTGCGCTTGCCGGAATACTGAGGCTTTGGAAATGGAACAAAACTTCCGCGTTATTCCTCAGGTTAAATGTCGAATAGGTAGGTTCGCCATTGCAGGGGGTGCCGGTGTTGCGGGTTAGGCCTGTGCTGAGCATCCTGCATGCGTATTCTTGGCTTGACACTGTTTTGCGAAGATAAATGCCATTGGTGGTCAGTGTGCTTGTGCTCGTATTGGCGACTGTGCTGCTGACGCTTATCTGACCCATCACCAGGTTCGGCGAGTCTATGACTGCCCCCTGTATAGTATTTGCTTGTGTCGCGTCATCTCCAGAGACCTTAATGCCCGGTGTATTGGCCGATAGCGTGTTACCTGAAGGCACAGCCTGATCGACATCGGTGACCGGATACATAAACCTGCCATTGCCGTATTCGCCGCGCTCATTGAGCACCATGATCCCTGCATTTATGCCGCTGGTGTTGCCCATGATGTCCTGGAAGGACTCCTTTAGCACTGTGAGCCTAGACTTTGCGCCACCTGTCGCATTGTTATTGTTACTCAAGCCCCAGTTCATCGAGCCCGAGTTGTCGAGAATAAACAGTACATTAGGCTTGATAACTTCCGTGTTTGTGTCAGCGCTGCTGAAGAAAATTTCGGTATCGTCCGCGTAGCTTTGGGCGCTGGATAAAATCAGTGCGCTGGCCAGGCATGAGGCGAGGGTGCTGCGCAGGAATTGGGAGCTATTCATGTTGCGATTCCTTGGCTTGTGAGGCCCCAGAGTTAGAGAGCGGCCTTTGGTTGCTGCAGTGCTATTGGAGTTGACGGCGTTGGCCGCCCTGACGGTGTACGGCTGTGGCATTGCAACTACCTGACTCGCAAATCTCACCAGTACTCTGAATGTCGAAACAATTTAGGCTGACCCGCCCTAGCCCTCCCCCAGCGCATGGGCCAGCGTATATAGTGGCGACGCTGAAGCGTTCATTCGAGGCACCCACTTGCACCGCAGTTGACGCAGCTGGGAAGGTAGCGTTGTTCGCTGCGGAAAAATATGCGTTTGCCCATTGCTGCAAGCCACTTTCTGCCGCCTGGAACGCTGCATTCTGCTGTTCGCTATTGGAAGAAATGCGCAATTGTAGTGATGACTGGTTGGCTGCTGTGATGGCGATCAGGGTGAGCATCAGCAGCAACAACAGGCTGACGAGTAGGACAACACCGCGTTGCTTATGGGTGTTCATTACAGACGATTCCTTAGTTCATAGGTTGCACTAAAGGTGCGACTCCCCAGCGCGTCGCTTGACGTGCGCGAGTCTCTGCTGGTGATGGTGACACGGATGGCGGTGCTGCTTTTCGGGTTGCCATTGGGGAGGAATGCAACCGCCATGCTAGAGTTGTCGAGGATTGGATCGCCATTGCGGGAGATGGTATTGCCAGTGCTGCTGTAGGTCACCACAGGTGTACTAACGTCTAGAGCGGTATAGCTGCCGTCTGCCGCTTCGCAGCCACTACCGGGGGCTGCAAACCTGAAGGTTACATTGGTTGTTGCCGTGCTTGTTACTGCATCGTCCGGGAGCGTTCCGTTGCTGCCCAGACTGAGCGTCTGGTCTGCCGCAGTACAGCCGCGGTAGCCCGCTCGGCGAGCGTCGGCTCCGATTACTTCAAGCGCTATGCGACCGTTTTCCTGCATTTTTGCCAGCTCGGTGTTGCTAAGGCCTGAGCGAAATGAGCTGTTGAACAGTTCGGTCACGCCGATGATTAGCAATGAGCCAATAAGGATTGCGACCATCAGTTCGATCAAGGAAAAGCCCGATTGATGCTTCATAGTTCAGCCACCACCTCAACGAATTGCGCAGAATTGTCCGGGCCGGAATCCTGCCATGCTAGATGCACTCTGTAGGTGTTCCCTGTTCTGGCAATCAGGGTCTGCCCAGCATTGACGCTCGGAAGGCTGTTTCGTAGGGCTGTGCACCATTCAGCCAAGTCTTTCGTGGCCTGCGCCGCCGGGGTTGCTGGTGTGCCTGCGGCGGGCGTTGCGCAGGTTGGGAGGCTAGTAAATGCGTATGCATTACTCTGGGTGGCGAAACTGACCTTGCGCGCTTCAAGCGCCGAGAACGCGACCTTGTTGGCTCGCATCCTTTCGATAATATCGTAGGCAAGTAAGCTTGCCTGGCTGCGCGCATAGGCGCTTTCGTTAGATTGCTGGCTACGAACGGTCAGACTGGCCATACCGAGTAGGCCAACGGCCAAGATGATCATGGCTATCATTACTTCGATCAAGGTGAAGCCGTTGCTGTGGCTTTGTGTAAGTCTTTTCATTGAATGCCTACTCAATTTTGGCATGGCCAATGGCGTTCACGGAGACACTCTTGCTATCTACCGCGATAGAGCCGCTGGCAGTAGGTGTGCCGTCACTGCGAAAAGTGATCGCAGCTCCAGCGATGGCTACATCGGTGGCTGGCGGGATGAGACGAATCACTTCGTCATCGCTTGTGATCACTAGGCCGCCGTTGCTCCAGTCAGTACCGGAGCAAGCGCTTTGGTCGCTGCTGGCGCAAACGGTAACGCTGATGCGGCGGGTTGCTGCTTCGCTTCGGGCAAGTTGCATTGCGCCGAGTAAGTTGTTGCTGGCTGACGTGATCCTGCCCCGCTCTATCATATTTTGATAGCTAGGAACTCCGATGGTCGCAATGATCCCGATGATCACGACTACAACTATCAGTTCGATCAGCGAAAACCCGTTACTTGAGTTCATGAATCCCTCGATTTGGATGCCTCGCCCAGTTTGGCTGCGAAGCTGTACACGTCAACGTTAACTTCTCTCCCTCAATGTGCTTAGGCGTTGCGGACAAGCGGGCTTATCCGCTGACGAGCTGAACTATCTGCGTGATGGCCTGTGATGAAGATCACGCAAGACCTTAGCATTTGGCGCCATGGCTCGGGTGTTGGCTGCGAGTTCGCCCCGCAAGTGCGATGACAATCTGGTGTTCTGGCGTGCCTTTGCGGCACAGCGTGAGTGTCCCGTTCATCGCCCTAGTGGTGCCGTCAGCCTCGAACTGGATATGCCCTTTGGTGCGGTTCCAGTGCCAAGAGAATTCGTCTGTAATGTTGGCTTGAAGCAGCAGTTCGTCATCACTATCCAGCTGACCATTGGCGTTTCGGTCAATGAATATTAGGAGTGCATTCTGCCAGCGGGTGTTGCCCGAGCAGCGTTCTACGCCTGAACAGATGCTCACTATTGTTCGTGAAAATACAGCATTGCTGCGCGCGTGCTGGAGAAGTGACACCATTTGGTTGGCGGTCTGTGTGCGGGAATTTCTGTCCCGAAGTTCCTGCAGGTTGGGCAGGGCTACGGTGGTGATGATTGATAGGATAAAGATCACACATATTAATTCGACTAGTGAGCGTCCATAGTATTTCGCGACCATATTCCAGCATCCTTGCTAGTGGGTAGGTTGTGGCAATTAATATTAGTTCAGGTTGGTGGGATGAACAGTGTGGATAGAGTGGTCGTTGTTGGTGCTGGTGCGTTGGGTCTTCTTTCTGCCTTGCAGTTGGCCGGGTCAGTGACATCGGTCGTGTTGCTTGAGGGGCGAAGCTCTGGCAACGAATCCTCCTGGGCCGGTGGCGGGATTGTTTCTCCGCTCTATCCCTGGCGTTACAGCTCTGCGGTCACGGCGCTAGCGCATTGGTCGCAGGATTTTTATCCGCGGCTAGGTGAGCAGTTGCTGGCGCAGACGCAGATTGATCCGCAGGTGTATGTCACCGGGTTGTATTGGCTTGATCTTGATGACGAAGCAGATGCGTTGGTCTGGGCGCAGCGTGAGGGGCGGCCGCTGCAGCGTGTGGATGTCGCTGCGGTCGAGCGTGCGGTGCCGGCCTTGGCTGAGGGCTTTGGGCGGGCGGTGCAGATGGCGGATGTGGCGAATGTACGTAACCCGCGTTTGGTCAAGGCGCTGCGAGCGGCGTTGCAGCAGATGCCGAATGTCACTTTGCATGAGCACTCCGCAGGGAGAGGGTTTATTCGCGAGGGTGGGCGTGGCGCGGGTGTGAATACGGCACAGGGTGATATGTATGCCGATCAGGTGGTGCTGACTGCCGGAGCCTGGAGTGGGGCGTTGATGAAAACCCTTGGCATTGAGTTACCGGTGGCGCCGGTCAAGGGGCAGATGATTCTGTACAAGTGCGCCGAAGACTTTCTGTCGGCCATAGTGTTGGCCAAAGGGCGTTATGCGATTCCGCGGCGTGACGGTCATATTCTGATTGGCAGCACGCTTGAGCATGCAGGGTTCGACAAAACGCCGACCGACGAGGCGCTGGCCAGCTTGAAGGCTTCCGCTATCGAGTTGTTGCCGGCGCTAGCGGATGCCGAGGTGGTGGGGCATTGGGCGGGATTGCGGCCTGGTTCGCCCGAGGGCATTCCGTTTATTGGGCCGGTACCGGGGCATGAGGGTTTGTGGCTGAACTGCGGGCATTACCGCAATGGGTTGGTGCTGGCGCCGGCGTCCTGCCAGTTGCTGATGGACCTGATGCTCGGGCGTGAGCCGATTGTTGATCCGGCGCCTTATGCGCCTGCTGGGCGGTTGGGTTCGACTTGTTGAGCGTTTCACTGCGAGGGGCTCGCGGCTAAAGCCCCTTCCACAATTGATGCTCGCTTTAGTCGATACCAAGCTTCTTTAGTCGATAACGCATCGAGCGAAAACTCAGGCCCAGGCGTTGTGCGGCGGCGGTGCGGTTCCAGCGGGTTTCTTCCAGGGCTTGCATGATCAGTTTGCGTTCGATGGCTTCGAGGTAGTCTTCCAGGTTGTCGATTTGTGCGAGGTTGGCTTCGCCGTTTTCGCTGAGCGGCACGCTGTCGGCCAGGCGCAGGTCGCTGGTGGTGATGCGGTCGTCTTCGCACAGGGTGTAGGCGCGTTCGAGCATGTTCTCCAGTTCGCGCACATTGCCTGGGAAGCGGTAACTCTTGAGTTTCTCCAGTGCGTCGTCATCCAGTTTTGCCGGGCTAAGGCCGGTGCCTTCGGCCAGGCGTTTGAGCATGATGTCGGCCAGCAGCGCGATATCTTCGCGGCGCTCGCGCAGGGCGGGCACGCGCAGCTCGATGACGTTGAGGCGGTAGTACAAATCCTGGCGGAAGCGTCCGGCCGCGACTTCGCCGGCCAGATCCTTGTGGGTGGCGCAGAGGATGCGCACATCGACGATCAGCTCCTGTTGGCCGCCCACGGCGCGCACGGCCTTTTCCTGAATAGCGCGCAGCAGTTTGACCTGCATCGGTAGCGGCAGGTCGGCGACCTCGTCGAGGAACAGCGTGCCGCCGTTGGCCGCCTGGAACAGCCCTTGTTTGTCCTCGATGGCGCCGGTGAAACTGCCTTTCTTGTGGCCGAAAAACTCGCTTTCCATCAGCTCGGTGGGGATGGCGCCGCAGTTGACCGGGATAAAGGGTTGCTCGCCACGTGAGCCCTGCTCGTGGATCAGCCGTGCGACCAATTCTTTGCCGCTGCCGGATTCGCCGCTGATATACACCGGCGCCTGGCTGCGGGCCAGCTTGAGGATCTGCTTGCGCATGGCCTTCATCGGCGGTGAATCGCCAAGTAGACGGCTGTCCACTGGTAGCTCTTCACCATCGGCGCTACGCAGGCGTAGGGCGGCTGCGACCAGTTCGCGCAGGCGGCCGAGATCCACCGGTTTGGTGAGAAAGTCGAACGCGCCAGCTTTCAGAGCGTTGATTGCGGTGTCCAGGCTGCCGTAGGCGGTGATCATCGCCACGGGTACTTGCGGGTGGCGCAGCAGAATATGTTGCACCAGCTCCAGGCCGGTGCCGTCAGGCAGGCGCATGTCGGTGAGGCACAGGTCGAAGGGCTCTTTGGCTAGCCACTCGCGGGCTTCCTTGACGTTGCGCGCGCTGCGGGTGTCGAGCTTCATCCGTCCCAGGGTGATTTCCAGGAGTTCGCGAATATCGGGTTCGTCATCGACGATCAGGGCTCTCTGGCGGGTCATGGTCAGCTCAGTTTGCGCGGGTGGGCGAAGGTGATACGCAGGCAGCTGCCGCCACCTACACGAAGTTTATAGTCGAGACGGGCCTGATTGCTTTCGCACAGCTCGCGGGAAATATACAGGCCCAGGCCGGTGCCTTTGTTTTCCGTGGTGTAGAACGGCTCGAACAGCTGATGCAGTTGCTCTTCGACAACGCCGGGGCCATCGTCCAGTACCTCGAGTACCGGTAGCTCGCTCTCCGGGTCGCGGAACAGTTTCAGCCAGACTTGCCCGTGTTTGTTCTTTTGCGCGCTGTAGCGCAGGCCGTTTTCCACCAGGTTGCTCAGCACCTGGGTGAGCTGGTGCGGGTCCATGCGGGTTTGAATGCTGCCGCCGCTGGTTTCCAGATGCAGCGTTTGGCCTGGGGCTGCACTGCCGCGGAACTCGCTGGCAAAGCGGTGCAGCCAGTATTTCAGGTCGAGCAGTTGCGGTTCGGCCTGGCGCCGCCGCGACAGTTGCAAGACGTTTTCGATCACCAGGTTCATGCGCCGTGAGTGGTCCTGAATGATCTGCGCCAGGCGCAGGTCCGGCCCTTCCAGTTCTTCTGACTCTTGCAGCAGCTGTGCAGCGTGACTGATGGCCCCCAGTGGGTTGCGAATCTCGTGGGCGATCCCGGCAGTCAGTCGGCCCAGTGATGCGAGTTTGAGTTGTTGCGCCTGCTGGGCGATCTGCGAGATGTCATCGAGGAAAATCAACGTATGTTTATGCGCACCGCGCTGCAGGGCAATAAAGCTCGGCTGCAGCACGCGGCCATCGGGCGCTGCTTGTAGGCTGGCAGGGCGCAGGCTGGGGTTGTGCGACCATTGCTGCATGCGCTTGATCAGCTCGGGGCAATGCGGGTCGAGAATCTTGCCGGTCAGGTCGGCATGCCCCAGCAGGTGGTTAGCGCCCTGGTTGGCCAGCAGTACCCGATGCACTTCATCCAGCACCAGAATGCCGGTGCGCATACGTTGCAGGATCAGCGCGTTCAATGCTTCCAGGTTGGCCACGTCGGCAGCGCGCTGCTCGGCCAGGCTTTCGCTGACTTGCAGGCGACGCGTCAGGCCCTGCACAAACAGTGCGGCGGCAAAGCACAGCGCGCCAAGTGCTCCGGCCTGCACGTACTGGGCAGCCGCAGCCGGTCGACTGAGGCTGAGGTAAAAGGTCAGGTAGATCATGCCCGTTGCGGCGACTGCGGCAATCAGCAGGCCGATACGTCCGCGCAAGAGGATATTGGCGATTGCCACCGCGACAATCAGCAGGTTGCCGATGCCGCTGGGGGTGCCGCCGGCGGCATAGAACAGCCCGGAAAGCAGAATCACATCGACCAGGGCGAGGCTGAATACCTGTGCCAGGCGCTTGGGGCGGCGAACGGTGGCGATGATCAGGACGTTGAGGGCGAGGTAAACCCAGCTGCCGTTACGGAATAGCGCCGGGTGCATCATGTCCAGCAACTGGGCATCGAGATCGCTGGAGATCAGCAGCGCCAGGGTAATGCCGATAACCAGGCGGTACAGGTGGTAGAGCCGCAGGATTCGCCAGCTTTGCTCCCCGCTCAGGGAGAAATCAGCGCTCACCGGATTGTGGGCCTTGTTCTAAATGCGCCTGGCTGCAGAACCACTGTTCGCCCTTTGCCAGCGCGTGATTGCGTGGGACATGTGTGCCGCAATGTTCGCAGCGCACCATGGGGGTAGGGGCTGTGCTGGTGTTGCGGTCTTCAGTGCGAGGGGCTGCTGGCCGAGTAAAGCGTCGCCATAGCCAAAATGCCGCCGCGATGATGGCAATCCAGAACAATAAGCGGAACAGGCCCATGGTGCTCTCTTTCTATCGGTAAGCGGGCAGTTTAGCTAACCCGTCTGTGCGCGCCCAGCGTTGAAATCGTGCGCTGAGTGTTGTTTTCCGCCGCTTTGAGCTATAGGTGGCGTTTGGTGTTATGTGGCGGGCTGCGTGCAGTTCAGTTTCGGCCCTCTGGCCAATAAAAAGGTTCATCGCGCTTTCCCGGGGAAGGCAGCCTTGATTTTCAGGAAGAAGTAGTCCGAGTCCCTGAAGCCATAGGCCATACGCTTGATCACCTTGATGCGGTTGTTCACCCCTTCCAGCAAGCTGGTATGCATGCGGAAGCGAGCACTGGCGAGGATTCCTCGGGCATAG
>NZ_JAUXXP010000047.1 GCF_030684895.1 Pseudomonas sp. | reverse complement strand
AGAGCGGCGGGCTTTGAAATCTTCCTCGCTCTAAGTCTTTGGCAGTGGTTCAGGCCGTAGGATGGGTGCTAACCCATCAGCCAATTGATGGGTTAGCACCCATCCTACGGTGGTGAGCACAAAGAAATGCCGCTTCCCTGGTAAGAGCGAAGCGGCATTTTTCTTATGTGAACAGCATTACGCCAATCGGCGGGCCTTTTCACTGCAGCAGGCTTACTTCTCGACGAAGGCGCGCTCGATCAGGTAATCACCCGGCTCGCGCATGCGCGGCGAGATCTGCAGGCCGAACTCGTTGAGCACTTCGCTGGTTTCATCGAGCATGCTCGGGCTGCCGCAGATCATCGCGCGGTCGTCTTGCGGGTTGATCGGCGGCAGGCCGATATCCTCGAACAGCTTGCCGCTGCGCATCAGATCGGTCAGGCGGCCCTGGTTCTCGAACGGTTCGCGGGTCACTGTCGGGTAGTAGATCAACTTGTCCTTCAGCGCATCACCGAAGAATTCATTCTGCGGCAGGTGCTCGGTGATGAATTCGCGGTAAGCCACTTCGTTCACATAGCGCACGCCGTGAACCAGAATCACCTTCTCGAAGCGCTCGTAGGTTTCCGGGTCCTGAATCACGCTCATAAACGGCGCCAGGCCAGTGCCAGTGCTGAGCAGGTACAGGTGCTTGCCGGGCTTGAGGTCATCGAGCACCAGGGTGCCGGTAGGCTTCTTGCTGATGATCACCTCGTCGCCTTCCTTGAGGTGCTGCAACTGCGAGGTCAGCGGGCCATCCGGCACCTTGATGCTGAAGAATTCCAGATGCTCTTCCCAGTTCGGGCTGGCGATCGAGTAGGCGCGCATCAGCGGACGGCCGTTGTCCTGCTGCAGGCCGATCATCACGAATTGGCCATTCTCAAAGCGCAGGCCTGGATCACGGGTGCACTTGAAACTGAACAGCGTGTCGTTCCAGTGATGAACGCTGAGAATGCGCTCGGAGTTAAGGTTGCTCATGTGCCGGGGGCTCCGAAGGATGGACTATCGCCTGCGCACCTGTGCGCAATTGCACGGCATTGTAATGAGCGGCAGAATATCTGTTAACTTGATTATCAAGATATAGGTTATCGGTTATATAGATATGCGATTTACCCTCAGACAACTGCAAGTCTTCGTCGCCGTGGCCCAGCATGAAAGCGTATCCCGCGCCGCCGATTCCCTGGCCCTGTCGCAATCGGCCACCAGCACCTCGCTCAGCGAACTGGAGCGTCAGTCCGACTGCCAGCTGTTCGACCGCGCCGGTAAACGCCTGAGCCTTAACGCGCTCGGCCTGCAGCTGTTGCCACAAGCGGTGGCGCTGCTCGACCAGGCCAAGGAAATCGAGCGCCTGCTGGGCGGCAAAAGCGGCTACGGCTCGCTGAATGTCGGCGCCACCCTGACGGTGGGCAACTACCTGGCCACCCTGCTGATCGGCAGTTTTATGCAGCGCCACCCGGAATGCCGGGTCAAGCTGCAGGTGCACAACACCGCCTACGTGGTGCAGCAGATTGCCCACTACGAGCTAGATATGGGCATGATCGAAGGTGACTGCCAGCACCCGGATATTGAGGTGCAGCCTTGGGTTGAAGATGAGCTGGTGGTGTTCTGCGCGCCGCAACATGCGCTGGCGCAACGTGGTGAGGCGAGCCTGGAAGAGCTGACGCGCGAGGCGTGGATTTTGCGCGAGCAAGGCTCCGGTACGCGCCTGACCTTCGACCAGGCCATGCGCCACCACCCCAGCAGCCTGAATATCCGTCTGGAGCTGGAGCACACCGAGGCGATCAAGCGTGCAGTGGAGTCAGGTCTGGGGATTGGCTGCATCTCCCGCCTGGCACTGCGTGACGCGTTTCGCCGCGGCAGCCTGGTGGCGGTGGAAACCCCCGAGCTGGATCTGCGTCGGCAGTTCTACTTTATCTGGCACAAGCAGAAGTACCAGACCGCCGCCATGCGTGAATTTATCGAATTGTGCCGCGCACTGACCGCCGGCGTAACGCGCAGCGATCAGATCGTCCTGCCGACCATCGCCTGAGAACGGCGAATTAGCCGAGCAGGATAATCGCCCACACCAGGGCAATCAGGCTGAGGGCGGTGAACTGGGCGGCGCTGCCCATGTCCTTGGCATTCTTTGACAGCGGATGCAGCTCCAGGGAAATGCGGTCGATGGCCGCCTCCACCGCCGAGTTGAGCAGCTCGACAATCAGCGCCAGCAGACACACCGCGACCATCAGCGCGCGCTCAACGCGGCTGACATCCAGGTAGAACGCCAAAGGCACCAGGATCAGGTTGATCAGCAGCAGCTGACGAAAGGCGGCTTCACCGGTAAAGGCGGCGCGCAGGCCGGCAAACGAATAACCGGTGGCATTGAGAATACGTTTAAAACCGGTCTGGCCTTTGAATGGCGACATCATCACAACCACATGCGAGAAAGCCCGGCAGGCTACGCCAAGCCCGGGAGAAAAGCACTTCAGTTAGACGGAATCGATTCCAGCTGCTGCAACAGCAACGCCGCCTGCGTACGAGTACGCACGCCGAGCTTGCGGAAAATCGCCGTGACATGGGCCTTTACGGTTGCCTCCGACACGCTCAGCTCATAAGCAATCTGCTTATTCAGCAAACCGTCGCAGACCATGGTCAACACGCGGAACTGCTGCGGCGTAAGGCTCGCCAGGCCAGCGCTGGCGGCCTTGGCTTCAGCGGACAGGGCAATGGCCTCCTGGGTCTGCTGCGGCCACCAGACCTCACCATCAAGCACCAGGCGTACCGCCTGCTGGATGGTTTCCAGCGGGCTGGATTTGGGGATAAAGCCACTGGCGCCGAACTCTCGCGAACGCGCGACGATGGACGGATCTTCCTGGGCGGAGATCATTACCACCGGAATATGCGGGTACTGCCCACGCAACAGCACCAGGCCGGAGAAGCCGTAAGCGCCGGGCATATTCAGGTCGAGCAGCACCAGATCCCAATCGGTCTTCTGCGCCAGGCAGGCTTCCAGCTCGGCAATGCTGGCCGCTTCGACCAGCCGTACATCCGGCCCCAACCCCAGGGTCAGCGCCTGTTGCAAGGCACTGCGAAACAGGGGGTGATCATCAGCAATAAGGATTTCAAAAGCGGCCATGGTGAATCCTGTTTTTGTTATGTGGATACCCGCCAGGGGTACTGTCCAGGGCGCGGTGAACAGTGCGTGCAGGCCGCAGGATTGCCGCGCAACCAGGCCTGAAAACGCAGAAAAGCGACCAAGCATGCCCAGCACTGACGGGGTGGTCAAGCACGACGCTTTGCGGCACAGTTCGCAGCTTTGCTGACGAGAGCCTGAAATGCCAAGCCACGCCCTGCGCGCCGACCTGTTAATGCTGCTGACTGCAATGATCTGGGGCTCGGCGTTTGTCGCGCAGCGCCTGGGGATGGACTCCATCGGCCCGTTCCTCTACAGCGGCCTGCGCTTTGCTCTGGCGGCACTGATTCTGCTGCCAGTGCTGCGCCTGCTGGAAGGTCGCAGCAGCAGCGCGACAGTCGCACCGTTGAACCGTCAACTGCTACGTGGCGGCGTGCTAATGGGTCTAGCGCTGGCCCTGGGGATCAACCTGCAGCAGGTTGGCCTGCTATTCACCAGCGTCACCAACTCCGGCTTTATCACCGGGCTGTACGTGATCATCGTGCCGCTGCTGGGGCTGTTTATCGGCCATAAGACCGGCCTGGGCATCTGGCTGGGGGCCTGCCTGGCGGTGGTCGGCATGTTCCTGCTCAGCGTTGGCGAGGGCTTTACCGTGGCCTCCGGTGATTGGCTGCAACTGGCCGGGGCCTTCGTCTGGGGCGTGCATGTGCTGCTGGTGGGCTTCTTTGCCGGCCGCCATGACCCGCTGCGCCTGGCCCTGGTGCAATTCATCACCTGCGCGGTGATCAGCCTGGTGCTGGCGCTAATCTTCGAGGAAATCCAGCTGCAAGCGATCATCGCCGCCGGACCCGCGATTCTTTACGGCGGTCTCTTCGGCGTGGCCATCGGCTTTACCTTGCAGGTGGTGGCGCAGAAAGACGCCATCGCCTCCCACGCCGCGATCATCCTCTCGCTGGAAGCAGTATTTGCCGCCATCGCCGGGGCCTGGCTGCTCGGTGAATCGCTGGAACTGCGCGGCTACTTTGGCTGTGCGCTGATGTTTGCCGGCATGCTGCTGGCGCAGCTGTGGCCCAAGAAACTGGCCCACTAGCCGCTAGAGAAACTCGCGCAGGCGGTCATGCATTGGATCATCCAGCGGCACCGCACGCGGCGCCTTGGCAGCCAGGTAGTGCTGGCTGAAGACATCCAGGTAGGCATTCAAGCCATCGGCCGCACGCTGGTCGCCGGCCAGCTCCAGACACAGCGCGGCGACCTCTGCGGTGCAGAAGTGATCGTCGCGCTTGGAGCGGCGCAGTTTGTAGCGCGACAGCTGCTCGGCCTGCAGGCTGAGTACCGGCAGGCTGTCGAGGTAAGGGCTTTTGCGAAACATCTTGCGCGCCTCGCTCCAGGTGGCATCCAGCAGCACAAACAACGGCCGCTTGCCGGGTGCCGGCTGCACCTCACTGACCACCCGTTCGGCGGCAACATATTCGCCCGGAAATACCAGGTAAGGCTGCCACAGCGGATCGCGCAGCAACGCCGGCAAGCCGGCATCCACTTCCACCCGCGACCAACCAAACGCCGAGGTATCGGCCAGCACGTCGGCAATCAGCCAGCCGGTATTGCTCGGCTTAAGCGCCTCGACATCGTGCATCAGCAGACACACCGCAGACGTTGCAGCAATACGCGGGCGCCAGGCGCACAGGCAGTGAGTCATCACCAGACGGCAATCATCACAACGCACCGAGCGGCTACCACGGGCAAGAAAAGGTTTGGCACTGCGGGCAATCCGCGCAGCCCGCAAACGTGCGACAGCGTGGCTCATCAGGCATACACCTGACAGAAGAGAAGGAACGGCATGGGTTATCCAGGGGTCAGCAAGCGCGGCAGTCTAACAAAGCCCGCTGTTGCTTATTCAACCGTGCGTCTTACGCCGCCGGCCGTGGCAACTGCGTAAGTCCCGGCAGGCGAGTAAGATAGGCGCCACTGAACCTCTGCCCGGCACTGCCGGTCAGAAGGTGCGAATCGACTTTGGAGAACCCCATGCTGCGTTTGACCAGCCTAACCCTGGCCTTGAGCCTGCCCCTGTTTGCCCATGCCGCCACCCTGAAAGACTTTGAACTGAGCAAGACCCTAGAAAAAGTCGCGCGCGAAAGCAGCGTGGGCACGCCTCGGGCGATCAACGAAGACATTCTCGATCAGGGCTACACCGTGGATGGCAGCGAGTTGGTCAACCACCTCAGCGTGCGCAGCGAGCATGCGGCGCAGATGCGCGGCAACCCGGATGTAGTGCGCGCGCAACTGGCCAACAGCGTGTGCCGCAATGCCGGTTATCGCCAGCTGCTGGTACGCGGCGCGGCGCTGCGCTATGAATTCAGCGAATACAAAAGCAACCGCCCGGTGACCACCGAGCGTTTCAGCAAAGCAGATTGCGGCCTGTAAGCCTCAACCGCCACCCTGTTGCGCGCGCAGTTGCTGATCATCGGCGCGCAAATCCGCGAGCAACGCGTGCATATAACGCGAACGCCGCGCCGCACCTTCAAGCCGCTGCAAACACTCTTCTTCCAGGCTTATCTGGTTGTTGCGCGCGGCCTGCTGCAACAGGCGGTACAAATCCACATCAAGGTCCAAAGTCAACTTAGGCATACCTGCCCCTCCTTTCCTGCGACACACTGCGCCTGCTAACGCAGACAGCGTGGTTCTCCCCGCCCTTGCACGGCTGCTTGCTCCTCGGCACTGAGCAACTCGCCAAGCGGTTTTTCCAGTAACTCGGCAGCGGCCTCCAGCACATGCGCCCAGCTCGCCTGGTTGGCGAACAGCATGCCGGCTTCATCCAGGGTGCCACCCCGGTTACGGTAGCCCAGCACACGGCTGTGTCGAGCGTCACCGAGCAGTGGCCACAGGTGCCCACGGGCGACTTCCGCACGCATATGGGTCAGCAGCACGCGCCGTATGCTGGCAGCCGGGAATAACCGTTCAACTCGCTCGGCATCGACAATCACCGCCTGCTCCCAGGTATCGCGGGCCACACGAAAACGCCCCGGCTCTTGTAAGTAAACCAGACGCCAGGCACATCCGGCCGCGCTCAGACGAACGGCCGCACGCTGCATTTGTGCCAACTGGTAACTGCCGGTGGCGATCAGCAGCAAGGGCTGCTCACCCTGGTGTTCGGCCAGCACAACCGCGCCATCCTGCGCCAGCTGCTCGGCCTGCTCACGGGTGAATACGCAAGGCCGCTCGCGCTTGGCAATCACCATGCAGGCGATCTGGCCGCGCGCCTGATAGATGCCCGGCAGCAGCGCCAATACCGAGTTGTGATCGGCTGGAAACAGCACCCGCACCATGTCGCTCATTTCACCGAGCAGGGCCTCGCAGAAGGTGGTGTCCTGGTGCGATTGCTGATTCTTGCCGTTTTCCCAGGTGTGTGAGGTTGCCACCAGCGGCCAGCCAAGCCAGCCTGCCGGGCGCCCCGCCTCTTTCTGCTGCCGGGCAAAGATGATGCGTTGGCGCACCGCGCCGAGCATCTTCACGCAGAAGGCCTCATAGCTGGCCACCAGATTCAGGCCGCCCTGGTTGGCCAGGCAGGCGGAGACCACGGCCTCTTCGTTGAGCGCGGTGATGATGGCGCCATCCAGCGCTTCCAGCTCGCTCTCCGGTGCGGTTACCCGGTGCTTAAGCGCATTGAGCACGCCGCCCAAACGATTGCTGGCCAGCTCATCGGGATTACCGACGCGCGGGCGCAACTGCGGATTGGCCTGCACCAGATCGACAAAGAAGCGATCCAGGGCCAGCATCGGCGAGCAGGCGCCATCCAGATACTGCAACGCGGGCAGTTTTGGCAGCGCTGGATGACGCAGCGCCAACGGGTTATCGCGCTCCAGCGCGCGGGAACCTCGGGCAGCAAACAGCGCGCAGGCTTCACTCAGTTCATCCGGGGCGACCCAGAGCTGCGCCGCATGCTGATTAAACAGCTCGCGAGCTGCCTCATCGGTATGCGGGTTGGCCGGCAATGGCAGGTTGTGCGCCGCATTGCTGCCAGCGCCGTAGAAGCCGAAACCCTTGAGCGTCTCGGCAATGCCATAGGGCATCGGCAGCGGATAGCTCAGCACGCCATCGTGCAACTCCTGCACACGGCGGCCCAGGCGCTGCTCCATATCCCATAGGGCGCAGACAAAAGCCGCCGGGTCGCGGCCATCGAAACTCACAGGGTCAAAACCACAATGGCGCAGATGCTCGCGAAAATTCTCCAGTCCGGCGGGCGTTGCCAGCTCGGTACGCTGCTCGATGCGCCGGCCGTTGGCGATCATCAATGGCAATGCCACGCCACAGTCTTCAGCGCGCCACCAGCGCGGCATCCAGTCACTGCCGCGTTGCTCCTCGGCCGCGCCATCGGAGAGAAACGCCACCAGCTTCTCGCCGGGTAACGGCAGATGGGCATATTGCAGCTCGGCAAAGCCCAGATAACCACCCTCGGCAATCCCGCCAGCCGTGTGCGGGTTAACGTGGCTGCCCAGCGGCGCGCTGACCTGGCCGGCCGCGTTCTGCACATAGCTGTAGAAGTCCGCCACCAGCTGGCTCATCCCGGCCTCGTCACAGGGGTAACGTTCGGCCTGCTCCGGATGCTGATTGGCCGCCAGCAGGTTAAGCGCCTCAATGGCCGCCACGCAGTGGCCTTGACCCATCAACCAGCCGCGGGTTTCCCCGCTCAGGTTATTCAGCGCCAGGTAACCGGCGTAGGCCGGCACCATATTCAGCGCGCCGCCGGTGTGCCCTTCGGGCGATACCTTGAAGTCCTCTGCGGCCAGCGCCACACCATCGAGGCGCACCCGCTGGGCATAGGTCATATGCACCACCAGCCACAGCCCTGCCGCCGTCAGCCGATCCAACGCGTGAAAGTGGCGGTAGACACTCGGCAGATCCGCCTGCAAACCCGCCTGCACCAGCTGGTGGGCCATACGGTAGACGGCGGCGCAGGTCTGCGGACTGTGCTGCAAAGGACCGTAACCGCGCTGCCAGGCGGCGAAGGTCGGCTCAAGACGGGCATGCTCGGCCAACTCGCTGGCGCTGGGGAATAACTGGGTCATATGCGGCTCCGATAGTTTGAGACAGCTTAGAGCGCGGGATACAGGCAGATGCTGACCTGTATCAAAACCCCCGCTTGCTTGATAGGACAGCCTTAAGCACCACCCATTCAACGTGTTCAAGGATTAGCCATGGCCCTGCTCAACTTCCTCGGCGCAATTCAACAAGTCACCGGTTCCTGCTACCTAATTGAAAGCCGCGACGGCGCGCGGGTATTGCTCGATTGCGGCATGCGCCAGGGCCGCCGCGAAGAGGAAGATGGCAACCGCGCGCCGTTTGCCTTTGACCCGCACAGCCTGGACGCCGTGGTGATTTCCCACGCGCATATTGATCACACCGGCCTGCTGCCCAAACTCACGGCAGCCGGCTACCGTGGGCCGATCTTCGCCACCGACGCGAGCTGTGAACTGATGGAGCTGATGCTGCTCGACGCAGCCTTTCTTCAGGAGAAAGATGCCGAGTGGGAAAACAAATGGCGCGCGCGGATGGGCAAGGCACCAATCAGCCCGCTGTACACCACCCGCGATGCCGAGCAGGCGCTGAGCCAACGCCGGCCGCTGCTGTATGGCGAAAGCCGCGAAGTGGCCAAGGGCGTGCAGGTCACCTTTCACGATGCCGGGCATATCCTCGGCTCGGCGATTGTCGAACTCGACGTGCAGGACCATCACCTGACCCGACGCCTGGTGTTCTCCGGCGACCTGGGCAACACCTGCTCACCCTTGATGCAAGACCCCAGCACGCTGAGCAAAGCCGATGTGGTACTGCTGGAGTCGACCTACGGCGATCGCGACCACCGCTGCAGTGAGGACACCCTGGACGAACTGCTGGAGATTCTGCAGCAGGCCCATCGCGACGGCGGCAACGTGCTGATCCCCTCCTTCGCCGTCGGCCGCACCCAGGATCTGATCTACTACCTCGGCCGTTTCTATCAGCAAGGCCGCCTGCCGCAACAGGCAGTCTTTCTCGACAGCCCCATGGCCATAAAGGCCAATGCCATCTACTCGCGTTTTCAGGACCAGTTTGCCGCCGAAGACCGCGCAGCGCTGGCGGCCAAAAAGGTCAAGCGCATCGAGGACTGGCTACCGATCCTGCGCTGCACGCTCAGCGTGGAAGAGTCGATGGCAATCAACCGGATGAAGAGCGGTGCGATCATCATCGCCGGCAGCGGCATGTGCACCGGTGGGCGCATCGTCCATCACTTTAAGCACAACCTCTGGCGTGAAAACTGCCACCTGATCTTTCCCGGTTTCCAGGCCAAGGGCACATTGGGGCGCAGCATTGTCGATGGTGCGCAGAACGTGAAAATCCTCCACCAGCGCATCGCGGTAAAAGCCAAGGTGCACACCCTCGGCGGCTTCTCCGCGCATGCCGGGCAAGGGCAGCTGCTCGACTGGGTCAGCCACTTCGAGCACCACCCCGAGCTGTACCTGGTGCATGGCGAACTGGAGAAGATGCAGGCCTTGCAACTGGCACTGCGCGAGCGTCTGAACTGGATCGCCAACATCCCTGAACCAGGCGAACAAATCGCCCTCTGATGCAGTCCTGGCATGGGCTGTCAGTTGTCATGCATGGGCATATGTCACACAAACCGGCAGCCAGCAGCCATACTCAGGACAAGGCCGACGCGGCAATAAGCTGCTCGGCCGGCAACCAGAAGGAGAAGTTGTATGCCCGATGAATCGGACGATTTTCTGTCCCGGCATTTTCAGACCAGTGGCGTCGACCTGACCACCCGAGTGGAAGAACTGGGCATCCTCGCAGCACCGCCCGACAGCCCCAACACCAAGCTCTACCAGGCCATGCTCGGCACGGTTGTGCGCATGGCGCAGGCCGACCGCAACCGCTGGGATGCCAAGATCATGCTGCAGACCCTGCGCGAAATGGAGCATGCCTTCAGCGCGCTGGAACAGTTCAAGCGGCGGCGCAAGGTGACCGTGTTCGGTTCGGCGCGTACTCCGGCCAATCACCCGGTTTATCGCCTGGCCCGCGACCTCGGTGCGACCCTGGCCAAACACAACCTGATGGTCATTACCGGTGCCGGTGGCGGCATTATGGCGGCCGCCCATGAAGGTGCCGGGCTGGAAAACAGCCTGGGTTTCAATATCACCCTGCCCTTCGAGCAAGGCGCCAATGCCACCGTACAAGGCAGCAAGAACCTGCTGTCGTTCCACTTCTTCTTTCTGCGCAAGTTGTTTTTCGTCAAGGAAGCCGACGGCCTGGTGCTCTGCCCCGGTGGTTTCGGCACCCTGGACGAAGCCCTGGAGGTGCTGACCCTGATCCAGACCGGGAAAAGCCCACTGGTGCCCGTGGTGCTACTCGACCAACCTGGCGGTACTTTCTGGACCAGCGCCCTGACGTTTTTGCAGGAACAGCTGCAAGACAACGGCTATATCCTGCCCAGCGATATGCGCCTGATGCGTCTGGTACACAGCGCCGAAGAGGCCGCCGAGGAAATCGCCCAGTTCTACCGCAACTACCACTCCAGCCGCTGGCTCAAGGAGCGCTACGTGATCCGCCTCAACCATGCGCTGAACGAGGCGGCCATGCTGCAGCTAAATAATGAGTTCCACGACCTGTGTACGCACGGCGACTTTCAGCAGCAAGCACGCTGTGACTCCGAACAGGACGAGCCGGAGCTGTGCCATATGACGCGCCTGGCCTTTGCCTTTAACGGCCGCAACCACGGCCGCTTGCGCGAACTTCTGGACCTGGTCAATCAGCCGCACAACTGGGCGGAAAATGCCTGAGCCGTCGCCCAGCCGATAGCCTGCGTGCAGGCTATCGGTAATCGCGGCTCAGCCGGCTAACAGAAAAGATCAGCCACACGCATTTGAGTACGGGAAGCATTGGCTTCCGGTACTGCTGCAGCATCGGTGGGTGGAGGTAGGTAACGGGGAGAATGGAAGGGTCGATACAAACTGGTCGGCAAACAGCGGGCTTCGGCTTAATCCTCCAGCGCACCGCGTAGCAAGCGCCCGATCAGCTCAGGCGGATAACCCCGATAACTGAGAAAGCGCCCCTGCTGGGCACGCTCACGGGCATCGCGGGGTAGCTCGCCGGCAAACTTGCGTTGCCAGGTTTCCTGCAGATGTTCACGCCAGTCGATACCGCTGTCGCGCAAGGCCTGCTCGACATCTCCGCGTGCCAGGCCGCGCTGGGTCAGTTCTTCGCGAATACGCAACGGCCCATAGCCGGCACGCGCGCGGTAGCTGACAAAAGCCTCCAGATAACGCGCTTCAGACAGCAAACCTTCTTCAGCTAGACGATCGAGAGCGGCTTCGATCAACTCATCGGCCGCCCCACGACTGCGCAACTTGCGGGTCAGCTCGACCCGGCCGTGCTCGCGCCTGGCCAGCAGATCCATGGCCGCCCGCCGCACCGCGACGGGGTTATCCAGAGCAATGGACATAGGCAGGCAAATCAGGCGTCGGCGTCAGCCAGATCATCGGCCGTGGCGTTGGCCTTGACCGTCGGACTGACCACCAACAGCTTCTCGCGAATCAAGCCTTCAACGGTACGCGCCACTTCCGGGTTGTCTTCCAGGTACTTGGCCGAGTTGGCCTTGCCCTGACCGATCTTGTTGCCCTGGTAGCTGTACCAGGCACCGGATTTCTCCAGCAGGCCAAGCTGTACGCCGAGGTCGATGATTTCGCCGTTACGGTAGATGCCCTTGCCGTAAAGAATCTGGAACTCGGCCTGGCGGAACGGCGGCGCGACCTTGTTCTTCACCACTTTGACGCGCGTTTCACTACCCACCACTTCGTCGCCTTCCTTCACTGCACCAGTACGGCGGATGTCCAAGCGAACCGAAGCGTAGAACTTCAGCGCGTTACCACCGGTGGTGGTTTCCGGGCTGCCGAACATTACGCCGATCTTCATGCGGATCTGGTTGATGAAAATAACCAGACAGTTGGCATTCTTGATGTTGCCGGTGATTTTGCGCAGCGCCTGGCTCATCAGGCGGGCCTGCAGGCCAACGTGCATATCGCCCATCTCGCCTTCGATTTCCGCCTTCGGCACCAGGGCCGCTACGGAGTCGATCACGATCACGTCGACGGCGTTGGAGCGCACCAGCATGTCAGTGATTTCCAGGGCCTGCTCGCCGGTATCCGGCTGCGATACCAGTAGGTCATCAACGTTTACGCCCAGCTTGCCAGCGTACTCAGGATCGAGTGCATGCTCAGCATCGACGAAGGCGCAGGTGGCACCGAGCTTCTGAGCTTCGGCGATCACCGACAGGGTCAGGGTGGTTTTACCAGAAGACTCAGGGCCGTAGATTTCAACGATACGGCCTTTTGGCAGACCGCCAATGCCCAGGGCGATGTCCAGCCCCAGCGAGCCGGTGGAGATGGCCGGGATCGCCTGACGATCATGATCGCCCATGCGCATCACTGCACCTTTGCCGAATTGCTTTTCAATCTGGCCCAGGGCTGCCGCCAAGGCGCGCTTCTTATTCTCGTCCATTTAAGTCCTCACGTAATCAAGAAGGGCCAGCTAGCGGCCACCAACAACTGTATAAGTAGACAGTATTATTCCACAGGGCAAGTCGCCCGCCTACCCCGCGTTTGGATTTTCTTGCGCAAGTAGGCGCAACAGCCCAGCCAGCGCGGCCTCAACCGTTTGTCGGCGAACTTCGCTGCGATCACCAGCAAACTGCCGACGCACGCTGAATAGCTGCGGGCCATCACCCCACGCCAGCCAGACCGTGCCCACCGGTTTCTCCGGCGAACCACCATCCGGTCCCGCGACACCGCTAACCGCCACGGCATAACGCGCACCACTATGGGCCTGAGCCCCCCGTACCATGGCCTCGACCACCTCCTGACTCACCGCGCCAACCGAAGCGAACAGCGCCTCGGGCACATTCAGCTGTCTAGTCTTCTGCGCATTGGAGTAAGTGACATAACCGGCTTCAAACCAGGCCGAGCTACCGGGAATCCGGGTAATCGCCTCAGCAATACCGCCACCGGTGCAGGATTCGGCGGTGGTCACCTGGGCCTTGACGGCAATCAGTTGCCCGCCCAGCTCGGCAGCCAGTTGGGTCAGGGCATATTCATTAGCAGTCATCTGCACTCCGGGGTTAAAGCCAGCCAGGCCGATACCGTACACTAGGCGCTTTTGCGATTCAGCCGGACAGTTAAAACGATGAGCCAAAGCGACCTCAGTTCTCACACGCCGATGATGCAGCAATACTGGAAGCTGAAAAATCAGCACCCGGAACAGCTGATGTTTTACCGCATGGGCGACTTCTACGAGATCTTCTATGAGGACGCGAAAAAGGCCGCCAAGCTGCTGGATATCACCCTGACCGCACGCGGCCAATCCGCCGGCCAGGCCATCCCCATGTGCGGGATTCCCTACCACTCGCTGGAGGGCTACCTGGCCAAACTGGTCAAGCTCGGCGAATCAGTGGTGATCTGCGAGCAGATCGGCGACCCGGCCACCAGCAAAGGCCCGGTGGAACGCCAGGTGGTGCGCATCATCACCCCCGGTACTGTGAGCGATGAGGCGCTGCTCGATGAGCGCCGCGACAACCTGTTGGCGGCGGTACTGGGTGACGAACGCCTGTTCGGCCTGGCCGTGCTGGACATCACCAGCGGCCGCTTCAGCGTGCTGGAGATCAACGGCTGGGAAAACCTGCTGGCCGAACTGGAACGCCTGAATCCGGTTGAACTGCTGATTCCCGATGACTGGCCGCAGGGCTTGCCGGCGGAAAAACGCCGGGGCGCACGCCGTCGCGCCCCTTGGGATTTCGAGCGCGACACCGCGCATAAAAGTCTGTGTCAGCAGTTCGCCACCCAGGATTTGAAAGGTTTCGGCTGCGAAAACCTGACCCTGGCCATCGGCGCCGCCGGCTGCCTGCTGGCCTATGCCAAAGAAACCCAGCGCACCGCCCTGCCGCACCTGCGTAGCCTGCGTCACGAACGCCTGGACGACACGGTGATTCTCGACGGTGCCAGCCGGCGCAATCTGGAGCTGGATATCAACCTCGCTGGCGGGCGCGACAATACCCTGCAATCGGTGGTCGACCGTTGCCAGACCGCCATGGGCAGCCGTCTACTCAGCCGCTGGCTAAACCGCCCCTTGCGTGACAGGGCGATTCTGGAAGCGCGCCAGGAATCGATTGCCTGCCTGCTGGAACGCTACCGTTTCGAGACCCTGCAGCCGCAGCTCAAGGAAATCGGCGATCTGGAGCGCATTCTGGCGCGAATCGGCCTGCGCAATGCCCGCCCGCGCGACCTGGCGCGACTGCGAGACGCCCTGGCCGCCCTGCCCACGTTGCAGATGGCCATGACCAATCTGGAAGCACCGCACCTCGTCGAGTTGGCAGGCGTAGTCAGCACCTACCCGGAACTGGCCGAGCTGCTGGCCCGCGCCATCAATGACAATCCACCGGCGGTAATTCGCGACGGCGGCGTGCTGAAAACTGGTTACGACGCCGAGCTGGATGAGCTGCAATCGCTTAGCGAAAACGCCGGCCAGTACCTGATGGACCTGGAGACCCGCGAGAAGGCCCGCACCGGCCTGGCCAACCTCAAGGTCGGCTACAACCGCGTGCACGGTTACTTTATCGAGCTGCCGAGCAAACAGGCCGAGTCGGCCCCGGCCGACTATATCCGCCGGCAAACGCTGAAAGGCGCCGAGCGCTTTATCACCCCCGAGCTGAAAGAGTTCGAAGACAAGGCGCTGTCTGCCAAGAGCCGCGCCCTGGCCCGCGAGAAAATGCTCTATGACGAGCTGCTCGAACGCCTGATCAGCCACCTCGGGCCGCTGCAGGACAGCGCCGCCGCCCTGGCCGAGCTGGATGTACTGAGCAATCTGGCTGAGCGTGCGCTGAACCTGGATCTCAATCGTCCACGCTTTGTCGACGAGCCGTGCATGCGCATCGACCAGGGTCGTCACCCGGTGGTTGAGCAGGTGTTGACCACACCCTTTGTGGCCAACGACCTGAGCCTGGACGATGACACGCGCATGCTGATCATCACCGGGCCGAACATGGGTGGTAAATCCACCTATATGCGCCAGACCGCGTTGATCGTACTGCTGGCGCATATCGGCAGCTTCGTACCGGCAAAAAGCTGTGAGCTGTCACTGGTCGACCGCATCTTTACCCGTATAGGCTCCAGCGATGACCTGGCCGGTGGCCGCTCGACCTTTATGGTGGAGATGAGCGAAACCGCCAACATCCTGCACAACGCCACAGAGCGCAGCCTGGTGCTGATGGATGAAGTCGGCCGCGGCACCAGCACCTTTGACGGTCTGTCGCTGGCCTGGGCGGCTGCCGAGCAGCTGGCCAAGCTGCGTGCCTACACCCTGTTCGCCACTCACTACTTCGAGCTGACCGTGCTGCCGGAAAGCCAGCCAATCGTCGCCAACGTGCATTTGAATGCCACCGAACACAATGAGCGCATCGTCTTCCTCCACCACGTGCTGCCTGGCCCTGCCAGCCAGAGCTATGGTTTGGCTGTAGCGCAACTGGCGGGCGTGCCGAATGAGGTTATCCTGCGTGCTCGTGAGCACCTGGCGCGCCTGGAAACCACCAGTCTGCCCCATGAACTGCCGCCTACGCAGCCCGGCCAGACAGCCGCACCGATGCAGAGCGATATGTTCGCCAGCCTGCCGCACCCGCTGCAGGAAGAATTACGCAAGATCAATCCTGATGATCTGACTCCGCGTAAAGCGCTGGAGCTGTTATATACATGGAAGACACGCTTCTAACGTTATTGCGCGCGAACTGTTAGAATCGCGCGCATTTTTATGACTGCCCGACTTAAAGCCTGAGCCGTGGCCATTACCCCTAGCCTGCTTAAAACCCGCATAGAACGGGGCAGGCTGGCGCCCGAGGAGAGAATCAGAAATGACCTTCGTCGTTACCGACAACTGCGTCAAATGCAAATACACCGACTGCGTAGAAGTCTGCCCGGTGGACTGCTTCTACGAAGGCCCGAACTTCCTGGTGATCCACCCGGACGAGTGCATCGACTGCGCACTCTGCGAGCCTGAGTGTCCTGCACAAGCCATCTTCTCCGAAGATGAGGTGCCTGAAGATCAGCAGGAATACATCGAACTGAACGCTGATCTGGCTGAAGTCTGGCCAAATATCACCGAGAAGAAAGAGTCCCTGCCGGACGCTGAAGAGTGGGATGGCGTGAAGGACAAGCTGCAGTATCTGGAGCGCTAGTACGAAGCTGCGCTAGCTGCACAAAAACCCGCCTTGCGCGGGTTTTTACTTTTCTGCCAGCCTCGAATTGCCTGGAGCAAAGCCGGCAGAGTGATCTGCAAACGATGGGCACAGAAAACGCGGACAAAAAAAGGGGCGACTCGCGTCGCCCACTCTTTTGTCCCTAGTCCCTGTATTTCCCAACTCATCATCCTGATGAATCGCTTCCTACGATGTCCTGATTGTCATCCTGACAACCTGTGCTTGTCCCTGAGCACAGGTGTAATACTAGCGATTTGCGCCTTCCGAACAAGCGCCGCAAACTCCATGCAGATGGACTTTAGCCTTCCCCATAAAATTTAAATATTATTTAAAAACAACAGCTTAAAATAGCACAGGGCACTTCACCGATCGCCTTGCGCACCAATGGCTTACGCACCCTGTAAGCAATGGCTTACATAAGCACTCACAAAACTCGCCAGGAATAACTTCTGGCGTCATGCATGACGCTCGCGAGAGTGTGGCGTCTATGACGTTCAGGCACAAAAAACCCGGCCAGGGCCGGGTTGAGTGTTAACGCATCAAGTTCACTGGAACAATGAGTCGCTCGACAGGCCATTCTTTTCCAGAATTTCCCGCAGACGCTTGAGGGCTTCAACCTGAATCTGCCGAACGCGCTCACGGGTCAGGCCGATTTCCTGGCCAACCTCTTCCAGGGTGCAGCTTTCATGGCCGCGCAGACCGAAGCGGCGAATCACCACCTCACGCTGCTTGTCGGTCAGTTCAGACAGCCACTGGTCGATGCTCTGGGACAGATCATCGTCCTGCAGCAACTCGCAGGGGTCGGTGGGGCGGTCATCGGTCAGGGTATCGAGCAGGGTTTTGTCCGAATCCTGACCCAGTGAAACATCCACCGAGGAAACACGCTCATTCAAGCCGAGCATGCGTTTGACTTCACCCACCGGTTTTTCCAGCAGGTTGGCAATTTCTTCTGCAGAAGGCTCATGGTCGAGCTTCTGGGTCAATTCGCGAGCTGCACGCAGGTAGACGTTGAGCTCTTTGACCACATGAATGGGTAGGCGAATTGTACGGGTCTGATTCATGATCGCCCGTTCGATGGTCTGGCGGATCCACCAGGTGGCATAGGTCGAAAAACGGAAACCGCGCTCGGGATCGAATTTCTCTACCGCGCGGATCAAACCGAGGTTGCCCTCTTCAATCAGATCCAGCAGAGACAAACCGCGATTGACGTAACGGCGAGCGATCTTCACCACCAGGCGCAGGTTGCTTTCAATCATGCGCTTGCGGCCGGCAGGGTCGCCTTTCTGCGCCAGGCGCGCGAAGAACACTTCTTCTTCAGGGGTCAGTAGAGGGGAAAAGCCGATTTCATTGAGATACAGCTGAGTGGCGTCGAGCGCGCGGGTGTAATCAATGTACTTATGCTGCTTGCTGCTAGCGGTGGAAGCTTTTGCTTTGCTGCGGGAAAGTGGCGGTTGCGCTTCTTCGTCTGAATCATCGTCAAGGACAATAGCAGGCTCCATCAGGAGCACTTCATCATCGACGTCAAACTCCGGCGCTTCTTTTTTATTGAGAGCCATTTTTGTTATTCCTTGCTGAGTTCGACAGCAAGCCCTAGCGCGACCAAATCCCTGGTTACACCAAAGCCTGTCCCTCCCACGTGGTGGAGACAGGCTAGCGCTAGATCAACGTCGCGGCAGGTATTGCAGCGGATCGACAGGTTTACCTTGGCGGCGTACTTCAAAGTGAAGTTTCACCCGGTCGGTTCCTGTGGAACCCATTTCGGCAATTTTCTGCCCGGCTTTGACCTGTTGCCCCTCCTGCACCAACAACCTGCGGTTATGTCCGTAGGCGCTTACGTAGGTATCGCTATGTTTGATGATCACTAATTCGCCGTAGCCCCGTAAACCACTCCCGGCGTAGACCACTGAACCATCAGACGCAGCTAAAACAGGCTGGCCCAATTCTCCGGCGATATCAATGCCTTTATTCAAACTGCCGTTTGAGGAAAAACGCCCAATAACCGGCCCATTGGAAGGCCACAACCAACCCGATGCTGAACGCTGAGTGGGCGGTAATGCGGTGACGCTTGGGGTGGTTTGTACTGGCGCTGGCGGTTGGGTTTGCACGGGGCGGGTCTGAATGGGTGTACTAGGCCGGCCAGGCGGCGGCGTGGTAACCACAGGAGCCGTCGCTACCATGGGCGGGCGACTGGCAGGCTGGCCATCAAAGCGAATGACCTGACCAACCCGGATCAGGTAAGGCGGTGCAATGCCATTGCGTGCAGCCAGCGCCTTCCAATCCCAGCCGAAGCGGAACGCAATCGAGTACAGCGTATCGCCACGTTGCACCTGGTACTGGCCACTGCTGACCGGTTGACGCTGCGGTGCCTGAGCTGCGCCGCCCTGGGTACGATCAACCACCTTGACGCCACCCGGAGGCGGGCTCGCACAGGCGCTGAGCAACGCACCGAATACAACGCCACTCAACAGGGTACGAGCACTGCTGGCGCGAATCGGCAATTGAATGGCTGTGAAACTCACCTGCATCTCCCTCGGGCAAAACTGACTACATCTAGCTGGCGTGCATTGTGCCGCAATTATGGGTTATCACCAGCGCTTTGCGGGTTGCGCCCGGCCAGCCACTCCAGGCCCAGCACCAACAGAATGCCGGCTAGTGCTAGGGCAATTGCCAGCAGCAGCTGTGGGTCCTGGCCGCTGGTTTCGGCAAACTGTTGCGGCCAGAGATTGGCTTGCAGCAGCGGCACCTGTACGCCATGGCTGTCGGTACGCCAGCTTAAGGTTTCCTTCCAGGGCCATATTCTGTTCAGCGAGCCGACCATCAGCCCGGTCAAAAAAGCCAGGGTCAGGTCACGCCAACGCGCCAGTAGCCAGCGCAGTACCCCGGCAAAGCTAACCAGGCCAACCAGGCAACCGCTGGCAAAAATCAACAGCACAGTAATATCCATGCCCTTCACTGCGGTGAGCACAAAGCTATAAAGCCCCAGCAGCACCAAAATAAAGCTGCCGGAGATGCCCGGCAGAATCATCGCGCAGATGGCGATAGCACCGGCGAAGAACAAACTCAGCGGGTCATGCCCTAGCTGCAGCGGCGACGCCACGGTAATCCAGTAGGCGAATGCTGCCCCGAACACCAGACTGACAAACCGTGTCCAGTTCCAGTGATGGATCTCACGCACGACCAGGTGCGTAGAAACCAGAATCAAGCCAAAGAAAAATGACCATACCGGAATTGGCTGTTCGGCCAGCAAGTAGGTGATCAACCGCGCAAGACTCAGCACGCTGGTCATCACACCCAGCAGCAGCACCAGCAGAAAGGTTGCATTGGCGGCCTTCCAGGCCTCGACAACACGCCCGCGCAGCAGCAAGCCAAGGGCCTTAGGCACACTGGCAATCGAGCGCAACAGCTCATCATAGATACCGGTAATAAAAGCCACAGTACCGCCCGACACACCGGGCACGACGTCGGCAGCGCCCATGGCTATGCCTTTGGCGTAGAGCAGAAAATATTTTTTCATGAGTTCGTCCGTAAACAATCGGAATCAGGCCAGAGGGCCGTTGAGCAAGGGTACAAAGCGCACAGCATCCAGCACATGCCGGGAGAAGCCGTCCTCTTCGCGGACAATCAGCAGCAGTTCCTGCACATCGCCCGCGCCAACCGGAATCACCAGACGCCCGCCCGGGGCCAGCTGGTCGAGCAAGGCCTGCGGCACATTGGCCGCCGCCGCAGTGACGATGATGCCGTTGTATGGGCCTAGGGCATTCCAGCCTTCCCAGCCGTCACCCCAGCGAAACACCACATTGCGCAGATTGAGCTGGGTCAGGCGCTCCTTGGCTTTTTCCTGCAGGCTCTGGATGCGCTCGACGCTGAATACCCGTTCGACCAGCTGCGCCAGAATCGCGGTCTGGTAGCCCGAGCCCGTACCGATCTCCAGCACCTTATCCAAGGGACCTGCCGCCAGCAGCAGCTCGCTCATGCGCGCGACCATGTATGGCTGCGAGATGGTCTGGTTGTTGCCAATCGGCAGCGCGGTGTCCTCGTAGGCGCGATGAGCCAGGGCCTCATCGACAAACAGATGACGCGGTGTGCGGCGGATAGCTTCCAGCACATGGGCGTTGGACAGGCCTTCCTCGTACAGCCTCTGAATCAGCCGCTCACGGGTGCGCTGCGAGGTCATGCCGATGCCGCGGTGCTGCAATTCGTCCTGTTCACGGCGGATCACAGCAAACCCTCCAGCCAGGGTTGCAGGCTGTTGAAACCGTCCATAAAGGTTCGGTCCAGTTGCAGCGGGGTGACCGAAACATAACCCTGCATAACTGCATGGAAATCCGTACCGGGGCCGCCATCTTCCGCATCACCGGCCACCGAGATCCAGTAGCCCTCTTTGCCACGTGGGTTGACCACCTTCACCGGCGCGGCAGCGCGGGCGCGATGGCCCAGGCGGGTCAGCTGAATGCCGCGGATATGCTCCAGCGGCAGGTTGGGGATATTCACGTTGAGTACGGTGCGCGGCGGCAGATCGAGCTGCTCGTGAGCCTCAACCAGTTTGCGCGCGAAATAGGCCGCGGTCGCTAGGTTGTCCGGCAAGCGCGAGAGCAAGGAAAAGGCAAACGCTGGACGTGCCAGAAAACGCCCTTCCAGAGCCGCTGCGACGGTGCCGGAATACAGCACGTCATCGCCCAGGTTGGCGCCCAGATTAATACCCGATACCACCAAGTCCGCCACGTGCGGCAACAGGCCGTTGAGACCCAGGTGCACGCAATCGGTCGGCGTACCGTTCAGGCTGATATAGCCATTGGGCAGCGTGGTCGGGTGCAGCGGGCGGTCGAGAGTCAGCGAGCTGCTCGCGCCGCTCTTGTCCTGATCGGGGGCAATTACCGTGCACTCGGCATAGTCGGCCAACGCCGCATGCAGCGCAGCCAGGCCTGGCGCAGCAACGCCGTCATCGTTGGAAATCAGAATACGCATGGGTTGTCCGTCTGCCCTGCAGGCAACAGATCGACGAGCTCACGCACCAAAGCGGTGGCGAAGCATCCAGCCGGCAGGACGAATTCCAGTTGCAGAATGTCAGGCTCGGGATAATGCCACGACAGGCCGCCAATGGGGAGGCGCAGGATACGCCGTTCGTGCGTCATGTCCGCTTCTGCCAACCAGTCGACCAAGACGCTTTCACGGGCTGCCAGACTCTGCTCCAGCGCCTGCGCCGCGCCACCGGCGGTAGAGACGCCTGCACCCCACAATGGGCCCGTCGGGTGCAGATCAAGAATCGCCAGGCGCGGATCATTGCACTCCGCCTCACCGGCAACAAAGAAGCTACGGCTATCGGTAAAGGCCAGCAGATCGCCGAGCAGCGCTTGATTCCAGGTGCCCGCAGCTACCCGCTCGGCCAACACCTGGTTGAACAAGTAACTGCGCGCGGACGAAAGCACCCGCGAACGCACATTGCGTTTCTCCGGCAAGCTCTTGTTCGCCGCAAAATGCCGGGCATGGGCGACATTGCCGCCCTCGAAACCAAAGCGCTGCAAGCCGTAATAGTTGGGAATGCCTTGGGCGGCGATTTGCGTCAGGCGTTGATCCAGCGCCTCGCGATCGGCAACCAGCTGGGTCAGGCGCAGGGTAAAACCATTGGCAGCATGAGCGCCGCGCTGCAGTTTGCGGGTATGACGCACCTGCTTGAGGATGCTCAGGCTAGCGTCGACCGCAGCGCTCAGCTCGGGATCGACTTTGCCCGGCAGGTGCAGGCTGAACCACTGCCGGGTCAGGGCCTGACGATCCTTGAGGCCGGCGTAGCTGATCAACTTCAACGGCACGCCAGCGGCGCGGGCAATACGTTTGGCGGCTTCTTCAGTATTCAGCTCGCGCTTTTCCACCCACAGCCAGAGGTGCTCGCCCTCACCCGCCAGGGGGATATCCAGCACCTCATCGACCTGAAAATCCTCCGCCACGGCCTTGAGCACCGCCGTACCGCAGGGTTCGCCATAGGCGCGCGGGCCTAGCAGTTCAAGCTCGTTCATCGGGCGACCAACAGCGCAACGGCATGCACGGCAATGCCTTCTTCGCGGCCGGTAAAGCCGAGTTTCTCGGTGGTGGTGGCTTTGACGTTGACCTGATCCAGGCTCACCTGCAGGTCCTCGGCAATCCGTGCGCGCATGGTCTCGATGTGCGGCGCCATCTTCGGCGCCTGGGCGACGATGGTGGCGTCAACATTGCCGACTTGCCAACCTTTGCCGTGAATCAGCCCAAGCACATGACGCAGCAGCACGCGGCTGTCAGCGCCCTTGAAGGTCGGATCGGTGTCGGGGAAGTGTTTGCCAATATCGCCCAGCGCCGCCGCACCGAGCAGGGCATCGCACAAGGCATGCAGCAGCACGTCGCCATCGGAATGGGCCAGCAGGCCGAATTTATGGGGAATCTGCACGCCGCCCAGGGTGATGAAGTCGCCCTCACCGAAGCGGTGCACATCGTAGCCGTGGCCAATACGCATAAGAAACAACGCCCTGAAAAAGTCAGGGCGTGATTCTAACTGAAAGCTACACGATCAACCCGGCTAGCTAGCCAAGCAAAATACCTTCCGTCAGCAGCGGTTCAGCTCAATAGCGCCTTGGCATGATGACGCAGGTGGTCATCGATAAAGCTGGCGATAAAGTAGTAGCTGTGGTCATAACCCGGTTGCAGTCGCAGAGTTAGCGGATGACCAGCGGCCTGCGCCGCCGCCTTGAGCGCATCCGGCTTGAGCTGGCTTTCCAGGAAATCATCACGATCACCCTGATCGACCAGAATCGGCAGCTTTTCCGTGGCATCGCTGAGCAAAGCGCAGGCATCCCATTCGCGCCAACGCGAACGTTCATCGCCCAGATAACGGGAAAACGCCTTCTCACCCCAGGGACAATTGCTCGGGTTGCTGATTGGCGCAAAGGCCGACAGCGACTGATAGCGTCCCGGATTACGCAGCGCACAGACCAACGCACCGTGCCCACCCATGGAGTGGCCACTGATACCGCGCTTGTCGGATACCGGGAAGTTCGCCTCGATCAGCGCCGGCAGCTCCTGCACCACGTAGTCGTACATGCGGTAATGCCGTGCCCAAGGCTCCTGGCTGGCGTTCAGATAGAAGCCCGCCCCCAGACCGAAGTCCCAGGCCTTATCCGGGTCATCCGGCACATCGGCGCCGCGCGGACTGGTATCCGGCGCAACGATGATCATCCCCAGCTCGGCCGCCAGCTTGTGCGCACCGGCCTTTTGCATAAAGTTCTCATCGGTGCAGGTCAGCCCGCTCAGCCAATACAGCACCGGCAATTTGCCGCCCTGCTCGGCCTGCGGCGGCAGGTACACGGCAAATACCATGTCGCAACCCAGCACCGCCGAACGATGGCGATAGCGTTTATGCCAGCCACCCGCACTCTTCTGGCAGGAAATATTTTCCAAGGTCATGGCGCCTCCATTGGGCGGCTGCGACAGCCGCCCAGCGCAATCAGAAGTGGATAACGGTACGGATGCTCTTGCCTTCATGCATCAGGTCAAAGGCCTTGTTGATGTCTTCCAGCGGCATGTTGTGGGTAATAAAGGTATCCAGCGGGATTTCGCCCTTCAGCGCCTTTTCCACATAGCTCGGCAACTCGGTACGGCCTTTGACGCCGCCGAACGCCGAACCGCGCCAGACGCGCCCAGTTACCAGTTGGAATGGACGGGTGCTGATCTCCTGACCGGCACCGGCCACGCCAATAATCACCGACTCACCCCAGCCCTTGTGCGCGCATTCCAGCGCCGCGCGCATCAGTTGCACATTGCCCACACACTCGAAGGAGTAGTCCACGCCGCCGTCGGTCATCTCGACGATGACCTCCTGAATTGGCTTGGCGAAATCCTTGGGGTTGATAAAGTCGGTCGCACCCAGCTCACGGGCAACGTCGAACTTGGCCGGGTTGATGTCGATGGCGATGATGCGCGAGGCCTTGGCCATCTTCGCGCCAATGATCGCCGCTAGGCCGATACCACCGAGGCCGAAGATCGCTACGGTCGCGCCCTCCTCAACCTTGGCGGTGTTAAGCACGGCACCGATGCCGGTGGTCACGCCACAACCGAGCAGGCAGACCTTCTCCAACGGCGCCTCCTTGGGGATCACCGCCAGGGAGACTTCCGGCAATACGGTGTATTCAGAGAAAGTCGAGCAGCCCATGTAGTGGTAGATCGGCTCGCCGTTGTAGCTGAAGCGGCTGGTGCCATCGGGCATCAGGCCCTTGCCCTGGGTCGCGCGCACCGAACTGCACAGGTTGGTTTTGCCGGATGTGCAGAATTTGCAGGTGCGGCATTCGGCGGTGTACAGCGGAATCACATGGTCGCCGACCTGCACCGAGGTCACGCCCTCGCCAATGGCCTCGACGATGCCACCGCCTTCATGGCCGAGAATCGCCGGGAACACCCCTTCGGAATCCTCACCGGACAAGGTGTAGGCATCGGTGTGGCACACGCCGGTGGCAACAATGCGCACCAGCACTTCCCCGGCCTTGGGCGGCGCCACGTCGACTTCGACGATTTGCAGCGGCTGATTAGGGGCAAAGGCTACGGCAGCACGGGACTTGATCATGGTCGCTCTCCAGCGGATTCAACGGTGGCGCAGAGTGTAGATCAGTGATCCAGATAAATAATCCGTCAAAAAACAAAACATTCTTGCTATACAGGGATAATCAATCCACACCAAGGACATCCACCATGAATCGCTGGGAAGGCCTCGATGAATTTGTCGCCGTAGCCGAGTGCGGCCAGTTCACCGCCGCCGCCGAACGTCTGGGCCTATCGTCATCCCAGGTCAGCCGGCAGATCGCCCGCCTGGAAGAGCGCCTGCAAACCCGCCTGTTCTACCGCAGCACCCGCCGCGTGGCACTGACCGAAGCCGGGCAAACCTTTCTGCAGCACTGCCAACGCCTGCAGGATGCTCGCGAGGAGGCGCTGCGCGCCGTGGGCGATCTGGGCAGCGAGCCCAAAGGCCTGCTGCGCATGACCTGCGCGGTGGCCTACGGCGAGCGCTTTATCGTGCCGCTGGTGACCGACTTTATGGTGCAGCACCCACAACTGCGGGTGGACATCGAACTGAGCAACCGCACCCTCGACCTGCTGCACGACGGCCTCGACCTGGCCATCCGCCTGGGTCGCCTGCAAGACTCACGCCTGGTGGCTACGCGCCTGGCGCCGCGACAGATGTACCTGTGCGCCGCACCGACGTACCTACAACGCTACGGCCGGCCGCATTCGCTGTCGGAACTGGCGCGACACAACTGCCTGATCGGCAGCTCGGATACCTGGAGCTTTCAGGCCAGCGGCCGCGACTCAAGCCTGCGGGTACAGGGCAACTGGCGCTGCAACAGCGGCCAGGCGGTGCTAGACGCCGCACTGCGCGGCCTGGGCCTGTGTCAGCTGCCGGATTATTACGTACTGGAGCATCTGCGCAGCGGCGCGCTGGTGTCCCTGCTGGATAGCCAGCAACCGCCAGATACCGCCGTATGGGCGCTGTATCCGCAGCAACGGCATTTGTCACCCAAGGTGCGGCAGCTGGTGGAGTTTCTTAAACAGGGGTTGGCGCAGCGCAGCGAGTATCGTCAGGAAGCCCGTTAGGAACGACCCTGCCAAAGTCGATTGAGACTCAACAGGTCTTCCGGCCGAGTTACCTTGAGGTTATCCGAACGTCCTTCTATCAGGCGTGGCGCCTGACCGGCCCACTCGATGGCCGAAGCCTCATCGGTAATCGCCACACCAGCAATCAGCGCATCGGCCAGCGCACGCTGCAACTCGCCAATACGGAACATCTGCGGAGTAAAGGCCTGCCAAATGGTCGAACGATCCACCGTAGCCTGCACCCGGCCATCCGCACCGGCACGCTTAAGGGTGTCGCGAGCTGGCACGGCAAGCAGACCACCTACCGGGTCATCGGCCAGCTCGCTAAGCAACAGGTCGAGGTCGCTACGCGACAGGTTGGGCCGCGCGGCGTCGTGCACCAGCACCCAATCCTGCTCCTGAGCACCCAGCTCGCTGAGGCGCAGAAGACCGCTGAGTACCGAGTCGGCACGCTCGGCACCACCATCAGCACGCTGGATACGTGGGTCACTGGCACAGCCCAAAGTTGGCCAGCAGGGATCGTCCACCGCCAGGCTGACCACTACCGCACGCAACTGCGGATGGTCGAGAAAGCACGCCAGGGTGTGTTCGATAATGCTTTTACCGGCCAGTTGCAGGTACTGCTTGGGCCGGTCGGCGCGCATTCGGCTGCCAATACCGGCAGCTGGGATCAACGCCCAGAAAGGGGGTAATACGGTGGTATTCATTCAGCCAACTGATAGAGGGTTTCACCCTTTTTAAGCATGCCCAGTTCATGCCGCGCGCGCTCTTCGACAGTTTCCATACCGCTTTTCAGCTCCAGTACTTCCGCTTCGAGAATCCGGTTGCGCTCTTGCAGCTGCTGGTTTTCGCCCTGCTGATCGGCGATCTGCTGCTGCAACTGGGCCACCTGCGCCAGACTGCCATCACCGACCCACAGGCGGTATTGCAAACCTGCCAGCACGGCAATCAGCACGATAAACACCCAGTAAAAATTATTGCGCATAGCGAAAAAAGCTTCCGAACGAAAAAGGGGCGACTCGCGCCGCCCCTCTTTTACCATGCCTAGGCTCAACCACGGAACTCGGCGCGGCCTTTGTACGGTGCCTTACCCGCCAGCTGCTCTTCGATACGCAGCAATTGGTTGTACTTGGACACGCGGTCCGAGCGGCACAGCGAGCCGGTTTTGATCTGGCCTGCAGCAGTACCAACAGCCAGGTCGGCGATGGTGCTGTCTTCGGTTTCACCCGAACGGTGCGAGATCACCGCGGTATAACCGGCGGCCTTGGCCATCTGGATAGCTTCCAGCGTCTCGGTCAGGGTGCCGATCTGGTTGAACTTGATCAGGATCGAGTTGCCGATCGACTCGTCGATGCCGCGCTTGAGGATCTTGGTGTTGGTCACAAACAGATCGTCGCCAACCAGCTGCACTTTCTCGCCGATCTTGTCGGTGAGCACTTTCCAGCCCGCCCAGTCGGATTCGTCCATGCCATCTTCGATGGAGATGATCGGGTAACGCTCGGACAGACCAGCCAGGTAGTCAGCAAAACCTGCAGCATCGAAGACTTTGCCTTCGCCAGCCAGGTCGTACTTACCGTCTTTGAAGAACTCGCTTGAAGCGCAGTCCAGCGCCAGGGTGACGTCGTCGCCCAGGGTGTAACCGGCGTTGGCCACGGCTTCGGCGATAGCCGCCAGGGCGTCTTCGTTGGAGGCCAGGTTCGGCGCGAAGCCGCCTTCGTCACCGACGGAGGTGCTCAGGCCACGGGCCTTCAGCACAGCTTTGAGGTGATGGAAAATCTCGGTGCCCATGCGCAGCGCATCGGCGAAGGTTTTCGCGCCAACCGGCTGAACCATGAATTCCTGGATATCAACGTTGTTATCGGCGTGCTCGCCGCCGTTGATGATGTTCATCATCGGCACCGGCATCGAGTAAACGCCCGGGGTGCCGTTCAGGTCGGCGATATGCGCGTACAACGGCACGCCCTTGGCCTGAGCGGCGGCCTTAGCAGCGGCCAGGGACACGGCGAGGATGGCATTGGCGCCCAGGGTGGCTTTGTTCTCGGTACCGTCGAGGGCAATCATCGCCAGGTCGAGGGCTTTCTGGTCGGTGGCATCTTTGCCCAGCAGCAGATCGCGGATCGGGCCATTGATATTGGCCACGGCCTTCAGCACGCCCTTGCCCAGGTAACGGCTCTTGTCGCCATCACGCAATTCCAGGGCTTCACGCGAACCGGTGGAGGCACCGGACGGCGCACAGGCGCTGCCAATGATGCCGCCGTCGAGAATTACATCGGCTTCCACAGTCGGGTTACCACGGGAATCGAGAACCTCACGGCCTTTGATGTCGACGATCTTTGCCATTGCGTGTAGCACTCCAAAAAATTGACGAAAAGGGTAGTACCGAGTTGCACACTCATTGCGCGCTGGCGGTTAATCCGGCGCACAATATGTACTGACTATTTAGCCAGATTGTATACAAATGGCACTTTACCGGAGATTTGCCGTTTCAGGCAGTCTCAATCGGCGCAAAACTCTTGATCAAATCATCCAGCTGCTTGAGCTGGGTGAGGAAAGGCTCCAGCTTGTCCAGACGCAGGGCGCAAGGGCCGTCGCATTTGGCATTGTCCGGGTCCGGATGGGCTTCGAGGAACAGACCGGCCAGGCCCTGGCTCATGCCCGCCTTGGCCAGATCAGTCACCTGAGCACGGCGACCGCCGGCAGAATCGGCGCGACCACCCGGCATTTGCAGGGCGTGGGTCACGTCGAAGAACACCGGGTAGTTCATCTGCTTCATGATGCCAAAGCCGAGCATGTCCACTACCAGGTTGTTGTAGCCGAAGCTGGAACCACGCTCGCAGAGGATCAGCTGGTCATTACCGGCCTCTTCACACTTGGCCAGGATGTGCTTCATCTCCTGAGGTGCAAGGAACTGGGCTTTCTTGATATTGATCACCGCGCCGGTCTTGGCCATGGCCACGACCAGGTCGGTCTGCCGTGAAAGAAACGCCGGCAACTGGATAATGTCGCAGACCGCCGCCACTGGAGCTGCTTGCTCAGGCTCATGCACGTCGGTGATCACCGGCACGCCGAAGGTCTTTTTGATTTCCTCGAAGACCTTCATGCCCTCTTCCAGGCCGGGGCCACGGAACGAGGTCACGGACGAGCGGTTGGCCTTGTCGAAGCTGGCCTTGAACACGTAGGGAATGCCGAGTTTCTCGGTAACCCGCACATACTCTTCACAAGCACGCATAGCCAGGTCGCGGGATTCGATGACGTTGATCCCGCCGAACAGCACGAACGGTTTGTCGTTGGCGATTTCAATACCGCCAACCTTGATGATTTTCTGCGTCATATGCCTAGGCCTTCTTGGCTTTCTGCGTCAGCGCTGCAGTCACGAAGCCACTGAACAGCGGATGGCCGTCACGCGGCGTGGAGGTGAACTCGGGGTGGAACTGGCAGGCGACGAACCATGGGTGATCCGGTGCTTCCACCACTTCAACCAGCGCGCCGTCACCGGAGCGACCGGTGACCTTGAGGCCGGCTTCGATCAGCTGCGGTAACAGGTTGTTGTTCACTTCATAACGATGACGATGACGCTCGACTATTACATCCTTGCCGTAGCAAGCGTGCACTTGCGAGCCGGACAGCAGCTGGCAGTCTTGCGCGCCCAGACGCATGGTGCCGCCCAGGTCGGAAGCATCGGTACGCTGTTCGGTTACACCGGTGGCGTCCTGCCATTCGGTGATCAGACCGACCACTGGATGAGTGCTTACGGTATCGAACTCGGTGGAGTTGGCATCGCTCCAGCCCAGCACATTGCGGGCGAACTCAATGACCGCAACCTGCATGCCGAGACAGATGCCCAGGTAGGGAATCTTGTTCTCACGGGCGTATTGCACAGTCTTGATCTTGCCTTCCACCCCGCGCAGACCGAAGCCCCCCGGCACCAGAATGGCATCCACGCCTTCAAGCAGCGCGGTGCCTTTGTTCTCGATGTCTTCGGAGTCGATATAACGCAGGTTGACCTTGGTACGGTTCTGGATGCCGGCATGGCTCATCGCCTCGATCAGCGACTTGTAGGCGTCCAGCAGCTCCATGTACTTGCCGACCATGGCGATGGTGACTTCGTGCTCAGGATTGAGCTTGGCATCGACGACACGGTCCCACTCGGACAGGTCGGCACCATTGCATTCCAGGCCAAAGCGCTCGACGACGAAGTCATCCAGGCCCTGGGCATGCAGCACGCCGGGGATCTTGTAGATGGTGTCGACGTCTTCCAGAGAAATCACCGCACGCTCTTCAACGTTGGTGAATAGCGCGATCTTGCGGCGCGAGGAGATATCAATCGGGTGGTCGGAACGGCAGATCAGCACGTCTGGCTGCAGGCCGATGGAGCGCAGCTCTTTCACCGAATGCTGAGTCGGCTTGGTCTTGGTTTCGCCTGCGGTGGCGATATACGGCACCAGAGTCAGGTGCATCAGCATGGCGCGCTTGGCGCCTACTTCCACACGCAGCTGACGGATGGCTTCAAGGAACGGCTGCGACTCGATGTCACCCACCGTGCCGCCGATTTCAACCATGGCCACGTCAGCGTCGCCAGCACCTTTGATGATGCGGCGTTTGATCTCGTCGGTGATGTGCGGGATGACCTGAATGGTCGCGCCCAGGTAATCACCACGGCGCTCACGGCGCAGCACGTCTTCGTAGACGCGACCAGTGGTGAAGTTGTTGTTCTGGGTCATGGTGGTGCGGATAAACCGCTCATAGTGGCCCAAGTCGAGGTCGGTCTCAGCGCCGTCGTGGGTGACGAACACCTCACCGTGCTGGAACGGGCTCATGGTGCCCGGGTCGACGTTGATATAGGGATCCAGCTTGAGCATGGTGACCTTCAGGCCCCGCGCCTCCAGGATAGCCGCCAATGAAGCCGAGGCGATGCCTTTCCCCAATGAAGAAACAACACCACCCGTGACGAATATGTAGCGCGTCATGAAAAACCCTAGAAGTCTGCGTTTAAGCGGTCAATGCCGCCGGGGAAAGCGAAGGAATACCGAAGCGGCTCTCTGCGATGCACTGCAATGAGCTAGCCCTGCCGATCCCCAAGGGGAGTCAACAAAAGCTGTAGTAAGACGGGAGCGTAGTCTACCGGAAAGGGCTTATCAGCTCAAACCTTGATCATTCGTCGGTGGCTGCCAATGCAATTGCCAGCGGCCATCGGCGGCACCCTGTACACCTGGCAGGTTGGCGATTGCCACCACCTGGTTATCCAGACGCAGCAGCGGCAGGCGATCGCGCACAAAAGCCGGCACACGCAGTTCATTGAATAACCGCTTGAGGTCGCGGTGCCCGCGTCCAGGTAAAAGAAGCTGATCGCCGCCCTGCCGGTAACTCAACTGCCAGTTACCCGCCGGCAATTGACCATCAATCCGCACATGGCCATTAGCGGGTAATGCCAGCGGCTGATTGCCTTGAACCACAACGCTGAATGGTGCTGGCTTGCGCAGCCAATCACCTGCCAGCCACCACAGGCGCTCGTCACTACGACGCAACTCCCCTGCCGCCAGCTGCCAGACTGGCGCAGCATCCGGCGCGGCATCGCGCAGCGCCTGCCAGCCGGCCCAGTGCTCACTATCGGGCATCGCCGTCAGCGGTCGCAGCCAATAACGCAGCGCATTGCGCTGGCGCGGCTCACTCAAATCGCGCAGCGTAGGCAATGCCAGACTGGGTAACGGCAGCCAGGCAAACTCGGCCGACACTTGCGCGGCAGCCATATCCTGCTGTGCCAACTCATCGAGCAACTGCGCGGCCTCACCCAAGTGCGCAGCACTGCGCGCCATATTAGTAGATGCCTGAGGCCAGCGACTGAGCAGCGCAGGCATCACCTGACGACGCAGGTAATTGCGCGAAAAACGCTCATCGGCATTTGACGGATCTTCGACCCAGGCCAGCGTGTGCTCACGGGCATAAGCCAACAGCTCATCGCGCGAGCAGTTGAGTAGCGGCCGAACCAGCTGGCCTGCACCCAATGCACGACTCACCGGCATGGCTGACAACCCCTGCACGCCGGCACCGCGCAACAAACGAAACAATAGAGTTTCGGCCTGATCATCACGGTGCTGCGCCGTCAGCAGCACCTCACCAACACCCAGACGCGCAGCAAAAGCCGCGTAACGAGCCTCGCGCGCCGCACGCTCAAGACTGGCGCCGGGAGCCACTTGCACATATTCAACCTGCAGCGGCACAGACAAAGCCGCGCACAGCTCACGACAATGCGCCGGCCAGGCATCAGCCGCAGCCTGCAGACCGTGATGGATATGGATAGCGGAAAGTGGCGGCAATGCCTCACGCTGCGCGAGACGGGCCAGCAGGTGCAGCAGCACCGTGGAATCCAGCCCACCGGACAGGGCCACACGCCAGCCCGAGGCACCGAGCCAGGGCTGCAAGGCATCACGCAAACGAATAGGCACAGGAGTCATCGGCCAAGCTTAAAACAACAACGGGCCCGAAGGCCCGTTGTATGCGCAGCTACCAAGCAATCAGGCAATCCCGTAGCTCATCAGACGCTCATAACGACGCTTGAGCAGCGCGTCGGTATCAAAGGTCTTGAGCATGTCCAGCTGCGTCAACAGCGCTTGGCGCACCGATTCAGCCGCCGCCGCCGGGTCACTGTGCGCGCCGCCGAGTGGCTCACCGATCACCTGATCAACAATGCCCAGGCCTTTCAGGCGCTCGGCAGTAATGCCCATGGCCTCGGCAGCATCCGGAGCCTTTTCTGCGGTTTTCCACAGAATCGAAGCGCAACCTTCCGGCGAGATCACCGAGTAAGTGGAGTACTGCAGCATGTTCAGCTGGTCGCACACGCCAATCGCCAATGCACCACCGGAACCACCTTCACCAATGACAGTGGCGATGATCGGGGTTTTCAGGCGCGCCATAACACGCAGGTTCCAGGCGATGGCTTCGCTCTGATTGCGCTCCTCGGCGTCGATACCTGGATAAGCACCGGGGGTATCAATAAAGGTCAGGATCGGCATCTTGAAGCGCTCGGCCATTTCCATCAGGCGGCACGCCTTGCGGTAGCCCTCCGGGCGCGGCATACCGAAGTTGCGGCGCACTTTTTCGCGGATCTCACGGCCTTTCTGGTGACCAATGACCATCACCGGCTCACCGTCCAGACGAGCAACGCCGCCCACCAGGGCCGCGTCGTCGGAGAAGTGGCGGTCACCATGCAGCTCATCGAACTCGGTAAAGATATGCTGCAGGTAATCCAGGGTGTAAGGACGGCGTGGGTGGCGCGCCAGCTGGGCGATCTGCCAGCTGCTCAAATTGCCGAAAATAGTTTCGGTCAGCGAGCTGCTCTTGTCCTGCAGGCGGGCGATCTCATCGCCGATGTTCAGCGAGTTGTCGTTACCGACCAGGCGAAGCTCTTCGATCTTGGCTTGCAGGTCGGCGATCGGCTGTTCGAAATCGAGAAAATTCGGGTTCATAGTCATCCGTCTTGCGTCGACGGCCAAGTGGCCGGGAGCTGTATCCGTTATCGCGCCCTACCTTATAGCAGCAGGCGCATTCAGGTCGACACCCGGTTCTGCACGAAAGCCTTCAATACAGAACCAGCTGGGTATCACGACCGACCGGCGAAGCCTGAGCCTCGCAAATCAGCGGTAGTGCAAAAAGACGTTGTCGCGGCCGAACTGGTCACGCAATGCCTGAATCAGACTGTCGGCCGGTTCAATGCGCCAGGCTTCGCCAAACTGCAATTGCGCCTTGGCATCGCTGCCGCTGTAGTCAACAGTGATCGGGCACGCGCCGCGGTGACGGCCGCACAAGTCGGCCAACCAACGCAGACGATCGCCCTGCAAGGCGCTGCTGGCCACCTTCAGACGCAAGCTATCGGCCAGGCCGGTGCGCGCCTCTTCCAGGCTCATCACCCGCTTGGCACGCAAACGCAGACCGCCGGAGAAATCGTCATTGCTCACCTCGCCCTCCACTACCACCAGGGCATCGGTCTGCAACAAGGCTTGTGCGCTATTGAAGGCTTCGGCAAACAAGGAGGCCTCAATCCGCCCGGAACGGTCATCGAGGGTGATAAAGCCCATCTTGTCGCCCTTCTTGTTCTTCATCACGCGCAGGGCGACCACCAGGCCGGCAATCGTCTGATCACCACGCGCGGCTTTCAGGTCGACGATGCGCTGGCGGGCAAACCGCCGCACTTCACCTTCGTACTCATCAATCGGGTGGCCGGTCAGGTACAGGCCCAGGGTGTCTTTCTCGCCCTTGAGGCGCTCTTTCAGCGTCAGCTCGCGGGCGCGCAGGTGATTGAGATAGACATCCGCCTCGGCATCGGCAAACACCCCGCCGAACAGGTCCATATGCCCGCTTTCGGCGCTGCGCGCAGTCTGTTCGGCGGCCTGCACGGCCTCCTCCATCGCACCGAGCAATACCGCGCGGTTGCGGTCGATATTGGCCTTGTAGGCTTTAAGCTCTTCATGGAAGTGCGGCCCCAGGCGATCCAGCGCGCCGCTGCGAATCAGCGCCTCGAGGGTGCGTTTGTTGATGCGTTTGAGGTCGACGCGTGAACAGAAGTCGAACAGGTCCTTGAACGGTCCGTCCTGACGCGCCTCGACGATGGCCTCCACCGGCCCTTCGCCGACGCCCTTGATCGCGCCCAGGCCGTAGACGATCCAGCCTTCGTTATTAACCGTGAACTTGAATTCGGAGATGTTCACATCCGGCGCATCGAGGCGCAGCTTCATGCTGCGGCATTCCTCGATCAGGGTGACGACCTTGTCGGTGTTGTGCATATCCGCCGACAACACCGCCGCCATAAAGGCTGCCGAGTGGTGCGCCTTGAGCCAGGCGGTCTGATACGAGAGCAGGCCATAGGCCGCTGAGTGAGATTTGTTAAAGCCGTAACCGGCGAACTTTTCCACCAGATCGAAGATGTTGCCTGCCAGGTTTGCATCGATACCATTATTGGCACAGCCTTCGATAAAGCCGCCGCGCTGTTTGGCCATCTCCTCGGGCTTTTTCTTACCCATGGCGCGGCGCAACATGTCCGCACCACCCAAGGTGTAGCCGGCCATGACCTGAGCAATCTGCATCACCTGTTCCTGGTACAGGATGATGCCGTAGGTTGGCTTGAGTACCGGTTCAAGACCCGCGTACTGATAGTCCTGATGCGGGTAGGAAATCGGCTCGCGGCCGTGCTTACGGTTGATAAAGTCGTCCACCATGCCCGACTGCAGCGGCCCCGGACGGAACAGGGCCACGAGAGCGATCATGTCTTCCAGGCAGTCCGGCTTGAGCTTCTTGATCAGCTCCTTCATGCCGCGCGATTCAAGCTGGAACACCGCAGTGGTCTCGGCCTTCTGCAGCATGCTGAACGTCGGTTTATCGTCCAACGGGATAAAGTCGATGTTCAGATCAGGCAGGCCCTTCTTGGCCTGCTCGCGGTTGATGGTTTCCATCGCCCATTTGATGATGGTCAGGGTGCGCAGGCCTAGGAAGTCGAACTTCACCAGGCCGGCGGATTCCACATCGTCCTTATCGAACTGGGTGACCAGGCCACCGCCTTCATCATCGCAGGCAATCGGCGAGAAGTCGGTGAGCTTGGTCGGCGCGATTACCACGCCGCCGGCGTGCTTGCCGGTACCGCGACAGATGCCTTCAAGCTTGAGCGACATTTCCCAGATTTCCCGGGCGTCTTCGTCGACCTTGAGGAAATCGCGCAGCGGCTCTTCCATCTCGTAGGCTTTTTCCAGGGTCATGCCGACTTCGAAAGGGATCATCTTCGACAGACGGTCGGCCAGGCCGTAGGACTTGCCCTGCGCCCGCGCCACGTCGCGCACCACCGCCTTGGCCGCCATGGTGCCGAAGGTGATGATCTGGCTCACCGCATTGCGGCCGTATTTCTCGGCCACATAGTCGATCACCCGGTCGCGGCCGTCCATGCAGAAGTCGACGTCGAAGTCGGGCATGGAGACCCGTTCCGGGTTGAGGAAACGCTCAAACAGCAGGTCATAGGCCAGCGGGTCGAGGTCGGTGATTTTCTGCACGTAGGCCACCAGCGAACCGGCACCCGACCCACGACCAGGGCCCACCGGCACGCCGTTGTTCTTCGCCCACTTGATAAAGTCCATTACGATCAGGAAGTAACCGGGGAAACCCATCTGGATGATGATATCCAGCTCGAAATTCAACCGGTCGATGTAGACCTGACGCTTCTCTTCGTAATTGGGTGTGGTGTCCTTCGGCCAGAGTACGGCCAGGCGCTCCTCCAACCCCTCGAACGAGACCTGGCGAAAGTACTCGTCCATGGTCAGGCCGGCCGGCACTGGGAAGTCCGGCAGGAAGTACTTGCCCAGCTGCACCTCAATATTGCAGCGCTTGGCAATCTCGATGGTGTTTTCCAGCGCTTCCGGCAGGTCACTGAAAAGCTCGGCCATTTCCTCCGGGCTTTTCAGGTATTGCTGATCGGAGTAGGTGCGCAGGCGGCGCGGGTCGTCCAGGCTGCGGCCTTCACCGATGCATACACGGGTTTCGTGGGCAGCGAAATCGTCCTGCTTGATAAAGCGCACATCATTGGTTGCTACCAGTGGGGCGCCAACCTTGTCGGCCAGGGCGACAGCAGCGTGCAGATGTTCTTCATCATTAACCCGGTTGGTGCGCTGTACTTCCAGGTAAAAACGCTCAGGGAACACCGCCAGCCACTCGCGCAGCAAGGCTTCGGCCGCCGCCGGCTCGCCATCGAGCAAGGCATGGCCGACTTCGCCTTCTTTCGCGCCGGACAAGGCAATCAGTCCCTCGGCCGCTTCCTTAACCCAGTCGCGCTGGATGATCACCAGGTCATTGCTCTGCCCTTCACTCCAGCCGCGCGAGACCAGCTCGGTGAGGTTG
>NZ_JAUXXP010000045.1 GCF_030684895.1 Pseudomonas sp. | reverse complement strand
TGGCCAGAAAGCGGCAAGATCAATAGGATGCATGGTGACAGCAGGGTGCAGGGGTTGGTGTGTTTGGCGACTGCCAATTTACCTGCATCCCTGACTGTCAATCCTCTCTTTCCCACGATCCCGCGAAGAACCTTTTTTATGCGGCCAAGACCTTACCAACCCACGCCAAAGCCCAGGCTATAACGGGTCTCATCCAGCTCACCCTCCGAGCCGCTGACCAGGTCCTTCTCCGCCTTCATGTTTAGCGAGGCCCAATCGGTCAGCTTGTAACGCAGGCCGACGGCGGCGTCCAAGGTGTAATCGGCAACATTATTCAGCGGCTTGCCCACTTCGCCATCACTGAACAGCTCGACACTCTTGCCGATCAGGTAGCGGTTGTAATCCCACTTCATGCTCACGGCATAAAAATTGTCGTTCTCACCATTGGCATATTCGTAGTCACTGCGGTTAAGCAGGCCGGCCACGGAGAAGGCGCCCAGCTCGTTATCCCAGAACTGGTAACCCGGACCGGTACCAACGGTGCGCTGACGGCGCAGGTCTTCAATGCGATCACGCTTGTATTCTAGGCGCCCCTGCCAGAACCAGTTCTCAGTCAGGAAGCGGTCGAGGGCATATTCTGCGCCCCAGTTATCCGTGCTCACCACGCTGTCGCGAAATTCGCGGTTGTACTCAGCCTGTCCGTTGTGCCGCCACAGGCCATGGCGGGCCTGGGTTTTCAGGCGCACATCGTAGTCGTCGGTGTCACGCTCGGCACGCTTGTAGTCCAGCGAGGCATCGATATTGCCCTTCCAGACAAAGTCTTCAATCAGCGGCTTGGGTTTGAGCATTTGCTTGATACTGGCCAGCTCGACGGTCTTCGGCGCATCGCCATTGGCCAGGGTCACCTTGCCGGGCTCGGCCGGATGCAGGGATTTGGCACGCTCGCCGGCAATGGCATTTTCCTTGACCAGCAGCTCTTGGTCGCTTTCCAGGGTGGCGATCTTGTTCCAGTCGAGGGCGATGGCACCGCCGTAGTCAGTTTCCAGCAGCAGCTTGCCGCCATCGTAGAACTTGATCTTACCGGTCAGACGGTCGCCGTTCTTCAGCCAGACGGTATCCGCCAGCGCGGAGGTGGCCGCTACTGAAAGGGTCAGGCACAGCAGGGTTCTGGAAAACATAGGAATGGTCTGTCTACTTCGGGTTCGCGGGAGGTCGCGCATTATCCGTAAGCACGACGCCAGAGCAAGCACTGACCGACAGAATCACCGCGAGTTCACCACTATTTGCTCTACCAACCGATCCCTACCCCCAACAGATAGCGGCGCTCACTGCTGGTTTGCCCGAGCCCGCGCGCCTGATCCAGCTCATACAACAGCGACAGCCGCGCCCAGTCATTCAGCCGATAACGCAGACCCATTTCACTGTCGAGCACGTAGTCAATTTCATCGATCTCAGGCAACTGCAGTTCGGCCGTGCTGTAAAACTCCAGGCGAGTACCCCAGAGCAGACGCTTGTAATCCCAGGACAGCGAGTAGGTATTAAACGCCAACTCACGCTGACTGGACTCCAATTGCAGGCGATTGAACTGACCGATCACATCCAGCCGGCCCAATTCGTTATCCCAGAAGCGATAACCCGGCCCGGTCCCCAGCGAGCGCTGACGGGTAAAAAAGGCGAACTCATCTTCGTCCTGCTCGGCACCGACCCGCCAGAACCAGTGGTCGGTGATAAAGCGGTCAAGGTCATATTCCAGCTGCCAATTGTCGGCCGTCTTCGCGTCATTTTTGACCTTGCGCTCCAGCTCGCCAGTCAACAAATGGCGCCAGCGCCCATGCTCCACGCGCGCATTGCCTTTAAGCTTCCACTCGTCAGTTTCATTACTGTCGCGCTTCATATCCAGCTTGGCGTCCAGATTGCCTTCCCAGAAACGGTCCTGCAGCACCGGGCGCGGTGGAATCAGGCGTTTGATGCTGGATAGCGGCACGGTCTGCGTGTTGTCGCTGACCACCCGCACCATGCCCTTCCCGGCGGCTTCCAGCTGGTTGCTGTGCTCGCTGTCGAGGCCTTGGCGGCGCATCAGCAAGGGTTTCTCCGAGCGCAGGGTGTCGATATCCTTCCAGGCAATCAGCACCTGACCGGCGTACTTGGTTTTCAGGGCCAGTTTGCCGCCGTCGAGCAGAACGATCTCACCGCTCAGGCGGTCACCATTGTTCAACCACACCGTGTCCGCCCACGCAGGCGCGGCCAGAGCAAGAACCAGAGAACACAGCAGAGTACGTAGCAGCATGATGGGAAAGCCGGATAGCGAGCCAGAACAGGGATCGAAGCATGCCGCGCCTGGCCAGCCGACAGCAAGCCAGCTCGAACGCCGCACGGCACTTTATGCGGTGCTGGCGCAGATTCCGACCGGCTGCGTAGTGAGTTACGGCCAGCTGGCTGCATACGCAGGTCTGGGCCGCGCCGCGCGCTGGGTCGGGCGCACCCTCAGCCAGCTGCCGGACGGTAGCACCCTGCCCTGGCATCGGGTAATCGCCGCCGGCGGACGCCTCAGTTTGCCCGCAGGCAGCCTCTCCGGCGCGGAGCAACGCAGCCGCCTACGTGAGGAAGGCGTGCAAATCCATAACGATCGGGTGGATATGTCGCGCTATGGCTGGCGCCCAATGGAGCACAGCAGTTAGAGTGCGCCCTTTATTAGGTCAAACTCAGGCTGATACCCCTTCAATGCCCCGTAAAAGCTGGCGTGATGCCATTGCTGCCTACTCCAGCCCCTCGACACTGGTGCTGTTACTCCTAGGGTTCGCCGCTGGCTTGCCCTATATGCTGGTGTTCTCCACCCTTTCTGTCTGGTTGCGCGAAGCCGGTGTGGCCCGCGACACCATTGGTTTTGCCAGCCTGATCGGCCTGGCATACGCCTTCAAATGGGTCTGGTCGCCGCTGCTCGACCAATGGCGCCTGCCGCTGCTGGGCAAACTCGGCCGCCGGCGCTCCTGGTTGGTGCTGTCACAGATCCTGATCGCCATCGGCCTGGCCGGCATGGCCCTGTGTGATCCGCAAACCCACCTGACCTGGCTGATTTCCCTGGCCGTGCTGGTGGCTTTCGCCTCGGCCACCCAGGACATCGCCGTCGATGCCTACCGCCTGGAAATCGTCGACGACACCCGCCAGGCCGCGCTGGCCGCCAGCTATATGGCCGGCTACCGCGTCGCCGCCCTGCTGGCCACCGCCGGCGCACTGTATTTCGCCGAGGGCTTTGGCTCCACCGCCCTGCTTTATCAACACGGCGCCTGGGCCGGCACCTACCTGTTGTTCGCCCTGCTGATGCTGCCTGGCCTGCTGACCAGCCTGTGGATGCGCGAGCCGGATGTGCCGCTGCGTACCCAGTTGGCCGCTGCGCGTTATGGCTTCAGCCATCAGATCGTCTCGGTGCTGGTGCTGATTGTGCTGCTGGTATCGGTACCGGCGATGTTTACCCAGTTCTATCACACCGATTTCGCCAGCGTGATCAATGGCGAAGCGAGCATGCTCGACCTGCTGCTGGAAGACCGCGCCTTCCTGCGCGCGCTGCTCTACACCATTCTCACCGCCCTGTGCCTGTCCACCATGGGCCGCCGCGGCCTGGCGCCGGTGCTGACCCCGGTGAATGACTTTATCCTGCGTTACCGCTGGCAGGCCTTTCTGCTGCTGGGGCTGATCGCCACCTACCGCATGTCAGACACCGTGATGGGCGTGATGGCCAACGTGTTCTACATCGACCAAGGCTTTACCAAGGATCAGATCGCCAGCGTCAGCAAGCTGTTCGGCCTGGTGATGACCCTGATTGGTGCAGGCTTTGGCGGCCTGCTGATCGTGCGCTTTGGCATTATGCCGATCCTGTTTATCGGTGGCGCCGCCTCGGCGGCGACCAACCTGCTGTTCCTTATGCTCACTGGCATGGGCGCGGACCTGCAGATGCTGATTTTCACCATCTCGGCCGACAATTTCAGCGCAGGCCTGGCCACCGCAGCATTTGTCGCCTACCTGTCGAGCCTGACCAACCTGAAGTTCTCTGCCACCCAGTACGCCCTGCTCAGCTCGATCATGCTGCTGTTGCCACGCCTGATCGGTGGTTATTCCGGCGTAATGGTGGAGAAGTTCGGCTATGCCCAGTTCTTCCTGGTCACTGCCTTGCTGGGTATTCCGACACTGCTGCTGATCATCCTGCAATGGCGCCGGGAACGGCTGCAAACCAGCGATTTAAGCGTGACTAACGCCACCGAACAGCACTAACAGCATTACTGGCAAGACTCTTGCTCTACCCTGCTCACAACAAGAGGGCAGGCCATGACCGTAGCATTCAGTAACGCCACCCGCCTCACCCACTACCCCAGCTTTGACAGCTGGTGGCAAACCCAGGGTGAATGGGTCGAAGAGCCTAACGAGCGCCGCGGTGGTTATAGCGGTGTTCAACGCCTCACCCAGCTGGGTCAGTCGCTCTACGCCAAAAAGCAAACCGGGCACACCTACCGCAGCCTGCTTCACCCTTGGGGTCGTCCGACGGTACTGCGTGAACGCGACGCTCTGCTCAGAGCACTCAAGGCCGGTGTCGCGGTACCCGAGATCGTTTACTGCGCCGCCGAGCGCAACCGCGAAGGCTGGCGTGCCTTGCTGGTGACTAAAGCCCTGGAGGGCTTTCAGCCTCTCGACGAGTGGTATGAGCATCATGCTGGCGAGGCGCTAGACGCCTCCCTGCACCAGCAACTGCTGCAGCAGATCGCGCAAAGCCTGGCCAATTTGCACAAGGCCCGCCAGCAACATGGCTGCATGTATGCAAAACATATCTTTGTGCGTATCCAGACTGCTGATACGCCGCCATCGTGCGAAATCGCCTTGCTCGACCTTGAGAAGTCACGCCGCCGCCTGACCCGCAAGCAAGCCGCGTTGCACGATATGCTGCAACTGCGGCGCCATTCGCCGTGGGATCAGGTCGACTGGCAAAGCCTGATTGGCCACTACCAACTGGCGATGGGTCGCAGTTTCAAAACCCTCTACAACGCCACTCGCCGCTAACCCGGCGCGCCGTCACGCGGCGGGCTGCTGCAGCAGATGCACCACCCGCTGCGGGAATGGGATGCCAATACCCGCCTCGCTCAGGCTTTCCTTGGCCTGCTCGGTGAAGGCGAAAGTCACTGGCCAGAAATCCGGCGTCGCCACCCAGATGCGCAGCGACAGGTTGATCGCGCTTTCACCCAAGCCAGTCACAAACACCACCGGAGCCGGGTCCTGGCGCACGCGTGGGTCCTTGGCGATATTCAGCAACACCTCGCGGGCCTGTTTGATATCGCTTGAATAATCGATACCCAGGTTGATATCGACGCGCCGCGTGGATTCGCGCGAATAGTTGGTGATATGGCCATTCGACAGGCTGCCGTTGGGTACGATCACCACTTTGTTGTCCGCGGTTTTCAGCGTGGTATGGAAAATCTGAATACTGTCGACACTGCCCGACACACCTTGCGCCTCAATCCAGTCGCCGGCGCGAAACGGGCGAAACAGCATGATCAAGACCCCACCGGCGAAGTTCGCCAGGCTGCCCTGCAAGGCCAGGCCAATCGCCAGGCCGGCAGCACCGATCACCGCGATAAAGGACGTGGTTTCCACACCGATCATCGAGGCCACGCTGACCAGCAGCAGCACCTTAAGCACAATGCCAACCAGGCTGCAGATAAAACTGCTCAGCGCGCGGTCGATCTGACGCATATTGAGCAAACGGCCAATGCTATTGGTGAGCTTGCTGATCAACCACCAACCGATCAGCAGCGTAATCACGGCCAGGGTCAGCTTGCCGCTGTATTCCAGCACCACAGGCAGCCAGGCCTCGGACATTTTCACCAGTTGTTCGACGTTCATATCCATCTGTTAATCCTTGTAAACCCTTGAAAATAAAACGCCACGGCAAGCCGTGGCGGTTTCACTGCAGCAACACCGTTGCGACGCCTGTGCGGCGGCAAGGTTCAACGTTCACGCATTAATCGCGGAAGTTATTGAACTGCAGCGGCATACCGAAGTCCTTGGCACGCAGAGCGGCGATGGCCTCCTGCAGGTCATCGCGCTTCTTGCCAGTGATACGCACCTGCTCACCCTGAATGGCGGCCTGCACCTTAAGTTTGATGTCCTTGATGTGCGCGACGATCTTCTTCGCCAGGTCCTTTTCGATCCCTTCACGCAGGATCACTTCCTGCTTGACGCTCTTGCCCGACGGGTAGGCGTCCTTGAACTCCAGACACTGTACGTCGATCTTGCGTTTGACCAGGCAGAGCTTGAGAATCTCAACCATCTGTTCCAACTGAAAATCCGCATCGGCTGTCAGGTTGACAGTCAGCTCTTTCAGCTCAAAGCTACCTTTACCGCGCAGGTCATAACGACGGTCCAACTCTTTGATGGCACTGTCGATGGCGTTGGTAACTTCATGTTTGTCCAACTCGGACACCACATCGAACGAGGGCATGGGCTTACTCCAGATAGACGGCGCGCCCTGCATCACGAACGGGACACGCCTGGCTTGACGGTAAAAAAACCCGGCCATTATATAGCGGTAGCAACATACACTGCCCGGCCAAGTATCGGGCCCACGTGATTTCCCCCTAGCGAGCCTGCCCATGCCTAACCCCCACCTGAGCATTTTGGTCGTCGATGACGCCAAGTTCTCCAGCGCCATGATTGGGCGCGCCCTAAGCCAGGCGGGTTATCAGGACCTCCGTTTTGCCAGCAGCGCCGCCGAAGCCATCAGCCTGCTCGAACAGCGCCCAGCCAGCGTTTTGCTCGCCGACTGGCTAATGCCGGAGATGAACGGCCTGGAGCTAACCGTGCAGGTGCGCCAGTTCGATGAAATGGCCCACCACTACACCTACGTCATCCTGCTTACCGGCAAGGAAGGCGAAAACGTCCTGGGTGAAGCCTTCGACAGCGGCGTCGATGACTTCATCAGCAAGGCCGCAATGAACGAGCAACTGGTGCCGCGCGTCTACGCCGCCGACCGCCTGTGCAACACCCTGCAGCGCCTGCTTCAGGAAAACCGCCTGCTCACCGAAAACATCGCCAGCCTGGAACAGCGCAACCTGATCGACCCGCTTACGGGCCTGGGCAACAACCGTTACCTGCACCAGAAGATGCTCGACAGCTTGCGCCAGGTCGAATCCCGCGGCGGCGCGCTGTGCTACCTGCTGATTGGCCTGCAGGATATGCCTGAGCTGCACCAGCGCTATGGCAACGCCTTCTACAACGAACTGCTGACCGGCGTGGCGCGACGCCTGCAACAGCTGGTACGGCCACTGGATGTACTGGTGCGCCTGGATGAAAGCCACTTCGGCCTGATCACCCTGCTGACCGACCTGCATGAGTGCTCGCCAAGCAGCTTCAAACGCCTGCATGAAGGCATCAACCTCAAGGCGTTCAAGACCAGTGAAGGCTTTATCAGCCTCAAGGCCGGTATCAGCCTGGTGGGCCTGGACGCCAAAGGCCTGCCCATCACTCCGGACCAGATCACCGACCACGCAGCCAGAATACTGCCCGAATCGCACAGCACCGGGCTGGTGACCGCCCTGCGCCTGTCCTTGCCGCAATAAGCTGCGCTCGGCATGTGGCATATCCTCGGCGCCGGTAGCCTCGGCACCCTATGGGCGACTCGGTTGGCGCGCGTTGGCCTGCCGGTGCAACTGATCCTGCGCGACCCAGCGCGCCTGCACAGCTATCAACAGGCCGGTGGGCTGACCCTGATTGAACAGGGCCAGGCGCAGCACTTCGCCATTGCCGCGCAAACAGTCGATTTCCCCCAGCCGATCCAGCGCCTGCTGCTGGCCTGCAAGGCCTATGACGCCGCCACGGCCGTCAGCCAACTGGCGCCACGCCTGGCGCCTGGCGCCGAAATCCTCCTGCTGCAAAATGGCCTGGGCAGCCAGGACGAAGTCGCTCGCGCCGCGCCCCAGGCACGCTGCATCTTTGCCTCTAGCACCGAAGGCGCGTTCCGCCAGGCGGATTTTCAGGTGGTATTTGCTGGCCACGGCCATACCTGGCTCGGCGACCCGCTGGATCTGCAGCCGCCCACTTGGCTGGAAGACTTGCACCAGGCCGGTATTGTTCACGACTGGAGCCTGGATATTCTTAGCCGGCTGTGGCGCAAGCTGGCGCTGAACTGCGCGATCAACCCGCTGACCGTGCTGCACGACTGCCGCAATGGCGGGCTGCGTGAACACCCAGCGCAAGTTGCCTGCCTGTGCAGCGAGCTGAGCGAGTTGCTGCACCGCTGCGGCCACAGCGCAGCCGCCGAAGACCTGCATGGCGAAGTGCAGCGGGTGATCCAGGCCACCGCCGCCAACTACTCCTCCATGCACCAAGATGTCAGCCAGGGCCGCCGCACGGAAATTGCCTACCTACTGGGTTACGCCTGCAACGCCGCGCAACGTCACCAACTGGTGCTGCCACATCTGCAGGCGCTGCACAGCCAACTGCTGGCCCACCTCGATGCACGCGGATTGCCCAGCCACTGAGGCCCGCGTTAACCTGCCTGCACTTTCGCCACCACGACAGCCGCCATGCCCCTGCGTCAAAGCCTTGAAAACCTACCGGTCGGCCGCAAACTGCTGGTCGCCCTGCTGGCTTTGCTCGCCACCGTGCTGCTGGTGGCCAACCTGGCCTTTATCAGCGCGGCCTACTGGATCTCCCAGGAAAGCGTGGCGCCCCAGGCCCTGCACACCCTCGGCCGGCTGATTGCTAGCCCGCCGCTGAGCAAGGAAGCACTGAGCTCCCCCGCTGCCGCCGAAGCCCTGCTCAGGCGCCTGGATGACTACGCACCACTGCGCGCGGCGGTGATCTATGACGCCGAGGGCCTGAACCTGGCGCAGTTGCAGCGCGGCACCAAACTGCAGTTGCCGCAGCGTATCGAACAGGTTGAGTCCTGGCGCCACAGTGAGTTTCGCATCAACCAGCTGGTCGAACTTCCGCAAGCCACCGGCAACTCTGGCCATCTGCTGCTGGTGGCCTCCAGCGAGCTGCCCGGGGTGTTCTACACCGGCACCCTGACCGCCAGCGGGGTGATTCTGGCCCTGAGCGTACTGCTCTGGCTGATCGTTTCGCGCCAAGTACGCCGCCTGATCACCCGACCGATCCGCCGCCTGGAAGAACTCTCGCGCCAGGTCACCCGCGAAGAGAACTATGCCCTGCGTGCGCGCCGCGGCAACCGCGACGAGATCGGCAGCCTGGCCGACGCCTTCAACACCATGCTGGTGCGCATCGAAGCCCGCGAACAGCAGCTCAAGCGCGCCCGTGACGACGCCCAGGAAGCCTTCGACCAGGCCCAGCACCTGGCCGAAGAAACCCGCCACTCCAACCGCAAGCTGGAGCTGGAAGTACAGGTGCGCGGCAAGATCGAGAAGAAGCTCACCGGCTTTCAGAAGTACCTCAACAGCATCATCGACTCCATGCCCTCGGCGCTGATCGCCCTAGACGAACAGCTCTACGTCACCCAGTGGAATCAGGAAGCCAGCAGCCTCTCCGGCACCCGCCTGGACGAGGCGCTGAACCAGCCAATCTTCCTCGCCTTCCCGCCGCTCAAGCCCTTCCTGCCGCAACTCAAGCGCACCGTCGAGCAGCATCAGGTAGAAAAGATTGAGCGAGTCACCTGGGGCAGCAACGAGCAGCCACGCCACTTCGCCCTGACCTTCTATCCACTGACGGGCGGCAGCGGGCGCGGCGTGGTGATCCGTATCGACGACATCACCCAGCGCCTCAATCTGGAAGAAATGATGGTGCAGTCGGAGAAGATGCTCTCGGTCGGTGGCCTGGCCGCCGGCATGGCGCATGAGATCAATAACCCGCTGGGGGCCATCCTGCACAACGTGCAGAACATCCGCCGGCGCCTGTCACCCGAGCTGGAAAAGAACCGCGAACAGGCCGAGCAGGCCGGCATCTGCCTGGAAGCCATCGACCGCTACCTGAATGCCCGGGAAATCCCGCGTCTACTCGACGGCATCCAGCAGGCCGGCAGCCGTGCAGCGAAGATCGTCAGCCATATGCTCAATTTCAGCCGCCGCAGCGATCGCCAGCTGGCGCCATGCCAATTGCCAGCGCTGGTTGATCAGGCAGTCGAGATCGCCAGCAATGACTTCGACCTGACCGAAAGCTTCGACTTCAAGAGCCTGAACATCCAGCGCGAGTTTGCCGCCGATCTACCCCCTGTGCCGGCCACCGCCAACGAGCTTGAACAGGTGTTGCTCAACCTGCTGAAAAACGCTGCACAGGCCATCCATCAACGCGACGACAGTACGACACCTGGACAGATCACCCTACGCGTACGCCTGGCGCCGCCCTGGGCGGAAATCCAGGTGGAAGACAATGGCGTCGGCATGCCCGAGTCGGTGCGCAAACGCATTTTCGAGCCGTTCTTCACCACCAAGGAAGTCGGCCAGGGCACGGGGCTCGGCCTGTCGGTGTCCTACTTCATCATCACCAACAACCACAAAGGGCAGATGGAAGTGCAATCCAAAGCCGGCCAGGGCACCTGCTTCACCCTGCGCCTACCGATGACCACCGCCACGCCTGACACAGGTCTCTAAACATGGGTTACCGCCTCTCGAAAATCTACACCCGCACCGGCGATGCCGGCGAAACCGGCCTGGCCGATGGCCGCCGCGTGACCAAGGACCACCCTCGGGTGGATGCCATGGGCGAGGTCGACACGCTGAACAGCCATATCGGCCTGCTGCTGGCTGACCTTGCCGAGCTCGCCGCCCAGTGCCCAGGATTGAATGAAATCATCGAGGTGCTCGCGCCCTGCCAACACCGCCTGTTCGACCTTGGCGGCGAGCTGGCGATGCCCGACTACCAAGCCCTGCAGGCTCCGGAAATCGAGCGACTGGAAGCGGCCATCGACCGCTGGAACGAAGAAGTTGGCCCACTGGAGAATTTTATCCTGCCCGGCGGCTCGCGCCTGATTGCCCAGACCCACGTGTGCCGCAGCCTGGCCCGCAGCGCCGAGCGCCGCTGCCAACACCTGAACGCCGTGGAACCGATTCGCGGCGTCGGCCTGGCCTACGTTAACCGCCTGTCAGACTTACTGTTTGTCGCGGCGCGGCTGATCGCCAAGCGCCAGGGAATCGCTGAAGTACTCTGGCAGGCGGCGGCGAAGCCACAGGCCTGAGCCGTAGCCCGGATAAGCCCTAGCGCAATCCGGGAGCGATGGTGCATGCGCAGATTTTCCCGGATTGCATCCGGGCTACGAGGTTAGGTTGCGCAGGTTGGCGCTGAGTGCGTGAAGCCGCGGAGGGTGGATGACGCTGTTTTCACCCACCATTACGGGTTGGTGGATGGATAAAGCGCCATCCACCCGACGACTTCAGAGCAGACTAAGCTGGCTTTCGAATGCGCGCCGTTCACCGCTCAGCGGGTCGATAAAGCTCAGCCCCTTGGCCAGCAGTTTCAGCGGCTTGCTGTAGTCATCCAAGGCATCCGGTGCATCGGTGACCTCGGGATAGAACGGGTCATTAAGGATCGGCGCGCCCAACGCAGCCAGGTGCACGCGCAGCTGGTGCTTCTTGCCGGTAACCGGATACAGCCGGTACAGCCAGTGCTCGCCGAGACGCTGGGCGACCTCGATGCGCGTTTCCGTATTGGCTTCACCGGCCACTTCCTGCATGCGAAAGAACGGCTCGGCGCCCTCCAACCGGGTTACCCGCAACAGCGGAAACTCCAGCTGTGGTAGGGCGGCTGCCAGTGCCTCGTAGCACTTGTCCATCTGCCGCAAGCGAAACAGTGCCTGGTACTGACCACGGCTCTGCCGATTAGTAGAAAACAGCACCAAGCCCGCGGTGTGCCGATCGATCCGGTGCAGCGGCACCAGGTCGGCATTGCCCAGGCGCTTGGCTAACCGCGCCTGCAAGGTCTGCTCGACGTATTCACCGGCGGGCATCACCGGCAGAAAATGCGGTTTGTCGGCCACCAGCAGGTGCTCATCGATATGCAGCAGGGTTTCTTCAAAGGGAATCGGCGTCTCCGCCGGCACCTCACGAAAGTAGTGCACCTTAAGCCCTTCACGATAAATCGCAGCCATGCCGAGCGGCTGCCCCTGGGCGTCCAGCACCCGACCTCGGGCGATCCGCTCCTGCCACACCGCTGGGGCAATCGCCGGAAAATGCGCGCAGAGGCACTCAAACACCGTCGCCCAGTTACCGCGCGGCAAATGCAGGGTGCTGGGGCGCATATTCGACGGGGAACGGGCTTCTACAGGCATCAACGCACTCGATCAGGCAGGCACATAAACGGACTCACTCGGGCCAGAACGCGCGAATACCCGCCACGCCCTGGGCGCCGACCTGCCAGGCGCGTTCCACATCGGCCGGAGTCACACCACCCAGCAGATAGGCCGGCAGATTGAAGCCCTGCAGCAGCTCGGCAACTTGCGCCCAGCCCAACGGTTGCGCATCAGGGTGGGTCTGAGTGGCTTGCACAGGTGACAGGGTGATGAAATCCACCCCCATCTGCGTGGCCAGCTCCAACTCCTGTGCTCTGTGGCACGAGGCCGCCAGCCAGCGCTGCGCGGGGAACGGCCGCCCGCCAGCGCTCAACTCACGCAACTGCTGCGCCGTCAGATGCCAGCCGGCAGCGGGAAAGTCGCCCAGCCACTCCAGCGGGCCCTTGAGCATCAGCTGCGCCTTGCCGGCACAAAGGCCGAGGGCATCCACGGCAATATCGCGGTACTGCGCATCAAACATCGCCGGGGCGCGCAGTTGCAGCAGGCGGATGCCGCTTTTCAGCGCGGCCTGGATGCCGCGTAGCAGCTCAGGCCCACTCAGGCCCTCGGGCGTAATCAGATAGCGCTCGGGTAAACGCGCCGCCGCGACAATCGGCCGATTGGCTGCGGGAAACTCATATTCGTCCAACTGCCGAGGGCTGACCCAGGCCAGCGGCTGGCCTTCGGCGCCGTGGGGCTCACCGGTAAAGGCCGAGACTTCCCAGACATCCAGCAGTACCTGCTTGTCCGGGTAATCGTGGCGTACCTGAATCAGCGGTCGCGCGGCGCTGGGGCGAATGCCCAGTTCCTCTTCCAGCTCACGGGCCAAGGCTGCCTGCACCGTCTCGCTGGCCTCGACCTTGCCACCGGGAAACTCCCAAAGGCCGCCCTGGTGCTTATCCTCGGGCCGTTTGGCGAGCAGGATCTGCCCGTCCACGCCACGAATCACCGCAGCGGCTACATGAATACGCTTCACGCCAGATGTTCCTCCTGAGCAGCCTGGTACCAGCGCTGAAACGCCGGCCACTGATAGATGGTCTCGACATAGGCAGCAGCCTTTGCAGGCAGCGCCACTTGGTAGCTGCGCAGGCGCGCTGCCACCGGGGCAAAGAAGGCATCGGCCAGGGTTGGCTGGCCAAACAGGAAGCCGCCGCCCTGGCCAAAGCGCTGCCGACACTCGGCCCACAGGGCGCAGATGCGTTGGATATCGGCCACGGCATCGGCCGGTATCTCAGCCAGTGCCTGGTTACGCTTGAGGTCCATTGGCAGGTGGCTGCGCAGCGCGACAAAGCCGCTGTGCATCTCGGCACAGGCGCTACGCGCTAGCGCACGCGCCGCTCGCGCCTGTGGCCACAGCTGGGCAGCGGGAAAACATTCGGCCAGGTATTCGCCAATCGCCAGCGAGTCCCAGATCGCGCCGTCATCACTGCTCAGCAGCGGCACCTTGCCGGTCGGCGAGCGCTGCAAAATCTGCGCGCGCGTATCGGGTCGGTTCAGGGTAATCAGGTGCTCGGTATAGCGTGCGCCAGTCAGCTCCAGGGCCAGCGCCGCACGCAGCGACCAGGACGAATAGGTTTTGTCGCCGATAACCAGAGTAAGTGACATGGGCTGCGCTCGATGCGAAAAGGTCGCATGACCTTAAAAGGCGACTCTCGCAATAGCAAATTCCCGTTGCTCATAGGGGCATGAACAACGGGAATGCGGGTCGTCAAACAGCAGGTACGTGGTGGATCAGGTGCGGTACTCGGCGTTGATCTTCACGTACTCGTGGGACAGGTCGGTGGTCCAGATGGTCTCGCTGCAGCCACCGCGGCCCAGCTCGATGCGGATGGTGATTTCCGCCTTGGCCATCACGGCGGCGCCCTGCTCTTCGGTGTAACTGGCGGCGCGGCAGCCACGGCTGGCGATGCATACATCACCGAGGAATACGTCGATCAGGCTGACATCCAGCTGCGCTACACCGGCGTAACCGACGGCGGCGAGAATGCGCCCCCAGTTTGGGTCGGAGGCAAACAGCGCGGTCTTGATCAGCGGCGAATGGGCGACGGCATAACCGACATCCAGGCATTCCTGGTGGGTCGCGCCACCGTTGACCTGCACGGTGACGAACTTGGTGGCACCTTCACCGTCGCGGACGATGGCCTGAGCCACCTCCATGAAGACACTGAACACCGCTTCCTTGAGCTTGGCGAACAGGTCGCCGCTGGCCTGGGTGATTTCCGGCAGGGCCGCCTGGCCAGTGGCGATCAGCATGCAGCAGTCGTTGGTTGAGGTGTCGCCGTCAATGGTGATGCGGTTGAACGACTTGTTCGCCGCATCACGGACCAGGTCCTGCAGCACGCTGCGCGCGACCTTGGCGTCAGTGGCGATATAGCCGAGCATGGTCGCCATATTCGGGCGAATCATCCCGGCACCTTTGCTGATGCCGGTGACGGTGACAGTCACGCCATCGTGAACAAACTGGCGGCTGGCGCCCTTGGGCAGGGTGTCGGTGGTCATGATGCCGGTGGCAGCCTCGGCCCAGTGGTTCTCGGACAAATCGTCGAGAGCAGCCTGCAACGCGCCTTCGATTTTCTCGACCGGCAACGGCTCACCAATTACGCCGGTGGAGAACGGCAACACGGCGCCCTCATCGACACCCGTTAGCTGAGCCAGGGCGGCGCAGGTACGCGCGGCATTCGCTAGGCCCGACTCGCCGGTGCCGGCGTTGGCGTTACCAGTATTGGTCAGCAGGTACCGCACGCTGCCCTGCACACGCTTCTTGGCCAGAATCACCGGCGCGGCGCAGAACGCATTGAGGGTAAACACACCCGCTACGCTGGAGCCTTCGGCACATCGCATCACCACCACATCCTTGCGCCCTGGGCGTTTGATGCCCGCCGAAGCGATGCCCAGCTCGAAACCTGGAACCGGGTGCAGGGTAGACAACGGGCCAAGACCAACAGCCATAGAGAACGCTCCTTGAGGTGGTAGGACTGATTGCGATGGTAAAACGCCGCGAGCGGTCAGACCGTTCGCGGCGTTAATCAAGCGGGGCCAAGCATAGCCAACTTCACTGTCGGCTCAACCCGCTCTACACGGGCTGTTTAATTAACCTGACCGTGGCAGTGCTTGTACTTCTTACCGGAACCACAGGGGCACGGTTCGTTGCGGCCGATCTTCGGTTCGGTGCGCACAGGCGCCACGGCAACCGCCAGATCGCCTTCTTCGTCAGTGGCTTGCGGCAGCAAGGCTGAAGCCTCTGCGTGTTGGAACTGCATACGCTCGGCCAAGGCTTCAGCTTCGCGGCGCAGACGGGCTTCTTCCTCGGCCGGATCTTCACGACGCACCTGCACATGCGACAGCACGCGGATGGTGTCGCGCTTGATCGAATCCAGCAGTTCCTGGAACAGGGTGAAGGACTCGCGCTTGTATTCCTGCTTGGGGTTCTTCTGCGCATAGCCGCGCAGGTGAATACCGTGACGCAGGTGATCCATGGTCGACAGGTGGTCTTTCCACAGGTCGTCAAGCACACGCAGCAGAATCTGCTTCTCGAAGGTGCGCAGGGCTTCTACGCTGGCCTCGATTTCCTTCTCGTTATAGGCACTGACCAGCTCTTCGAGAATGCGCGCACGCAGGGTCTCTTCATACAGTTTGTGGTCATCGTCAAGCCACTGCTGGATCGGCAGGCGCAGGTTGAAGCTGCTGTAGAGCGCCTCTTCCAAACCGGCGATATCCCACTGCTCAGGCAGCGACTGCGGCGCGATGTGCTGGTTGATGGTGTGATCCAGCACTTCCTGACGGAACTCAGCGATGGTTTCGCCGATGTTGTCGGCAGCCAGCAGCGTGTTGCGCATGTGATAGATCACTTTGCGCTGCTCGTTGGCCACGTCATCGAATTCCAGCAGCTGCTTACGCATGTCGAAGTTGCGTCCTTCAACCTTGCGCTGGGCCTTCTCGATGGCGTTACTGACCATACGGTGTTCGATGGCTTCACCGGACTGCATGCCCAGGGCCTTCATAAAGTTCTTCACCCGGTCCGAGGCAAAGATGCGCATCAAGCTGTCTTCCAGCGACAGGTAGAAACGGCTGGAACCCGGGTCACCCTGGCGGCCAGCACGACCACGCAGCTGGTTGTCGATACGCCGCGATTCGTGACGCTCGGAGGCGATCACATGCAGGCCGCCCGACTCGATCACCTGCTGGTGACGCTTCTGCCAATCGGCTTTGATCTGCGCAATCTGCTCGGGCGTGGCGTTTTCTAGGTTGGCAACTTCAACTTCCCAGTTGCCGCCCAGCAGGATGTCGGTACCGCGACCGGCCATGTTGGTGGCAATGGTCAGCGCGCCCGGACGACCAGCCTGGGCAATGATCTCGGCTTCCTTCTCGTGGAACTTGGCGTTGAGCACCTTGTGCTCGATGCCTGCCTGATTGAGCAGCGCAGACATGTGCTCGGACGTTTCGATGGTGGCCGTACCGACCAGCACCGGGCGCCCGAGGGCCATGCTTTCCTTGATGTCGGTGACGATGGCGGCGTACTTCTCTTCCGCAGTCAGGTAGACCAGGTCGTTGAAGTCCTTACGCGCCAAGGCACGGTTGGTCGGGATCACGATCACCGCCAAGCCATAGATCTGATGGAACTCGAACGCTTCGGTATCAGCAGTACCGGTCATGCCGGACAGCTTGTTGTAGAGGCGGAAGTAGTTCTGGAAGGTGGTCGAGGCCAGAGTCTGGCTCTCGGCCTGGATCGGCAGGCCTTCTTTGGCCTCGATCGCCTGGTGCAGGCCTTCGGACAAACGACGACCGGGCATGGTGCGGCCGGTGTGTTCGTCGATCAGCAGCACCTGGTTGTTCTGCACGATGTATTCAACGTTGCGGTTGAACAGCTTGTGCGCACGCAGGCCCGAGTAAACGTGAGTCAGCAGGCCCAGGTTATGTGCCGAATACAGGCTCTCGCCCTCGGCCAGCAGGCCGACCTCGGTGAGCATTTCTTCAACGTACTGGTGGCCCGCTTCGTTCAGCTCGACCTGGCGCGCCTTCTCGTCGACCTTGTAGTGGCCTTCCTGCGTGACCACACCCTCTTCTTCCTCGACATGCAGCTTGAGGCGCGGGATCAGTTTGTTGATCTCGGTATAGAGGCGCGAGCTGTCTTCGGCCTGACCGGAGATGATCAGCGGGGTGCGCGCTTCGTCGATCAGAATGGAGTCAACTTCGTCGATCACGGCGAAATTCAGCTCGCGCTGGAATTTGTCTTCCAGGCTGAAGGCCATGTTGTCGCGCAGGTAATCGAAGCCAAATTCGTTGTTGGTGCCGTAGGTGATATCGGCAGCGTAGGCTTCGCGCTTCTCTTCCGGCGGCATAAAGGGCGTGACGATCCCCACGCTCATGCCGAGGAACTCATACAGCGGACGCATCCAGTTGGCGTCGCGGCGAGCCAGGTAATCGTTGACCGTGACCACATGCACGCCCTTGCCGGACAGCGCATTGAGGTACACCGCCAGGGTTGCCACCAGGGTTTTACCTTCACCGGTGCGCATTTCGGCGATCTTGCCTTCGTGCAGGGTCATACCACCAATCAACTGCACGTCGAAGTGGCGCATGCCCATCACCCGCTTGCCGGCTTCGCGGGCTACCGCAAAGGCTTCGGCGAGCAGCTGGTCGAGGGTTTCGCCTTTGGCCAGACGGGCTTTGAACTCCTCCGTCTTGGCACGTAGTTGCTCATCGGAAAGGGCAAGCATCTGCTCCTCGAAGGCATTGACGGCTTGTACCGCCTTGAGCATGCGTTTGACTTCACGCTCGTTCTTGCTTCCAAAGAGTTTTTTCAACAGAGGCGCAAACATATCGACAGGATCTTCCAGGCGTATGGATTGAGGGCGGCTGAACAGCGACCCATGCAGCCTTTATGGCCGCGTGCGAAGGGGGCATTCTACCCGGAAACGCAAATGAGGAAAGCGGCGTTATTCGACGTCGTTAACCCGGGCTATATAGCTGGCTGGATTGACCAGTCGGCCGGCCTTGGTGACTTCAAAATGCACATGGTAGCCACTGGCGCGACCACTGCGGCCGACCTTGGCAATGGTCTGCCCGCGCTGCACCAGATCACCGATCTGTACCTGATTGCTCTGGTTGTGCGCATAAAGGGTGGTGTAGCCATCAGCATGGCTGATCTCAACCGTATTCCCATAACCCGACTTGACCCCGGAAAAACTCACCACTCCGGCCGCGACAGCCACCACATCACTGCCCGGCTTGGCGGCAAAATCGACACCTTTATGCTGGGTGTTGCGCCCGGTCAGCGGGTGCACGCGGCGGCCAAATGACGATGACATATAGCCATGGCGCACCGGCATGCCGGACAGGTATTCGGCCTCACTCAGTTGACGCTCACCGATCAGCTGCTCCAGCACTTCAAGCAATTGCTCACGACTGTCCAGGCGCAGGCTCAGGCGATCGAGCTCATCCATAAACGGCGGCGGCGCATACGCGGCATCACCCAGGGCATCTTCTGCACCGCCCTGCCCCACGTTAAGCGAGAAATCGAATTCACTGGCATCCAGATCCGCCAGCTCGGTGAGGCGTGCGCCCAAGGCATCCAGGCGAGTCAGGCGCGCCTGCAGCTCAGCCACATGCACAGCGAAGGCATCCAGCTGGCGCTGCGCGTCACGGCGCACTTCGCCGACCTCAGCGCGCTGCTGGTCCATCACCTGGTTGAGCTGGGCGTCATCGTGTACCTCAACCGTTGCCGGCGCCCACCAGGCGCCAACAGCCACGCCGCTGGCCAGCGCCGCGCCGAGCGCCAGCAACAACGCCAGTGACAACCAGCGCAGATCCAGACTGAGCGAACGTGCGGCACCGTGGTGCCGACTAAGTAGAATAATGTGCACGGCCTTCCCCTAGTGGTGAAGCGTCAGTCGGCAGCAGCGATTCTGCTACCATGGCCGCTCCACTTTTTCAGGCGTCCTGCCATGATATTTCGTCCTTTGCCGGCTCGGGCTCCCGCCGCGCTGTTGCGCGAAGCGAAACCCCTGAAGGCGCTGTTCAATCAAGCGCAACGCATTGATCGTCTGCAGCACTTACTGGAAAGCCAGCTGCAGCCGGCTGCTCGCGAACACTGCCACGTGGCGTCGTGGCGCGAGGGTTGCCTGCTGCTGATAATTACCGATGGCCACTGGGCCACGCGCCTGCGTTATCAACAAAAACGCTTGTTGAAACAGCTGCAGGCACTCGAAGAATTCGCGACCTTAACGAAGATTCTGTTCAAGGTGCAACCTCCGACTGCCGAAAGGCGTGTAGCGGGTCGCACAATCAGCCTGTCCAGCAGCGCCGCAGAAAACATCCAGGCCACCGCCGATGGCATCAGCGACCCCAAGCTACGCGCCGCCCTGGAGCGCCTGGCCAAACACGGCAAACCCAGCGAATAAGTGCTTTTCAGCCGCTAACGCGCAGGCAAAAAAAAGAGGCCACCCGAAGGTGGCCTCGAAAAGCAAAGTAAGGAGGGTATTGCGTTACACGGCCGCAACCGGGCGCATGTAAGAGATTGGCGCGGTGTTGGGGTCATCAAAGGTGACGACTTCCCATGCATCGGTTTGTTCGATCAGGGCGCGCAGCAGGCGATTGTTCAGCGCATGCCCCGACTTGAAACCCTTGAACTCGCCAATCAGGCTGTTACCCAGCAGGTACAAATCGCCGATCGCATCGAGAATCTTGTGTTTGACGAACTCGTCCTCATAACGCAGGCCGTCTTCGTTCAACACACGGAACTCATCTACCACGATGGCGTTATCTACGCTGCCGCCGAGCGCCAGGTTCTGTGAACGCAGGAACTCGATATCACGCATAAAACCGAAGGTGCGAGCGCGACTGACTTCTTTCACAAACGAAGTGCTGGAGAAGTCAACGCTGGCCGACTGGGTGCGATTGCGGAACACCGGGTGATCGAAATCGATCTCGAAGGTCACCTTGAACCCTTCGAAAGGCACGAAGGTGGCGCGCTTGTCGCCCTCTTCAACTGTCACTTCACGAAGGATGCGGATGAACTGCTTGTGGGCGTCCTGCTCTTGCAAACCAGCAGATTGAATCAGGAATACAAAGGGACCCGCACTGCCATCCATGATCGGTACTTCGGACGCGGAGAGCTCGACGTAGGCGTTATCGATGCCCAGGCCAGCCATGGCCGAAAGCAGGTGCTCTACCGTATCCACCTTGACATCACCATTGACCAAGGTGGTCGACATGGTGGTTTCACCAACATTACCTGCACGCGCGGGAATTTCCACGACAGGGTCCAAGTCGGTACGACGGAACACGATACCGGTGTCCACGGGTGCCGGCTTCAGGGTCAGGTATACCTTTTCCCCGGAATGCAGGCCGACGCCTGTGGCGCGGATAATGTTCTTCAGGGTGCGTTGTCTGATCATGGCTTTGGCCGCTATAGCGCTAGTTGCGAATTGTTTTCAACAATGGCCGGCGATAATAGCAGAACCGGCCTTTGCTGAACACCAATCGTCCCAATGCTCCTGATACATTTCATCAATCAGCCTGACGGCGCAGGAAGGCTGGAATATCCAGGTAATCCAGGTCGTCCTGCGGGTTCAGCTTAGCGGCAGTAGCAGCGCCGCCGTGGCTTTGACGCTGAACGGTCGGACGCTCGTAGTCCTTGTAGTTAACGCTCTGCTCGGCACGCCCCGGGGCCGCTGGGTTGCTGCCAGTGCTGGCAGAAACTTGCACAGTATTGTCGATAACCTTGACCGGCTTCTCGATACGCGCCCCCAGGCCCGTGGCAACCACGGTGACGTGCAACTCGTCGCGCATGTCCGGGTCGATCACGGTGCCGACCTTGACGGTGGCGTGCTCGGAGGCGAACTGCTCGATGATGTTACCCACATCGGAGTACTCACCCAGGGACAGGTCAGGACCGGCGGTGATGTTCACCAGGATGCCGCGCGCGCCTTGCAGGTTGACGTCTTCCAGCAGCGGATTGCGGATCGCCGCTTCGGTGGCTTCACGTGCACGGTTCGGACCGCTGGCGCAGCCAGTGCCCATCATCGCCATGCCCATTTCGCTCATCACGGTTTTCACGTCGGCGAAGTCGACGTTGATCATGCCCGGACGCTTGATGATGTCGGAGATGCCGCGCACGGCACCGGCCAGTACATCGTCAGCTTTGGCAAAAGCCGACAGCAGGCTGGCGTCCTTACCGAGGATGGTCAGCAGTTTTTCGTTCGGGATGGTGATCAGCGAGTCGACGCTTTCCGACAGTGCGCGGATACCTTCTTCGGCGATCAGCATGCGCTTCTTGCCTTCAAACGGGAACGGACGGGTCACCACGGCAACGGTGAGGATGCCCATTTCCTTGGCCACCTGAGCGATGACTGGGGCTGCACCGGTACCGGTACCGCCGCCCATGCCAGTGGTGATAAAGACCATATCGGTGCCTTGCAGCACTTCAGCGATACGCTCGCGATCTTCCATGGCCGCCTGACGGCCGACTTCCGGATTGGCACCGGCGCCGAGGCCCTTGGTCACCGCAGTGCCCAATTGCAGCACGGTGCGTGCGCCGATGTTTTTCAGTGCCTGTGCATCCGTGTTGGCGCAGATGAACTCAACGCCTTCAATGTTGTTTTTCGCCATGTGATTGACCGCATTACCGCCGCCGCCGCCCACGCCGATGACCTTGATAACCGCACTTGCTGGAGCGCTGTCTACGAGTTCAAACATTTTCCCTCTCCTTTACTTTCTAGTTGTAACGCCTACTGCAAAAATCAGAAATTGCCCTGGACCCAGCGTTTCAGCCGTTCCAGCACAGGTTGTTTGGGTTCATCGCTGTAGCTGCCAAGCGCAGACATGGAAATGCCGTCGGCCTGCTTCTGCAGTCCGTACAGCAACAGGCCCACGCCTGTGGAATAAATCGGGTTCCGCACTACGTCGGCCAGGCCCTTGACGCCCTGGGGCATGCCCAGGCGGACCGGCATATGGAAAATTTCTTCGGCCAGCTCCACCGCGCCTTCCATCTTCGCCGTACCGCCGGTGAGGACGATGCCGGCCGGAATCAGGTCTTCGTAGCCACTGCGGCGCAGTTCAGCCTGGATCAGGGTGAACAGCTCGTCGTAACGCGGCTCGACCACTTCGGCCAGAGACTGGCGCGACAGGTCGCGCGGCGGACGATCACCGACGCTCGGCACCTTGATGGTTTCGCCGGCACCGGCCAGTTTGGCCAGGGCGCAGGCGTAACGGATCTTGATCTCTTCGGCGTACTGAGTCGGCGTCCGCAGCGCCATGGCGATGTCGTTAGTGACCTGGTCGCCAGCAATCGGGATCACCGCGGTGTGGCGGATCGCGCCTTCGGTGAAGATGCAGATGTCGGTAGTGCCGCCGCCGATGTCGACCAGGCACACGCCCAGCTCTTTCTCGTCGTCGGTGAGCACCGCATACGCCGAGGCCAGCTGCTCAAGGATGATGTCGTCGACTTCCAGGCCGCAGCGGCGCACGCATTTTTCGATGTTCTGCGCGGCATTTACCGCGCAGGTGACCACGTGCACCTTGGCTTCCAGACGCACGCCGGACATGCCCAGCGGCTCACGCACGCCTTCCTGGTTATCGATCACATAATCCTGCGGCAGCGTGTGCAGCACGCGCTGGTCGGCCGGAATGGCTACAGCCTGGGCGGCGTCGAGCACGCGCTCCAAATCCGCCGGGCTGACTTCACGATCACGGATGGCGACGATGCCGTGGCTGTTGAGACTGCGGATATGGTTGCCGGCCACGCCGACGAAGGCCGAGTGGATACGGCAGCCGGCCATCAGCTGGGCTTCTTCGACAGCGCGCTGGATCGACTGCACGGTGGATTCAATATTCACCACCACGCCCTTTTTCAGGCCGCGCGACGGATGGGTGCCGATGCCGACGATTTCCAGTTGGCCGTCCGCGTTCACTTCACCGACCAGCGCCACCACCTTGGAAGTACCGATGTCGAGGCCGACGATCATCTTGCCGCTCTGCACGTTTGCCATGGCTCTTGCCTTCTCCTGATTCACTGCACGACAGCGGTTGGTGCCGCCGTGGGCGCTACCGGCTCGCGCCATGCCACGGCCAGGCCGTTGGCATAACGCAGATCGATCCGCGCGATATTCGTTTGTTGCTCTTTCAGGGCCTTGTCATAAATGGCCGTGAAGCGCCGCATTTTTTCCACCAGATGGTCACGCCCCAGCAGCAGTTCGATGCCCTGCCCGGTGGAGAGGAACCAGCTGCCGCGCTCGCGCAACTCCAGGCGCGCCACGGAAAAGCCCATGGGCCGCAACATCTGGCTGAGCACCTGGTACTGCTGCATCACCTGCTGCTGCGCACGCTTGGGGCCATACAGCTGCGGCAGGTGTGGGTAATTTGCCAACTCCAGCGGCGCGAACGCCTCGCCCTGGTTGTTCAGCAGCGCCTCATCGCCCCAGCGGGCAATCGGCAATTGTTCTTCCAGGCGTACCACCAACTGATCCGGCCATACGCGGCGTACCTGGGCGCTGGCAATCCAGGGCATCAGTTCCAGCTCGCGGCGCAGGCTGAGCAGATCGACACTGAAAAAGCTCGCATTGGCATAGGGCGCAATGCGCTGCTGCACGGCCTGCTGGTTGACGTAGCTGAGGTCGCCCTCGACGCTGATCCGCGCAATCGGCTGGTCGGCATAGGGCAACGCACGCAACGACAGCTCATAGGTGCCGTAGCCCAGCGCGAGCAGCAACAGCGGCCAGGTCAGGCGCTTCAGCCAGCTGCCCATGCCGGTGAAACGAGCTTTCGGCAGGCTCATGCGCAGGCTGATCGGCTCCTTGGCCACCAAACGGCTGGCGCCACGCGGCACAGGCTTGCCGCGCACGGGAGCGCGGTTCGAGCCTGGCTGGTGACGCAAGGTGGCCGTCATGAGTTAACCCCGCGCCTCAAGGCTGTCGGCAAGAATAGCCAACACCAGTTGTTGAAAATCCAGACCCGCAGCACGCGCCGCCATCGGCACCAGACTGTGGTCGGTCATGCCCGGTACGGTGTTGACTTCCAGCAGCCAGAACTTGCCCTCGGCATCCTGCATCACGTCGGCGCGGGCCCAGCCCTGGGTGCCGACTGCTTCGCAGGCGCGAGCGGTGAGGTCTTTCAGCTCGGCTTCCTTCTCCGCCGAGAGGCCGCACGGGATGCGGTACTGGGTGTCATTGGCCAGGTACTTGGCGTCGTAGTCGTAGAAGCTGTGCGGCGTGCCCAGGGCAATCGGCGGCAGCACCTGACCACGCAGCATGGCGATGGTGAACTCCGGACCGGCGATCATCTGCTCGACCAGCACCTGCGAGTCATAGCGGCTGGCGTCCTTCCAGGCAGTGATCAGCGCGTCGACATCGTTGACCTTGGCCATGCCAATGCTTGAACCCTCATGGGCCGGTTTGACGAACAACGGGAAGCCCAGCTCGGCAGCGGCCGCATGGCAATCCGCTTCGCAGGCCAGCGCAGCGTGGGCAGGCGTTGGCAAGCCGAGGCTCAGCCACACGCGCTTGGTGCGCAGCTTGTCCATAGCCAGGGCCGAAGCCAGGATGCCGCTGCCGGTGTAAGGAATCCCGGCGCATTCGAGCAAGCCCTGCATCGAACCGTCTTCACCACCACGGCCGTGCAGGACGATAAAGGCGCGGTCGATTTTCTCGGCCGTCAGGCGCTGCAGCAGATCATCGCCAGCATCGATACCAAAGGCATTCACACCCGCAGCCAGCAGCGCCTGCAGCACGGCATTGCCGGACTTCAGCGAGACTTCACGCTCGGCGCTCTTGCCGCCGAACAGCACGGCCACGCGGCCAAAGGCGCTGACCGGAAAGTGTGATTGCAGGCTGGCAGCACTCATTTGGTTTTCCCTTCGGCCGTTGCAAACAACGGGCTTTGCAGCAGTTGCGGAGCCAGGCCACCGATGTCGCCGGCACCTTGGCAAAGAAGAATGTCGCCAGCGCGCAGCAGCGGTTTGACGATGGGCGCGAGGTCGACGCCGCGCTCGATGTAGATCGGGTCAAGCTGACCGCGCTGACGGATGCTGTGGCACAGGTTGCGGCTGTCAGCACCTGGAATTGGCGCTTCGCCGGCCGGGTAGACTTCCATCAGCAACAGCACTTGGGCATCGCCGAGCACCTGGACGAAATCGTCATACAGGTCACGAGTACGGCTGAAGCGGTGCGGCTGGTAAACCATTACCAGGCGGCGCTCCGGCCAACCGCCGCGCACGGCCTTGATCACTGCGGCGACTTCACGCGGGTGGTGGCCGTAGTCATCGACCAGCATCACGCTGCCGCCATCCACCGGCAGTTCGCCGTACACCTGGAAGCGTCGACCCACACCCTGGAAGCCCGACAGGCCTTGAACGATGGCTTCATCACTTATGCCTTCGTCGCTGGCGATGGCGATGGTGGCCAGGGCGTTCAATACGTTGTGGTTGCCCGGCATGTTCACTGACACGTCCAGCGGCTCGCGGTCGCGGCGCAGCACGGTGAAGAAGGTTTGCATGCCCTGCTGACGTACGTTGATCGCACGCACGTCGGCATCTTCATCAAAACCGTAGGTCACGGTCGGACGGGCCACCTGCGGCAGGATTTCGCGCACGATCGGGTCGTCCACACACATCACCGCCAGACCGTAGAACGGCAGGTTATGCAGGAACTCAATGAAGGTTTTCTTCAACTTGTTGAAGTCACCGCCATAGGTGCTCATGTGGTCCATGTCGATATTGGTGACCACCGAGACCATCGGCTGCAGGTGCAGGAAGCTGGCGTCACTCTCATCGGCTTCGGCGATCAGGTAACGGCTGCTGCCCAGTTGCGCGTTGGTGCCGGCTGCATTCAGCCGACCACCGATGACGAACGTCGGGTCCAGGCCGCCTGCGGCGAACACCGAGGCCAGCAGGCTGGTGGTGGTGGTCTTGCCATGGGTGCCGGCAACGGCAATACCATGGCGGTAGCGCATCAGTTCAGCCAGCATCTCGGCGCGCGGCACCACGGGGATGCGACGCTCCAGGGCGGTGGCGACTTCCGGGTTGCTGGTATTTACCGCGCTGGACACCACCAGCACGTCGGCCTGTTCGGCGTTCTCGGCGCGGTGGCCAATGAAAATCTGCGCACCGAAGGTTTCCAGGCGCTCGGTCACGGCCGAGGCCTTGAGGTCGGAGCCGGAGACTTCATAGCCGAGGTTAAGCAGCACTTCGGCAATACCGCACATGCCGGCACCACCGATGCCGACAAAGTGGATACGGCGAATGCGGCGCATACGGCGGATTTCCGAGCGTGCAGCGGCGGGAGACTTAGCCACGGGCCACCTCCAGGCAGATATCGACAACGGTGCAGGTTGCATCGGGCTTGGCCAGACGACGAGCCGTCTGCGCCATTTGAGTGAGTTGTTCGGGGTGCATCAAAACCTCGGTCAGCTGCGCGGCCAGCTTGGCGGCGTCAGTGGAGCGTTGCGGCAGCAGTACGGCAGCGCCGGCACTGGCCAGATAATCGGCATTACGAGTCTGGTGATCGTCAATCGCGTGCGGCAGCGGCAGCAGGAACGCCGGCAGGCCTGCGGCGGCCAGTTCGCTGACGGTCAAGGCGCCGGACCGGCACACCACCAGATCGGCCCAGGCATACGCCCGCGCCATGTCCTTGATAAACGGCGCGACCTGCGCTTCGACGTCAACCGCGCGATAGCGTTCAGCAGTAATTGCATCATGTTGCTTGCCGGCCTGATGGAACACTTCAGGGCGCAGCTCAGCGGCCACCAAAGCCAGGGCTTCGGGTAGCAATTTATTCAGCGGTTCGGCGCCCAGGCTGCCGCCCAGCACCAGCAAACGCGGCTGGCGGTTGCGCAGCGAATCACGCGGGGTTTCCAGAAACAGCTCTTCACGCACCGGATTGCCGGTAGTGCGGCGCTTGTCGCTGTTACCAAAGGTATTCGGGAAGGCTTCGCAGACGCGGCTGGCGAATGGCACCAGGCTGCGGTTGGCGGTGCCGGCCACGGCGTTCTGCTCGTGGATGATCAGCGGCGCGCCGCTGATGCGCGCAGCCAGGCCACCGGGGCCGGTGACATAACCGCCCATGCCCAGCACGCACACCGGCTGCAGCTCGCGCATTACCTTGCGTGCCTGGAACAGCGCCTTGATCAGCTGGAACGGCGCTTTCAGCAGCGACAGCTTGCCCTTGCCACGCAAGCCCGTCACATCGATCAGGTGCAGCGGCAGACCGGCAGCCGGCACCAGTTCATTCTCGATACCGCGCGGTGTACCCAGCCAATGCACGCTGTAGCCACGCGCCTTGAACTCGCGGGCGCAGGCCAACGCCGGGAATACGTGCCCACCGGTGCCACCGGCCATGATCAGCACATTACCGCGCATGCTGAACCTCCTCGGCGGACTGGCCTTCGAAGAAATCCGATTCCTTGAAGTCGACATCCTCGCTGCCCAGCTGAGTGCGACGCTCCCACTCGATACGCAGCAACAGCGCCAGGCTGACGCAGCAGATCACCAGCGAGCTGCCGCCATAGCTGAGGAACGGCAGGGTCAGACCCTTGGTCGGCAGCAGGCCAACGTTCACGCCGATATTGATCAGCACCTGACCGATCCACAGGAACGCCAGACCGTAGGCCACATACGCCGAGAAGAACTGCTTGGCCTTCTCCGCCCACAGGCCGATATACAGGGCGCGTACGCTAACGAAGACGAACAGACCCACCGTAATCAGTGCGCCGACCATGCCCAGCTCTTCGGCCAGCACGGCAAACACGAAGTCGGTATGGGCTTCCGGCAGGTAGAACTGCTTCTGCACGCTGTTACCCAGACCGACGCCGAACCATTCGCCACGGCCGAAGGCAATCAGCGCCTGGCTCAGCTGGTAACCGGCGCCGTACTGGTCAGCCCAGGGGTCGACGAAGTTGGTCAGGCGCTGCAGGCGATAGGCCTGGCTGGTCATCACCAGCACGCCAAGGCCGAGCACGCCGGCCGCCAGCGGAATAAAGCGCAGCAGGTTGACCCCACCGAGGAACAGCATGGCGATGGCCGCCCCAACCAGCACCACGGTGGCGCCGAAGTCCGGCTCGGCCAGCAGCAACGCGGCAATCGGCCCCAACACCAGCATCGGCTTGATAAAGCCGGTGAGCTTCTCGCGTACCTCTTCCTGGCGACGCACCAGGTAGGCGGCGATAAACATCACACTAAACAGCTTGGCCAGCTCGGACGGCTGCAGGTTGAAGATGCCAAAACCGATCCAGCGCTTGGCCCCGTTAATCTCACGACCGATACCCGGCAGCAAGACCAGAATCAGCAGCACCACCGCCGCCAGCAGCAGCATGCCGCTGTAACGCTGCCACAACGCCATCGGCACCAACAGCGTGGCCAGCGCGGCGCCACAACCGATAGTCAGATAAATCAGATGACGAATCATGTGGTACAGCGGGTTGCCTGATTGTGCTGCCGCTACTTCCGAAGAGGCCGACGCAATCATCACCAGGCCCAGGCCGAGCAGCGCCAGGCAACCGGCCAGCAGCGGGAAGTCCAGGTCGATACCACGACGGGTATGCAGCGGCGAAGGTGCGGCGAGCAGGCGGGCCAGCATCATTGCAAACCCTCCACAGCCTGGGCGAACAGACGCCCGCGCTCTTCAAAATTCTTGAACATATCCAGGCTGGCGCAGGCCGGCGACAGCAGCACGGCATCGCCCGCCTCGGCCAGTTCAGCCGCGCGCTGCACAGCCTCTTCCAGGGTCTTGACCCGGATCAGCGGGGCGGCTTCGCCCAAGGCCTCAGCCAGCAGCTCGGCATCGCGCCCCAGCAGCACCACGGCGCGGCAAAACTTACCGACCGGAGCTTTCAGCGCCGAGAAATCAGCGCCCTTGCCATCGCCACCAGCAATCAGCACCAGCTTGCCGCTGATATCCGCCCCCAGGCCTTCGATAGCCGCCAGCGCAGCACCGACGTTGGTGGCCTTGGAGTCGTCGTAGTAGCTCACGGCATTACGCTCGCCGACCCACTGGCAGCGATGCGGCAGGCCAGCAAAACGCTTCAGAGTTTCGAGCATCGGCTCGAACGGCAGCCCCACGGCATGCCCCAGCGCCAAGGCCGCCAGGGCGTTGGACTGGTTGTGTGCGCCGCGAATCTTCAGCTCACGCACCGGCAGCAGCGCTGCGAACTGGTAGGCCAGGGATTTCTCGCCATGCTCGATGAGCAGGCCGAAGCGCTTGAAGTCCGGCTTGCCCAGGCCGAAGTACCAGCACGGCAGTTGATCAGCCACCAGCGGACGCGACAACGCGTCATCGCGGTTCACCACCACCTGCCGGGCGCCGCGGAAGATGCGGTGCTTGGCCAGGTGATAAGCCGGCAGATCGGCGTAGCGATCCATATGGTCTTCGCTGATGTTCAGGCAGGTCGCCACTTCAGCGTTGAGCTGGTCGGTGGTTTCCAGCTGAAAGCTCGACAGCTCCATGACATACAGCTCGATCTCATCATTCAGCAGGTCCAGCGCCGGCGTACCCAGATTGCCGCCGACGGCGACCTTCTTGCCGGCCGCAGCCGCCATTTCGCCGACCAGGGTGGTCACGGTGCTTTTGGCGTTGGAGCCAGTAATCGCCACGATCGGCGCCTTGGCGTAACGGGCGAACAGGTCAATATCACCCGACAGCTTGACCCCGCGCGCAGCGGCCGCCTGCAGCGCCGGGGTGGCGATGGCCAGGCCCGGGCTGACCAGCAACTCGCTGGCGCGGCAGAGGAACTCCACATCCAGTTCGCCACAACGCACTTCCACCTGCGGGAACTGCTCACGCAAGGTGGCGAGCTCCGGCGGGTTGGCACGGGTGTCGACCACGGCAAACGGCAGGCCCTGGCGCGCAAGGAAGCGCACCAGGGACATGCCGCTCTTGCCGAGGCCGACAACGATGCGGAAGTGGTCAGAAGCGATCAGGGTCATGCGGTTATCAATCCTCAGTGCTCAACGCAGTTTCAGGGTGGCAAGGCCAATCAGCACCAGAATCACGGTGATGATCCAGAAGCGCACAATCACGCGCGGCTCGGGCCAGCCTTTCAGTTCAAAGTGGTGATGGATCGGCGCCATGCGGAACACGCGCTTGCCGGTCAGCTTGAAGCTGGCGACCTGGATAATCACCGACAGGGTTTCCACCACGAAGATGCCACCCATGATGAACAACACCACTTCCTGACGGACGATCACGGCGATGGTGCCCAAGGCTGCGCCCAGGGCCAAAGCGCCAACGTCGCCCATAAACACTTGCGCCGGGTAGGTGTTGAACCAGAGGAAACCCAGGCCTGCACCGACCAGTGCGGCGCAGAACACGATCAACTCGCCCGCCCCGGGCACGTAGGGAATAAACAGGTATTCGGCGAAATTCACGTTACCCGACAGGTAGCAGAAGATCCCCAGCGCACCGCCGACCATCACGGTGGGCAGAATGGCCAGGCCGTCAAGGCCATCGGTGAGGTTGACCGCGTTGCTCGAACCGACGATGACGAAATAGCTCAGCACCACGAAGCCCAGGCCCAGCTCCAGGCTGAAATCCTTGAGCATCGGCAGAATCAGGGTGGTTTCCACCGGGCTTTGCGCAGTCATATAAAGGAAGAGCGCGGCACCGAGGCCGAATACCGACTGCCAGAAGTATTTCCAGCGGCTCGGCAGGCCCTTGGAGTTCTTCTCGATCACCTTGCGGTAGTCATCGACCCAGCCAATGGCGCCGAACAGCAGGGTTACGGCCAGCACGGTCCATACATAGCGGTTGGACAGGTCAGCCCAGAGCAGCGTGCTGACGGCGATGGCCGAGAGAATCAGCGCGCCACCCATGGTCGGCGTGCCCTTCTTCGACAGGTGCGACTGCGGGCCGTCGTTGCGCACCGACTGGCCGATCTGGCGGATCTGCAGGGTGCGGATCATCCACGGGCCGAGCCACAGTGACAAGGCCAACGCGGTCAGCACGCCCAAGATGCCGCGCAGTGTCAGGTACTGAAACACTGCGAAACCCTTGTGGAACTGTTGCAGGTATTCCGCCAGCAGCAGCAGCATTAGTGAATCTCCCCAGACGTGCCACACAGCGCCGCGACGACTTTTTCCATCGCCGCGCTGCGTGAACCTTTAATTAGAAGGGTGGTGTCGCCCCGCTCAGCGTGAAGTGCGTCGATCAGGCTGGCCTGGTCGGCGAAGTGCCGGCCATTTGCGCCGAATTCTTCAATGGCATAAGCCATCAGTGGGCCAACGGCATAAACCGCATCAACCTTGCCAACGGCGTAACTGCCAACCTGGCGATGCCCCTGCTCGGACCACGCACCCAGCTCGCCGATATCGCCCAGCACCAACACGCGGCGGCCAGAGAAACCAGCGAGAATATCGATGGCTGCGCAAACGGATGCCGGGTTGGCGTTGTAGCTGTCGTCGATCACCCGTAGGCCGTTCGCTGCGATCTGCGCGACGGCACGACCCTTGACCGGCTGCAGGCTTTCCAAACCGGCCTTGATCGCAGCAGGAGCAAGCCCCAGCGCCAGGGCAGCAGCGGAAGCGGCCAGGGCATTGGCCACATTGTGTTCGCCGAGCAGGTTGAGCTGAATACGTACCTGACCGCTGGCGCAATGCAGGGTGAAGGCCGAGCAGCCACGAGCGTCACGGGCCAGCTCGCTGGCATAAACGTCAGCCGCAGAATTACGCAGGGCGAAACTACTGGTTGCACGGCCTTTGGCGCGCTGCTGCCAGGTGGCGAACGCGACGTCGTTAAGGTTAAGCACGGCCACGCCGTTGTCGCTCAGGCCTTCGAGGATCTCGCCTTTGGCTTCGACAATCTTGTCCGGGCCGCCGAACTCGCCGACATGAGCGTTACCGGCATTATTGATGATGGCCACCTGCGGCTGGGTCAGACCGACGGTGTAGGCAATTTCGCCGATATGGTTGGCGCCCAGCTCGATCACTGCGGCGACATGCTCAGGCGCCAGTTCCAGCAGGGTCAGCGGCGCGCCGAGGTCGTTATTCAGGTTGCCACGGGTCGCCAGCACCGGGCCCTGCAGGCCTTCCCGCAGGATGCTGGCCAACATTTCTTTCACGGTGGTTTTACCGCTGGAGCCGGTAATAGCCACCACTGGCGCGGTGAACGCCTGGCGATTCAGCGCGCCCAGCTGGCCGAGGGCCAAACGGGTATCGGCGACCAGCAGTTGCGGCAATGGCGCACCAACGACTTCACGCTCAACCAAAGCGGCCACTGCGCCTTTGCTGGCGACTTCAGCCAGGTAGTCATGGCCATCGAAGCGCGGACCGGCCAGGGCGACAAACAGCTGGCCCGGCTGAATCGCCCGACTGTCGCTGCTGACGGCGCTGAATGCCACGTCCGCACCGATCACCCGGGCAGCCAATGGTGCAGCCACTTCGCTCAACCGCAGCGGCTTAAGCATGAGCCACCTCCCATGCGGCCAAAGCGTTGGCCGCTTCGACCAAGTCGGAGAACGGCTGACGTACGCCATTGATTTCCTGATAGTCCTCATGGCCTTTGCCGGCCAACACCAGCACGTCATCGGCACTGGCAGCGGCAATCAGTTGGGCAATCGCCTGGCCACGACCGTGAATAAACTGCACCGATTCCGGGCTGGCAAAGCCGGCGCGGATATCGCTGAAAATCTGTGCAGGTACTTCCGTGCGTGGGTTGTCGTCGGTCACCAGCACGCCATCGGCGAGACGCTCAACCACCGCGGCCATCAGCGGGCGCTTACCGCTATCGCGATCACCGCCACAACCGAATAGGCACAGCAGGCGGCCTTTGACGTGCGGGCGCAAAGCTTCGAGCACTTTTTCCAGAGCATCCGGGGTGTGCGCGTAATCCACCACCACCAGCGGCTGCTTGACGCCACCCAAACGCTGCATACGGCCAATCGGCCCTTGCAGCTGTGGCAGCACCTTGAGAATTTCATCCAGCGGATAATCCAGGCCGAGCAGCGCGCCGACCACGGCCAGCAGGTTGCTCAGGTTGAAGCGACCGAGCAGCGAGCTGCGCAGGCTGCCTTCACCGCGCGGCGTCACCAGCGTGGCGCGCACGCCCTGCTCGTCAAACTGCGCATCGCGGCAATACAGGTAGGCGTCGGCGTCGATCAGGCTGTAGCTGATCAGCCGCGACTCGTGCTCGGCAGCGGCCAGTTCCCGACCAAAGGCATCGTCCAGGTTAAGCACGCGGCAACGCAGGCCCGACCAGGCGAACAGCGCGGCTTTTGCCTCGGCGTAGGCCTGCATCGAACCGTGATAATCCAGATGATCGCGCGACAGATTGGTCAGCACCGCCACATCAAACGCCAGAGCCGCCACGCGCCCTTGATGCAGACCGTGGGACGACACTTCCATGGCCACCGCACGGGCACCGGCGTTTTTCATATCGGCCAGGGTGGCCTGCACGCCGATGGGATCAGGCGTGGTGTGACGGCCCTGCTCCAGTGCGCCGTAGAAGCCATTGCCGAGGGTGCCGACGATGCCGCAGCGCTCGCCAAGCAGATCCAGCGCCTGGGCCAACAATTGGCTGACACTGGTTTTACCGTTGGTACCGGTGATGCCAACCAGGTGCAGGCCACGGCTTGGCTCGCCATAGAAGCGCCCGGCAATTGCCGACAGCTGGTTGGCCAGGCCTTTGAGGGCGACCAATTCGGCGCTGTGCGCGGTCATCACCGCAGCACCTTCAGCTTCATAGGCCACGGCGGCGGCGCCACGGGCGACCGCATCAGCGATATGCACGCGGCCGTCCTGCTGGGTGCCCGGTACGGCCAAAAACAGGTCGCCCGGACGCACCTTGCGACTGTCCAGGGTCAATTCACGAATCAGGGTGGAACTGGCAGCTTCTGGCAACAACTGATTAAGGGGCATAGGCATCAGATGCGCCCTCCTTTAATAACTTCAACGATGGCGGTCTGCGGTTCCGGCAGGTTATCCGGGGCGACGTTCATCAGCCGCAGCGCACCGGCCATGACCTTGCCAAACACTGGCGCAGCGACCAGGCCGCCGTAATAGCCGCCCTCACCCGGCTCATCAATCATGATGACCGCGGCGATACGCGGGTTATCGATAGGCGCAACACCGGCGAAGAACGAGCGATAGGCTTTGTCGACATAGCCCTTGCTGCCGCCGGTCGCGGCTTTACGCGCGGTGCCGCTCTTGCCGCCGACGTGGTAGCCCGGCACCTTGGCCCGCGCACCGCCGCCGCCCGGCTCTTCAACCACCGACTGGAGCATGCCGAGCACGGTCTTGGCGATCTGCTGATCGATTACCTGAGTGGCAACCGGCTGACGATCCAGGCGTACCATCGACAGCGGCACATTGCCGCCGTGGTTGGCCAACACCGAGTAGGCATGCGCCAACTGCACCGCGGTTACCGAAAGGCCATAGCCATAGGCCAGGGTAGCGGTCTCGGCCTGCTTCCAGACGCGGTAGTTGGGCAGACTGCCGACGCGCTCGCCAGGGAAGCTCAGGCCGGTATCCTGACCGAGACCGACTTGCTGCATTACGGCGTAAATCGGCTCTGCGCCGATATCGAAGGCCACCTTGCTGATGCCGACGTTGCTCGACTTCATCAAAATCTGGGTCAGGTTGAGCACCCCACCACGAGACACATCACGAATGGTGTAACGGCCAATTTTCAAGCTGCCCGGCGCTGTATCTACGGTCATTTCTGGAGTCCAGCGGCCGGAGCCCAGGGCAGCGGCGATGGAGAACGGCTTAACGGTCGAACCGGGTTCAAACACATCAATCATCGCGCGATTACGCATGGCCGCTGGCTGCAGGTTACGACGGTTGTTCGGGTTGTAGGTCGGCTGGTTGACCATGGCCAGCACTTCGCCGGTCTGTACGTCGAGCAGCACCAGACTGCCGGCCTTGGCGCCAAACTCGGTGACCGCATTGCGCAGTTCGCGGTGCGCCAGGTATTGCAGGCGCAGGTCAATCGACAATGCCAAGGCCTTACCGGCCTTGGCATTCTGTGCAACCTGGACGTCCTTGATCAGCCGTCCGCGCCGATCCTTGAGCACCTGACGCTTGCCGGGCACGCCGGCCAGCCAATCCTCGAAGGCCAACTCCATCCCTTCGCGGCCACGGTCATCGATATCGGTAAAGCCCACCACATGGGCGGCCACCTCACCGGCCGGGTAGAAGCGGCGGAACTCTTCGATGCCGTACACGCCCGGCACTTTCAGGTCGAGAATGCGCTGACCCTGCTCAGGCGTCAGCCCGCGCACCAGGTACATAAATTCGCGCTCGTGGGCAGCCGCCAGGCGTGCGGAGAAGGTATTGGCGTCCTGGCCCAGGGCAGTAGCCAGCTCATTCCACTTGGCCTTGCCGCTTTGCAGTTCCTTGCCGTTAGCCCACAGGGTGGTCACCGGGGTGCTGACGGCCAGGGGCTCGCCATTGCGATCAGTGATCAGCCCGCGATGCGCTGGAATCGGGATATGCCGCACGCTGCGTGCGTCGCCATGGGCCTGCAGGAAGCTCTGATCGAATACCTGCAGGTCGACGATACGCCAGGCAATCGCGCCCACCATCAGTGCCAACAGCAGCAGCACCAGGCGAAAGCGCCAGGGGTAGAGCGCGCCTTCAAGACCGATCATGGCGCCACCATGCGCACTTCGGCGGCATCCGGGATACGCATGCTCAGGCGCTCAGAGGCCAGGGTTTCGATACGGTTGTGCGCGGTCCAGGTGCTTTGCTCGAGAATCAGCCGCCCCCACTCCGCCTGCGCTTTGTCGCGCACACTGAGTTCGGCATACAGGTCGTTAAGCAGCTGACGGTTCCAGTGCGCGCTGTAAGACACCCCAATCGCAGACACCAACACAGCCATAAACAGCAGCAGCATGAATAAGCTGCCACCTGGCAATGGCTTGGCGAACAGCGCGCTCATCGCACTTTCTCGGCAATGCGCATCACCGCACTGCGCGAACGTGGATTGGCGGCAAGCTCAGCCTCGGAGGCGAATACCGGTTTGCCGATCAGCCTCAAGCGTGGCTCGAAGGCTTTCGGGATGATCGGCAGATCACGCGGCAGCTTGTCCATCTCACCCTTGGCATGCTTGCGCATAAAGAGTTTGACGATGCGGTCTTCCAGCGAGTGGAAGCTAATCACCACCAGGCGACCGCCCACTTCGAGGTTTTCCAGAGCGGCATCGAGGCCGCTTTCCAGATCACCCAGTTCGTTGTTGATATAGATGCGCAGACCTTGGAAGGCACGAGTCGCCGGATTCTTGCCCTTTTCCCAGGCTGGATTAGCGACGGTCAGCACCTGAGCCAAGTCGGCGGTGCGGGTAAACGGCTGTTCGGCGCGGCGCAGGACCACGGCACGGGCCATGCGCTTGGCGAAGCGCTCTTCGCCGTAGTCCTTAAATACCCGGGCAATTTCTTCTTCAGCGGCGCTGGCAATAAAGTCTGCAGCGCTGACACCCGCATCCGGGTTCATGCGCATATCCAGCGGGCCGTCATTCATAAAGCTGAAGCCGCGCTCGGCGTCATCCAGTTGCGGCGATGACACACCGAGATCGAGCAGAATGCCGCTGACCTGGCCGCCCAGCGCGCGCTGCGTCAGCTCGGCGCCCAGCTCGGCAAAGCTGCGCTGCACAACGACAAAGCGGCCGTCTTCGGCCGCCAGCGCATTTCCCGTCGCAATTGCCAGGGGATCTTTGTCAAACCCCAGCAAGCGACCGTCTGGCCCGAGCTTTTCCAGGATCAGCCGGCTATGCCCGCCGCGCCCGAAGGTGCCATCCAGGTAGCAACCATTGGCGCGCACAGCCAGCCCTTCGACAGCCTCGTCGAGCAGCACGGTGATGTGGCGGAAATTGCTGGTCATGGTCACAGGATCAGGTCACGTAGGTCGTCGGACAGAGCACCCGGTTGCTTGATCGCGGCCAGATCGGCATCGGCCACGGCATTCCAGGCATCTTCATCCCACAGTTGGAATTTATTGAGTTGACCGACCAGCATCGCGCGCTTGTCCAGCTTGGCGTATTCGCGCAGACGCGGCGGCACCAGGAAACGACCGCTGGCATCCAGCTCAAGGTCAACGGCGTTACCGATCAGCAAACGCTGCAGGCGGCGGTTTTCTTCACGGAAGGAGGCGAGCTCGCGGAGCTTGGCTTCAATCAGCTCCCACTCGGACAGTGGATAGACGCAGAGGCAGGGGTCGATGGCATCAATCGTGACGATAAGCTGGCCGGCGCAACGCGACACAAGCTCGTCCCGATACCGACTTGGCATCGCGAGTCGCCCTTTGGCGTCGAGACTGATGGCGTTTGCTCCGCGAAACACGATCGCGCTACCCCTTTTTATTAGCTATCCATGCCTAAGAAACCCACTTTGTGCCACTTCCTACCACTCGCGCACACTATAGGAACGCACGCCCCCCACCGTCAAGGCACGCTTGGCGGGAAAAATCCTTATAGAACGGCGATTTAGCGAACTTTGAGAGGGGCAAAACGGAGAAATGACGTGAAGAAATGGATATAAAAATGAGCTTATGCAGCGCGTTGAACTGCGAAGTTAAAGTAGTTTGTTAAGAGTAAGATTTTTTCGGTCTTAGAAAGGAGGTGAAGCAGTGAAGCGGATGAATGAGGAAGGTGGAGAGTCGATCTGTAAGCCGGGTTCTGTCGAGGACAGTCATTCCTCTACGACGTACATCACTGCACGCCTTTAGCAACCTACCCGGTTCCAGCGCGGGCCACGCCAATGGAACCCTATTTGGTCTTGCTCCGAGTGGGGTTTGCCTAGCCACGAACTGTTACCAGTCGCGCGGTGCGCTCTTACCGCACCTTTTCACCCTTACCGGCACCGAAGCGCTTAGGCGGTTATTTTCTGTGGCACTTTCCGTAGGCTCACGCCTCCCTGGCGTTACCTGGCACTCCGCCCTATGGAGCCCGGACTTTCCTCCCCCGCATTACGCAGAACGCAACACGGCAGCGACTGTCCGATCGACTCTCCGCGGGCAAGGTTAACGGCCCGCGCCCTATAGAACAAGGTTTAAACGTCTCTCTGCTGTTCCAGGGCCACCTGATAGAGCAAGTTCTTGCGCACCCCGGTGATCTCCGCGGCCAGTGCCGCCGCGCGCTTCAGCGGCATTTCCGCCAAGAGTAGATTCAACACACGCATGGCTTCGGCGCTTACGGCCTCCTCGCCCTCCGGCGCCTGCCAACCCGCGACCAGCACCACACACTCGCCACGCTGTTGATTGCTGTCGGCGGCTACCCAGGCGGCCAACTCGGCCAGCGGCATACCCTTGAGCGTCTCGAAGGTCTTGGTCAGCTCGCGCGCCAGCAACGCTGGGCGCTCATCACCGAACACCGATTGCATATCCTGCAGGCATTCGAGGATGCGGTGCGGCGCCTCATAGAAGATCAGCGTGCGTGGCTCTTCCTTTACCTGCTCAAGGCGCGCGCGTCGTCCAGCCGCCTTAGCGGGCAGAAATCCCTCAAAAATAAAGCGATCCGACGGCAACCCCGCAGCAGACAGCGCGGCAATCAATGCGCAAGCCCCCGGTACGGGCACCACCGCAACACCGGCAGCGCGCGCCTGACGCACCAGGTGATAGCCCGGATCGGAAATCAGCGGCGTACCGGCATCGGAGATCAGCGCCACATCGTCACCCGCCAGCAACCGCGCGAGGAAGCGCCCACCCTGATCGCGCTCGTTGTGCTCATGGCAGGCCGCCAGTGGCGTGCCGATGCCAAAGTGCTGCATCAGGCGCGCGGAATGGCGCGTGTCTTCTGCGGCGATCAAGGCAACGCTACGCAGGATGGTCAGCGCCCGCGCGCTGATGTCATCCAGGTTGCCAATGGGTGTAGCCACCACATAAAGACTGCCCAAAGGCGAATTCGCAGCAGCGGAAGTGGTCACAGCACAGGCCTCTCAAAATCAGCAAAGCGCGCATTGTAGCCCGTTTCCAACCTTCGACATCGCGTCACCCGGCGGGCTTGGGTACAATTCGACGCTCAATTTGATCAAGTATCAGGAACGCCCTACATGCCCACCCGCCTGATCACCTGCCTGCGCCCGCTTTCTGCCATCTGCCTTGCCGGCCTGCTTGCAGCCTGTGCCAGCCAGCCCTCATCGACACTGGGCGAGCTGCCCCGTACGCCGCAAGCCAGCATCGAACAACTGCTGCAGCAAGCAGCAGAAAGCCCGACTGAGCAGGCTGCGGCGCTGCGCCTGTCAGCAGCCGACCTGGCCTATAAACAGAAGGACTTGGCCCGCGCCAGCAGCATTCTGGAACAAGTGCAGCTGGAAAGCCTGAAGCCGGCCCAGCAGATTTACGCCAGCACCCTGCGCGCCGAACTGGATATGAGCCGCAACAAGCCCAAGGCAGCCCTGCGCGCCCTCAGTCACCCGAGCATGGAACGCCTCGGCGAGCTACCGGTTGAACAACAGGTACGCAGCCAACTGGTGCGCGCCAACGCCCTGCAAGCCAGCGGACAAACCCTGGCCGCCGCTCGCGAACGCGTCTTTATTGCCCCACTGCTCAGCGGTGCCAGCGCCGCGCACAACCAGGAGGCCATCTGGACCCTGGTTTCCAGCCTGCCCGCGAGCGAGCTGCAAGCCAGCGGCGATGCCGACCTCGACGGCTGGCTGGAGTTGGCCCGCGCATCCAAGAGCGCCGGCACCCTGGAGCAGCAACAAAGCGCTATTGACACCTGGGTCGCCGCCAACCCACAGCACCCTGCCGCACAACAACTGCCGCAAGCGCTGGTCGAGCTGAAAAAGCTTTCCAGCCAACCACTGACTGAAATTGCCCTGCTGCTGCCGCAGGATGGCCAACTGGCCAGCGTGGCCCGCGCACTGCGTGACGGTTTCCTCGCGGCGCACTATCAGGCGCAACAAGCCGGGCAGAACCCACCGAACATTCAGATGTTCGACAGCTCGCGCATCGGCTCTATGGACGCCTTCTACGCCCAGGCCAAGGCCGCCGGCGTGCAACTGGTGATCGGCCCGCTGGAAAAGAATCTGGTCAGCCAGCTGAGCAGCCGTGAACAGCTGCCGATCACCACCCTGGCCCTGAACTACAGCGAAGGCAGCCAGGAAGGTCCGGCGCAACTGTTCCAGTTCGGCCTCGCCGCCGAGGACGAAGCCCGCGAAGTGGCGCGCCGCGCCTGGGCTGACGGTATGCGCCGCGCCGTAGCACTGGTGCCCAACGGCGAATGGGGCGACCGCGTGCTCGCCGCGTTCCGCCAGAGCTGGCAAGCCCAGGGCGGCACCTTGATTGCCGCCGAACACGTTGATCAGCCGGTCGAATTGGCTCGACAGATCGCCGATCTGTTCCAGCTGCGCGAAAGCGAAGCCCGTAGCAAGCGCCTGCAAAACACCCTAGGCACCTCGGTTGCTGCTGCCCCATCGCGTCGCCGTGATGTTGACTTTATCTTCCTCGCCGCCACCCCGCAGCAGGCTCAGCAAATCAAACCGACCCTGGCCTTCCAGTACGCCGGCGATGTACCGGTGTATGCCACCTCGCACCTGTTTACCGGCACCTACAACCAGGCGCAGTACATCGACCTCAACGGCATCATGTTCTGCGAAACCCCATGGCTGCTGAACGTCAACGACCCACTGCGCCAGCAAGCCAGCACACAATGGCCGCAAGCCGGCAGCAGCCTCGGCCGTCTGTATGCCATGGGCGCCGATGCCTACCAGCTGGCGCCGCGCCTAAACCAGCTCAAGGCCCTGCCCGAGACCCGCCTGCAAGGCCTGTCGGGTAACCTGAGCCTGAACCCGAGCCAGCGTATCGAGCGGCAACTGCCCTGGGCCGAATTCCGCGACGGCCAGGTTCAGCCACTGCCTGACAGCATCAATTGAGCGAGCGCATCAGCACGCAACAACGCGGAGATGCTGCCGAAGCACTGGCCCGGCAGCATCTCGAGCAGCACGGCCTACGCCTGCTGGCGCAGAACTGGCGCTGTCGTCTCGGCGAGCTCGATCTGGTCATGCTCGACGCCGATACAGTAGTATTCGTAGAAGTTCGCTATCGGCACCATAGCGCCTGGGGCGGCGCAGCAGAGAGCGTGGATGCACGCAAACGTGAGAAACTCAGCCGCGCCGCTCAGCACTTCCTGCAACAAGAATCACGCTGGGCCAAGTACCCATGCCGTTTTGATGTGATTGCCATAAACGCCGACAGCCAAGCCCCCGCGCAACTGGACTGGATTCAAAACGCTTTTGATACCTGAACAGAAGCCACACTGAAGGTTCTATCGCCAATGGATATGCCAATGGACATGCAAGCCCGTATTCGCCACCTATTCCAAGCCAGCATTGAAACCAAGCAGCAGGCCATGGAAGTGCTCATCCCCTTTATCGAGCAAGGCAGCCTGGCCATGGTTCAGGCACTGCTTAGCGAGGGCAAGATCCTCACCTGCGGCAACGGCGGTTCGGCTGGCGACGCCCAGCATTTTTCCTCCGAGCTGCTCAACCGCTTCGAGCGCGAGCGCCCGAGCTTGCCGGCCATCGCCCTGACCACCGACAGCTCGACCATCACCTCGATTGCCAACGACTACAGCTACAACGAGATCTTTTCCAAACAAATTCGCGCGCTCGGTCAGCCCGGCGACGTGCTGCTGGCAATTTCCACCAGCGGCAACTCGGCCAACGTGATCCAGGCCATCCAGGCCGCTCACGACCGCGAGATGACCGTGGTCGCCCTCACCGGCCGCGATGGCGGCGGCATGGCTTCACTGCTGCTGCCGGAAGACGTGGAAATCCGCGTCCCCTCGAAAGTCACTGCACGCATTCAGGAAGTCCACCTGCTGGCCATCCACTGCCTGTGCGACCTGATCGACAGCCAACTGTTTGGGAGTGAAGAATGACCCGTTCACCACTGATCCTTGCCGCCCTGGCGCTGACCCTGGCCCTCGCCGGCTGCGGTAACCGCAGCGTCGGCAACAAGATTGACGACCAGTTCATCCCGTCCGAGGTCAGCTCTAGCGTGGCCCGCGCGCATATCGACCTGACCAGCCCAACCTCGCGCATCGTGGTTACCAGCTACAACGGCGTTGTGCTACTGGCCGGCCAGACCCCACGCAATGACCTCAAAGGCATGGCCGAGCAGGCTGCGCGCAAGGTCAGCAACGTGAAGAAGGTGCATAACGAACTGCAGGTCCTGCAGCCCACCTCACTGCTGGTGCGCAGCAACGACTCACTGCTAACCAGCCGCATCAAGACCCAGATGCTCGCCGACAGCAGCGTGCCCGGCTCACGCATCAAGGTGATCACCGAGAACGGCATCGTCTACATGCTCGGCGTGGTCTCGCAGGCCGAAGCCACTCACGCCACAAACCTGGTGCAAAGCGTCTCCGGCGTACAGAAAGTGGTGAAGCTGTTCGAGTACGTCAACTGACAGCCCCACCCATGCACCACTTGCGTGACGGCAATAAAAAAGGCGATCTTCGGATCGCCTTTTTTATGTTTACTTGACCACTTTCAGACTGGGCCTGCCACTGGGACGCGGCGGCTCATCATCCGGCGGGCTTTGCTCACCCGGATCTTCGATCTCTTCAGCATCGAGCATTGACGACTCCGCATCAAACACCATGCCCTGGCCATTCTCCCGCGCATAGATCGCCAGCACGGCGGCTGCGGGGATATACAGGCTTTGCGGCACCCCGGCAAAACGCCCCTCGAAGCTCACCGCCTCGTTATCCATATGCAGATGACGCACAGCAGTGGGCGAGACATTCAGCACGATCTGCCCATCACTGGCAAACCCTGCCGGCACCTGCACACCGGCAAATTCGGCATTAACCAGCAGGTGCGGGGTGCAGTCGTTGTCCACGATCCACTCATAGAGGGCACGAACCAGATAAGGACGACTCGACTTCATCACTACCTCCTCGGGTTAACGCATATCACGTTCGACAGGCGACAGACTGATCTGGAACGCTTCACGAGCAAACTGACGCTCCATGTAGTCCAGCAATGGCTTGGCCGGCTTGGGCAACTCTATCCCCAGAATCGGCAAACGCCAAAGAATCGGCAGCAGGCAGCAGTCCACCAGACTCAATTCCTCACTGAGGAAATACGCCTTGTCGGCAAACAGCGGTGACACACCCGTCAGGCTCTCGCGCAGCTCCTTGCGCGCCAGGGCGCGGGCCGGCTCTTTGCTGCGCGGATCAAGAATCAAATCCACCTGCGCGCACCAGTCACGCTGGATGCGATGGATCAGCAGACGGCTATTGGCACGGGCCACCGGGTACACCGGCAACAACGGCGGATGCGGGTAACGCTCATCCAGGTATTCCATCACCACAGTCGACTCATACAGAGCCAAATCGCGATCTACCAGAGTCGGCAGGCTGGCGTAGGGGTTAACCTCCAGCAGCTTGGCCGGATAACGGCCCTTTTCGACACTGATGATCTCGGCGCTGACACCCTTCTCGGCGAGCACAATGCGTACGCGGTGGGAATAGTGGTCGGCGGGGTCGGAGTAACAGGCCAACCGATTGGTCACGCCCATGGCGGTCCTCCTCGCTTATAAAGTTATGTGAAGCAGAAAAAATTGCCGGAGCAATTTTTGACGTCGCTTGCGACGGCCCCGCAGGGGTAGCCGCCAGGGATGGCAGGGTACAAAACCTGCGCGCCCAAAGGGGCGCGCAGGTCAACAGCGGAGATGCAACGGATTAATGCACGTCCTTCCAGTACTCGCGCTTGAGCAGATAGGCGAATACGAAGAAGAAGGCAAGATACAGCAGAACGTAGGTACCGATGCGCTGACTTTGCAACTTGACCGGGTTGGCCGAGTAAGCGAGGAAGGTCACCAGGTTCTGGATCTTCTCATCGAACTCTTCAGTGCTCAGCGTGCCGGTCTTCGGCTCGATAGTTAGCTGGTCGCAAGCTTCGTGAGTGATTGGTGTGCCGGTCAGTGGATCGAACAGCTTCTTACCACCCTCAACCACTTGCACCTGCTTGCAACCAATCACCTGCTTACCCTGCAGGCCGACCAGCACGTTCGGCATGCCGACGTTCGGGAAGACCTTGTTATTGGCACCCAGCGGACGAGTCGGGTCGTCGTAGAAGGTACGCAGGTAGGTGTACAGCCAGTCGTTACCACGCACACGAGCAACCAGAGTCAGGTCGGGCGGCGCAGCACCAAACCAGGCTTTAGCATCAGCGGGCTTCATGCCGATCTTCATGTGCTCGCCAATTTTGGCGTCATTGAAGATCAGGTTCTCCAGCATGACCTCATGGGGAATCCCCAAATCATTGGCGACCCGCTCATAGCGCTGATATTGAGCCGAGTGACAGCCCATGCAGTAGTTGGCAAAGGTACGCGCCCCATCCTGCAGAGCCACTTTATCGGCCAGATCAATCTCAACCTTGTCCAGTGGATACTCAACACCACCAGCGGCAAAACCCAGGCCTGGCAGAAGCGCAATAATTAATGCAGCAAAATGCTTTTTCATCAGCCAGTCACCCTTTCCGGAACCGGTTTGGTCTTCTCGAGTTTGGTGTAGAACGGCATCAGGATGAAGTACGCGAAGTACAGGAAAGTACACACCTGCGACAGCAACGTACGGCCTGGTGTCGGTGCCAGCACACCCAGCACGCCGAGAATCACGAAGGACACGCAGAAAATCAGCAGCCAGACCTTGCTCATCCAGCCCTTGTAACGCATCGACTTGACCGGACTACGATCCAGCCACGGAAGCACGAACAGCACCGCGATCGCGCCGCCCATGGCGATTACACCGAGCAGCTTGTCCGGCACCGCACGCAGAATCGCGTAGAACGGCGTGAAGTACCACACCGGAGCAATGTGCGCAGGGGTCTTGAACGGGTTGGCCGCCTCGAAGTTCGGCTTCTCGAGGAAATAACCGCCCATTTCCGGGAAGAAGAAGATCACGAAGCAGAAGATAAACAGGAACACCACGACACCGACGATATCTTTCACGGTGTAGTACGGGTGGAAGGCGATGCCGTCGAGCGGAATGCCGTTCTCGTCCTTCTTCTTCTTGATGTCGACGCCGTCCGGGTTGTTCGAGCCCACTTCGTGCAGCGCCAGAATGTGCAGCACCACCAGACCGAGAATCACAATCGGCAGCGCCACAACGTGCAGGGCGAAGAAGCGGTTCAGGGTAATCCCGGAAATCAGGTAGTCACCACGAATCCACTGAGTCAGGTCCGCGCCGATCACTGGAATGGCACCGAACAGCGAGATGATCACCTGGGCACCCCAGTAGGACATCTGGCCCCACGGCAGCAGGTAACCCATAAAGGCCTCTGCCATCAGCATCAGGTAGATCAGCATGCCGAAGATCCACACCAGCTCACGCGGCTTCTGGTAGGAGCCGTAGAGCAGACCGCGGAACATGTGCAGGTAGACCACCACGAAAAATGCCGAAGCACCGGTGGAGTGCAGGTAGCGCAGAATCCAGCCGTACTCCACATCACGCATGATGTATTCGACCGACGCAAACGCCTCCTCAGCCGACGGGGTGTAGCTCATGGTCAGCCAGACACCGGTAACGATCTGATTGACCAGCACCAGCAGCGCCAGTGAGCCGAAGAAGTAGAAGAAGTTGAAGTTCTTTGGCGCGTAGTACTTGGACAGATGGTCTTCCCACATCTTGGTCGCGGGAAAGCGCGCATCAACCCATTCCATGAATTTACTCATCATGCTTTCTCCTGATCCACACCGATGATGATCACATCATCCGTCTCATACGTGTGCGGCGGCACCGGCAGATTCAAGGGCGCAGGCTGAGCCTTGTACACGCGACCTGCGAGGTCGTAGCGCGAACCGTGGCATGGGCAGAAATAGCCACCGACCCAATCAGCACCGAGGTCCGCAGGCGCCACTTCCGGACGGAAGGACGGCGCGCAACCCAAGTGGGTGCACAGACCTACCAGAAGCAGCAATTCCGGCTTGATCGAACGGGTTTTCGGATCGACATAGCTCGGCTGCTCGGAGGCCTTGGAGTCGAAGTCAGCGAGCTGACCTTCGATTTTCACCAAGTTACTGAGAATTTCCTCGGTACGGCGCACGATAAACACCGGCTGCCCCCGCCACTCGGCAACCATTTGCTGGCCAGGCTCAATCTTGCTGACGTTCACCTTTACAGGTGCTCCGGCAGCTTTAGCCTTGGCGCTTGGGAACCAGGACCCTACGAACGGGACCGCGGCACCCACCGCTCCTGCAGCGCCCACCACAGAGGTGGCCGCTACCAGAAAGCGACGCCGGCCTGCATTCACGCCGTCATTGCTCATTCAGTCGTCTCCCATCAGCTTTATGGCCTGTTGGTCAGGCCTATACTAGGTAAAAATCGAGTCGCGCAAAAAATTTGCCAAATGGTAAAGAAAAGCCCCTCTACTGACAAGGTAATTACCCAGACAGAGCGGACGCAAGCCCTTACAAATCAGGGCATTCACGGATGCGGCATGATGCCGCAGAGCAAATAAGCGCCCACAAAAAACGCCCAGCTCCGAAGGGAAACTGGGCGTTTTGGGGAACGCAGGTAGCGAATTAACGCTTGGAGTACTGCGGACGCTTACGCGCTTTACGCAGACCAACCTTCTTACGTTCAACTTCACGGGCATCGCGAGTCACGAAGCCAGCTTTACGCAGTGCAGGACGCAGAGCTTCGTCGTAGTCCATCAGGGCGCGGGTGATGCCGTGGCGGATTGCGCCAGCCTGACCACTTACACCGCCACCGATAACGGTAACGAAGATATCGAACTTCTCGGTCATCTCAACCAGTTCCAGCGGCTGACGAACTACCATGCGGGCAGTTTCGCGACCGAAGAAACCATCAAGAGTGCGATTGTTGATGGAGATTTTGCCAGTGCCCGCACGCAGGAAAACGCGAGCGGTTGCAGTCTTGCGACGGCCAGTGCCGTAATTTTGAGTCGCCGACATAATGAACTATTCCGTTAAAACTTCAGTTCTTGGGGCTGCTGAGCAGTGTGGGGGTGAGCAGCGCCCGCATACACTTTCAGCTTACGATACATGTCGCGACCCAGCGGGTTCTTCGGCAGCATGCCTTTAACCGCGGTCTCGATCACGCGCTCAGGGGCTTTAGCGATCAGCTTCTCGAAGTTGATCGACTTGATGCCGCCCGGGAAACCGGAGTGGGAGTAGTACATCTTGTCAGTGGTCTTGGCACCGGTAACGCGAATCTGCTCAGCGTTGATGATGACGATGTAGTCACCGGTATCAACGTGCGGAGTGTATTCAGGCTTGTGCTTGCCACGCAGACGGCTTGCAACTTCGGTAGCCAGACGACCCAGGGTCTGACCTGCAGCGTCGACGACAAACCAGTCGCGCTTAACTGTTTCCGGTTTAGCAGTAAAAGTTTTCATTCTTTATAGCCTCAGGGGCCGCCCTGATAAATAAGACGGCGGATCTTACTGAATAGTGCGTACTTTGACAAGTCAAAGGCAGCCGAAAACAGGCGCTATCGGGGGCTCGGGTCAGCGCGTCCGTAATACGGCAAGATTCTTCGGCAGGCGGCGCATCACTTCCACTGCAGAAAGAGGTGCGCAATTATGCAGATTGCGCGGAGAATTTCAACACGATTATGCCAACCCGCTTTTTCAAGGAGCTAGCAATGGATTACCGTCAACTCGGCCGCACCGACATCAAGGTCAGCAGTCTGTGCCTGGGCACCATGACCTGGGGCGAACAGAACAGCTCTAGCGAGGGCTTCGCCCAGATCGAGCGCGCCAAGGCCTACGGGGTAAACTTCATCGATACCGCCGAGATGTACCCGGTACCTCCACGCGCCGAGACCTACAGCAAGACCGAACAGATCATTGGTGACTACTTCAAGCAACGCGGTGATCGCGCCGACTGGGTGCTAGCCAGCAAGATCGCCGGCCCCGGCAATGGCATCGGCTATATCCGCGACGGCCAACTCAAACACAATCGCGCGCATATCGCAGCAGCGCTGGATGCTAGCCTCAAGCGCCTACAGACCGACTGGATCGACCTCTACCAGCTGCACTGGCCGGAACGTCCGACCAACTACTTCGGCCAACTTGGCTATCGCCACCAGGACAGTGAGCACACGCCGCTGGAGGAAACCCTCGAAGCCCTGGATGAACAGGTCAAGGCCGGCAAAATTCGCCATATTGGCCTGTCCAACGAAACGCCCTGGGGCACCATGAAATTTCTGCAACTGGCCGAACAACGCGGCTGGCCGCGTAGCGTGTCGATCCAGAACCCCTACAACCTGCTTAACCGCAGCTTTGAAGTGGGCCTGGCAGAAATAGCCCTACGCGAACAATGTGGCTTGCTGGCTTACTCGCCCCTGGCCTTCGGCATGCTCTCCGGCAAGTACGCTGACGGCGCACGCCCGGCCAATGCGCGCATCAGCCTGTTCAGTCGCTTTACCCGCTACACCAACCCGGAGTCCGAAAGCGCTTGCGCACGTTACGTCGCCCTGGCGCGCGAGCATGGCCTGATTCCTTCGCAGATGGCCTTGGCCTTTGTCACCGCGCAACCCTTCGTCACCAGCAACATCATCGGTGCGACCAGTCTGGAGCAACTGGACAGCAACCTGGCCAGCAGCGAGCTGCAACTCTCAGCAGAAGTACTGGCCGGCATCGAGGCGATTCACAAAGCTCAGCCCAACCCGGCGCCCTGACCATTAAAGCGGCACAAAAAAGCCCGGCAACTGCCGGGCTTGTTTTATTCCGCAAATGATCACAGCGAGCGGGCGATGATCTCTTTCATGATCTCGTTGGTGCCGGCATAGATGCGCTGAACTCGCGCATCAGCCCAGGCGCGCGCCACCGGATATTCCCACATATAGCCGTAGCCGCCGTGCAACTGCACGCACTCATCGAGCACCTTGCACTGCAGGTCGGTGCCCCAGTACTTGAGCATGGCCGCAGTCGGCACATCCAGCTTGCCCTGCAGGTGCAGCTCCAGGCAGCGGTCGACAAACACCCGGCCGATCTGAATTTCCGTGGCCATTTCCGCCAGCTTGAAGCGGGTGTTCTGGAAGTCACCAATCGCCTTGCCAAACGCCTTGCGCTCGCGGGTGTACTCCAGCGTCCACTGCAGCGCCGCCTCGGCAGAAGACAGCGCGCCAATACCGACAGTCAGGCGCTCCTGCGGCAGTTCCTGCATCAGGTAGGCGAAGCCCATACCGGCCTGCCCCAGCAGGTTTTCCTTGGGCACGCGCACATCCTGGAAGAACAGCTCGGAGGTGTCCTGCGCCTTCATGCCGACCTTTTCCAAACGCTTGCCCTTGGAGAAACCAGGCGTATTGGCTTCGACCAGAAACAGGCTAGTGCCCTTGGCACCCGCTTTCGGGTCAGTCTTGGCCACAACAATCACCAGATCAGCGAGAAAGCCGTTGGTGATAAACGTCTTCGAGCCGTTGATCACATACTCATCGCCATCCAGCACGGCAGTGGTTTTCACGCCCTGCAGATCGGAGCCAGCACCCGGTTCGGTCATCGCGATGGCGGTAACCATCTCGCCGGACACCAGCTTGGGCAGGTAATGCTGCTTCTGCGCCTCACTGCCGTAATGCAGGATGTAGGGCGCAACGATGTCCGAATGCAGCGAGAAACCGATACCGGTCAGGCCCAGACGGCCGACTTCCTCGATCACCACGGTGCTGTAGAGAAAATCCGCATCCATGCCACCGTACTCTTCCGGAATATGCGAGCAGAGCATCCCCGCCTCCCCCGCCTTATTCCACAGCGCACGATCAATGTGGCCATCCTTCTCCCACTGCTGATGGAAAGGCACGGCTTCCTGCTCAAGGAACTTGCGCACGCTGTCGCGAAACTGCTCGTGTTCGGAGCTGAAAATCGTTCTGGGAATCATGGCAACACCTACAAATATGGACGGTTTTAAACTGGCCTCGACTTTAGCCAAGCAAACGCTTGGTCACACTGGACACAAGCGCCAAAAAATAAGACGATCCAGCCAGCTCATGACCACTTAGCCTTAATAAGAACAATATCTATGCCTATTCAGTCACCAGCGCCGCTGCACCGCGTCAGCATTCTTGCCACCGAAGGCGTGTTCGCCTCGACCCTGATGCAAGCCAAGGACTTCTTCCACATGGCCAGCCTGCGCTACGGCAAACAGCAGGGTCTGGGCCTAACCCCAACCTTCGAAATCCACCTGGTCAGCCCCGACGGCAAGCCGGTGCGCAGCTTCAGTGATGTGCTGATTCCGGTCGATGGCGCGCTGGAAGATGCCGACGTGATCATCCTGCCGGCTTTCTGGGATGACTTCGACGCGCTGTGCCAGCGCCACCCACAGGTGCTTAGCTGGCTGAAACAGCGCCACGCCGCCGGCAGCGCGATTTGCGGCGAAGCCACCGGGGTGTTCTGGATGGCTCAGGCAGGCCTGCTCGACGGCAAGGAAGCGACCACCTACTGGCGCTTCTTCAACGAGTTTGCCGAGCGCTTCCCCAAGGTGCTGCTCAATCAGGAGAAACACCTGTCGGATGCCGATAACCTGTACTGCGCCGGCGGTGTTACCTCGGCCTGCGACCTGTATATCTACCTAATCGAACGCTTCTGCGGCGCCAGCGTGGCCCAGGGTGTGGCCCGCGACATCCTGTATGAAGTGCAACGCAACTACGCCCCCGGGCGCATCGGTTTTGGCGGGCAGAAGCTGCACCACGACATGACCATCCTGCAAATCCAGCAATGGCTGGAGGACCACTTCGCCGACAAGTTCCGCTTCGAGGATGTTGCCCGCGAGCACGGCATGAGCATTCGCAACTTTATGCGGCGCTTTCAAACCGCCACCGGCGACAAGCCGCTGCACTACCTGCAGCGCCTGCGCATCGAAACCGCCAAGGGCCTGCTCAGCGCCACCCGCAAAAGCATCAAGACCATCAGCTATGAAGTGGGTTACGACGATGCCAGCTTCTTCGCCCGGCTGTTTCGTCAGCACACGGAACTGTCACCCAACCAGTACCGCCGGCAGTTCCAGCACAAGGACAGCCATGCTTAAGATCGGCACGAGCGTGCACCCCGCGCACTGAAAACCCGCGCAACTCATCCTTGGATGGGTGGGGCACAGGCGGCAGCGCTCTATGATCGGCGCATCCCTTGAGGACTACCTACAACAACAATCAGGTCATCGCCATGCGCCGCATACTTATTGCCTTACTTGCCGCCTGCAGCTTCAGCGCTGTCGCCGCCGACAACTGGAAGCCCTTCCCGTACGACCAAAGCGCCTATGACTATTCGGGCGACAAGCTGCGCCAGGCCTGGCCACAACTGACTCGCGGCTTCGGCACCGACTATCCCTTCCCCGACGCCGACTGGGTGGTGACCATGGCTACGACCCATCCTCAGGCACTGGAAAAAACCGTACTGGCCAATACCGGCTTTACCGGCAAACCGGAGGAGGCTGAGCTCTACGCAGCAAAACTGCAGGACGTATGGCGTCTGGTGTTTCGCGGCGATTTCGCCCAGGCCAAGCAACAGGGCCTGGCCCTGGGTGTTGGCGGGCAGATCCCGGCGATGTTCGCGCAGGTAATCTATGCCATGTTTCTGGTGCCAGAGCAGGAAGAAAAGCACCGCCTGCTGGAAGAAGTAATCACCTACACCGACCAGGCCGGCGAATTGGTCCAAGCCGACGTAGCCGCACAGTTCGGCCGCGTCTATGCCAAGGCGCGCCTGGGCGAGGAGCTGTCGGTGCCGGTGGTGCTCAAGCGCGGCTACACCTCGCAAATTCCCAACGAACTCAAGGCCCTGCTGGCCAAACACCCGCAGCAACCGTTCGCCCTGGCGCTGTATGGCGGCTATGAGGCTGGGGTAATCCGCAAGGTCGGCAAGATGGTCGGGCGCATGACCTACGGCGTCAGCGCCGACAATATGGAGACGTATTTCAGCCGCAGCTTCCAGGCCCAGGACGACCTGCCCATCGGCCATTATGAATACGCCAACGCCCTGACCTACGTATACGGCGACGACGAACAAGACAAGGCCCTGCGACACCTCAAGCGCGCCGTGGCGATCAAGCCGATCAACGCCATGGAAGCCCTGGAAGTGGCCCACGCGCAGAAAATGCTCGCCCAGTACCAGCAAAAGCTGGCGCACAACTGAACGCACGCAAAAATGCAAAAGGCTGCCTACTGGCAGCCTTTTTTATATCCCCGCAAACCTCTTCAGGGCTTGTCGCGTTCCAGCGGCTCAAGCTGGGCCCACAGCGCCTGCGCCTCTTCGCTCAGCGTGGCATAGCTGCGGATATCACCATTGCGTTGAGCGCGCATGGCCTCTTCCAGCTTGGCGCTGTATTGCTTGCGCAACTTTTTTGCGGGATCGCTTTTAAACAAACCGAACATGCTGTGTGCCTCTGTCGACAAAAAGCCCCGGATAGGTGCCTGCCCAGCTTAATTCAGTCACGCACCATACTTGCGGCACAGATGTAACAAGCTGATAAAGCGCCTTCAACCGAAGGCGTGGTCGCGGATTTTCTGCAACGCCAGCGACATCTTCGCCGCTGGCACCCGCTGCAGGTTGCACAGCAACTCATGGGAAATCTCGGTAATGCCATGGCGATCGCGCAGCAGCGCTGCCATAAAGCAGGTCAGGTTGGCGGCCATTTCCGCATCGGCCAGCGCGCGGTGCGCCTTGCCGGTATCGGGCAGGCCGATCCACTGGTTGAGGTTGCCCAGTTTGTGGCTCGGCGCCATCGGCAAGAGTCGGCGTGACAACAGCAAGGAGCAGGCAAACGGCTGCACGCGTCGACGGCGAATCAGCGCCAGCTCGGCGTCCCAGAATTTCTGGTCAAAGCTGGCGTTATGCGCCAGCAGCGGACGGTCGCCAACAAACTCCGCCACCTCCTGCATCACCTGCGCAGCGGGCGGTGCCGTGCGCAGCATGGCGTTGCTGATGCCAGTGAGCTGCTCGATAAACGGCGACACCCAGGCGCCGCTGTTCATCAGGCTCTGGTAGCGCGCAACAATTCGCCCATCCTCGACGATCACCACGCCGATTTCAGTGGCACGCGCCTGCTGAGCTGGCGACATACCGGTGGTTTCAAAATCGAGTGCGGCAATGGAATCGGCAAGCATTACTCAGTTTCTCAGCAACAGTGCGCCGTCGATCGGCACATAGCGGCTAGCGGCACGCACCAACGATTGCGCGGTCAGCCCCGGCACGCCATAAGCAACGGCATCGACACCATAACTGCCGCGAATCTTGTCCAGCAGCAAGTCGAAGTCACCGTCACCGGAGGCCAGCACCACTTCATCGACACGCGGCGCGGCGTCCATGATGTCGATGGTGATACCAACATCCCAATCGCCCTTAGCCGAGCCATCGCTGCGCTGGATAAAGGGTTTGAGCTTTACGGTAAAGCCGAGGTTGCGCAGGATCTGCTGAAACTGCTGCTGCTTCTGATCACCGCGATCAATGGCGTAGGCGTAGGCTTCGACAATCTGCCCATGCTGGCTGATGTCAGCCCACAACGCGGCGTAGCTGAAATGACAACCATAGGCCTGGCGCACGGTGTAATAGAGGTTCTGTACATCGGCGAATACGGCGATCTTCTTCACCGGTAATCCTCATGGCAGGGCAATAAGCGCCGGGCAGTATGCCAGATGCAGCACACTTGCAGAGCCGGCATAAATTGGAGCGCCAGGGGCAATCGGCTAGAGTGGCGCATCTCAGACTCGACACGCGTCCTCCATGAATATGCTCTTCGCTCTACGCGACTCTTGGTATTTCTTCAGCCATAACCTGGCTGCGATTGCCCGCCTGTGCCTGCCGCTTATTGTGCTCGAAGGCTTGTTGCTGCAGCAGGTCACCAGCCTGGTGGCCGCCGAATCCGCCACCCTCTGGCGCTTGCTCGCGGGCCTGCTGTTCTACCCGCTGTACAGCGCTGCGCTGATCCTGTTTCTCGATGCCCGCAGCCAAGGCCTGCAGCCGCGCGCTCGCGACCTGCTGGCCGCCGGCCTGCGTCTGTGGCCAAGCTTTGCCCTGTTGGCGGGCCTCAATACCCTGGCGATTCTGCTCGGCGCATCGCTGTTCGTGCTGCCGGGAATCTGGCTGATGGTCAAACTGGCGTTTGCCGAGTACCTGCTGGTATTGAGCGGCCTGAGCCCGATGAAGGCGCTGCACGACAGCTTCCAACTGAGCAGCGGTTACTTCTGGCCCATGCTCGGCTGCATCCTGATCGTCATGCTGCCGCTGTGGTTGCTGGATGGCTGGAGTCAATCCAGCGCGGCCTTCACCGATAACGCCTTGGCCAGTTTGCTGCTGGACTGCACAAGCCGCTTTTTACAACTATTCTCAAGCGTAGTGCTGTTTCGTCTATTTATGCTGCGCAGCGCCCAGCCCGAAGTCGAGTGAACGCCAGCGACACCCAAGGAGGACCGGCCCATGGCTGACGCCAACCCCAGCATCCTTTCGCATATCTCCATCGGCACCAATCAATTCGACAAGGCCACCGCCTTCTACGACCAGGTCCTCGCTACCCTCGGCTGCAAACGCGTACTCGCCCACCCTGGCGCAGTCGCCTATGGCCGTGAATACCCGGAGTTCTGGGTGCAAACGCCGATCAACGGCAAACCGGCGAGTATTGGCAATGGCAGCCACTTTGGCTTTGTTGCTTCAAACAGGGCCGCCGTACACGACTTCTATCAGGCCGCCCTGGAAGCTGGCGCCAGCGACGAAGGCGCCCCCGGCCCGCGCGCAGAATATGGCGAGCCCTATTACGGCTGCTTTGTCCGCGACCTCGACGGGCACAAGATCGAAGCGGCGTTCTGGGATTTGGAAATGATCTACGAGGTGTATATCGAGCCGCACGAGCATTGATGCCTAAAGGCGCTTGAGCTCAAGGCGCAGCGGACTGATAGCGCTGCGCTGCCTTGGCGATCCAACCCTCGGCCTGCATCTGCGCCAGTGCCTCGCTTACCCGCTGGTACTGCGCCTGCAAACCGCGCTGGCGGGAGAAGCCGATATACAAATCGGTACGCGCCTCGGGCTGAAACGCCGCCTTGGCGATACGGCCATTCCAGCGCGCATCGCGCAACTCATAGTCGACCTGGCAATCGGTGCCAATCACCGTTTGCAGGCGGCCGCGCACCAGCATTTCCAGCAACTGGCTCTCCGTGTTGACCGCGGTTTTGCGCAGCTGCTGATCCGAATCAAATGGCTCGAAGTACGCCGACTCCAGCACATAGCCAATGGTCAGACTGGCCAACTGGCTGTAGCTCTGCAGCGCCTTAGCCTGCGCGGGGACCGCGTAGAAACGCGGCGCACAGGCGTAGTAGGGCTGCGGCAGGTAATGGATATAGCCTTCCCGCTCGGGGGTTTTCGCCAGCCCGGTCATCAGGTCGGCCTTGCCGCTCTGCAACGCAGCCAAACCGCGCGCCCAGGGTGCGCGCTGCACCTCGAAGCGCAGCCCGGTGCGCTGACTGAGCTGAGCAAGCAAGTCGATATCCAGCCCGCTCAGTGCCCCATCGCCCTCCTGCATACGAAAAGGCGGCCAGATATCGGTCATCACCAGCAACGCTGGCGGCTCCTCGGCCTGCAGCGGCGCGCCGAATAAAAGCAGCAGAGCGAGCCATGCGCGGCGCATCAGAAACGACCTGCACGCTGCGGCTTCAAGCCGGACAGACGCGGCAGCAGCACCCGCTCGAACAGCCGCGGGAAGAACCGCGCCAACACCCGCGCGCGCCAGTCCACATTCGACAGCACCAGCAGCCGGCGACGCTTCAAGGCGCCGCGGTAAATCGCCTCGGCGACATCCTGCGGTGAGGCCACCTTGCCCATTGCCAAGGGCGGTTGCGCGGCCACCGAGCCATCGCCGACCAGGGCATTCTTGCGCAAATCGGTGGCAGTAAAGCCGGGGCACACCAGCATCACATTGACCCCGGAGCCTTTCAGTTCATAACGCAGGGTTTCAAATAGCCCATGCAGGGCATGCTTGCTGGCGTTGTAGGCGCTGCGATAAAGCAGCGGGGCGAAGCCTGACAGCGAGCTGAGCACGATGACCTGCCCACTGCGGGCGATCAGGCTGGGCAGCGCGGCCTTGGTGCAATGCAGCGCGCCAAAATAGTTGACCGCCATGATCCGCTGAAACACCGCCAGCTCGGTGTCGGCAAAACTGCTGCGATGGGTAATCCCGGCGTTGTTGACCAGCACATCGATACCGCCGAAACGCTCGACGGTCAGGGCCATCGCCCGTTCCACCGCTGCTGCATCGGCCACATCGCAGAGCACGCCGAGGGCCTCGGCATTGTGGTGATCGGCCAGGTGCTGCACCAGGCTGTCGAGCGCCTGCTGCTGCAGATCAAAAATCACCAGGCGCGCGCCTGCCTGCGCCAAACGCATGGCCAGCGCCCGTCCGATGCCGGCACAGCCGCCCGTAATCACCACAACCTTGCGGTCGAATACCTTGTTGGCAAACACCTTGCGGTACATAACCTGTCCCCGACCCAGTTACTGCAAAAGCCGTTACTACAACCTGTTATGGCTGCCATCGCAACAGGGTGGCGTCTGCGTGTGCTTGCAGCCACAAAAGTACAGGGTGGCGTCCTCGTCCGCGTGGTATTTCAACGGGGTAAAACCGCTGCCTTTGTGCTTGCCGTCGCAAAAAGGCTGTGCGGCGCTGAGCCCGCAGCGGCACCAGAAGTAGTCGTTGCCGGCGGTGACCGCAACCGCATAGGGGTTGCGCTGGGCAATCGTTGGGCTATTCATGTGGCCTCCTGAAGCACCCGAGCAAGGCGCTGCAACATTGGCAGCGCCACACATTTTCGGCATGCTCCATCAGCATAGTTCACCTGCCAGCCCCCAACTCCCCTAGCCGCATTGCCCAGCGCGCCCTGCTCAGTCCGACCAGGCGCTTAGCGGGTATTTATCGCTACCGGCCTACAGCTGCCAACGTTGGGCTAAGCTTTTTCAGCAAGTCACTGGACAAAGCTGCTGGCAGTTAGCCATGCTCGCCAAAAGTGACACTTTTATAACGAAAAGACGGCAGATAGCCGCAGTACGTACCCATTTGATGCCACGATTTCTCTGCCTTGCGCTGGCTGCAGCCCTGTATTGCAGCTCCGGCCTCGCCGCTCCCACCGATGATCAACGGCCATTGGTGCAGGTGGGTTATTACGAATTTCCACCCTATTCCTACACCGACAGCCAAGGCCGCTCCAAGGGTGCCATCTTGCAGCTGAGCAAGCGCCTGCTGGAACACGCCGGCTATCGCGCCGAGCTGCGCTCCTACCCCAGCGCGCGGCTGTACAACGCCCTGCAGGATGGCAGTGTGCACGTCTGGCCGGGGGCGCCGGGCAAGGTGGAATTGCGCGAGCACACCCTGGAAACCCACACCAAACTGGGCGAGATCGTGCTCAACCTGTATTTCCGCCGCGACACCCTGATGCCGCGCCTGCCCGAGGACCTTAAGGGCCGTGGGGTAATCATGATCAGCGGTTACACCTACTGGCAGCCGGTCAACGAAATGCTCAACGACCCGCAGCTGGCTGTTGAGCAACACCGCACCGGCACCCACACTGCCGCATTGGAAATGCTCCAGCGCCGTCGCGGCGATTTCCTCCTCGACTATCAGACCCCGGTGGAGCAGGCGCGCAAACGCTTGGGCATGTCCGAGCTGCCGTATGTGGAACTGCAGCGCATCCCGCTGAAGTTGATCGTATCCAGTAAAGCGCCCGGCGCCGAAGCCCTGCATGATGCATTGGATCGGGCCTATGCCGAGCTACAGGCGGCTGGCGAAGATCTACACCTGCCCTGAACCTACTTGCGCGGCTTAGCACGCGCGGTAGGCTCGGCGATCAGCGGATCATCCGGCCAATAATGCTTGGGGTACCTCCCCTTTAGGTCTTTCTTTACTTCGGCGTAGGTACTGCGCCAGAAGTTGGCCAGATCCTGAGTCACCTGCACCGGCCGCCGCGCTGGCGACAGCAGGTGCAGCTTGACCACCTGACGACCGCCGGCAATGCGCGGCGTATCGGCCAAGCCGAACAACTCCTGCAAGCGCACCGCCAACACCGGCGGCTGTTCGCTGTAATCCAGACTGATGCGCGAACCGGAAGGCACCTGCACGCTGCGCGGCGCCAGCTCATCGAGACGCTGCGGCAACGGCCAGGGCAGCAGATTCAGCAGCAGGCTGGGTAAATCCAGGTTGGCGAAATGGCTAAGCCGGGTGACGTTATCCAGATAGGGCTGCAGCCAGTTCTCCAGGGTCGCCAGCAAGGTGGCATCACTGACATCCGGCCATTCGCTGACGTCCTTGCTGGCCAGATCCAGCGTGCGCAGCAACGCCACCCGCGCCTGCCACTGGCGTAACTCCGGCGTCCAGGGCAGCAGCGCCAGGCCCTTACGCCGCACCAGGCCGAGCATGGCGCGACTGCGCTGTTGCGCATCCAGCCCAGTCAGCGCCTCACGCGACAACACCAGCTCACCGACCTTGCGCTGGCGTTCTGCGCGCAGAGCGCCTTCGCGCTCATCCCAATCCAGTACTTCCAAGTTGCTGACCTGCTCGGCCAGCACGCCCTCAAACAACTGCGGCTCCAACTCGGCGGCCAGGTAGATGCGCTCTTCGCGCTGGCCCTGGCGGCTGCCCAGGTCAGCCACCACCAGCCAGCTGTGTTTCATCAGGCCATCGACCTCGGCAAATAGCGCCGCCCGGCCGTTGGCCAGACGATATTCCGCGCCACCGGCACGGCGCTGCTGGGCGATGCGGTCCGGGTAGGCAAAGGCCAGCAACGCGCCCAGCCAGCGCGGATGTTCGGGATCACTGACTGCCTGCGGGCTGGGCCTGCGCTTGAGGTAACCCTGAAACTGCCTGGCCAGCTGCCGAGCGCGCTGCACGCCACTTTGGGCACCACGGGCGCCGCGCGACTCACCGGCCAGCAAAGCCAGGCGACTGTGCAGATCGGCGCCCGCGCCACGCAGAATGTCGCGCTCGCCGAGCAATGCCGCCAGATCGCAGGCCAATGGCCCCAGGCCCAGCGCCTGACCACGCAACAGCAGATGGGCGATACGTGGATGAGTCGGCAGCTCGGCCATGGCCTGGCCGTGACTGGTGAGCACGCCCAGGGCATCCACCGCGCCCAATCGCGCCAGCAGCTCCAAAGCCTGGGCATAGGCAGCCGCCGGTGGCGGATCGAGCCAGACCAGCTCAGCCGGCTGCACGCCCCAGCGCACCAGTTGCAACGCCAAACCGGCGAGGTCGGCCTGAAGCATTTCCGCCGTGCCGTAGGCTGCCAATTGCTCATGCTGCGCCTGCGACCACAGGCGATAACAAACGCCCGGCTGCAAGCGCCCAGCCCGGCCGCTGCGCTGGGTGGCGGAGGCGCGGGAAATACGCTGGGTGTCCAGGCGAGTCATGCCGCTGTTCGGGTCAAAGCGCGGCACCCGCGCCAGGCCAGCATCGATCACCACCCGCACGCCATCGATGGTCAGGCTGGTTTCGGCGATATTAGTCGCCAGCACCACCTTGCGCAGGCCCGGCGGTGCGGGTTCGATGGCCGCGCGCTGGGCGCTGAGGTCCAGTTCGCCATGCAACGGACAGAGCAGAATGTCGCGGCGCCCAGCCAGGGACTCGGCCAGCTGTTCATTGACCCGGCGAATCTCCGCCTGCCCCGGCAGAAACACCAGCAGGCTGCCGGACTCATCAGCCAGCGCCTGCAGCACGCACTGCAGCACCTTCGGCTCAAGCCACTCGCCCGTCTGCCAGGGCGCGCCCCAGCGGATATCCACCGGAAACATCCGCCCTTCGCTGCGCAGCACCGGCGCATCGCCGAGCAGCCCCGCCAGCCGCTCGCCTTCCAGGGTTGCTGACATCAGCAGCACCTTCAGCGGCAACTCGCCAGAGTCCGCACCGCGAAACATCGCCCGGCCATTCAGGCACAGCGCCAACGCCAGGTCAGCGTCCAAACTGCGCTCGTGAAATTCGTCAAAGATCACCACGCCAACGCCTTCCAGCGCAGGGTCGTCCTGCAGCCGCCGCGCCAGGATGCCTTCGGTAACCACTTCGATACGGGTACGCGGGCCGACCTTGCTGTCCAGGCGAATACGATAGCCAACGGTTTCCCCCACCGCCTCGCCCAACTCGCTGGCCAGTCGCTCGGCCGCCGCTCTCGCCGCCAGGCGCCGTGGTTCGAGCATGATAATGGTCTGCCCGGCCAGCCAGGGCTGCGTTAGCAGCGCCAGCGGCACACGGGTAGTCTTGCCGGCACCGGGCGGCGCTTCCAGCACGGCTTCATCACGCAGAGCAAGGGCCTGGCAGAGTTCAGGCAGCAGCACATCGATGGGCAGGGAATTCATGCGGGCTCCATTCAAGGCGCAGGATTATAACGGCGAACCTGTGGAGCATTGGCGCTGTCTGAGTGTTAGGTATGGCTGCGCGAAATAGCGCTGACAGCGCCTGACGCAGCGGCATTGCAATACAGGCATTGGTATAGTTGCGCCACTTTTTCCATGGAGATGTTCAATGCGCACCCAAACCCGCGTTATCGGTGGCCTTATCGTCGCCGCGCTGCTCACTCAACTGACCGCCTGCGGCACCCTGTTCTTCCCGGATCGCCGCGGCCAGATCGAAGGCCGCATCGACCCCGTGGTGGCCGGACTCAACGCAATCGGCATTCTCTTCTATGTACTCCCAGGGCTGATCGCCTTTGGTATCGACTTCGCCACCGGCGCGATCTACCTGCCTGGCGGCCTGACCTCGCAGGTTGACCCACAAGACCTGCAGAATGTGGTGGATGCTGACGGCAAGATCGACGCCGCCAAGCTCAAGGCGCTGATCGAAGTGCAGACGGGCCACAGCCTGCCACTGGATGACCCGCGCCTGATTCAGCACAGCGGCAGTGTCGAGCAGCTGGCGGCCTATGGTCTGCGCCCAGCAGCCTAAGCTCGTCACTAGAAAGCCTCCAAAGTAAAAGCCCGTTATTGCGACGGGCTTTTCTTATTCTATAAATCCAGGTGCGCTAGCCTTGGCAGAACTCACCCCACTCTGGATAACCCGTGAACATATCGCCGCAACATGCCCGCCTGATGCGCCTGGCGACCTTCGCCGCGCTGGCGGCTGCCCTCACTCTGGCGCTGGCCAAAGCCATCGCTTGGTGGCTCAGCGGCTCGGTCAGCCTGCTGGCGGGACTGACTGACTCGCTGCTCGATGGCGCCGCCTCGCTGCTCAACCTGATTGCCGTGCACTACGCCCTGCGCCCGGCCGATGAGGATCACCGCTACGGTCACGGCAAGGCCGAAGCCCTGGCGGGACTGGGCCAAGCGCTGTTTATCGGCGCCAGCGCCGTGCTGGTAGGCAGTCACGCCATCGACCGCCTGCTCAACCCCGAACCGATCGGTGCACCGGCCCTGGGCATCGCGGTGATGCTGCTGTCACTGGCGGTGACCATCGCCCTGCTGCTGTTCCAGAGCCATGTGGTGAAACTGACCGGCTCCACGGCGATTCGCGCCGACTCACTGCACTACCGTTCAGACCTGCTGCTCAACAGCAGTATCCTCCTGGCATTGCTGCTGGCCAGTTACGGCTGGCCACAAATGGACGCCCTGTTCGGCATCGGCATTGCGCTGTATATCTTCTGGAGCGCCATCACCATCGTCCGCGAAGCCGCTACCGTGCTAATGGACCAGGAGCTCGACCCGCAGATCAGCACGCAGATGTACAGCCTGGCCTGCGCCGTACCAGGCGTGCTGGGTGTGCATGACTTACGCACACGGCTGTCCGGTACCCACTGGTTCGTGCAGCTACACGTGGAACTGCCGGGTGAGCTAAGCCTGCAGCAGGCGCACAGTCTGTGTGATCAGGTTGAAGCGGCGATCCGCAGCGAATTCCCCCGCGCCGAAGTACTGGTGCATGCCGACCCCAGCAACGTGGTGAAACCGGCGACGGCCTCGTAAGCGCAACTAGCAGGCAACAAAAATTGCCTGGAGCAATGTTGACGTCGTGCTGCGAAGATCCGCCAAGGACAGCGGACACAAAAAAGGGGAAGGCCTGCAGGCCTTCCCCTTTTTTGCGTGTCCGTCATTGTGGCGCTGGTAACGCCTTTTCTTCGCCTGCCTGGTTGGGCAGTGCGGACCCGGGAGCCGTGGCGATCCGGTGGGATCGGCGGCGACCGCTCACCTGATTGGGCGAGGCGGCTGGACGTGTCGTCCGGGCCTTGAAGTTGAGGTAAAGCTTACGCCCGCCGACGCAGTGAAAGATTGCGAACATTGCTGAAATACCCACCACTTGCGCAATTAATCACCACAAGCGCATCATCCCGCACAACCTAATAACGAAAGCACGGCAAACATGAACAGACTTGATCGTTATGACCTGAATATCCTCGCCGAATTGCAGCGCGACGCCACTCTGTCCAACCAGGAGCTGGCCGAACGCATCGGCCTGTCGCCCTCGCCCTGCTCGCGACGGGTCAAACAGCTGGAAGATGATGGCTATATCCTCGGCCAGGTCGCCCTGCTGGACCGCAAGCAACTCGGCCTGACGCTGACCGCCTACGTGCTGATCGGCATGGACAAGCACACCCCGGAACGCTTCGAGCATTTTCAGGAAGAAATCCGCAAATGCCCGCAAGTGCTCGAATGCTGCCTGGTCACCGGGATGGACGCGGACTACCAGCTCAAGGTGGTGGTGCCGGACATGGATCACTACCAGCAACTGCTGCTGGGCACCCTAACCCGTATCGAGGGGGTCTCCAGCGTGCGCTCCAGCTTCGTGCTGCAGCAGATTCTCTCCAGCACCCAGCTGCCGTTGCAGCACCTGCGCGGCTGATCGCCGCACCCTCGTCATGCGCGGCTGGCAGGGCCGCCCCCGGCGCGTATAATCGCGCCCCTCTGGCGAGCGTCACCGCGCCCGCCTACGCATCGATTTTCGGCACCCAGCCGAGCACCTGCAGGTTCACGAGGCCCGAATGGAAACCGAACAGTTCGAATCGCTGATGATGTACGCACTGGTCGGCGGGCTAATGGTGTTTATGTTCTTTATCATCTGGGACCTGGCAAAAACCTCCAAAGCCGGCCGCCTGGGTACGGCGATCCTGTTCCTCGGTCTGGGCCTGTGCCTATTCGCCTTTCTGGCCAAGCCGATCATCACCTACATCATTGAAGCGAGTCGCGGCATCCACGGCTAGAAAGCGGCCCCGCGCCGACTACTGCACGTCCAGCCGCAGCAAACCGCGCTAGAATGCGGTTTTGCGCCGTTCCCCAGGAGTATTCATGTCCCCCACCGACCGGGTGATGCAGAGCTATGGCCGCTGCTGCGCCAGCCCTGATTTTTTCGACAGTTTTTACCGGCACTTCCTCGCCAGCTCACCCGAGGTGCGCGAGAAGTTCGCCAATACCGAGATGAACGGGCAAAAGCTGCTGCTGCGCCAGGGCATTCTCAATCTAGTGATGCATGCGCGCGGCATGCCTGACACCAAGCTGCGCGCCCTGGGCTGCAGCCACTCCCGCGCCGCCATGGACATTCGCCCAGAGCTGTATGTGCTGTGGCAGCAAGCACTGCTGCAGACCATCGGCGAGCATGATCAGCAGTACTGCAGCGAAACCCGCAGCGCCTGGAATGAGGTGCTGGATAAAGGCATCGCCGTGATCAAAGCCGGTTACTGATCAATCCAGCCGGGCCGGCACTTCGCGCCACTGTCCCGGCTGCAAGCCGTCCAGGCTGAACGGGCCGATCCGCACGCGCACCAAGCGCAGCGTCGGCAGGCCCACGGCAGCCGTCATACGCCGCACCTGACGGTTGCGCCCCTCACGAATCACCAGCTCCAGCCAGGCCGTCGGGATGCTTTTGCGAAAGCGCACCGGCGGGTTGCGCTGCCACAACTCGGGCGTTTCCAGTAGCCGCGCTTCGGCCGGCAGGGTCGGGCCGTCATTCAACTGCACGCCGTCACGCAGCTGCTGCAACTGCGCGTCACTCGGCTCGCCCTCGACCTGCACCCAATAGGTTTTCGCCAGTTTGTGCTTGGGGTCGGCGATGCGCGCCTGCAGGCCGCCGTCATTGGTTAACAGCAACAGACCTTCGCTGTCACGGTCCAGCCGGCCAGCCGGATAGACGCCGGGGACATCGACAAAGTCCTTGAGGGTGGCGCGGCCCTGCTCGTCGTTGAACTGGGTCAGCACATCGAACGGCTTATTCAGCAGCAGCAAGCGCGGCTCTGCGGGTGGCGCCTTGGCCACACGGCGCACAGCAGCTTTGCTGCTGTGCGGACGAGAGGGCGCAGGGCGAGGTGGGCGCGACATAGGTGATCCAGCAACAGGTTACGAAGCGGCCAGTGTAACCGAGGCCACGGTTGGACTATCAGCCTGAGTGATCCGCGCAGCCTGCGCCGACGTAGCGGGCTATGCTGGCAAGGTTGTGTTTCCCGTCCCGAGGCCATTGTTATGAGTTCGTCCGAATCCATCGTCGAAACCTTTACCGGCTGGGCCGCCAAAGCCCCCGGTGCGCCCCTCGAACCGCACACTTATGACCCAGGCCCGCTCGGCGCCGAAGAAGTCGAAGTGGCGGTGGAATACTGCGGCATCTGCCACTCCGATCAGTCGATGATCGACAACGAATGGGGCAATGCGCGCTACCCCTTTATCCCCGGCCATGAAGTGGTCGGTACTGTGGTGCGCCTCGGCCCGCAGGCGCGTGGCCTGAAGCTCGGCCAGCGGGTGGGCATCGGCTGGTACAAGGGCAGCTGCATGCACTGCAGCTCCTGCATGGAAGGTGCGCACCAGCTGTGCGGCACGGTAAAACCGACGATTGTCGGCAGCAACGGTGGTTTTGCCGACCGTTTGCGCAGCCACTGGGCCTGGGCCGTGCCGCTGCCGGACGGTCTCGACCCAGCCTTGGTCGGCCCGCTGTTCTGCGCCGGCTCCACAGTGTTCAGCCCGCTGCTGGATTTCGATGTAAAACCCACCGATAAAGTCGGCGTGGTTGGCATCGGCGGCCTCGGCCACCTGGCCTTGGGCTTTCTCAATGCCTGGGGCTGCGAAGTCACCGCCTTCACCTCATCACTGAGTAAACAGGAAGAAGCCAAACGCCTGGGCGCACATAAGGTCGTCGCCTCCACCGACAGCGCCGCGCTGAAAGCGATTGCCGGCAGCCTGGATTTCCTGCTGGTCACCGCCAGCGCGGACCTGGACTGGAACGCCATGCTCGGCACCCTGCGCGGCAAAGGTCGCCTGCACTTTGTCGGTATCGTGCCCAGCGCAATCCCGGTGCATGTGTTCAACCTGATACCCAAGCAGAAGAGCCTGTCCGGCTCGCCGGTCGGCTCGCCTAGCAATATGGCGACCATGCTGGAATTCTGCGCGCGCCATCAGATCCTGCCGCAGGTCGAGCACTTCCCCATGAGCAAGGTCAACGAGGCCATCGACCACCTGCGTGCCGGTAAAGCGCGCTACCGCGTGGTGCTGGACGCCAGCAAATAGACTGACCTGGATTAAAAAGCCCGAGGCAAAAACCTCGGGCTTTTTTATGCAACACGAAACGCTAACGGAACGGCGGCTCGTCGAAGCTGCGCAGCTTGCGCGAGTGCAACGAGTTGAGCTGGTTGCGCAGCAAATCCAGCGCGGTGATGCCGATATGCAGGTGCTGGGTTACCGCGCGCTCATAGAAGGCACCGGCCGCACCCGGCAGTTTGATCTCGCTGTGCAGCGGTTTGTCGGACACACATAGCAGCGTGCCATAGGGCACGCGCAGGCGATAACCTTGCGCGGCGATGGTGCCGCTTTCCATGTCCACCGCTACGGCGCGCGACAGGTTGATCAGCGGCCGCTCCTGAGCCCAGCGCAGCTCCCAGTTGCGGTCGTCATAGGTCAGCACAGTGCCGGTGCGCAGGCGCTTTTTCAGCTCATCGCCCTGTTCGCCAGTGACCTGCTTGGCGGCCTCCTGCAACGCCTGCTGCACCTCGGCCAGGGCCGGCAGCGGGATATTCGGCGGCAATACACGGTCGAGAATGCCGTCGCGGCGCATGTAAGCATGGGCCAGTACGTAATCGCCGATGGTCTGCGACTGGCGCAGGCCGCCGCAGTGGCCGATCATCAGCCAGCAGTGCGGGCGCAACACAGCCAGGTGGTCGGTGATGTTCTTCGCGTTGGACGGGCCGACGCCGATATTGACCAAGGTGATGCCATGGCCGTCGTCGGCCTGCAGGTGGTAAGCCGGCATCTGGTAACGGTGCCAGATGACGTTCTCGATAATCGCCTGCATCTCGCCTTCGGCCATGCCGCGCTCGATCACCACGTTGCCCGGCAGCACCATGCGGTTGAAGCGCGACTCGCCCACCAGCATGTCCAGACCATGACGAATAAACTGGTCGACGTAACGGTGGTAGTTGGTCAGCAGAATCCACGGCTGCACATGCCGCCAGTCGCTGCCTGTGTAATGCACCAGACGGCGCAGGGAGAAATCCACCCTTGCGGCATCGAACAGCGCCAGCGGCAGCGGGTCGGTGTTTTCCCAGTCATACAGGCCATCGGCGGTGCCGTCGGTGGCGGCAGACAGATCGGTGCTGGGGAATACCCGCGCCAGTTCGGCGGCGGTGACCCCGGAGCCGGCCAGCTCATCGCCCTGCTCGACCACATAGGGATAAGGAATGTTCTGCTGGCTGATGCCCACTTCCACGCGAACGGTGAAGTCGCTCATCAACGGGCGCAGCTGCTCCAGCAGGTATTTGCGGAACGCCGCAGGGTGGGTGACGGTGACGCTGTAAGTGCCCGGCACCTGCACCTTGGCGTAGGCCCGTACAGTGGTCGGCACTTCGCCCTGGCACAGGTAGATCAAACGCAATTCGGGGTAGCGGAACTGGCACTGCTGGGCGGCATCCGGCTTGACGCGCTCTTTCAGGTAGCGCTTGAGCGCCTGACTCAAGCCCGTGGTCGCCTGCAGGTGCAAGGCGGCCAGACGATCCACCGCTTCTTCAGCAGTGTTGGCGACAATAAAGTCATCGGAACAAGGGTTCACAAGGCACCTTCCTGGCTGTACGTAATGGCTCTATCTTGCCCTGATCCGCCGCGTTTGCGATAGCGCGGTGTTGCCTGTGCAGGCTACTTGAGCAGCGCTTGCAGATCCTCGGGCAGCGCCTGCGGGGTCAGCGGACCGACGCGACGCGTACCCGGATTACCCAAGGGGAATAGGCCTAACAACGAGCCCAGACTACCGGGGATGCGCAGCAACTGCGCCAGCCCTTCGGCCCAGTCACGCTGGCGCCAAGCCCAGGCCAGCATCCATAGGTGGCTGCGCAGGTGTTCGCTGAAATAGCGCTGGCCGAGAATATGCGCGCGTTCCAGATGGCCCAGCTCGGCGGCGGGGTCAAGGCCGCGCTGGGCGCGGGACAATTGGTATTCCTGCAGGAAGGCTTGTTCGCGGGTCATGGCAACACTCCAATGTAAGCTGCGGCGCCAGTCTGCAAGTGCGGGGCGGCCCCCAGGTCAAGCAACAACAGCTAATCTTCAACAACCCATCATCTAGAGGAAAACGCATGCCGCGCGCCCTGCTCACTCTTGTGCTGTGCCTGTTACCCAGTGTTCTGCTGGCCGATAGCCTGGACGGCCATTACCTGACCACGCTGGACGGCCAGCCAGCCGAAATGCACCTGCGCAGCCAGGGCCAGCAGGTCACGGGGGAATATGTGGAGGGCGGCAGGTTGCGCCTGCAGATCAGCGGCAGCTTTGACGGCCAGCTGCTCAGCGCGCAGATCAGCGAAGCGCAATCCGGGCAGTTGATCGCCAATATGAATGCCACCTACGCCAACGGCGTGCTCAACACCCATATCGCCGCGCGCAATCCGACGACTGGGGCAACCCTAGAACGCAAGGCGCTGTTTCACCGGCAAAACCTTAGCGCGGCAGCGGCCACGCCAAGTAGCAACCCGAGCAGCAACGCAACACGCGACCCGGCGCTGATCGGCACCTGGGTACACGAGAAGATCATCAACAGCGGCGGCGCCAATTTCGCCTCGATGACCACTCAGATGATTCTGCAACTGCAGGGCGACGGCAGCGTTTCGCAATGGACACGCAGCGTGGCAGGTGGCGCCGACTGGAACTACGACAGCCCTGGCGAGCTGCAATACAGCGGTCGCTGGCAGAGCAACAACGGCCTGTTGGAAGTGCAGATGCAGGGCCGCAGTGACTACCAGCCTGCCGCCTACTATCGCTTCAGTGACCAGTACCTGGTCACTGAGAGCAATACCGGCAAGCTGATCTGGCAGCGTCGCCGATGACCGATCAGGCCGGCTGGTGCAGACGCGCGTTGAACAGCGGCCCACGGCTATAAGCCGACAGCGCCTTGGCGGCGGCCAGCACACCCAGATCAACCAGTGGCTCGATCAGGATCACGCTCATATAGGCCAGACCGAAACTGCCCACGGCCGCCAGGTTCTCGCCGGAGAAACCATTGCCATAGAACGCCCAGAAGCCGACCCAGGCAACGATTCCACCCTGATAAGCCGTCGACAGCGCCAGCGCCTGCTTGTAGGAGAGGTCCACGTAAGCGGTGCCCGGCGCGATGATGCGCTTGGCCAGCAGACTGATAGCCCACAGCGGCACCAGCAGCGTGGTGACGTTCATGCCGTACTGCGGCAGGTCAAACTGGGCAAACAGCAAGCCCTGCAACAACAAGCCAAGCGCCAGACCGATCGCCGTGGCACCGGCGCCGAACAGCAACAACAAGGTCGAACCGAGGATCAGGTGCACCTCGGAAACCCCGACCGCATGATGCGGAAAGACCTCGAAGAAGCAGAACACCAAGGCAGTGGTCAGCAGGCTACGCAGCGCCAGGGCGGCGGCGCCACCGTTGCTGCGTACGCTGTCGAGGGCAAGCTTGGCCGTGAGGCCAAAGGCACCTGCGGCGGTTGCATAACTGAGGAAGAGTTTGGCGCCAGTAACGACTTCGGGTTCGATGTGCATAGAGGTTCCTGTATCGCGCCCACCGCGCGATGATCTGGATAGAGGGGATGGGCTTAAGTGCCCGGCTTCGATGGCAGGTCTCCTGGCTCACGGCTTGATACTTCGCCCGCCTTCCCGACTTTGCGGTCAGTGGCATCTGGGCGTTATTCACCGTTTACAGTTGCGGGGGCAGCCATGGCTTCGCACCGGTCGTGGTGCTTTCCATGTTCCCTTTTCATCCAGTCGCATCACACGAGCTGGAACCATCGGCGGCCACCTTACCCGGCGGCTGAGAGAAATGACAGAGTCTGGCGTTTACCGCGCAGGTAAACCAACGGACTGAGTAGCGCCTGACTCCGTATGACGCAAGCAGGTGAAGACGCCACTGGCATTGGCGCACAGCTGCCCCTGGGCATCGTGCACCGTGGCCTGTACTGCGACCTGTCGCCCATCGCGTTGCTGCACACGGGCTTCGGTACGTAGCGGCAAAGCCGCAAGACCAATCGGACGCAGGTAATTTACCTGCAGGCTGGCGGTCACATAGACCTCTTCGGCGCAGGCCTGCGAATACACCGCCAGCCCCAGCGCCGCATCGAATAGCGTGGCGGTGTAGCCGCCGTGTACTCCGCCGAGCGGATTGAAGTGCACGCCTGGCGGCTGACTGCTGAAGCTCGCCACTCCGGTTTCCGCCTGCAGCTGAGTGATAACGTAGTCCGTACCGATATCACCGGCCAGCCAGGCCTGTAACTGCTGAAAAAGACTGGCGTGCATGCTCGGCGCCTTAGATCAGATGCGGCGTACTGCGCGCCACTAGCGCTTCTACATTCACCCCGCGCGGCAGGGTGCCGTAGACCCGACCACCCTGCCCGCCCAGACGGCTGGCGATAAAGGCATCGGCGACCACGGCATTGCCTGCTTCCAGCAGCAGCTTGGCCTGCAGCGCCAGGGCCACGTCTTCGGTGAGCTGGCGGGCGCGGTACTGGATATCGGCGGTGTCGCGGAAGTCCGCCTGCAGCTTGGCGATATGCACCTTGAGGCGTGCATCACCATGGCCGTCGCCGAGCTCATGGAACAGCGCATCGAGTACACCCGGCTCCTTGGACAGGGCGCGCAGCACGTCCAGGCACTGCACGTTACCTGAGCCTTCCCAGGTGGAGTTGACCGGCGCTTCGCGGTACAGGCGCGGCAGGATGGTGTCCTCGACATACCCGGCGCCACCCATGCATTCAGCGGCCTCGTTGATCATTGCCGGCGCGCGTTTGCAGATCCAGTACTTGCCCACGGCGGTGACCAGGCGGGCGAACTTGTCCTCCTGCTCGTCATGCGGGTTGTCCAGCGCCTTGCCCATGCGCATGGTCAGCGCCAGAGCCGCTTCGCTTTCCAGGGCCAGGTCGGCCAGCACGTTCTGCATCAGCGGCTGCTCGCTCAGTACGCGGCCGCCAACCTGGCGATGGGCGCAGTGGTGCGCAGCCTGGGTCAGGGCCTGACGCATCAGGGCGCTGGAGCCGATCATGCAGTCGAAGCGGGTCAGCGCGACCATCTCGATAATGGTCGGCACGCCACGGCCTTCTTCGCCGACCATCCAGGCCAGGGCGCCGCGAAATTCCACTTCGCTGGAGGCGTTCGACCAGTTGCCCAGCTTGTTTTTCAGGCGCTGGATATACAACTCGTTGCGCGTGCCATCCGGACGATGGCGCGGCAGCAGAAAGCAGGTCAGGCCCTTGGTGGTGTATGCCAGGGTCAGGAAGGCATCGCACATCGGTGCCGAGCAGAACCACTTGTGGCCGACCAGCTCGTAGGCCTGGCCCGGGCCGCCAAGGCCGACTGGATAAGCGCGGGTGGTGTTGGCGCGCACATCGGTACCGCCCTGCTTCTCGGTCATGGCCATGCCGATGGTCGCGCCGGTTTTCTGCTCGATCGGCAGGTTGCGCGGGTCGTACCGGGTGGAAAGAATTTTCGGCAGCCACTTCTCGGCCACATCGGCCTGCAGCTTGAGCGCGGGCACGCTGGCGAAAGTCATGGTCAGCGGGCAACCGCTGCCAGCCTCGGCCTGGCTGTGCAGGTAACTCATGGCGGCGCGCGCCACCTGAGCGCCGGCACGCGGGTCGGTCCAGGGCATGGACGGCAGACCATGCTCAATGGCTGCGCTCATCAACTGGTGATAAGCCGGGTGAAACTCCACCAGATCGGCACGATGACCATAGCGGTCGTGGCTTTTGAACACCGGCTTGTTTTCGTTGGCGAGAAAGCCTGCGGCCATCAACTCGCCGCCGGCCAGGCCGCCATACACATCCAGGCGCTGCTCGGCCCAGCCGCCGCCGAAGCGCTTGCTCCACTCCTGCAGCGGCAGGTCAACGCGATACAGGTTGGCACCGTCCAGCGGCGGCACTTGGTTAAACACTTCATGGGTTTCGGCGTGTTGGCTGGCATTCATGGCTGAGGCTCCTCTTTTTTGGGCAATGGGGCGAGCAATGGGGCGCCCACGGCGCGTAGACAAAAGGTGACCAGGGCCTGGCTGACTTCAGCCAGGCTGGGGGCGGGATAACCGGCCTCGCGGGCCGCACGGGCGGGCGGCGACAAAGGGCCGACCAGGGCTTCGGCGATGGCGCCAACCAGGCAGGCGGCGACCAGGTTGATCTGCTGCACACGGAACACGCCTTGCGCAGCGCCTTCCTGCAGCAATTCGACGAACAGATCGGCATAGGCTTCGCGATAGAACAGGCGCTGCTCGTCGACTTCCGGGTCGACTGGCTCGGCGATCAGGGCGAAGGCCAAGCGGCGGCTGTCCCAGGCCCGCGCAGCAAAACGCTCAAGCCCTGCGGCCAAACGCTGCACCGGGCTGCCAGGGCCACGCACGCTGACCGCTAACGCATCCACTTCACGCTGGCTGGCCACCGCAAACACCTCGGCCGCCAGGCTGCCCTTGCTGCTGAAATGGCGGTACAGACTGCCAGTGGCAATACCGACATCCTCAGCCAGCGCCTGCATGGTCAAGGCAGCAAAACCGCCCTCAGCAACCCGCACCAGTGCGGCGCCAATGATGCGCTCACGCAGTGCTTGATCGCGGTCGATACGCAGGGCGGTGGTGCGATAGGCCATGGTCTGAATCCTGATTCACTATTGCTCAAGTGAATCAGGATTCAGAGTTTGACTAAAGGGCGATTCCGGGCACAACAGCAGGCATATTAGCCAGCCGTTGGCGCATACAACTCAATAATAAATTTACGATCTCGCGAGCTAGAGCCATACAAGGCAAAAGCAGGCGAGGAAGCGGAGTTTACGAGCTGTAAATGAGCATTCCGAGCCTGCTTTTAACGCAGTAGGGCCGACGCGCAGCAGATCGTAAGATCAGGACTCGCGGCAGAGCACCCAGTCGTGCAACAGATTGCGCAGCTGCTCGAACTTCACCGGCTTGGCCAGGTAGTCGCTCATACCGGCGGCCAGACAGCGCTCGCGGTCGCCGCTGTGGCTGTGGGCGGTGATCGCCAGCACCGGCAGCAGCTGGCAACCGGGCAAATTGCGCAGCGCCCGGCAGGTGGCGAAACCATCCATTACCGGCATCTGACAATCCAGCAGCACGGCGTCGATGGGCTCGTTGCGCAGCACTTCCAGCGCTTCGGCACCGTTATCGGCGGTGCGCACCTGATAACCCAGCTTGAGTAGCATGCCACGGGTTACCAGTTGGTTGATCGCGTTGTCTTCGACGATCAATACCGTGCACTGCTCAGGCGCGCGCAGCGCCGGGCCGGTGGCGCGCAGCACGACGGCGGCTGGAGTGGTCATCTGCACCGGCAAGGCCAGTGGCAGTTCCAGGCGAAAGCAGCTGCCCTGCCCCGGATGGGATTCATGGCTGAGGTCGCCGCCAAGCAGGTCGACCAGTTGCCGGCAGATCGCCAGGCCAATACCCAGACCGCCGTACTCACGGGTCATGGAACCATCCAACTGCTGGAAGCGCTGATACAGCTTGCCGTCGACCGGCACGGCGAAGCCCACGCCAGTGTCGATCACCTCGATACGCAGCGGCAGAATATCGCTGGCCGTGCCGCCGCGAGTAACCCGTACACGCACGTCGCCATGCTGGGTGAACTTGATGGCGTTATCCAGCAGACAGTTCAGGCTCTGCACCAACTTGCTGGCATCGCCCTCAAGGGTGTCGGGCAGGCTGTCATCCAGCTCCAGCACAAAACGCAGGCCTTTCTCCTCTGCACGCGGTGCGTGCTGCGCACGCAAACCATCAAACAGCCCACGCAGACTGAACGGCTCACGCCGTGGGTACAGGCGCCCTGCCTGCAGCTCGGTGAGAGCGAGGATGTCATTGACCATGCGCATCATGTCGCGGGCGGAGCTGGCGGCCGTGCGCTGGTAGTGCGCCAACTCGCCATCGATCTCCAGCATCTGCATCAGCTCCAGCGACCCGATCACCCCGTTCATCGGTGTGCGCAGTTCGTGGGTGACGGTGGCGAGGAATTCATCCTTGAGGCGGTTGCTGTTGGCCAACTCCTGGTTGAAGGCTTCAAGCTTGAGTCCGGCCTCCTGGAGGATGCGCGTGCGCTCTTCCTTCATCGCGTTGATGCGGTCGGCCAGGGCCAGCGAAAGCAGGCCGACTTCCAGCGCTGAGCCGATCTGGCTGGCATACATGGTGAGGAACATGTTCGGCAGGTAGCCCAGCACCATCAGGGTGTTGATCATTCCGCCGGCGAGAAAGGCGGTCCAGGCGATGATGAAATAGCGCGCCACGCGCATGCCGCGCATCCAGGCGAGGATACCGGCGCTGAAGATCACCACGGTAAAGCCCAGCGCCAGGTAGGTGGCCAGGCGCAGCGACAGCGCGTAACTGGCCGTCAGTGCCAGGGTCATCACCAGCACGCCAGAGGCCATCATCAGCAACAACGCACGATCGACCCAGGGACTGTGCTCGGCGGTGTGCAGAAAACTGCGGGCGAACTGACAACCAAACAACGCCGCCGCACCAATCAGGAACGGCGTGGCGGCGTTCGCCCACCAGGGGCTGTTGGGCCAGAAATACTCGATGGCCGCGCCGTTGACCGACAGCTGATAGAAACCGAACGAGGCGATATAGAGGATGTAATACAGGTAGCTGGTATCGCGCACGCTAAGGAAGATAAACAGGTTGTAGATCAGCATCACCAGCAGCACGCCGTAGATGATGCCCAGCACATAGATGCGTGCCGGCTGTTCTTCCAGATAGGCGTTGGGCGCCCAGAGGGTCAGCGGCGCCTGAATCGAACCCTGGCTTTCCAGGCGCAGGTAAACGCTTTGCCGCTGTGCCGGCGGCAACCTCAGCTCAAACACATAATTGTGCTGTTTGATTTCGCGACTGGAGAACGGCAAGGCATCGCCAGTGTGCTGACTCAGCTGATAACGCCCCTGTGCATCGGGCAGGTACAGCTGCACATGATCAAGCGGCGGGTAGGCCAGCTCCAGCAACCAGGGCTGCGCACCTGTGGCCTGTTGCGGACGGTATTCCAGATCCAGGCGCAGCCAGAACACCGAGCGCGAATAACCGGCGTTCAGTACGCCCTTGTCGTGCTGGCGGAAACTGGCCTGCAGGGCCGGCGAGGTGATGTCCTCGATGCTGGCATCGCCGCGTACATCCTCGAATACCGACATGGCCTTGCCGAGCGGCAGGCTGCGGGTGTTTTCGTCAAAAACCAATGCCCCGGCCAACCCTGGCACCAGCATGAAGAAACAGAGGAGGATGTAGTGCATGCAACTCAGCCAGAGTAAGCCAGCAGCGCATTAAACAGCGCCACAGGAACGGTGTATTCAGAAGTTCCGCACTCTAGCATAGGCATTTGCGCCAGAGTCCCAGGAAAAACCTGAACTGTCTGGGGTTTTTCGCCTTAGCTGACACAGACTGCAGCACGGTATGCGCATGCGACAGATCGTCCGCCAGGCGGGCTTTCCTGGCGTTTCGAGGTCTGCAAGCCGTGGTTTGGTGGTAAGCTCGCGCACCATGAAAATGCCTACCTCTCGCCCCGTAGTGCTGTGCCTGTCCGGTCATGACCCCAGTGGTGGTGCCGGCCTGCAAGCCGATATCGAAGCCCTGCTCGCCCAATGCTGTCACGCTGCCCCTACTGTGACCGCGCTGACCGTGCAGGACACCGTCAACGTTTCCGATTTTCGCGTGCTCGACCGCGAGTGGGTATTGGCCCAGGCCAATGCAGTGATCAATGACCTGCCGGTCGAAGCGGTCAAACTGGGCATGCTCGGCTCGGTCGAGATGGTCGAAACCGTGCTGGAAATCATGCAGCGCCTGCCGGGCATCCCGCTGGTCTGCGACCCGGTGCTGCGCGCCGGTGGTGGTGGCGCACTGGGCAAGGACGAAGTCGGCTTTGCCATGCGCGAGCGCCTGTTTGCCGTCTCGACCATCGCCACGCCGAACCTGCCGGAAGCACGCATCCTCGCCGAACTGCCCGACGGCAGCGCCGATGAGTGTGCCGAGAAGCTGCTGCCGTATATCCAGCACCTGCTGATCACCGGCGGCCATGGTGATGAGCACGAAGTGCACAACCGCCTCTATAGCCGCGACGGCAGCCGCCACACCTTTACCTGCCAGCGCCTGCCCGGCAGCTACCACGGCTCCGGCTGCACCCTGGCCAGCACCTTGGCCGGGCGCCTGGCCCTGGGTCAGGAACTGGTCAGCGCTGTGCAATTTGCCCTCGACTACACCTGGCGCACCCTGCGCGACGCCGAACAACCTGGCCACGGCCAGTTTATTCCGCGCCGCCTGCCGCTAGACCTCTCTTGATGGAGCGCCTCAGATGAAACTGCGTGGCCTGTATGCCATCACCGACAGCGAGTTGCTCAAGGGCAAACTGCTGCCCTACGTCGAAGCCGCGCTCAAGGGCGGCGCGACATTGCTGCAGTACCGCGACAAATCCAGCGATGACGCCCGCCGCCTGCGCGAAGCCGAAGCGCTGCGTGAGCTGTGCAACCGCTATGGCGCCGCACTGATCATCAATGACGACGCCGAACTGGCCGCCCGCCTGGGTGTGGGCCTGCATCTGGGCCAAGGCGACGGTTCGCTGTCCGTCGCCCGCGCCCTGCTTGGGCGCCAGGCGATTATCGGCGGCACCTGCCACGCCCAGCTCGAGCTGGCCGAGGCCGCAGCCAAGGAAGGCGCGAGCTATGTCGCCTTTGGCCGCTTCTTCAATTCCAACACCAAGCCCGGCGCACCGGCTGCCGACGTCGCGTTGCTGACGGCGGCGAAAGCCAAGGTCAACCTGCCGATTGTCGCCATCGGCGGCGTGACCCTGGACAACGCACCTGAGCTGATTGCCCACGGCGCCAGCATGGTCGCGGTGGTGCACGGCCTGTTCGGCGTCGACTCGGCTGCTGAAGTCGAGCGCCGCGCCCGCGCCTTTAGTGCCCTGTTTATTTCTAACTAATCGTTTTTCAGGGGCGACACGGCTCGCCCCGGCTCCCAGCTTGAGAGGCCCTGCCATGTCCCGTTCCGAAACCCTCTTCGCCAACGCGCAAAAGCACATCCCCGGTGGAGTCAACTCGCCGGTGCGCGCCTTTAAAAGCGTCGGCGGCACCCCGCTGTTCTTCAAGCACGCCGAGGGCGCCTACGTCACCGATGAAGACGACAAGCGCTACGTCGACTACGTCGGCTCCTGGGGCCCGATGATCCTCGGCCACAGCCACCCGGAAGTCCTCGACGCGGTGCGCAACCAGTTGCAGCACGGCTTGTCCTATGGCGCACCGACCGCCATGGAAACCGAGATGGCCGACCTGGTGTGCAGCCTGGTGCCGTCGATGGAAATGGTGCGCATGGTCAGCTCCGGCACCGAAGCGACCATGAGCGCCATCCGTCTGGCACGTGGTTACACCGGTCGCGACAACATCATTAAATTCGAAGGCTGCTACCACGGTCATTCCGACAGCTTGCTGGTGAAAGCCGGCTCCGGCCTGCTGACCCAGGGCGTGCCGAGCTCGGCCGGCGTGCCGGCGGACTTCGCCAAACACACCCTGACCCTGCCATTCAACGACCTGGCCGCCGTCGAGCAGATGCTCAGCGAGGTCGGCTCGACCGTCGCCTGTATCATCGTCGAGCCGGTAGCCGGCAATATGAACTGCGTACCGCCGGCACCGGGCTACCTGCAAGGCCTGCGCGAGCAGTGCGACAAGCACGGCGTGGTGCTGATTTTCGACGAAGTGATGACCGGTTTCCGCGTTGCCCTTGGCGGCGCCCAGGCGTATTACGGCGTGACCCCGGACCTGACCACCTTCGGCAAGATCATCGGCGGCGGTATGCCGGTGGGCTGTTTCGGCGGCAAGCGCGAAATCATGCATTGCATCGCCCCGCTCGGCCCGGTCTATCAGGCCGGCACCCTGTCCGGTAACCCGCTGGCCATGGCTGCCGGCCTGGCCACCCTGCGTCTGATCAAGCGCCCAGGCTTCCACGCCGAGCTGACCGACTACACCAGCCGCATGCTGCAGGGCCTACAGGACCGCGCTGATGCCGCCGGAATTCCGTTCGTCACCACCCAGGCGGGCGGCATGTTCGGCCTGTATTTCAGCGGCGCCGACGATATCGTCACCTTTAATGATGTGATGGCCAGCGATGCCGAGCGTTTCAAGCGCTTCTTCCACCTGATGCTGGCCGGCGGCGTATACCTGGCACCAAGCGCCTTCGAGGCCGGTTTCACCTCCATCGCCCATGGCGATGCCGAGTTGAAAATCACCCTGGACGCCGCCGAGCGCGCCTTCGCTGAGCTGAAGAAAGCCTGATGCAGTACAGCACCGCCTTTAGCGACGCTGTTCTGGCCCTGGCCTGTCTGGCCTGCGCAATTGCCATCGGCAAAGCCCGCAAGCACCATGGCGAGGCCGATCAGCCGGCGCTGTTCTGCGCCCTGCTGGGGTTTCTCCTGCCGGCTGCTGCGGCGGCCGTTGGTGTGGTTCGCTTCGGCATCGACCCCGGCGCACAAGCCGCACATTTGTGGCTAAGCCAGGCCAGCAGCTTTCTCGGCCTGCCATTGCTCGGCGCCGCCGCGCTGGCTTTGGGCCGTGGCTGGCAATGGAGTCGCGCCAATTGGGGACGCATTCTGCTGGGGCTGTGCGCCTTCTTTGAACTGTTCCGGCAGATGAACCTGCTGGAGGATTACCGCCTGCTGCTGAATCTGGCGACCCTGCTGCTGATTGTCTATGCCGGCGCCATGCAGTGGCCCAGGCATGCGCCACTGGCTGCGGCGATTGCGGTAGTCGGGCTGTTTCTGCTGGCCGGTTTAGCCGTTGGCACCGAGGGCTTTATCGGTTCGTTACGCCGGGTTGACCTGTTCCACGCCCTGCTGACACCCGCCTACCCACTGCTGGCCTGGCTGCTACTGAGCCTGCCTGGCAGCGCAAAACATGGCCGCACGGAAGAAAACCCGGTAAAGACTTTGTAAGAACGCCGCTGCTTATTTCATAATGTGATGGCTGCCGCGTTCCGGCGGCCAGGCACATCGCCTGTTGTGCATCCCGAGGTAAACGGATTTTCATGAAACGCACCGGCCGCACCCTGTCCCTGGGCTGCCTGTTGCTCCTGCTGCCACTGCTCGCCTTGGCGAGCGGCAACTCCTTGCTGATCCCCGCGCTTGGCAGCTGCTCACTCAACACCGCCCCCGAAGAACTGCCCACCGCCCTTGAGGCCTGCGAGCAGGCCGCGCGCAATGGTGACCTGCAGGCGGAGTTCGAGCTGGGCGAGTTCTATTACGACGGCAAGCGCGTCGAACGCGATCTCAGCCAGGCGCTGCAATGGTTCGAGCAGGCCTCGCTGCAAGGCCACGCGCAATCGCAGTACCGCCTGGGCATGATGTTCTTCCGCGGTGAAGGTGTACCGGCGAACGCGATACAGGCTTATATCGTGCTGAAGATGGCCGCAGTGAACGGCTCGGACGAAGCCATGGACAGCGCCGACCTGATCGCCGCACAGATGCCGCGCAACGAACTGGAAATCGCCAGCCAGGTGCTCGGGCAGATCTTCCGCAACTACCTGCTGGAACTGCAGAACGCCGACACCTTCACCTCGCCGTTTGCCCCGCTGCCCTGATTCAACCCATCTAACACGCTTAGACGCTGCTTAAGATCTCGCGAGCTAGAGCCCTGC
>NZ_JAUXXP010000030.1 GCF_030684895.1 Pseudomonas sp. | reverse complement strand
TTGATCAACACGTCCTGCTTGTTGTTGATCTCCTCTTCCTTGATGCCGATGTAGGTGCGCAGGCGCAGGTCCTTGACGCGGATGCGCGCCATCCCAGGTTCCAGTCGCGGCATTACTTGCTCCGTCCGATCAGTTGCAGGACTTCGTGGCGAGTGTTGCAGGATTCGCGGAAGGCTCCAAGCATCACCGAGGAGGTCATCACCGAGTTCTGCTTCTCCACGCCGCGCATCATCATGCACATGTGTTTGGCTTCGATCACCACGGCCACGCCGGCGGCGTTGGTGACTTGCTGGATCGCATCGGCAATCTGCTTGGTGAGGTTTTCCTGGATCTGCAGGCGGCGGGCGAACATGTCGACGATACGTGCCACTTTCGACAGGCCGAGCACCTTGCCGGTGGGGATATAAGCCACGTGGGCCTTGCCGATAAACGGCAGCATATGGTGCTCGCACAGCGAGTACAGCTCAATATCGCGGACGATCACCATTTCGTCGTTGTCCGACTCGAACAGTGCGCCGTTGACCACTTCTTCCAGGCTCTTGTGGTAGCCGTTGCACAGGTACTGCATGGCCTTGGCAGCACGTTTGGGCGTGTCCAGCAGGCCTTCGCGTTCGGGGTTTTCACCAACGCCGAGGAGGATCTCGCGGTAGTGGTTGGGCAGTTCTGGAGTCATTGCAGGGTCCTCGCGGCCAGGCTCATTTGAGATGGCGGCCGCCGTTGACAGTCAGTGTGGTACCGGTGACATAGGGGTTGTCGAGCAGGTAGCGCAGGCTTTGGTAAATCACCAGTGGCCCGGGTTCGATGCCCAGTGCCGATTTGTTTAGGGTTTTGCTGCGGTAGTCGGCGTCGTCGTCCGGGTTGAATAGGATCAGTGCCGGAGCGATGCCGTTGACCTTGATCTGCGGGGCGAAGCGTGCAGCAAACGACAGCGTCAGGCTGTCCAGTCCGGCTTTGCTGGCGCAGTAGGCGGGACGGTTGGCGCTGCCCTTGCGCGCAACATCATCACTGATGTGCACGATATCGGCCGGCGTTGAGCGCGCCAGCAGGCCTTGGCAGTGCAGGTTGATCAGGTAGGGCGCGAGCATGTGCACGCTAAACAGCTGCTGGAAAGCAGCGGCTTCTTCGCCCGGCGCTTCCACCAACCAGTCAGAGGCGTTGTGCACAATGGCGCGCAGGCTGTCGGTGTGGCTCTTGAGCTGTTCGATAAACGTCAGGATGCCGGCTTCGCTGGCAAAGTCCGCCGGCAGGGCCAGGGCACCGCGTTGCCTGAGCACAGCGATGCTGTCGCGCTCGTTGCGGTAGGTGACGATCAGCGAGTGGCCGTCACCCAGCAGGCGTTCGGCGCAGTACAGGCCGATGCGCTGGCTGGCTCCGGTTATCAGGATGGGGGCGGCGCTGACGCTCATGCTCGACTCGGCAGAAAGAAAAGGGTGGGTTCAGCGACGCTGCGCCGGGATACCTGACCAGTACGGCGCGGCCTCGACTGAACCAGGAGTAAAGTTATACCAGCAATAGGCTTTGTACAACCATGCGCCCTGTACGGGTACTGGCCTGTTTCAAGCCATTTAGCCTATTTCATTGAGCTGTATCGGTATTTTTTCAATGGATGGGCTGAATAAAATTGTTTTTATCGTGTACAAGATTGGTTTTCTTGTACAGGTATGTGCCTTATGAAGCCTTGGCAGTTGAGCATTGCAGTGCTGCGTGGGCGCGTTAGCCATGTTGAGGTGCGAACGCTGCGCTGCTGTGGTTATCAGGTGCGGGTGGTCAGCCAGGCTGGCAGCATGCGCACGCTGGAGTACGCGTCGGGGTGCCCACTCTGGCCTGGCTTGGCGCTGCTCAAAGCGCGTTTGCGTCGTTGCGGAGTGCGTCAGGTGTTGTTGCTGCAGCCGGAAAGTCACGATGAGCTTATCGGCCGCGCCGAGCTGCTTGAACCTGATCCGGGGCTATGGATCACGCTGAGTTGATGCTTTCAGCGCGGGCTTTTGTTGGCGGCGCATGCGGCGTTTTTGCAGCGCCGACTAGCATCCGGATGGGGTAGCCAGTCGAGGTGGGGGCGTAGCCAGCAGAACGCGCGGTAACCCAGTTCCAGCAAAGGTCGCAGTGCCGGCCAGGTCAGAGGCATAGCCCAGCGCTCAAGGCCGGCTGCGCGCCAGCTCCATAGCGTGGCATCCAGGCCGGTGACCCATTGCCCGTCAGCAAAGCGGGCATGCAGGCGGTCTTGTAGGGCTTGTTTGGTTTGCCCGATGGACTCTGGATGAAAGTCGTTGAGGCCGATATCAACCAGGCACAGGCGCTGCACATCGGCGCGCTGGCGCAGCAGTTGGATCTCGCGGGCGCACAACGGACAGTCGCCATCGTAGTAGAGGGTCAGGGGCCACTGTGGTTGCTTGTTCATGGTCTAACTCTTTGTATAAGTCTTGTACAAAGTATGCCGGAAAGAGCTGAGTTACAATGCGTGCAACATTTTTTCTGTGATACCTGCGCCCATGTCCGATCATGTTGGTACTGCGTCCCTCGTTTCGAGTGCCCTCAAGCAGGAAGAGTTATTTCCTATCCGTGAAGTGGCGCGCCTGACCGGCGTCAATCCGGTCACCCTGCGGGCCTGGGAGCGGCGCTATGGGCTGATCCAGCCAACCCGCACCGACAGCGGCCATCGCCTGTATTCGCAGGTGGATATCGAGTCGGTGCGCAGCATCCTGGCGTGGATCGAGCGCGGTGTGGCGGTGAGCAAGGTTGGCAAGATTCTGGCCAAAAGCAGCTCAATCAAATCCGCCGGTTCACCGGTCTATGAAGAGGTCAGCGCCAGCGAGTGGGGCGAGTGGCAAGCTCAGCTGCGCCTTGCCATCAGTGCCTTTGACGAGCTGCGCCTGGATCGTCTCTACGGCCAGATTTTTTCCAGTTACCCGCTACCGGTGGTGTTTCAGGACATCCTGATGCCGCTGTGGCAGGAGCTGTTGCTGCGTCAGGACGAGTACGGCCAGACCAGCGAATGGCTGTTTCTCGATACCTTCCTGCGGGCCCGTACATTGCAGCGCCTGCAGGTGTTGCGCGCCCAAGTCGAGGAGCGCGTGCTGCTTGCGGCCTTGCCGGGCCATTGCCGCGAACTGGAGTTGTTGGTCGCCGGCTTGCTGCTGAGCAGCGCCGATACCGCTGTCAGCGTGCTGGGTCTTGGTCAGCCGCTGGAAGAGCTGACCCTGATCTGCGAAAAAATGCAGCCCCAGGCCCTGGTGCTGTTCTCCAATCAGCCGCCCAGCGATGACCTGCCCAAGGTGCTCTCGCGCCTGGCGCTGGCGCTGGATTGCCCGCTGGTGATGGCCGGCGATGGTGCCGACCTGGCCGAAGAAAGCCTCAGCGGTTCGCCGATTGCCTGCCTGGGCAACGAAGGTCGCCTGATGCAGCGCCGCCTGCAGCAGTTTCTGGCGGGCCACCTGGATACCTGATTTCTTCTATTAAGCACGCCTGAATAAGCGCGGTCGCCGTTATGGCGGCCGCTTTTTCGTGTGCCTGCAATTTGTTGTCGATTCCGATTAGTTGTACAGCTTGTACAGAAAAGTGCTTGCCATTTGCATCTTTAGGCTATACAAAAGCTATACATTCTTTGTTTGTGTATAGCTTGTATCCACTTGTACAGCTTGAGGACTGAGCAACATGACCCAATACCGCGCACCCCTTCGTGATATGCGTTTCGTTTTTGACGAGGTGCTCGACGCTTATGCCACCCTGCAGTCGCTGCCTAGTCAGCGCGAGTTCGGAGACGACCTCGGTGGCGCCATCTTGGAAGAAGCCGCCAAATTGGCGGAGAACGTGCTGGCCCCGCTAAATGGCCCCGGTGATAAACAGGGCTGCCATTACGATCCGCAAAGTAAATCGGTCAAAGCGCCGGATGGCTTCCGCGCCGCTTATCAGCAGTTCGCCGAAGGCGGCTGGACTGCTTTGGCCTGTACACCCGAGTTCGGCGGTCAGGGGCTGCCCCATGTGTTGAACATGATGGTCGAGGAGATGGTCTGCTCGGCCAACCTGTCGCTGGGCATGTACCCAGGTCTGACCCATGGCGCGATCAATGCGCTGACCGCTCACGGCGCCCGTGAGTTGCAGGAGCGTTACCTGCCAAAACTGATCAGCGGCGAGTGGACTGGCACCATGTGCCTGACTGAGCCGCAGTGCGGCACCGATCTGGGCTTGATCCGCACCCGCGCTGTACCGCAGGCGGACGGCAGCTATGCCATTAGCGGTACCAAGATCTGGATCACCGGCGGTGAGCACGATCTGGCCGACAACATCCTGCACCTGGTATTGGCCAAGCTGCCCGATGCGCCGGACAGCGTGAAGGGTATTTCGCTGTTCCTGGTACCCAAGTTTCTTGCGGACGGCAGCCGTAACCCGGCGTTTTGCGGCGGCCTGGAACACAAGATGGGCATCAAGGGCTCGGCCACCTGCGTAATGAATTTTGAAGGCGCCCAGGGTTGGCTGATCGGCGAGCCGAACAAGGGCCTCAAGTGCATGTTCACCATGATGAACTCGGCGCGTCTGATGGTCGGCATGCAAGGTCTCGGTATTGCTGAAAGTGCCTATCAAGTCAGTCTCGGTTTTGCCAAAGAGCGCTTGCAGAGCCGCTCGCTGTCCGGCCCGAAAGCGGCGGACAAGCCGGCAGACCCGATCATCGTGCACCCGGATGTGCGGCGCATGCTGCTGCGCCAGAAAGTGATGATCGAAGGCTGCCGCGCGCTGGCCTATTTTACCGGTCTGCATGAAGACGTCGGCCATGACCACGAAGACCCGGCCGTGCGCGAGCAGGCCGATGATCTGGTGCAGCTGCTGACCCCGGTAGTGAAATCCTTCCTCACCGATGAAGGTTTCAACTGCGCCAACGAAGGCTTGCAGGTGCTCGGTGGCTCCGGTTTCACCGAAGACTGGGGCATCGAGCAACTGGTACGTGATTCGCGGATTACCCGCATCTACGAAGGCACCAATGGTATTCAGGCGCTCGATCTGGTCGGGCGCAAGCTGGGCCTGGGTGGCGGGCGCGCGGTGCGTAATTACTTCGCCCTGGTCGAGGGTTGGCTCAAGGCCAACGCCGAGGCTGAGCACGTTGCGGCGGTGGGCGCTGCGCTTAAGCAGTTGCAGCAGGCCACGCTGTGGATTGCCAGCGAGGGCATGAAAGACCCCGAGCAAGCCGGTGCGGCGGCAACGCCTTATCTGCGTCTGTTTGCCCTGACCAGCCTGGCTTGGATGTGGGCGCGCATGGCCGCGGTGGCCAAGGCCAAGCTGGCCGCCGGTAGCACGGAAACGCTGTTCTATGGCGCCAAGCTGAAGTCTGCGGATTTCTTTATGGCGCGCATCCTGACTGAGACCGACAGCCTGCTGGCTGAGGTCAAGGCCGGCAAAGCCACGCTGATGGCCTTTAGCGAAGAGGAATTTGCTGCCTGAAACGACTGCGCAATCCGATAGCCACAAGTTCCGCCCATTTTCGGTTATCGGATTTTTTTATCCCTGCTGCAGGCGTTTCGCCTGCACTTTAGGCCCGCCTGAATGCGGGTCTTTTTTTGTCCGGGATTTGCTCGAGGTTTGCCGCTGGCCTCAGCGGCGCCCGGCATGCAGTCGTTGTTCCTGCTGCAGGTGTTGCTGGTAGATAAACTGGCGCAGCTGCTCATCACTTTGCGGGTCGAGGGTGTGCAGCTGATAGGCCAGCAGGCCGTTCTCGGTTTCGCGGACGAAAACCCCGGCCACGGCAATCGGCGTGTGCTCATCCACTGGCAACACCAGGTGAAAGCGCTTGGGCGCCTTGCGCCGCGCCCGATGTTCGATCAGCGCGCCATTCATCGACAGCTGATGAATCCACAGGTCGCTCGGTTGCGCATTGGGCGTATGCAGCGGTAACGGTTCGGGCAGGGGCGAGCGCCAGGCACGGTTGATCTCACCTTCATCGAAAATCTGCGGAGCGCTGAGCTGCAGGCAGGGCGTGCTCTGCTCATCCTGGCTGAGGTGCAGGTCGAAGGTCAGGTGCTGGTTGGCGATATGCGCATGCAGGCTCAGCGGCTCATTGACGGCGCAATGTGAGAGCAGCTCGCTGAGCTGTTTGCCAATATCCACCGACAAGTGCGTTTGGCTGCGCTGCTCGGTGTTCGCGGGCTGGTGCAGCTGGCGGATAAAGGCCAGTTCTGCCTGGGTCAGGAGTGCCTGTTCTTGCATGGGAGCGGTCTATATCAAGCTCTGGAGCTGTTGTGACCGCTGCCCCGGAGATTAGTTACTGCCGGTCGTCGCCTGCAGGCGCGCCAGTTCGGCCTTGAGTATCGCCAGTTCGGCTTCCAGCTGCGTGACCCGTTCCTGCGCCTCGACCTGTTCGGTGACGTTCTTCTGGATGCCGATGTAGTAGGTCAGCTGGTCGGCGTCATTGACCACCGGGGTGATCGACAGCTCGTTCCAGAACACGCTGCCGTCTTTACGGTAGTTGCGGATGATCTGCCGGCACGGGCGGTGCGTCTTCACCGCTTCACGAATCGCGTCCAGGCCTGGCTGGTCGCGGTCGCCGGCCTGCAGGAAGCGGCAATCCTGATAAAGAATGTCTTCGCTGGCGTAGCCGGTGAGCTGTTCAAAGGCAGGATTGGCATAGATCAGGATGTTGTCGTCACCTTCCTGTTCGGCCACCACGATGCCGTCGTTGGAGGCGTTGATCACCAGTTGCAGCAGTTTGGCGTTGATCATGAGGCGATTTCCCAGGCTATGTCGGCTGCATTCTAAAACATCCGGACGGGCTGTCTACTTGCGGCATAATGCCTGGCTTATCGATTTGGTTCTGACTGTTTCGGAGTTCTGCATGAAGATCGCCATCCTTTCCGGTTCGGTGTACGGCACCGCCGAGGAAGTTGCCCGCCACGCCGAGCGTCTGCTCAAGGCCGCCGGCCATGAGGCCTGGCATAACCCGCGCGCCAGCCTGGCGGATATTCAGGCCTTTGCCCCTGAAGCGTTTCTGGCGGTGACCTCGACCACCGGCATGGGCGAGTTGCCGGATAACCTGCAGCCGCTGTACTTCGCCATCCGTGACCATCTGCCGGCCTGGAGCGGCTTGCCGGGCGGGGTGATTGCCCTGGGCGATTCCAGTTATGGCGATACCTTCTGTGGCGGTGGCGAACTGGTGCGCGAACTGTATGCCGAGCTGGGCATCCGTGAGGTGCAGCCGATGCTGCGCCTGGATAGCAGCGAAAGCGTGACCCCGGAAAGCGACGCCGAGCCCTGGCTGGCCGACTTTATTACAGCGTTGCAAGGCTGATGCATCCGCGCGCGCTGGAGCTGATCGAGGCGCTGCAACTGCAGGCCCATCCCGAAGGCGGTTATTACCGCCGTCTGTATGAGTCTTCTGCGCAGCTGGACGGCGGCCGCCTGTGTGGCACGGCGATCATCTTCCTGTTGCCAGCAGGGGCAGTCAGCCGCTGGCATCGGGTGGATGCCGATGAGCTTTGGCACTTCTATGAAGGTGCGCCGCTGGAGCTGCTGCTGGCCGAGCAGCCCGACGCGGTGCGCTGTGCGCGCCTGGGTCCGGTGGCCATCGGCCAACTGCCGCAGCGCCTGGTGCCGGCGCATGCCTGGCAGGCCGCACGCAGTAGCGGGGCGTTTACCCTGGTGGGCTGCACGGTAACCCCGGGTTTTGACTTTGCCGGCTTCCAACTGCTCAGCGATGACCTTGAGGCTCAGCGCGACTGGCCCATGCTCACGCAGCTGTATCCCGAACTGGTTTGACTCGCAAGGCCACCACGCTGGCCGCCAGAGCGACTCACCTTTGCGGTATCCCTCGCTAGACTCCTTGGCACGCCATAACAAGAACAGCCGAGGAATTCACCATGACCGTAGCTCACGCTCTGCCTGTTATAAGCCTCAAGGATCAGGTCTCCGCCGCCGAATGGCAGACCCGCGTCGACCTGGCTGCGTGTTACCGCTTGATCGCCCTGTATGGCTGGGATGACCTGATCTTCACCCATATATCGGCGAAGATTCCCGGCAGCGAAGATTTCCTGATCAACCCCTACGGCCTGATGTTCCACGAGATCACCGCCTCCAGCCTGGTGAAGATCGACCTGGCCGGCAACAAGCTGATGGACAGCCCGTTCGACATCAACCCGGCTGGCTACACCATTCACAGCGCCGTGCACGAGGTGCGTCACGATGTCGGCTGCGTGCTGCATATCCACACCCCGCAGGGGATTGCCGTGTCCGCGCAGAAGCAGGGTTTGCTGCCACTGTCGCAGCAGTCGTTGTTCGTTCTCGCCAGCCTGGCCTATCACGGCTATGAAGGCGTAGCGCTGAACCATGATGAGAAGTCGCGGCTGCAGGCGGATCTGGGCGACAAGAACTTTATGATCCTGCCCAACCACGGCCTGCTTACCGCCTTCGGCAGCATCGCCGATGCCTTCCTTGGCATGTTCACCCTGCAGCGCGCCTGTGAGATTCAGGTGATGGCGCAGAGCGGCGGCAGCGAGCTGATCCATATCCCGCAACAGGTGCTCGACGGCGCCCGCGCGATGATCGCCGGGGTGATGAAAAGCCCGCAGGGCATGGGCGGCGCACTGCCGTGGCCGGCGCTGCTGCGCAAACTCGATCAACAGATGCCAGGTTACGCAGCATGACGGCGTTGCCAGGGATTGCCCTGGCGGATTGGCGCAGCGCGGGCCAGGACTTTCGCTTTAACGGCCATGGCATCCGCTATTGGACGGCCGGCCAGGGCGAGCCGCTGTTGCTGATTCACGGCTTTCCCTCTGCCAGCTGGGATTGGCACTACCTGTGGGCCGCGCTGGCTGAGCGCTATCAGGTGATTGCCTGCGATATGCTCGGCTTTGGCGACTCGGCCAAACCACGCGGCCATGATTACAGCCTGCTGGAGCAGGCTGATCTGCAACAGGCGCTGTTGGCTCATCTTGGCGAGTCGCGCCCGCTGCATGTATTGGCCCATGACTACGGCGACAGCGTGGCCCAGGAGCTGCTCGCCCGCCATCAGGATGGGCGCATCGCGTTGGCCAGTTGCGTGTTTCTCAACGGCGGGTTGTTTCCAGAAACCCATCACCCGGTGCTGGTGCAGAAACTGCTGCTCAGCCCCATCGGCCCGCTGATCGGCCGGCTATTTAGCCGCCAGAAACTGGCGCAGAGTTTTGCCAAGGTGTTCGGCCCGCAGACCCAGCCCAGCGCCCGCGAGCTGGATGATTTCTGGAGCCTGATTGCCGCCAATAACGGTCCTGCGGTGATGCATCGATTGATCCGCTATATGCCCGAGCGCCGCGTCAACCGCGAGCGTTGGGTGGCGGCGATGCAGGCCACTGCCGTGCCGATGCGGGTGATCGATGGCGCTGTCGACCCGATCTCCGGGGCACATATGGTGGCGCGCTATCGTGAGCTGATCCCCCAGCCGGACACCGTGCTGCTGGAGGGTATTGGTCATTATCCGCAGACCGAGGCGCCCGCAGAGGTGTTGGCGCATTACCTGCAATTTCGCGAAGAGCTGGAGCCTGCAACATGCAACGACGTACTGTCCTGAAAGGTGCCGCCCTCGGCGGTGTGGTCGTTTTGGGGGCTGGGTTCTGGGCCTTGCCCAGTGGGCCCGTACCCGCGGCGCTGAGCCTGGAGGGTGCCCAGCAGGTGCTGGCTGGTTTGGTCGATAAGCCGTTGCTCAGCCTCAAGGGCTGGAGCCCGGCAGAGGTATTCAACCACTGCGCGCAGAGCATCGAGTACTCCATCAGCGGTTATCCCGAGCTCAAGCCCGGTTGGTTCCGCAGCAGCGTTGGCCCGCTGGCGTTTAGCGTATTTGCCGCACGCGGGGCCATGCGCCATCCGTTGGATGAAGCCATCCCTGGCGCCGCCGCATTGAACTCGCCGGCCAGCCAGGCCCAGGCGCTGCAGCGTTTGCAGCAGGCGTTTGCCGACTTCGCCGCCTATCAGGGCGAGTTGCAGCCGCACTTTGCCTATGGCGTTCTTAGCCATGCCGATTACGCGCAGGCCCATGTGCTGCATCTGTATAACCACCTCAGCCTGATCCGCAGGGCTAACGCATAAAACAGCAGCCCCTGAAAACTCGCCGCTAAAGCGCCTCCTACAACTCGATCAACCGTGGGAGGGGCTTTAGCCGCGACAAGCGGGCTACCTTTATGTGGTTGCCTTAGCCTAACTATCCCGCTGCTTTATTGCGCACCATTCAGCGTCGTGCGTACCTATTGTGACCGGAGCGCGACTGCTGGACACTCGGCGCATTGTTAATCTGCCGAGGAATGCTGCATGAGCGACGCCATCCGTTTTCAAGATCAGGTTGTAATCGTCACCGGGGCCGGCGGCGGTCTGGGTCGTGCCCATGCACTGCTGTTCGCCAAACACGGCGCCAAGGTGGTGGTCAACGATCTGGGCGGCAGCACCCACGGCGAAGGCGCCAATGCGTCGGCGGCGGATAAGGTGGTCGAGGAAATCCGCGCCGCTGGCGGTACCGCAGTGGCCAACCATGATTCGGTGACTGACGGCGAGAAGATCGTGCAGTGCGCCTTGGATACCTTCGGTCGCATCGATGTGGTGGTAAACAACGCCGGCATCCTGCGCGACAAGACCTTCCACAAGATGGAAGACGCCGACTGGGACCTGGTTTACAAGGTCCACGTCGAGGGCGCCTACAAGGTCACCCGCGCCGCCTGGCCGCACATGCGCGAGCAGGGCTATGGCCGAGTGATCTTCACCGCATCCACCTCGGGCATTTACGGCAATTTCGGCCAGTCCAACTACGGTATGGCCAAGCTCGGCCTGTATGGCCTGACGCGCACCCTGGCCATCGAAGGGCGCAAGAACAACATCCTGGTCAACGCCATTGCCCCTACCGGCGGCACGCGCATGACCGAAGGGCTGATCCCACCGCAGGTGTTCGAGCAGCTCAAGCCTGAGCTGGTCAGCCCGCTGGTGGTGTACCTGGCGAGCAGCGCTTGCGAAGACACCTCCGGCCTGTTTGAAGTCGGTGGCGGCTGGATGGGCAAAGTGCGTTGGGAGCGCAGCCTGGGTGCCGGCTTCGATCCGCGTGAAGGCTACAGCCCGGAAGATGTGGCGGCCAACTTCGCGCAGATCTGCGATTTCGAGGGCGCGGCCCATCCGAAGGACAATATCGAAGCGATGAAAGAGATGATGGCCAACCTGCAGAAGTTCGCCCTCTGATTGCGCCACTCTGGCGGGGAGATCGGTCAGCAGGCTGATTTCCACCGCGCAGGGCTTTAAGGTGAAGGCCGGCTAAATGCCGGCCTTTGGCTTTTTAGGGGCGGCTGGTTTGCAACACCTACAATCGCGCTCGTGGGCCGGGGCACCACACCGATGCCGTAGCCCGAATAAGCGCCAGCGCAATCCGGGTTTGGTTTCCTGGATTGCGCCCTGTGCCACGGCTTATCCGGGCTACGATCAGTGGCTTGGCTGTTTTATCTGTAGGAGTTTGCATGAGTGTGATCATCGAAAAGAACGGCCCGGTCACCACCCTGATCATCAACCGCGCCGAGGTGCGCAATGCGGTGGATCGGCCGACTGCCGAGGCGTTGGCCAGCGCATTACGGGCTTTTGAAGCGGACGAGCAGGCGCGGGTGGCGGTGTTGACTGGGGCTGGGGGGACCTTCTGCGCCGGCGCTGATCTGGGTGCGGTGGCCGCAGGCGCTGAACGTGCTAATCGTTTGGATGCCGAGGGTGATGGGCCGATGGGACCAAGCCGTATGCAGCTGAGCAAACCACTGATCGCGGCTATCGAAGGCCACGCGGTGGCCGGCGGCCTGGAACTGGCGCTGCTCGCCGACTTGCGGGTGATGGCGGATAACGCGGTGCTCGGGGTGTTTTGCCGACGTTTTGGCGTGCCGCTGATCGACGGCGGTACGGTGCGCCTGCCACGGATTATCGGCCAGGGCCGCGCGCTGGATCTGATTCTCACCGGTCGCCCGGTAGTGGCCGAGGAAGCGCTGAGCATGGGTCTGGTCAACCGGGTGGTCGCCGCCGGCAGTGCCTTGACCGCCGCCCAGCAGTTGGCGCTGGAGATTGCCAGCTTCCCACAACGCTGCATGCTCGCCGACCGCGCCAGCGCTTATGCGCAGTGGGATCTGCCTTTTGTGCAGGCGCTGGGCAACGAGTTTGCTGGTGGCATGGCGGTGATCGCCAGCGGTGAAACCCAGGCCGGTGCGCAGCGCTTCAAAGATGGTACGGGGCGTCACGGCACGTTCTGATCGCTGTGTTTACGGCTTGCCCGGAATCCCGTATTTGCGCAGGCGCATGGCAATCGCGCTGTGCGAGGTGTGCAGGCGGGTGGCCAGTTGCCGGGTCGAGGGGTGGCTGGGGTAGAGCTTTTCCAGCAGGGCTTTTTCGAACTCGGCTACCGCCGCTTCCAGGCTGCTGACTTCGCCATCGGCCTGCTGCGCGGCCACGGCGGTGCCGGCGATATCCAGATCGTCGATCTGTACCAGGTTGCTTTCGCAAATCGCGGCGGCGCGGAAGATCACGTTCTGCAGCTGGCGCACATTGCCGGGCCAGCGGTTGCCCAGCAGAGCCGGGTAGGTGTCCGGCGTCAGCCGGCAGGGCAGGCGCTGGATCTGCGCGCAGGCCTGCTGCATAAAGTGCCGCGCCAGCAGCAGAATGTCCTGACCGCGCTCGCGCAGCGGCGGCACTTCCAGGTTGAGTACATTTAGGCGATAGAACAGGTCTTCGCGGAACGCGCCTTCGTTGACCATCTTTTCCAGGTCGCGGTGGGTGGCGCTGAGGATGCGCACATTGACCTTGACCTCACGCTCGCCGCCCACCCGGCGAAAGGTGCCATCGCTGAGAAAGCGCAGCAGCTTGGCCTGCAGGTAGGGCGACATCTCGCCGATTTCATCGAGAAACACCGTGCCCTGGTTGGCCAGTTCCAGTAGCCCCGGTTTGCCACCGCGCTGAGCGCCGGTAAAGGCGCCGGGGGCATAGCCGAATAGCTCGCTTTCGGCGAGGTTCTCCGGCAATGCCGCGCAGTTCAATGCAAGAAAGGGCGCCGTGCGGCGTGTGCTGATGGCATGGCAGGCGCGGGCGACCAGTTCTTTGCCAGTGCCGGTTTCGCCCTGGATTAACAGCGGTGCATCCAGGGTGGCGACGCGCTGGGCGCGGGTTTTCAGGTTACGAATCGGTGCGGAATCGCCGAGCAGTGAGTCGAAGCCCTCGGCGTGATCATGGTGCAGCGCTGCCAGGCGTTCGCCGATGCGGCTCGGCGCGTACAGGCTGAGCAGGCCGCCGGCCAGGTGCCGCGCACCGCCGTCGACGCCTTCGGTAATCGGTTGCGCATCCAGCAGCAGCGCCTGGCCCTTGAGGGTGACCTCGCGCATCGGCAGGCGGAATTTCTGTTCGAGTAGTTCTGTCTGTAGCTGGCTGTCAGCAAACAACTCGCCAATCCCCAGTCCCTCGGGCTGCTGACCACAGAGTTCGATCAGCGCCGGGTTGGCCAGCAGCACACGGCCCTGACTGTCGACTGCTAGCACCGGGTCGGTCATGGCGGCGAGTAGGGCGTCGAGCTGCAGGTGGCGGCGTTGGCCGGGGAGGATGTCGACAATGGTCACGGCCTGTACGCCGTGTACCTTGAACAGCGCCTCGCGCAGCTCATCGAGCACAGCGGGACTCAAGGTCGGCGCGTCGATATAGACGTTGGGCGGCACCATCTCGACCGCATCCAGGTTGAGATTGCGCCCACCGAGCAGCGCCAGCACTTCCTGGGTGATGCCAACGCGGTCGATAAAGGTGACGTGAATACGCATGGAAACGGGCGGCCGACAGGTTTACGGGTGCGCCAGTATGCCCGGTCTGTCTGGCTTAGTTAAATCTGTCGACTCGCCAGCAGCCTTTTGTTGGTAGGCTTTCGGCGACAGGCCAAACCAGCCTTTGAAGGCTTTGTAGAAGGCACTCGGCTCGCTGAAGCCCAGTTCGCGGCTCAGCGCCTCGACCCGGCAGCCTGGTTGCTGCAGACGTTGCAGTGCATGTTGGCGGCGCACCTGGGCCAACAGGTCAGAGAAGCAGCAGTCTTCCTCGCGCAGATGGCGGTGCAGGGTTTGCCGACTGATACCCAGATGCCGCGCCACACCGTCCGCCGACAGCTCGCCACTGAGCAGGTTCTGCTCAATCAACTGCACGACCTGTAAGCGGGTGCTGTGCTGCGTCGGCAACTGAGCCTGCATGGCGCTGACCCGTTGCTGCATCAGGTCCTTGAGATAGGCATTGGCCCCCAGCACCGGTAGCTCTAGATCACTCTCCAGCAGGTCGAGGTAATCGAAGGTCTCGGTAAAGCGTGGCGGCACCCCGAACACCTGCCGATAGATCGCAGGTGTGGCCAGTGGCGCATGACGAAAACCTACCGCTTGCGGCATCAGTCGCACTCCTGTGAGCTGACGCGCCCAGCACAGTGCGGAACTGAGGCTGTGCTCACTGACGACGGCGTGGCCGAGCAGTGGCGCGTTGAACAGGAAGTGGATACGCACCCGCGCGCCAGATGACTCGACGCGCAGGTTCTCGCCCTCGCTCATCACCGGGATATAGCGGCGAAACAGCTCAATGGCTTCGCCCAGCGTGGCGCTCTGCGCGGCCAGGTGTGCAACCGGGCCGCGGGTGTGCAGGCCGCGCTGCTGGCCGACCAGCAGACCGATTTCCGCGCGCGCACCACGGCTGGCTGCGTGCTGCCAGAGCTGTAATGCCCAGCGCACCGGTACGCGCATTTCCAGGTTTTTCAGCTGCTCCAGCTCGACGCCTAGTGCCTGCAGATCATCCGGGCCTGCCAGGTCGAATCCCTGCAGCGACAGGTACAGATCGAGCAACTGTGACGCGGTCGCGCTAGGTGTGTGGGCCAGTGGCATGGGGCGTCCTTTTCCAACCAGAGTCGTTCGATTGTGCGCCGTAGGTGAGACAAATTGCCACTGCGATGCAACCGCTGGCTATTAAAAGCTCAGCAGCGAGCGACTAGATTGACCGGCAAACAACAACGAGTGCCTCGCACCGCCTGGAGTCTTGCACCATGAGTCATGCCGACCTGATCACCTTGCCCCGCCTGCTGTCTCGCTTGCCGCGCCTGCTGGTCGACCTGCCCGCTATCGTCAAGGGGTTGCATATTGGCAATCGCAGCCGTGGCGATTACCCCGTCAGCCTGGCCAGTTGTATCGAGGAGGCGGCGCGCGACAATCCGCATGGCGTGGCGCTGATCCAGGGCGACGAACAACTCAGCTACGCCGAGTTCGACCGTTGGGCCAACCAGCTAGCGCACTATCTGCGTGCTCATGGCTTGCGCCAGGGCGACAGCGTGGCACTGATGTTCGAGAACCGCTTCGAGCTGCTCGCCGGGGTCGTCGCCTGTGCCAAGCTTGGTGCGGTCAGCGCGCTGCTCAACAGCAGCCAGCGCGGCCGTGTGCTGGCCCACAGCATCAGCCTGGCATCGCCGCGCATGGTGCTGGTGGGTGAGGAGCTGCTGGACGCTTTCACGGAAATCGCAGCGGAGGTGGCGCTGCCCGCCGATGCCTGTCACTACTTTGCTGACCGCCCAACCTGGCGCGACCCTGGCGAGGCCCCCGCAGGCTGGCAGCACCCAGCCGCCGCGCTGCACGACTATCCCGTCGATGCGCCGTTGCTGGAACGCGCAGTGCGCGCTGATGACCCCTGTTTCTATATTTACACCTCAGGCACCACCGGCCTGCCGAAAGCCGTGGTGTTCAACCACGGGCGCTTTATGAAGGGCTACGGTGCCTTCGGTTTTGCTGCCGTGCGCCTGGGCCGTGAAGATCGCATGTACGTCAGCCTGCCGTTCTATCACGGCACCGCCATGGTGGTGTGCTGGGGCTCGGTACTGGCCGGCCAGGCGGCGCTGATCATGGTGCGCAAGTTCAGCGCCAGCCGTTTCTGGGATGACGTGGAGCGGCATCGGGCGACTGCCTTCGGCTATGTCGGCGAGCTGTGCCGTTACCTGCTCGACCAGCCGGCGCGCCCCAGCGACGCCGCCAATCCGATCCGCGTGATGGTCGGCAACGGGCTGCGTCCGAGCATCTGGCAGGCGTTCAAGCAGCGCTTCGCGGTCGAGCGGGTGGTCGAGCTGTATGCCTCCAGTGAGGGCAATATCGGCTTTACCAACCTGCTTAATCTCGACAACACCGTGGGCTTCTCGCCTTATCCCTACGCCATCGTCCGTTATGACCAGGAGCGTGAGGCACCGCTGCGCGAGAACGGCCACCTGCAGCGGGTGGCCAAGGGCGAGGCGGGCCTGTTGCTGGGCAAGATCACCGACAAGTCGCCGTTCCATGGTTACACCAGTGCGCGTGACACCGAGCGTTGCATCCTGCGCGATGTGTTCGAGCCGGGCGACGCCTGGTTCAACACCGGCGACCTGATGCGCGATATGGGCTTCCGCCATGCGCAGTTCGTCGACCGTCTGGGCGATACCTTCCGCTGGAAGGGCGAGAACGTCTCCACCACTCAGGTCGAGGCAGTGCTCGATGGCGTTGCCGAGGTCAGTGAGACCGTGGTCTATGGCGTCGAGGTGGCCAACACCAACGGCCGCGCGGGCATGGCCTGTATCCGTCTGGCCTGCGCGCCAGAGGATTTTGATTTCCAAGCGCTGCTCACGCACTTACGCCAGGAACTGCCGGCTTATGCCGTGCCGCTGTTCTTGCGCTTGAGCGCGGAAATGGAAACCACCGGTACCTTCAAGCACAAGAAAGCGCCATTGAAGGAGCAGGCCTACGACCTTGAGCAGTGTAGCGACCCGCTGTATGCCTGGTTGCCAGGTGCTGATCGCTACGTACCGCTGACCCGCGAGTTGCAGGTGGCCATCGCCGCCGGTCATTACCGTTACTGAGGCCTAACAACCTGGCACGCCTCTTCGCGTGTCAGGGGGCAACTGTCGGCGAGCAAGACCTCAGGGTTCCAGCTTGTAGCCCACGCCGTAGATCGAGTGAATCAGCTCCTGCTGCGGTGCCACTTGTTCCAGCTTGCGCCGCAGGTTTTTGATGTGGCTGTCCACGGTGCGGTCGGTGACGACGCGGTGGTCGCTGTAGGCGCGATCCATCAGTTGGTCGCGGGAAAACACGCGTCCCGGTGTTGTTGCCAGGCAATGCAGCAGGCGGAACTCCACCGGCGTCAGGTCCAACTCTTGCCCTGCGTAGCTCGCTTTATAGGTTGCTGCATCCAGTTGCAGGCCAGTGCTGGGGTGCGTTGGGCGGCGGCGTAGGATGGCGCGTACGCGGGCCATGACCTCACGTGGGCTGAACGGTTTGCAGATGTAGTCATCGGCACCCAGATCCAGGCCGAGCAAGCGGTCGACTTCTTCGACGCGCGCGGTGATCAGCATGATCGGTACTTCGCTGAAGGTGCGCAGTTCGCGGCAGATATCCAGGCCGTCACGGCCGGGCAGCATGATGTCGAGCAGGATCAGTTGCGGCTCAGTCACCCGTACTGTAGGCACCACCGCCAGACCGTCGTCCAGACAGGTCACCCGGTGTCCTGCGGCCTGTAAATAGTCGCGCAACAGGGCCGCGAGTTTGGGTTCGTCCTCCACCACCAGGATGTCGGCGGGGTTTAGTTCGTCGTTGTTCAGCATCAGCGTGCTTCCCGCGGCAGGTTCAGTTGCAACCACAGCCCGCCGAGTGGCGAAGGGCGCGCGTCCAGTGTCCCGCCGTGGGCCTCGGCAATGCTGCGGCAGATCGCCAGGCCCAGCCCCGAGCCGCCGCTGGCACGGCCGCGCGAAGCTTCGCCGCGGAAGAAGCGTTCAAACAGGCGCGGCAGGTCGGCCTCAGCCACCCCAGGGGCGGAGTCGAGCCAGTCCAGCACGATATGCTCGTCCTGCTCCAACAGGCGGATACGCAGCCGCCCGCCCGCTTCGGTGTAGCGCAGGCTGTTCTCCAGCAAGTTGCCGAGCAGTTGACGCAGGCGCGCGGCATCGGCCAGTACCGGCTTGGCCGTCATGGGTAACTGCAGCTCCAGGGTCAGGCTCTGTTCCTGGCAGCGTTCGCGGGCACCGGCCAGGCTCTCATGCAGCAGCTCCACCAGATCCAGCGGCTGCTTGCGATAGGTCAGTGCGCCGACATCCGCCATCGACAGCTCATACAGGTCGTTAACCAGTTGGTTGAGCTGGCCGACTTCCTGCTGCAGCGAGTGCAGCGAGTCGCCGTCGAGCTTGCGCACACCGTCTTGCAACGCCTCCAGTTCGCCGCGCAACACTGCTAGCGGGGTGCGCAGTTCATGGGATATATCGGCCATAAATTCACGGCGCAGTTGTTCGTTGCGCTCCAGGGTGTACGCCAGTTGGTTGAAGTCGCGGGCCAGTTGGCCGACCTCGTCGTTGCTGCTGACACTGACCCGCTCGGCATAGTCGCCGGCGGCCAGGCGATGGGTCGCCGCCGCCACCTGGCGTACCGGGGCGAGCAGGCGCCGCGTGGCCCAGCCGGCGATCAGCGCAGCCAACAGCAACGCCAATGCGCCGACCGCCAGGCTGGCCAGCAACTGGCGTTTGAGCAGCATTGCGCCACCGGCTTCGGTCACGCTCTGGAACGGTGTCATGGCCAGCCAGCCCACCGTCTGGCCGTCCACCTCGATGGGCATGCGCAGGGCATCGGCACGCAACTCGACGAAGCTGATAACGCTGCGCTGTTGAGCGTCCAGCAGGGAAATACGAAACACCGCGCCGGTCAGGTCGGAAGCCGGCAGTTCCCAGTCCGCCTCGTTCACTTGCAGGTCGCCCTGCGGGTGAATCAGTTTGAACCAGGTCTTGCGCTCTTCAAGCAGGCCATCCCAGCTGCGTTTTTCACGGTAGTAGTCGCGCACGCGCGGTAGCACCGCACTCATGCGTTCCTCGGTCTGGCCATTGATATGGCCGAGAAAGCCGCGGGCGAAGCTCCAACCATCGGCTGCGCCCATGGCCAGGGTGGCGAGCAGTGCGGGGCCGAGCACGGCGAGGAAGAGTTTGTGCGACAGGCTGAGTTTCATGACGGACCACAACCGAGGGTGAGCCCCTATTAAGGCCGTCCGTAGCGGGGGATTCAACGGCCCGACGGCAATCTCCAAATTCTCTGCACATTTGCCCCCCAGCATGATCCGGTCGAAACACGATTCGTTCCGGTCAGATGCCGGTTGGAGATAGCCATGTTCCCTACTCTCAGCAGGCCACTGCTTAGCTTGTTCGTCCTGCTTGGCCTGGCAGGTTGCACACCAAGTGCCGAGCCGCCAGCACGCGGGCCCAGTGAAGTCGGCGTGCTCACCCTCCGCACGCAGGCGCAGACCGTTACCAGCGAACTGCCGGGGCGCACCAAGGCCTGGCTGACCGCAGAAATCCGCCCGCAAGTCGGCGGCATTGTGCAGCAGCGGCTGTTTACCGAAGGCGCTGAGGTCAAGGCTGGTGAGGTGCTCTACGTGATCAATCCGGCCACTTATCAGGCCGCCTTCGAGCAGGCCCGTGCCAGTACCGCTGAGGCCAAGGCCGCGCTCAACTCAGCGCGACTGAAAGCCACTCGCTACAGCGAGCTGGTAAAGATCGACGCCATCAGCCGGCAGGACAACGAGGATGCTCAGGCCAGCTTGCAGGGTGCTCAGGCGGTCTATCAGGCCGCTCAAGCTGTCGAGAAAAGTGCGCGTATCGACCTGACCTACACCCGTATTCAGTCACCTATCGCCGGCCGTGTGGAAACGTCCAGCGTGACCCCTGGCGCGCTGGTTACTGCCAGCCAGGACACGCCGTTGACCACGGTGCAGCAGCTTGACCCGCTGTATATCGATATCACCCAGTCCAGCGCCGAGGTGCTGCGTCTCAAGCGCGAACTGGCCGAGGGCCGACTGAATCAGATCAGCGAAGACGAGGCGCAGATTCGTCTGCGGCTGGAGGATGGTACGGAGTATGCCCACGCTGGCCGTTTGCAGTTCAGCAGCGCCAGCGTGTCGCAAAGTACCGGCAGCGTCACCCTGCGCGCCGTGGTGCCGAACCCGGATGGTTTGCTGCTGCCTGGCATGTACGTGCGTGCACTGTTGCAGGAAGCGGTGGATGAGCAGGCGCTGCTGGTGCCGCAACGCGCAGTGAGCCGCAGCCACAGCGGCGCCACCAGTGTACTGCTGGCGGTCGACGGCAAGGTCGAGCAGCGCCAGATCAGTATCGGGCGCAGTGTTGGCAACCAGTGGTGGGTCACTGCCGGTTTGGCTACCGGCGATCAGGTCATCGTCGAAGGTGGCCAGAAGGTTCGGGTTGGCGACAGTGTGCGCACTGCTGCCGTGGTTAGCCCCGTCACGTCCGCCCCCCTGGCCAGCCACTGAGGAGCGCGATATGGCACATTTCTTTATCGATCGGCCGATCTTCGCCTGGGTTATCGCCATCGTCATCATGCTCGGCGGTGGGCTGTCGATCAGCCAGCTGCCGTTGGAGCAGTACCCGGACATTGCGCCACCGACCGTGAATATCTCCGCCACCTACAACGGCGCCTCGGCCAAGACCATCGAAGACTCGGTGACCCAGGTGATTGAGCAGCAGATGAAGGGCCTCGATGGTCTGGTGTACATGTCCGCCAGCAGCAGCTCGGCCGGTAGCGCCAGCATCAGCCTGACCTTCGCCGCCGGCACCGATGTCGACGTGGCGCAGATGCAGGTGCAGAACAAGCTGCAGCAGGCCGAGTCGCGCTTGCCGCAGGCGGTGCAGAACCAGGGCATTACGGTGACCAAGGGTGGCGGCGACTTTCTGTTGATTGTCGCTTTCCAGTCGAGCAACCCGAGCGTCACCAACACCGACATCGGCGACTTTATTGACAGCCAACTGCTCGATCAGGTCAGCCGTGTTGATGGCGTTGGCGAGGTGCAGACCCTTGGTTCGGGTTACGCCATGCGCATCTGGCTGGACCCGGCCAAGCTGCAGCAATATGCGCTTATGCCGTCCGATATCAGCAGCGCCCTGGCGGCGCAGAACACTGAAGTGTCCGCCGGCCAGCTCGGTGCTTTGCCAGCGGTGGCAGGGCAGCAGCTCAACGCGACCATCAGCGCGCGCAGCAAGCTGCAGACGGTGCAGCAGTTCCGCGACATCGTGCTCAAAAGTGACAGCGACGGCTCGTTGGTGCTACTCGCTGACGTGGCTCGGGTCGAGCTGGGCAATGAAAACTACGATGTGGTTACCGCGCTCAATGGCAAGCCGTCGGCGGCCATGGGTATCAAGCTGGCTACCGGTGCCAACGCGCTGGATGTGGCAAAGGCGGTAAAGCTCAAACTTGCGCAATTGGAGGCTAATTTCCCGGCCGACATGCAGCTGGAAACGGCCATTCCCTACGACACCACGCCGTTCGTCAGCCTGTCGATTGAGGAAGTGGTCAAGGCGCTGTTCGAGGCCACTGCCCTGGTGGTGCTGATCATGTACCTGTTCCTGCAGAACTGGCGCGCCACCCTGATCCCCGCCATCACCGTGCCGGTGGTGCTGCTCGGTACTTTTGGCGTGCTGGCGATGTTCGGTTACTCGATCAACACCCTGAGCATGTTTGCCATGGTTCTGGCCATCGGCCTGCTGGTGGACGATGCCATCGTGGTGGTGGAGAACGTCGAGCGGGTGATGGCCGAAGAGGGGCTTTCGCCACTGGAGGCCACACGCAAGTCGATGGGTGAAATCAGTGGCGCGCTGGTTGGCATCACCCTGGTTTTGTCGGCGGTGTTTATCCCAATGGCCTTCTTTGGTGGTTCCACCGGGGCGATCTATCGGCAATTCTCGGTAACTATTGTCAGCGCCATGGTGCTCTCGGTGTTGGTGGCCATGAGTCTCAGCCCGGCGCTGTGCGCCACCCTGCTCAAGCCCATCGCCAAGGGGCAGCAGCACGAGGCGCGCGGCTTCTTCGGCTGGTTCAACCGCTCCTTCGAGCGCAATGCCGCGCGTTACCAACGCGGCGTTAGCGGCGTATTGCGCCGCTGGCCGCGCATGTTGGCGTTTTATGCGTTGATCCTGGTGGCGCTGGCGGTTGGTTATACGCAGCTACCGGGTTCATTCCTGCCCGATGAGGACCAGGGCATGTTGATGGCCATGATCCAGCTGCCGGTCGGCGCCACTGACGCACGTACTCAGGCCGCCACCCAGCAGTTCGTCGAGTACATGCGCGCTCAGCCCGAGGTGGACTCGCTGGTGACCATCACCGGTATAGGTATGGGCGGCAACGCGCAGAACGCCGGGCGGGCCTTTATCAAGTTAAAGGACTGGAGCGTGCGCGAAGGAGTTGAACAGAGCGCTGCCAGCCTGGCGCGGCGGGCCAGTGGCGAGCTGTCCGGCTTGCGCGATGCGAGCATCTTCGTGATCCAGCCGCCAGCCATTCGCGGCCTGGGCGACAGTTCCGGTTTCAACCTGCAGCTCAAGGATGTCGGCGGCGTGGGCCATGACGCGTTGATTGCTGCGCGTGACCAGTTCCTCGCCCTGGCAGCACAGAGCGACAAGTTGGTGGGCGTGCGCAGCAGCGGCCTGGAAGATACGCCTGAGTTTCAGGTCGAGATTGATGATCGCAAGGCCGGTGCCTATAGCCTGGCCCCCGGCGACATCAACAGCACCCTGGGCACCGCCATGGGCGGCAGCTACGTCAACGACTTCGTTTACAACGGCCGGGTGAAGAAGGTGTATGTCCAGGGCGCTGCCGAGAGCCGCATGCAGCCTGAGGATATCGACAGCTGGTATGTGCGCAACAACGCTGGCGAGATGGTGCCGTTCAGCGCGATTGCCAGCAGCAGCTGGAGCTACGCTTCGCCGCTGCTGGAGCGCTACAACGGCAACGCCTCGGTGGAACTGGTCGGCGACCCTGCCGCGGGCGTCAGCTCCGGTGTGGCCATGGATGAAGTCGAACGATTGGTCGCCCAGTTGCCAGCCGGTATCGGCTACGAGTGGTCTGGGCAGTCCTATCAGGAGCAGCTGTCCGGCTCGCAAGCCCCCATGCTCTACGCGATCTCGATTCTGTTCGTGTTCCTCTGCCTGGCGGCGCTGTACGAGAGTTGGTCGGTGCCCTTTGCGGTGATGCTGGTGGTGCCGCTCGGCGTTGTCGGTGCGGTATTCGGCAGTGGCCTGGCAGGGCAAAGCAACGACGTGTACTTCCAGGTTGGCCTGCTCACCACCGTCGGTCTGGCGGCGAAGAATGCCATCCTGATCGTCGAGTTCGCCAAGCAGTTGCAGGAGCAAGGGCAGGATCTGCTCAGTGCGGCCATGGAGGCCTGTCGTCAGCGCCTGCGGCCCATCCTGATGACCTCGCTGGCCTTTATGTTCGGCGTGCTGCCCCTGGCGCTGAGCAGCGGTGCCGGTGCTGGCGGGCGCCAGGCCATCGGCACTGGGGTGCTCGGCGGCATGTTCAGCGCCACCGTGCTGGGGATTTTCTTTGTCCCGCTGTTCTTCGTTCTGGTGCGCCGTTTGGCCGCCCGTCGCGCATCGGCCGCCGCCAACTCAGGAGTAGAAGTATGATTCGTCCCTCGCGCCTGACTCTGTTGCTGCCGGCCTTGCTGCTCGCTGGCTGCGTCAACCTGGCCCCCGATTATCAGCAACCCCAGGCACCAATTCCCCAGCAGTGGCCGGCCAGCGCCGAACTGGGCAGCGCTTCCGTGCAGATTGGCTGGCAGGCGTTCTTTCTCGATGCGCGCTTGCAGCAGGTGATCGAGCAAACCCTGGCCAACAACCGCGACCTGCGTGTGGCCGCCCTCAATGTCGAGAAAGCCCGCGCCCTTTACCGGGTGCAGCGTGCTGAGCAATTGCCGACCATAAGTGCCGGGGTGAGTGGTAGCCACAGTCGCACCCCATCCAGCCTTAGTGGTACGGGCAGCGCCAGCACCACTCACCAGTACAGCGCCGCACTGGGGCTGAGTAGTTACGAGCTGGACCTGTTCGGGCGCATTCGCAACCTCAGCGACGCCGCTCTGGAGGATTACCTGGCGCTTGAGGAAACACAGCGCAGTACACAGATCAGTCTGCTGGCGGAGGTGGCCAATGCCTGGCTGACTCTGGCCGCCGACCGCGACCTGCTCAAACTGGCCGAAGAAACCCTGACCAGTCAACAGGCCAGCTACCAGCTGCAGCAGCGCAGCCATGCCCTGGGCAATGCCTCGGGGCTGACCCTGGTTCAGGCGCAGACTACCGTGGAGTCGGCGCGGGTCGACGTGGCGACCTACCAGAGCCAGGTGCAGCAAGACATCAATGCCCTCAACCTGCTTGCCGGCAGCCAACTGGCCGATGACCTGTTACCCAGCGGACTGAATGAGAACAGCGCCGAGTTGCTGGACGTTCCTGCCGGGCTGCCCTCCAGCCTGTTGCAGCAGCGCCCTGATGTGCTGGCGGCTGAGCATGACCTGAAGTCCTCCACCGCCGATATTGGCGCGGCGCGCGCGGCGTTCTTTCCCCGTATCAGCCTGACCGCCGGCGCTGGCTCCAGCAGTGCGGCCTTGAGTGGGCTGTTCAGCGGTGGCAGTGGAGCCTGGAACTTCGCCCCGAGCATCAGCCTGCCGATCTTCGATGCTGGGGCCAACCGCGCCAACTTGCAGGTGGCCGAACATGAGCGCGACATTCAGTTGGCGACCTATGAAAAGACCCTGCAGGGTGCATTCCGCGAAGTGGCTGATGTACTGGCCGAGCGCGGCACCCTGCGTCAGCGCATGGATGCCCAACGAGCACTGACCGATGCCACGGCCAAGAGTTACCAACTGGCGGACGCGCTTTACCGCAACGGCGCCAGTAGCTACCTCGACGCGCTCGACTCACAGCGCCAGCTGTATACCGCCAGCCAGGCGCTGATCAGCCTGCAACTGACCGAGCAAAGCAACCGCATAGCCCTGTACCGCGTGCTGGGTGGTGGTATTGCTGAATAACGGGACTGAATGGGTTCCATCTTTAGTTGGCCACAGAGGCGAGCTCCCCTGATCGTCTACGCCATTTTGTGGGTTATTTAACTGGCGTCTCGATTAGCTTCAAACCTGACCTGCATTCAGCCGCAGGTCAGACGAATGATCACTTCGCTCTCATCGATATCGATGTTCAAACGCTGCGGGTTGTAATCCATGGTCGCAGCGTCGCCGGGGGCGAGTACGCGCAGGGTCTTGGCGTTGGCTTGCTGCTGCACCTGCTCGATCAGTTCGGCGCTGGCGGTCTTGCCGAGTGCGCCGTGCACCTGCTCGACATTGCAGTCGCCGCTGATTTCGGCGGTTTGCTGCGCCGGCGGTTGCGAGCTGCAACCGGCCAGCAGGGCGAGCAGGCTGAGGCTGGCGAGGTGATGACGAAGAGCCATGGTCTATTTCCTTGTCTGCATAAAACCAAGTCCAGCCTAGCAGTCGTGTCCGTTGTAGCTCAACGTTAGGCTGGCAAATCAGTTCAGGCTCTTGCATCAGCGTTTCCGCAAGCGCAGGCAACTTCCCTACAATTGCGCTTTTCCCCAGAGCAGGAGGTTCTGTGCAAGCGGTGATCTCGATTCAACAGCTGAGCAAGACCTACGCCAGCGGCCATCCGGCGCTGCAGGACATCAATCTGGATATTCGCCCCGGCGAGATCTTTGCGCTGCTCGGCCCCAACGGCGCGGGTAAGACCACCCTGATCAGCATTATCTGCGGCATCGTCAATCCGGGCGGCGGGCGGGTGTTGGTGGGCGGTAAGGACATCATCAAGGACTACCGCGCGTCCCGCTCGCAGATCGGCCTGGTGCCGCAGGAACTGGTCAGCGATGTGTTCGAGACCGTCTGGGCGACGGTGAAATTTAGCCGTGGCCTGTTCGGCAAGAAGCCCAATCCGGCCTATCTGGAGCAACTGCTCAAGGACCTGTCGCTGTGGGATAAGCGCGACGCGAAGATTTTCGAGCTGTCCGGCGGCATGAAACGTCGGGTGATGATCGCCAAGGCGCTGAGCCACGAACCGCAAATTCTGTTTCTCGACGAACCCACTGCCGGCGTTGACGTTGAGCTACGCCGCGATATGTGGAATATGGTGCGGGCCCTGCGTGAGCGCGGTGTGACCATCATTCTCACCACCCATTACATCGAGGAGGCCGAGGAAATGGCCGACCGCATCGGGGTGATCAGCAAGGGCCGGATCATTCTGGTGGAGGACAAGCAGGCGCTGATGCACAAACTCGGCAAGAAACAGCTGACCCTGCAGCTGCAACAGCCCTTGGCGAGCATCCCCGCCGAGCTGGCACGCTACCCGCTGGAGCTGATCGATGAGGGCCACGCCCTGGTGTTCACCTTCGACACCCAGAGCGAGCACACCGGCATCGCTGAGCTGCTCAAGGACCTGGCCCAGCACGGCATCGACTTCAAGGATCTGCAGTCGAGCCAGAGTTCGCTGGAAGACATCTTTGTGTCTTTGGTCAAGGAGTCGCGCGCATGAATTTCTACGCAATCCGTGCCATCTACCTGTTCGAGCTGGCGCGCACCTGGCGCACTCTGCTGCAAAGCATCGCCACCCCGGTGATCAGCACGTCGCTGTATTTCGTGGTGTTCGGTTCGGCCATCGGTTCGAGCATGACCCAGGTGCAGGGCGTCAGTTACGGCGCGTTTATCGTGCCGGGGCTGATCATGCTGGCGCTGCTCACCGAGAGCATTTCCAACGCCTCGTTCGGCATCTACATGCCCAAGTACTCGGGGAGCATCTACGAGCTGCTGTCGGCGCCGGTGTCCTACCTGGAAATCCTCATCGGCTATGTCGGCGCGGCGGCGACCAAGTCGATCATTCTCGGCCTGGTGATCCTGATTACTGCGCGGTTGTTTGTCGATTTCGAGATTCTTCACCCAGTCTGGATGTTGGCGTTTCTGGTGCTTACCGCGCTGACCTTCAGTTTGTTTGGTTTCATCATCGGCGTGTGGGCCGATGGCTGGGAGAAGCTGCAGGTGGTGCCGGCGCTGATCGTCACGCCGCTGACCTTCCTCGGTGGCGCGTTCTACTCGATCAGCATGCTGCCACCGGCCTGGCAGACGGTGACCCTGTTCAACCCGGTGGTGTACCTGATCAGCGCGTTCCGCTGGAGTTTCTATGGTGTGTCCGACGTCAATGTTGGCCTGAGCCTGGCGATGATTCTCGGCTTTCTGCTGCTGTGCATTCTGGCTGTGGGCTTTATCTTCAAAACCGGTTATCGGTTGAAAAGTTAAGCCAGGAACTGTAGCCCGGATGCAATCCGGGGAGGCATCAGCCAATTTCCCGGATTGCATCCTGGCTACGATTGATTGCGGTAGACCCTATGTTTCTCTGCAAGGCCTGCAACTTTGTAGGGAGGATCGGGGCGCGTAGCCGACGCTTTACCCATCCACCAACCGCGATGGTGGATGAAAACAGCGTCATCCACCCTACATAACTGAAAAGCTGAAGCGCGCTTGATGCGCTAGTGTGGGAGCGGTCTGGTCGTTTGGTAGCCCGGATGAAATCCGGGGCCATGCTACCAGCCATCCCCGGATTGCATCCGGGCTACGGTTCAGCCTGTCGCGGGAGGAAGAGTGGACAAGGATCAGCCAACGGAGGTGCAGGCCCAGCTTGCGCAGCTCTACCGCGATGAATCGCGCCGCGTGCTGGCCACCCTGATTCGCTTGCTGGGCGATTTCGACCTGGCCGAGGAGGCGTTGCACGAAGCCTTTCGCGCGGCCATGGAGCAATGGCCGCAGAGCGGTGTGCCGGCCAATCCGCGCGCCTGGTTAGTGTCGGTGGGGCGCTTCAAGGCCATCGATAACCTGCGCCGACAGCGGCGCTTTCAGCCGCTGGATGAACACTTCGACCTGGCCGATGACGCACCGCTGGACGAGGGCGAGCTGCTTGAAGACGACCGCCTGCGGCTGATCTTCACCTGCTGTCACCCGGCGTTGGCCAGCGATGCTCAGGTGGCCCTGACCCTGCGCGAAGTCTGCGATCTGGGCACCGAGGAAATCGCCCGCGCCTTCCTCACCACACCCGCCACCCTGGCCCAGCGCATCGTCCGTGCCAAGGCGAAAATTCGCGATGCGCGCATCCCCTTTGAAGTGCCCGGACGCAGCGAGCTGCCAGAGCGCCTAGACGCGGTGCTGCGGGTAATTTACCTGGTGTTCAACGAAGGTTATTTCGCCAGTTCGGGCGATTCGCTGACCCGCGCGCACCTGTCCGATGAGGCCATTCGCCTGGCGCGCCTGCTGCTGGAACTGCTGCCCGAGCCGGAAGTACAGGGTTTGCTGGCGCTGATGCTGCTGCACGAGTCGCGGCGCAGTGCGCGCAGCTCGGCCAGCGGCGAAGTGGTGCTGCTGGAGGCGCAGGATCGTCGCCAGTGGGACCGCGCACTGATCGCCGAAGGCGACACGCTGGTGCTGCAGGCCCTGCATTCGCGGCGTTTCGGCCCTTACACCCTGCAAGCGGCGATTGCTGCCGTGCATGCCGAAGCCGCCCACGCCGAGCAGACTGACTGGGCGCAGATCGTCGGGCTCTACGACGCTTTGCTGCGCCTGAGTCCATCACCAGTGATCGAGCTCAATCGCGCCGTGGCGGTGGCCATGCAGCAAGGTCCGGAGGCCGGCCTGACGCTAATCGACGCGCTGCTGGCCAGCGGCGAACTGACGGATTACCACCTTGCGCATGCCGCGAGCGCCGACCTCAATCGCCGTCTGGGCCGCGTGCAGCTTGCGCGCACGGCCTATCAACGGGCGCTGGAGCTGGCCCAGCAGGGCGCCGATCGGCAGTTTCTGCAGATGCGCCTGGATCAGCTGGCGGCCGACTGAGCTGCCATTCGCCTGGAAGATCCCTGCTGCTTGGCTACCGTTGGTCGGGCCTGAAAATAGTTTATCCGTCGCTGTCGATTCAGCGCCGCGCCATTCGATTAGTCAGTAACCGCGCCACACCACCGGAGAACGCCATGAAATACCTGTGCCTGGTCTACAGCAACGAGCATGCGCTGCATAACTCCCCCGACAGCCCGCGTGACGAGGAGTGTTTCGCCTATGCCGAGTCGGTGGCCACTAGCGGCCGCATGCTTGCCGCCGAAGCGCTGGAGTCGGTGCAGACCGCCACCACGGTGCGCATGCGCGGCGGCAAGCTGTCGATCATCGACGGCCCGTTTGCCGAGACCAAGGAGCAGCTGGCGGGTTTTTATCTGGTTGAAGCCCGTGACCTGAATGAAGCGATCCAGTTGGCCGGGCATATTCCGGCGGCGCGGGTCGGCTGCGTGGAAGTCCGCCCAGTGCGCGAGTTGCAGGTTTGACCCCATCCCCATGCAAGGAGAGTCGAGATGAACAACACCGCCCATGCCGCAATTCAACAGCAACTGGACTCTTGGGCTGCCGCCTGCCGGTCCAAGGATGTCAGCCAGATCATGCGCCACTATGCCGAGGACGTGGTGGCCTACGATGCCATCGGTCCGCTGCGTTTCCAGGGCCGTGAGGCCTATCAGGCGCATTGGCAGGCCTGCATGGACATGTGCAGTGGCCAGGCCATGTTCGAGATCCATCAGCCGAGCTTTCTGTGCAGTGATGGGCTGGCCGTGGTGCACTACCTGTTCCATTGTGGCGGCAGCGATGACAAGGGCGAAATGCACAGCAGCTGGATGCGCGTAAGCCAGTGTTTCCGTCAGCAGGGCGGGCAATGGCTGATCGCCCATGAGCATTTCTCCATGCCGTGCGACATGGAAAGCGGAAAAGTTTTGTTTGATTTGCAGCCATAGTCTTGTAACTCACGGGGCACAAGGGCTGCAGCCAAACAGCGGTAGGTGCGCCGCAGATTTGTGGTTACGACCAACGTCTTAGGGCTTGCCTAAAGGGGGGCTTAGTGGCGTAGGCTGGAGTTGTCGCCTTGCTTGGCGACGCTTTCGCGAACAGTTGAAGAAGGAAAGCTTTATGCAAATCCAAGTTCACAGCGATAACCACATCGAAGGCAGCGTACGGCTGGTGGAGTGGGTGAGTGCCAGTGTTGCCAGCAAGCTGGAACGCTTCGATGACGAGTTGACCCGCATCGTTGTTCACCTGCATGACGACAACGGCGCCAAAGCCGGCGCGTACGACAAACGCTGCCAGATCGAAGCACGGCCAAAGGGCCTGCAACCTATTTCCGTTACCCACAAGGCCGAGTCACTGGAGCAGGCCGTCGACGGCTCCATCGAAAAACTGCACAACGCCCTTGAGCATCAATTCGGCAAACTGCGCAGCAAGCGCGTCACGCCACTGCACGCCGACGAGGCCAGCGATATTCCGGGCCAGGACGCACTGCTGCAAGAGGACTTCCTCGCCGAGGAGCAGCTGCGCGCCGTCTAACTAAACGCCACGGGCAGCCGGCCAGACTGGCTGCCTACCTCCCACCACACGCGCCCCCGCAGATTACTGTGGGGGCGCTGTCGTTTCAGGGCAGTCATTGCGGCCTGCCAGCGGCAATGGCCTGCCTGGAGCGGCAAAATGATTCCTCTTGGGTGACAGCTGAATGGGCGGTAAAGCCCGTTTTTTCTGGCTTGAAGATGGTTGGCCCATATTCTGCAGAAATCTCTGCCAGCTGACCTATGCAGGGATTCGCCATGACCAGTATCTCCAATAACTCGCCGCTGGCGAGCTACTTCGCCAACACCGGCAAACCCAGCACGGCCGGGGCTGCAGGCAGTGGCAACAGTACGGATAAACCGAGCGCCGCCACAGATCCCCTTGCGGAAATCCGCCGCTTTGCCAGCGGCATGGTGGCTCACAGCCGTGGCGGTCTGCTGCGCGCGATGCATGCCGAGAGCAGCGGCGCCAGCAACGCGATTGCCAGTGATCGCTTCCGCCCGGTCGCCGAGCAGGGCAGCGGCAACTCGAAAATAGCCCTGCCGGATGTCGCCGAACTGGACCGTGAAGACGCCGCCAAGCTGCTGGCGCAGATTAACAAGCTGGTCGACGCCGGCCTGGACAAGACGGGCACCTTTGTCGGCTACAACGGCGACCAGCAGACCGACTCGCTGACCACCTACCGCGATTGGCTACAGGCTAGGGGCGGCGTCAGCATCTACGTTTAAGAAGCCGTCTCGGATCTGCTGCGCGTCGGCGATACTGCGTTAAGAACAGACTCGGCAAGCCGCTTGCGGCTAACGCGCTTCAGCGCGGCCCGAAGGGCGAGTGAAACGAGTACTGCTCATACAACCAGTAAACTCGACTCGGGCATCCTGCTTCGTTCTACCTTCTGCATCCATGCAGTCGTCCGCACCCTCGGCCATTTCTGCCTTGTCTCGCTCTAGCTCGCGAGATCCGAAACAGCTTCTGAGTTTTTCCATTGCTGATCCGGCCTGCGCATTGGGCTGGTTTCAGCGCGCGAGGTGCGCCAAGATCACCCGATCACAGTTGTGGGTACGCCGTATAGGCATGCTCAGGTCGGGGGATTTATGGCTAGCAAGGGATTTATTCGGGCGTTCGCTGCCCTGGGGTTGGCGCTGGTGTGTGCTGCGGCTGCGCAGGCCGCCGAAGATGCGCAACTGGTCGGCTTGATCAACAGCTACCGCAGCGAAGTGCAGCGCTGTGGCGATCAGGCTTCCGCCGAGTTGCCGCCGTTGACGGCCGATCCGCGTCTGGTGCAACCGGTTGGTCGCTCGGGGGATTTGCAGCAGGCGATGAGTGCGGCGGGCTATCCGATGGTCAATGTGCAGGCCATCAGCCTGTCCGGGCCGCGTGATGCGGCGGCGGCGCTGAAGGTGCTGCAGGAGAGCTTCTGCAAGATTGTGCTCGATCCGCAGTTTGTCGATATCGGCGTCAAGCAGCAGGACCGCGAGTGGCGCATCCTGCTTGCCCGTCCACTACTGGCGGCGCGCCTGGGCGACTGGCAGGCCGAAGGGCAGACGTTGCTGGAACAACTCAACAGCGCGCGCGGTATGGCGCGCCAGTGCGGCAGCCAAGCCTTTGCCGCCGCCGCGCCGCTGGTGTGGAATGCCACCCTGGGCAGCACCGCCGAAGCCCACAGTCGGGCCATGGCCAACGGCAACTTCTTCGATCATCAAGACCCTGACGGCCGCACCCCCGGCGACCGCGCGGAACTGGCCGGCTACAGCGGCCAGCGCGTTGGCGAGAACATCGCCGCCGGTCTGGATAGCACTAGTAAGGTGCTCGCCGGCTGGCTGGCCAGCCCCGGCCACTGCGCCAACCTGATGAACCCGCAATTCAGCGAACTGGGCGCCGCCTACGCCAATGACCCCAAGAGCGACGCGGGGATTTACTGGACGGCGCTGTTTGGCGCGCCGTAACCCGTGGTTCAGGCGCTGCTCAGCGCACATTGATGAGTAGCGCCACCCCGCCGACTATCTTGCCGTTCTCCCGCTGCACCAGGTCGAGGGTAAAGCTGCTGCCGCGCTTGGCGTCTGCCGGCACCGTAATGCGTAGCCCCAGCCGTTGCGATTCCAGCGGGCGTAGCACGATTGGCAGCTGCGCCTGTTTACCCTTGGCAAACTTCAGCTCCAGTGCGTTAGGAAAATTCTCGGCGAGTCGCTCCGGGGTCTTGCTGGTCAATAGCTGATCGGTGCTTGGCATTGCCGCGCAGGCGTGGCTGGCGCAATCCAGTGGCTCATCTGCCATAGGTTTTGCTCTGGCTGTCGAAGTGTCTGCCAGCTCCGGCAAGCGCAGGGCACTGGCCTTGAGCGTGGGCGCCAGCGCGCGTTTATCCAGCAGCAGGCTGGCTTGCAGCGTTTCCAGCCCCTCGGGGCGCAGCAGTTCGAATAGCACGCTGCGCGTCTGACGGGCGCGTAGGCTGGTGGCCATAAAGGGCAGCACTATCCACAGGTTGGGGGCCAGATCGATCACGCTGAGGTTCTTCTGCGCCAGGTTGTTCTGCTGCCACACATGACGTCCGGCCTGCGGATGATCGAAACGGCTGAACAGCGCCGCCAGCAGGCAAGGGTGGCTGCCCACCGGCGGTATTGCACTGCGTGGCAGGCGCGCCTTGACGATGCGCGTCTCGCCGGGGCCCAGGTCGAAATCAGCTGCTGCCGTGACCGCCGGGAGGAAGTCGGCCGGATAAACGAACTGGCTACCGGCGTACTGCTTGATGTTGAAGCTGATCACCAGATGCCGTGCGCTGGCCGTGGCGCTGCGGTTGCGTACGCGGGCGTGAATCCAGTTGTCCTGGCCGAACTCAAGGTTCTGATGTTCCAGGCCATCGTCGTCGCGGTTGCGAATCCACAGGTCTGGCGAATCCCAGAAACGTCCGCCCCAGTTGTTGGCGCCGGGATCGGCGGCATCGTCGCGCAGCCAGACATCCGGCAGCGGCGCCGGATCGGGTAGGCCGTAGACGAAGCGGTGGAAGGCATCCACGCAGGTTGGGTGGCCGCCACGGGCCAGTAGAAAGCACTCCAGCTCTTCGGTTTTTACCGGCTGCGGGTAACGCGCCAGGTAGAAGCTGCGCATCAGATCGCCCAGCGGGGCGGCACCGAGCAAGCCAGCCATGCCTTTCCAGAAACGTTCGCCAGCTCCGTAGGAGGAGCCGTGGGTAACCCGCACCCACGGGTTGCGCGGGCACAACGCCAGTGCTGCCTCGGCGAAGTTGAAGGGCTGCACACCCGCCGCGCCGTTGTCGTGGTAGGTGGTCCAGGCTTCGTCGAACCAGGCGTCGGCTTGGCTGGCCGGCTTCAGCCCGCGCGCCCACCAGCTGTGAAAGGTTTCGTGGCGCAGTGGGCCGGTGCTGGTAGTGGTGCCGCCGTCGTATTCCATGCCGCCCTGGTGGATAAAGGCGGTAAAGCGGTTGCCGTGGATATAGCGCCCGGAGCTGTTTTCGTTGTCAGCGAGGAAGCCGGCGATGGCGTTGGCCTGGTTAAGCAGATTGGCGGCGTTGCTGGTGAGTTTCCAGGTGGTGATTGCGACATTGCTGCCGGATATCGGCAGCACGGTATTCACCGTGGTGCTTTGTAGGCTGTCGCTGGCACGCAACTCCAGCAGCGGCGACAGAGCGCTGAAACGCGCGGGAAAGTCGATGCGCCAGTGATTGGCGCCCAGTACGTTGAGGGTGCCATTGCTGATCGGCGTATGCGCCACGGCGGTGCCTGTCAGGCGTAGTTGCAGGCTTAGCTCGAACTGATCGTGAATCAGGTTGGCCGGCACAAAGGCTTCCAGATAACGCCCCGCGCCCAGATCGGTAAAGCCGAAGTTGAATGCCAGTCGCGGCCCCGCGTTCCAGACGATCTGCGGCAGGTAGGAACCGGCCATTGAGGCCTGCGGCACGCCGACCGCATAGGTCAGGCGCAGGCTGTGGCTACTGCCTGCATCCAGCACCCGGTTGAGCACGCGCAGGTTGGCATTGGCGCCACCGCCGAAGTCATGGCTGGCAACATCGGCTGGCGCAACTACCACGCCATCCAGCCATACACCGGTGACGCTCTGGCGCAGGTCGAAGATCGGGCAGCCAGCGTGTTTGCCGAGGCGAAACTCCAGGGTGGCATCGCCACTGATCTGCTGGGTGGCGGCATCGAACAGCAGGCTGGCATCGATCCGCACGATATCCATGGGCACCGCCCACAGGCCGTCGACCAGTTTGGGCGGTGGCGCCAGGGCCAGGCTGCTGCTCGGCGCAGCCAGTGGCGGTAGCTTGGCCAGCAAACCGGCCAGGCCGCTGACGCATTCGCCTTCGCTGGCCACGCAGCTGCCGCTGTTGCGCTTGAGAATGGCGCGCCAGCCATAGCCGCGTGCCGCCTGCACATGAGCCAGGTTCTCGGTAATAAAGATCGCCCGCTCGCTGGCCGTGCTGTGCTGCGCCTTGCTCAGCGCCAGGTCGAAAATCGCCAGTGCGGGTTTGCCGAGGTTGCCCGGCAGTTCGCTGGACAGGGTGATCAGCGCTGGTTCGATATAACGAGCCAAATGCAGCGACGTGAGTGTCGCCAGCACGTTGGCCACGCTGGTGCCGACGGCCTGATCGGACAGCAGGCCGAGGCGGTAGCCGCGTGCCTTGAGTGCGTGCAGGCAATCCAGGCAGTCGGCATAACGCATCCGTACGCCGCCGGGGCCGGTAAATGTCAGGGTGTCGCCCAGGTCGAAAAAGACTGTAGGGGGAACAATTGAGCCAGCCATGGTGCCTCCTTGGCGTTGCGCAAAAGGCTCTTGCTAGGGGCCGTGCCTCTGCACGGTGTGCTCTGTTCAGGGCGCTCGGCGATAACTGAAGCGACAGCCCGCAGGGTCGGTAAAAGTGAGGATGTCGTCGCTGAGGCTGTAGCTGTAGGTGACGACTGCGTCATTGGCGGTAGACAGGGCCAGCTTGCCGGGAGCTTGCAGCGCCCAGGTGCCCTGGTCCCACCAGGTGAAGCTGCCGGCGGGTTCGCTGCTGCCGACGTACAGACCATTGCTCTGCAGGTGTAGGTGCGCGGCATAGCCGGCGGCGCATTGTTCCTGGCCGTTCTTGTGCCAGTTGCCTGACAGTTGTGCCTCATGCAATTCCATTCTGACTCTCCTTGGTCGCTCTGTTTTGGAGTGCGCGGGGCATGGGCCCCGTGCATTCCGTTTTACTGCGCGTGTACTACTTGGCGCTGGTCAGGCGAGTTGGCTTGGCCTTGGCCTTGCCGGCCTTCGGCAAACTGCCGCCCGCGTCGCCGAGCAAGCGTTCGAGCTTGTCATGCTCGCTGCCGCTCATCACCGTGTCGTAATCGAGCAGCGCCGTAGCCGCTTTAGCGTCTGGTTTGCGCTTCATAAAACGGCTGGCCAGGCGCTTGGTCTCGATGGCGGCAAAGTGCGGTTTGAGCACCGGAGAATCCAACGCCGCCTGGATCGCCGCGATGCCATCAGTCAGGTGATCACCGCCGATGGCCAGCACCAGATGGGCATCCGGGGTGGTGAGCACCTTGTGCGCAGCTTCCGCGTGATTGGCGTCGACGGCAGCGGTGACCATCACACTGGCGCTGTCGGCCAGATGGGCAAGCATGCCATCGACTTCCCAATGCACCTCGACCTGCACCTGGTGGATGCCCGATACACCGAACAACGCACCTTCGGCGCCGCGCATCAGGGTCATCGACTCTTCGATCTGCGCGCCGGGTTCAAGTACCTTGAACGGCGTGTCTTCGATGCAGTGGATGATGGTGCGGAAGGTCCGCACGTTGCCCGATGGGTCAGTCACGCTGCCGCTGACAAACTCGGTCTTCAGGCTCAGACTTGCGGGCACCAGCAGCGGCTGATCACCGTGATTGCGCAGGGTGACGCCGATGCGCACCGGTGCCCCCAACGGTAGTTCGCCGAGCAGTGGGGTGATCTTCAGGTCCAGGCCAAGTACATCCGCTTCCAAATCCGTCGGCGAGATGCTCGGGGTGGCGTTGGAGGCCCCGCCGAACGCCACCGAACCCGGCCGCACGAAGGGGTCTGGGTAGTGACGCAGCTGCTTGAGGTTATCCGGGTGGAAGGACCACTGGATATTGCTTGGGAACGGCGTGGCGGGCGTGCCGGCCGCCGCGATCACATCGCTGGTGCACATAAAGCCGAAGTCTGCCGAGTTGTGATACAGGCCCATGGCATGCCCCAACTCATGCACGGCTGTGCGGAAGTAGGGTGCCGCCGCCGTACCGAAGCGCTGGCCGCTAACCGTGCCCCAGCCGGCGGAAATGGTCCAGTGCGAGGCAATCCCCACACCCTCACGCGGCACGTTGTTGGAGTCGGTACCGCCACTGTCGTACATAATTCCGCGTGGCGTGGAGTCGATGTTCTTCACCGCCAGCACGTGATAACGCCATTCGCTGTCGAGGTTGACCACCGCGCGGCGGGCCAGCATGGCCGCATGCATTTCCGCATCGGACCAGGAGTTGCCGCTGGGCTCGGCAACATTGGTGTCGCTGAGGTGCACTGTGGTTTGCCAACCCACCGCGTCCATCAGGCTGGTCCAGGTATGGCCGATGCCGCTGTTGGTTGGTCGTTCGGAACCGCTCACGGTGTCGATCTCCACTGTGCAGCGGCGCAGGTAGGTGGATAGCCAGCCCATGGTCAAGCGCCCGACCACCACGTTGGCGGCGTTTTTCACATCGCCCTCGGCATAGTCCGACGGTGACGGAAAGCCCGCCGGCCCGGTCATACGCACCATCTGCGCAGTCAGCGTGCTCTCCAGCGCCCAGCTATTGGGCTCAGTGAAGCGATACAGCTGGAAGCCCAGGCTGAAGCTGTTACCCAGATAGAAGTACTCCGGCAGCGTCGTCACCCGTACGTAATAGCGGTAGCGCGAGCGCGGCAGAATAGGGATGCCTGACGCCGGATTTGGTCCCGCCAGCAGAATGGGCTTCGGGGCCAGGCTGACGCTGGGTTTGAGGGTGTTTTGTAGCGGAATAGGCGAGGTGATGGGCAGCGGCAGGAAGATCACCGGCCGTTGATAAAGATCGCCACTGGCCGTGCGGCCCTCGCTGTGCGACTCGACCCGGAGGGTGCCGTCATACGACACCAGCGGTGCGCCACTGGGCTTGTAGTTGAGCAGCCAGCAGCCGGCCCGCAGGCTGCGCAATTGCGGGATGATGATTTGCCCAGGTTGCAGCTGCAGGTTGGGATTGATCGCCAGATTGGCGTTGCTGATGTTGGCGTTGCTAATGCTGGAGCCATCTTCTGCGCTGGGCGGAAGCAGGTCGGGCATGGGCGGGATTTTCGAACTTTCAGGCAGGTGAGACATTGCTGAACACTCCTATTCAACAAGGGGCGCACCCTGCCCGTAAAACTTCTCACTGCGCGAGCTACTGCACTGCTGTGGCACGTCCCCTTGGATTGATATCCATGAGGTTGAACTCATGCGCACAGCGCGAAGCACATGAGGAAAATCAGTATGGGACGGCGTTTTCCAATGTGATGTGCCGTCCATCCGGCAAGCCCTGCGACAAGACGAACGGATGCTGGCGTTTGGCTATAAGGGCGCTGTCTACTTTGGCGTCTCGTGGGGTAAAACAGGCTAGGGCGTGTTGCTTTGCTCTTATGTCCCCGCTGCGGTTTACTTGCGGGTGAGTGGACGTGCGCGGTGTGCCCACCCACTACCGGTGGTTGGACGCTTTATTGACGTGGCGCGGGGTTGGAGTTGGCCGCAGCGGACCAGATGCGGTAGCGCACCTGCACATCGGCCGGGGCGTAGATCACCAGCGGCAGCTTGCTGTTGTAGCGCACCAGCAGCGGTTCGCCGCCCACTGGGACAAACGCCTGTTTACGGCTGTTGTCCGGGCAGGCCATCAGGGTGCTCATCGCCGGGCCGACCTGGCCCAACTCGTAGTAGCTGTAGCCCCAGCCTTCGACGGTTTTCTCCTGCCACTGGCCGCCCAGGCGCTGGGTGTTGCAGTCCACTTCCAGGGTTTTGCCGGCGATCAGCTCGACCTTGTGTTCGGCCTCGTCGGCTTGTGCCGGCAGCTCGATCACATGGCGGTTATAGCCGCTGCTGGCCGCCGGGTAGGGCTTGAGCGCCTCGGGCGTGGCAGCGCAGGCGGCCAGGGGCAGGGCGCAGGAGAGAACGAGCAGGGGCAGTTTTGGTGAGGTCATAAAAAGTCCTTGGTGCATGGGCCTTGGGGGCCGTCCGTTGATAGATGTAGCCGGTTACTTGATGGGCTTCTCGACCACCACATAACGCTTGCCGCCACTGCGTTTGGCCACGTACATGGCTTCATCCGCGTGGCGCACCAGTTGCAGCTCACTCTGGCCGTGCTCGGGGTGCACTGCGATGCCCAGGCTTGGCGCACTGATCAGGCTGTGGCCTTCCAGCAGGTAGGGCGCGCTGAGGGCGGCAATAATCTTTTCGGCCACCAGGGTGGCATCTTCCTGGCGGCCGATGTTGTCGACGATCACCGCGAATTCGTCGCCGCCCAAACGGCCCACCGTATCGGACTCACGCACACACTGGCGCAGGCGCCGCGCGACTTCCTGCAGCAGCAGGTCGCCGGCGCTGTGGCCGAAGCTGTCGTTGATCTGCTTGAAGTTATCCATATCGAGATACAGCACCGCCAGGCGCAAGCTGTCGCGTTTGGCCCGCTGCAGCGCACTGCGTAAGCGATCGAGAAACAGCGTGCGGTTCGACAGCTCGGTTAGTTGGTCGTACTGGGCGAGAAACTCCAGGCGCGACTGCGTGCGCTTGCGCTCTATCGCCGCCGCCACCTGGCTCGATACAAACTGCAGCAACTCCTGATCCTGTTCGTTGTAACGCACGCTGGCACTGTGGTTCTGCAGCACCAGGGCGCCGATGGTCTGGGTGCCGGAAATCAGCGGTACGCCAAGCCAGTCAAGGGCATGCGTTGCCGTTGCGCCATGCTGGGCAAGCCACTGCGGGGCTGTATCAGGGGTTAACAGCAGGGCAGTGCCTGAGCGAATTACTTCGGCGCAGAACGCGTTGGTGACGGCCGGTGCGCCACATGGATCGACCTGATAGGCAAGGCTGAGCTGGTCACTCGCGGCGTCGTGTAGCGCTACGTAGAAATGCTTGGCCGGCAGTAACTGCGCGATCACCTCATGCACACCACCGTAGAGCATGTGCAAGTCGCCCACCGTGTGGGCCGCTTCCGATACCGCATACAGCGCCGCCTGCACCGCCTCGGCCCGCTTGCGCCGGGTGATATCGCGCGCCACACCGACCCGCACCTGCTCGGCCTCAAGCCATTGGGCCGACCACATGATATGCACGATATGGCCGTCTTTATGGATATAGCGGTTCTCGTGGTCATGCGAGGGCTGGCCCGAGTTGATGCGCTTGACCAGCGCCCGGCTGGCGGCGCGGTCGTCCGGGTGCATCAGTTCAAAGGCGGTGCGGCCAATCATTTCGTCGGGCCGATAACCGAAAACCCGTTCGCTGGCCGCGCTGACGGAGAGAAAGCGGCCGTCTTTATCCACTACGCAGACAACGTCCAGTAGCAGATCCAGTAGTTTGTCGTGGGGCAGGTGCGGGTTTGACGTCATGGCCGTGAATATACTGCCCAGTCTGCGCGGTTCGCTAGCGCTATGCTTGCCCCGGATGCGTGAGTCGGTCTAAGGCCGCAATCAGTCATGGCGGTTAATCGGCATTGAGCGGGCGAGTGGGTTGAGCCTCCGGCCAGAGCAGCGGCAGCACATGCTCGCGCAGTAGCGGCGCCAGGGTTGCTGGCGGTACGTCGCCGGGGGCGAGCCAGCGCAGTTCTTCCAGCTCGGCGGCGGCGCTGACATTGTGCGGCAGACGCGCCTGAAACACGCTGGCGTCGATCCAGGTATCGGCCTCGTTAGCTGCTGCTGCGCGGAACTGGCCGAGCGGCTGCAGGGCGTTAGCCGGTAGGCTGAGGTTGAGTTCTTCCTGCAGTTCGCGGGTCAGGGCGGCTAGGGCGTCTTCACCGGGCTCGGCTTTGCCACCGGGCAGCATAAAGGCCTGGGTATCGCGTTTGCGCACCAGCAACAGGCGGCCGGCATCGTCAAGCAGGCAAGCGGCGGAAATGGTCAGAATGGTCATCGGCGTTTCGCTTGTGTGGCGCACTTAGCGCGGGTTTGTGTGGCGGCGCAGGCGTGCTGTGCTCAATGCACGATCAGCCGCTCACGCACCAGCGCCTGTGCCTGCTGGGCCATCTGGTCGAGGAGGCGGTCGCGCTGTTTCTCTGCATCACTCATGGCCCGCTTACCGTGCTGCTTCACCAGGTAGGCGTGGATCTGCCGGACCTCCGTGGATTGGAAGATCGGTGCCAGGTCCTGCACCGCCAGCATGCCGTCCGCGCTGTAGTTACGGGTGCTCATCAGCACCTGCGGCCCGCGCGCGGCCAGCACCTGAAAACCCATGGTCTCGAAGATGGCGACCTTGCCGGCCACGCAGGCCAGTTCGGCATGCGGGTGGCGGCTGGTCATCTGCTGCAGCATGGCGCGGGCAATGCCGTGGCGGCGCTGACTGGCCTGCACGGCCATATAAGCCAGGGTGCAGGACTCGGGGGCATCCTTGGCCGGCAGGTACAGGACAAAGCCCAGCACCTGGGACGGGTCCTGATCGCTCAGGGCGAGGATCAACCGCGCGCTGCTGTCGATGGCAGTGTCCATGGCCTGCAGATACAGGTGCATCTCGTAGCCAATCACGTACTGGTACAGCTGATACAGCGGGTTGCTCGGCGTCAGCGACAGCGGGCTGATGTCACTGAGGTAGTCCACCACCATCTGCAGTATCTGGCTTTTCAGCGATTCGGGTGGCGGGCTATTCAGGTGTACAAGGGTGAACATCGTCAGTCTGGCTCCGGGGCGTGCGCGTTTGTGCGGTCGCGAGGGCGGCATTGTAGCGCCCTCGGCTTGGTGTGCTGGCATCGGCGTGCGGACGCTGAACGGCGCAGACCTGGCTTGGGCTATGATGCGCGCCCGCGCAAGCCGCCCGCCCATCATCAGGTCACCATGTCCGTTAATGCCCTCTACACCGACCTGTCTGATTATTACGACCTGATGTGCGCGGATATCGACTACCAGGCGCAAAGCCACTGTATCCACCGGCTGCAGCAGCTGTTCGGCAACGCCGGCAGCCGCCACCTCGACCTGGCCTGCGGGACGGGGCCACATGTGCGCCACTTTATCGATGCCGGCTATATCAGCAGCGGCCTCGACATTAACCAGCCGATGCTGGACAAGGCCGCCATACGCTGCCCGCAAGCGCACTTTGCCTTGCAGGACATGTGCGGCTTTACCGTGAGCGAGCCGCAGGACCTGATCACCTGCTTTCTCTATTCCATCCATTACAGCGGCGCCATCGAGCGGCTGAAAGCCTGTATCGCCAGCGCCCATGCCGCGCTCGCAGTCGATGGGCTGTTCTGCTTCAACGTGGTCGACAAAGGCAAAATCGATAACAGCCTGTTTGCCGCACATAGCACCCACTACGCGGACGACCACTTCACCTTCAGCTCCGGCTGGCATTACGCCGGCGAGGGCGAGACGCAGGTTCTGCGGCTGCAGATTGAAAAAACCGCGGCCGAGCACACCCTGGTGTGGCACGACGAGCACCCGATGGTGGCCGTGGGCTTTGTTGAGCTACAGGCGCTGTTGCAGCCGTACTTTGCGGTGCATGTGTTTGAGCATGATTACCAGAAACTTATCCCGTGGGATGGGTTGTCGGGGAATGCGATTTTTGCCTGCGTAAAGGTTTAGCGGGTTGATCCACAGTGCGGGCGGGCCGCGTTGTTTGCATCGTGAGATGCGATAGCGTGTGTGCTGGTTTCCCCTGGTAACGCGCAGGCACCGAACCATGGCACCCGCTAGTCATCCGTGCCAAGATTTGCCGGTAGATAAACGAGAGGTTTTGCCATGGACCTGCAGAAAATTGAGGATGAAGCTCTTCACCTTCCCAAGAAGGAACGTGCGCAGTTGATCCAGCGTTTGGTCCTGAGTCTGGAAGCCCCTTCAGAAGAGGAACTTCGATCAGACTGGTTGCTTGAGGCACGGCGGCGAGCAGAAGAGCTTGATAGTGGCTCGGCTCAGGCTGTGCCCGGTGATGAGGTGATGAAGAAGGCTAGAGCCCTGATTCGATGAATTATTCTTTTCACCCGGCAGCGGAAGCCGAGTTTCTGGAATCTGTCGGTTATTACGAGTCGAAGGTTCGCGGATTGGGTGGTGCCCTCATTACGGAATTCGAGGCTCTAGCCACATTGATTGGCGAGTCACCAAAAGCCTGGCGAGTTGAGCTTGAGCCAGATATCCGCAGAGTTCCCCTCCAGCGCTTTCCGTTATCCATCGTTTATCGGGAAAAGCCTGACGGCTTTCAGGTTCTGGCTGTATCCCATCACCGCCGACGCCCGCAATACTGGCTTGGCAGGCTTTAACTCCATTAGCGTTTTTAACCATCAAGGTGGACAAGTTTCGCGTTGTCCACCCTACAAAGCAGCTACCGGGGAGTAGGCCGCTGGTGTTCAGGCTGGCTCTGGCAACCGGTTTACCTGCAGCGCCTGCTGCAGTTGCGTCACCAAGGCATCGACCTGGTTCATGGCTTGAGCCACGGACTCGGCCAGCAGTTCACCGCCGACTTCCTGGCCCTCGATGGCAATCTGATGCACCTGGGTAATGCCGATAAAACCGAGGGCGGTAATCAGGCTGGGTTCCAGATGGTTCATATGGGCCATCGCGCCGCCAGCGTCGAAGCCGACTCCACCTCGGGCCGAGAGGATGACGGCATGCCGGGGGCGGTCGGCGAGCAGCGGCACGTAAGGATCGAGTGGCTTGCTGTCGTCGAATGCCACGGTTTTACCGATGCGCACGATCTGGTCGATCCACGCCTTGAGCGCGGCCGGCATGCTGAAGTTGTAAAGCGGTGCACCGATCACCAGCACGTCTGCGGCAATCAATTCATCGACCAATTGCTCGCTCTCGGTCAGCGTGTCGTGCATCCATGGCTCGCGTTTTTCCTCTGGGGTAAAGGCGGCGGCGATCCAGTCGTGGTCGATGATCGAGGGCGGATTCTGGCCGATGTCGCGGTAGGTGAGGCTGTCTTGCGCGCGGCGGGCCAGCCATTGGCTGACAAAGCGCTGAGTGAGGTTGCGGCTGTGCGAGCCGTGCAGATCCTTGCCGGCGAGGCCGGGGCGGGCGCTGGCGTCCAGGTGCAGGATATGTGGCATGTCGAGTCTCCTTTCGAAGTTGAATTCATCTGTTATTCGCAGCAGACTCAGGTTAAGTTCAGCCCGCACGGGCAACAAACGACGATTATTTTCAGATATGGATGAGGAGTATTCATCTATGGCGCAGCGCTGGTTACCTTCGCTTTCTGCCCTGCGAGCTTTTGAAGCGGCCGCGCGTCACGAAAGCGCCAAGCAGGCCGCCGAAGAACTTTCGGTGACCGCCACGGCGATCAGCCACCAGATTCGCGCCCTGGAAGAGTCGCTCGGGGTCGCGTTGTTTCTGCGTAAACCCCGCCAGCTGGAATTGACCGCCCAGGGCCGCGAGCTGCAACAGGTGCTGGAAAGCGCCTTCGACAGCATCAGCGCAACGGCCACACGCCTGAGCGCGCGGCCTTGCCGGCAGGCCATTACCCTCAGCACCACGCCGGCCGTGGCGGTGCGCTGGCTGCTGCCCTGGGTGTGCATGCTGCGCGATGCCCATCCGAATATTGACCTGCGCATCCACGCCTCGCATGAGCCGGTCACGCTGGATGGCGTCACTGCAGACATCGCCATTCGTTATGGCGACGGCCGCTGGCCGGGGCTGGTGGCGGAGAAACTGTTCGACAACAGCTTTATCCCGGCCTGCAGCCCGCACCTCGGTCTGCACGATGCAGCCGAACTGCCCAAGCATTCGCTGATTCACTTCCGCAATCAGGCTGCGGTTTCTTCACCGCTGGATTGGGCCCTGTGGCAGAAACAGGCGCAGGTGCCGGGGCTGGACGTCGGCGCCGGGCTGGTGTTCTCCGACGAGACCCATGCCGTCTCGGCTGCCATTGGCGCGCAGGGTGTGGCGCTGATGAGCCGTCAGTTGATCGAGGATGAACTGCGCGAAGGGCGCCTGGTGCAGCCTTTCGGCCCGGAGCTGGAAGGCAAGCCGTTCTTTCTGGTGTACCCGGAAAACCGCAAGCACGACCCGACCATTCAGGCAGTGCGCGATTGGGTGATGGCGGTGCCGGGCGGGCTTTGCACGCTCTAGGTTGGGCGGCATAGCCGGCACTCACGGGGCTGGCGTATTGCTGCTTTTTAGGCTTCAACTGCTGCCTTTAAAGCAGCAATTTGGTGTTCTTATGTCGCTAGCCACACTGCTCTTCAGCGAATATCGGCGCAAGGTGCTGACGCTTATGCTCTTGCATGCGGACCGGCAATACCACCAGCGGGAGATCGCCCGGCTTACCGGTACGCTCTCCGGTACGCTGAGTCGCGAGCTGACCAAGATGGTAGAGGCAGGCCTGCTGTTGAAAGTGCCGGTCGGCAACCAAATGCATTACCGCGCCAATCGTGATTGCCCCATTTTTGAAGAGCTTGCCAGCATCCTGCGCAAGACCAGTGGTTTGGCAGATGTATTGGCGGACGGGTTAGAACCACTCGCGGGACGGATCGAAGTCGCTTTCGTATTCGGTTCTATGGCCAGTGGCAAGGCGAACGCCGCGAGCGATATCGATTTGCTGGTCATCGGCGATGTGGGCTTTAGCGAGCTGGTGGCCGAACTCTACCCGCTGCAAGAAATCCTGGGCCGTGAGATCAACCCCAAGGTGTACCCCAACGCCGAGTGGTTGCAGCTGGTGGCTGAGCAGGGGGCGTTTGTAAGGCAGCTTTTGCAAAGGCCAAAACTATTCGTGATTGGCACGGAGCATGACTTGATCGAGCCCAAGGAGCGGGAGTGACACTGGAAAACTTGCTGGTCGTTTGCTGGAACGCATCGAGCCGGATGACGCAAATGTCGGGCGTCTGCTTGAGGCCGCCAAACGCAGCTTGGCGGACGCCCAGCTGGCCGACATGAGTAGCGAAGGCCGTTTCGACATGGCCTATAAGTGCATCATGCAGCGGCGAATGCGGCGCTCCAGGCCAATGGCTTCCGGACGCTGACCAGTACGCCGGGCCACCACCAGACCATGATTCAGAGCTTGCCACGTACCATCGGTTTGGATGGCAAGACCATGGTGGTACTCGATGGCCTGCGTAAGCAGCGCAATGTCGCGGACTATTCCGGAGAACCGATCAGCGCCGCCATGGCGCAAGAGGCTGTGGCTCGGGCGAGCGAATTGCTCGAACAGGTAGAGCAATGGCTGCGAGCACATAAGAACTAATTGGAGTGCCGTGTTGGTTGTTATCCGCCGCCTCCCTATTGCCTGGTCGAATGGCTGACTCGCTTCGCTCGCCTTGCGGGCCAGCTTGCGGTTTTACTCCGCTGTGCTGAGTTTCGGCTTGCTGATTGGAAGGCGCCGTCTGTGAGTTGCGGATTGCAAAGCAAAAGCGTGTGACGGTGACGACCGCCCTTAACGTTTCTGATCACCAAGGTGGGCAAGCTCCGCGTTGTCCACCCTATGCGCTGATTTGTGGTTGAAACCAGGGTAATGGCTGTTCAAGGCGCGTCATTTTCAAGCTACCGAAGAAAGTGTTAGCGCGTTTTGTCGGTGTTTCTCCGTGGTGGGATCGACCAGGATGATCCCAGTTCACAGCGAGTGACAACGATGAGACCGACGATCAAACACTTAGGCTATTGGCTGTGTGCGCTGATGTTCACTGCCGTCGCCGGATGTGCAAGCCAACCCCCTGAAAGAGCCAACACCATGACCAAACCACTGGTATCCCTTGCCGTACTCAAAGCCAAACCCGGTAAACAGGAGGCGCTTAAAGCCGGCTTGTTGACCTTGATAGAACCGACGCGGGCCGAGCCGGGCAACCTTGATTACGTGTTGTTTGAGCGACGGGATGAGCCCGGCACGTTCTATATGCGTGAAGCGTTCAAGGACCAGGCGGCGCTGGATGCGCATTTTGCGACGCCGTACTTTCAACGGTTTGCCGCCACGGCTGATGATTTGCTCAGTGAGCCATTGCAGCTCATTTTCTTGGAGCAGGTTTCGGACTGAGTGTTAGCCATGGGCCGTTGTCGTTTTTAAACGGCCCAAGTTGTGTACAGACGCCGCTTATATGTTGTCTGGTCGAACGGTTCCGCCCTTACGGCGGCTCACTTTTGGCAGACGCCCCAAAAGTAAGCAAAAAGTCTTGCCCCTTGCATCCGGCCCGACTTCGTCGGGTTCCCTCGCTCCATCATTGCTTCAGGGGCCCGCCGCGAAGGGCCATCCCTGGCCCATCGCGGCTCTCGCGGCATCCATGCCGCTCAACCCCTTACGCAACGACTTCACTCGGCCTTCTGATGGGGCCTTGGCGTCGTCTGTGAGATTGCTGATGAGTGACAGAAGGCATACCAGCGTTCCGTAGGATGGGTTGAGCTAGGCGATACCCATGCGGTCGATTGCGTGCTTGATGGGTATCGCTGCGCTCCACCCATCCTACGAATTGACTGCTATCCCGTAGGAGCGGGCTTGCCCGCGATGCTTCTGCTGTTGCTCTGCTTTTGCCTTTCGCTCTGCTGTCCACCAATCACTCAAACAACGCGGTCCTCGAATCCCGTCAGGAGGCCGAGCGTAGGTGCTGTGGAGAGGGGCGTTTGGCATGGATGCCAAACGAGGAACGATGGGCCAGGGATGGCCCACCGTGACGACCTTCGGAACAGCACCGGAGCGAGGGAAGTTGAGCGCAGCGAAACCCGGATGCCGGGCGCGCTTTCTCTTTGGTTACTTTCTCTTTGCGCGAGCAAAGAGAAAGTAACTCGGCGTAAAGCCGAAACCAGTAGAAATGGTTGAGAAGGGAAATAAATATCGCCCCTCTTGCTTTGTTTGAAATTAAACAGCTTTGTTTTCTATTTTAGGTTTTGGCGGAGTTGAAGGCTTCTTTCTTGTAGTTGGTGTGGGTTTCTGGGTGCGCTTTGGTTTTGACGGCTTTTTAACTTGCTCTGTAGTGTTGCCGTCTTTGGTTGTATTGGTTTTTTCGGTCTCAATCGAATTCTTAAATTCACCACCAAAAATCTTGACTATGTCCACTATCCAGCTTGGAGGGCTCTGTAGTTGTTCTAGGGTGTATTTTTTTGCAAACTGATATTTCATGCCTGGTTGCGAAAAGAACTCGTTAAGTAGTTCTCTTTCAGAATCTCGTAGATTAAGACAGTAACCGGATGTCTTTGCATCGGCTCTCACTGACTCTTCTTGGATTATTTTATTGATTTCCGGGGTTGCTAAATCCCTAAGTGTTTTTAGGAATAAAATTGAATCTAAAGCGTCCTCAATTTCGGTGACTGGAGATTTGTTTGTGCTTTCGATTTCAACTAGTTGAATTGTGTCTTTTTCTCGTAGTATTCGCTTAACATCAAGGCACTTTATGGCGTTATCTTTGTTGAATTCTTTTGAGTCTCTGTCTGTGTCAATTAAACAGAAAATCTTCCCGGACGGAGATAGGTCTTTGTCCTGCAAGGGTGTTTGCAAGAATTTTGCAATTTTTAATACTTCCGGAGCGCCACCGGCAGGGAGGACTCGATATTTATTTAATGTGGAGCGCTTTAAGTATGCTTCTAGGTATATTTTTTCAGAACTACCTTCGCATATGATCCAATTGTAGCCATTTTGTATTGAGGCGATTATTGATTGAGTTAAATCGTTGTAGCTTTTAAGTTGGACGTTGTATGGAAGTCTGCCTTTTGTCTTGTCCTTTTCTTGGTTTAGTTGTTCTCTGTAGTTTGCTATGTTGAACGAGTGTTTTTGTATTTCGTTGTCTTCCTTTTTAATTAATATTGATTTTCCAGAAGATGCTATCGGGAGGTGCCCATACCAATGTGTGGTGATAATGGTCTGGTGACCTTTTTCAGCGATGTTTTTTAATCTTTCGAATTGCTCAAAGCAGCCATCTATGTGTAGCGAGCTTTCTGGCTCGTCAATAGCTAAAACAATTATCTTGTCTCTTTTTTCACCGCTCATAAGAAAGGAGTAGGCAAGGTCTACAAGTGCTCTTCTTTTTTCACCGGAACTTAGATTTTCTACTGAGATATCCGATTTGTTGATTTTTTTATGCAAAACCTTAATGGAGAAATATGACTCTATTGTTTTCTGTATTATGTCTAGTTTTGTTAGTTTGTTTTTCTTTCCTGGTGCTTTGTAGGTGTAGCTTGGTAGTATTTTTTCAATATCTGTTATGAATTTGTCTAGTTTTGAGTTTATATCGGTGACAGTTTTTTCGGTTATTGTTTTACCCACTGCGTCTTGAATGTTTTTGTCCATTAATATTTGCATGTTGTTGGTCTCTAGCTTTGTAAAGCTGCCAACATTCGTTTCTACTGGTATATATAGATATGTATAGCTTTCAAGTACTTGTGCGAGCAAGTTTGATGTTGCTCGTGTAAAGTCTGGCTTGGGTGTTGATTTGGCTGTTAGTGCAGCTTTTAGTTCTGTTTCAAAACTAAAGAAGAAGGGGTCTTTCTCTTCGTGCTGTCTGCCAATTATTAGTAAATAATTTGTGTGATGTGCTTGGTTTTGTATTAGTAATTCTCTGTGATTGAAGAAGTCTTCCAGTTGGGATTTTTTAGAGGTTGTCCAGAAGTAGTTGCTTATTATTTTAAGGGTTTTCAAATTTTCTGGTGAAAAATGTGCTGCGTCTTTGTGTGCTATTAGGAAGCAAGGTGCTATGTATGGTGCCTTGTCGGATGTTTTGATACCTCCCTCAAGTCTTGCCTGTTTGTTTATTATCCAGTCCCCTGCATCTTTTGGGTTCATGAACTTGTCTAGCGCATCCAGTATCGAGCTTTTTCCTACGCCGTTGTCTCCGATAATAGAGGTGAACTTATCTCCATCGGAAAGTGGGATGTAGTTTATGTTTTTATATATTCCGTAGTGGCGAACAAAAATACCAGAAATCATGTTTTATCTTCTTATAGAAAAGCCCCGCACTAGGCGGGGCTCTTAATTTAACTCGCCACCCCAAACATCCATTTCAGGTAAAGCGCTCTTAATCTCTTTAGTGAGTGACCGCTCAACTTAATTATTCTGTGAAACGGCAGGCCCGAGATATAAGGCTTTCAGCGACTATTGCCACTGGGTTTGAAATTTATTTTTCATTATTTTGCGAATTTTTGAATATTTTACGCACTAATTTTTGAAATGGCTTTTTTGGATTTTTAAATGGGGTTTTCGAGTAGCATAACGCTACTCGTTTTGACGGAGAAGAGAGTTATTTTATTTGGTTAACATCATTGCGATGAAGAAGGCGAACCGTTGAAACGTATCCAAGTTCGCTAGGGCCTAGAGGGCTGAGTCGTTTCAGACGTACAAGATTTGCCGTGTACCCATTAGAGGCTTCCAACATTTCATCCGCTTCGCAGAAGGTAACGTATAGCTCGCGGTGCTGTTGAATTCGCTCCACATCCTCAAGGGACAGAAGGATTTTACTACCGAGGCGCATATAAGTTACGAACTGGCTCTGGATGTACCTTCTGGAAAATGTCTGTGGTGTCATTCCGAGTCGAGTCGAGAAAGCCTTTAGTGCGACCATTTTTTTTAGTCTGGACGCTGCATCTGCTACCGATTTGCTGATGAAGTGGCGACCTGTTTTTGCCGTTTGGGCTCTCTTGATAAAACCTTGTCGCTCCAGATGCTTCAAGTCGTGGAGAACCACCCCGAGTGCTCGTGCGGTATTAGCACTGGATGAATCGCCCCCGGTTTTCTAGACACTCTCCAAGCTCTGGAAATAGCGTTTTTCAAACTCTACCGGTGACAGCTGATTGTTGAAACCGTGTCGGCGTTTCGGGTTGTAGAACATCTCGATGTAATCGAACACATCGGCCCT
>NZ_JAUXXP010000028.1 GCF_030684895.1 Pseudomonas sp. | reverse complement strand
CGAGTCTCAGTCGTGACGCAGCTGGTCAGCCAGCCGCTCTAGGGCCCGGCGTGCATCGCGTTCGAGGCGCGCCAGGCTGAACAATCCACTAATCGCCAATACCATGCCGGCCATGGTCGGCAGAGTTGCCTGCCAGACCCCGGCCGCCATGCCACGCGGGTTACCGGTGCCGTTGATGGCCAGGACGTCGAACACCGCGACCATGCCACTGACCGTGCCAAGCAAGCCCAGCAGCGGATACATCGCCACCAGGGTCTTGCTCAGACGCAGCGGGCCGAGCAGGTGCTGTTGCGCCTGGGCCAACCAGGCACTGCGCACTGCGCGCTGCCAGTTACCGGTGTCGTCGCTCAGTACCTGCTGCCAGGCCTGACGGCGCTCGGCCACCCACTCCGGAAACACCCGGCGCATGTACCAGAAGCGCTCGAACACCAGGGTCCAGAACACCACGCACAGCCCGGCCAACGCCCACATCACTACGCCACCGGCGCTCATGAAGTCGAGCAAGGCATGGCCGCTGTCAACCAGGCGCAACCATAGCGCCAGCCAATCAGTCACGGCGCGGCGCCCCGGACAGGTGCAGGGCAATCAGCCCGGCGCTTTGCTGCTCAAGCAGCTGAATCAGACCCTTGCTGCGGCTGGCCAACAGGGTGTGCAGGAACAGCAGCGGAATCGCCACCACCAGGCCCAACACCGTGGTCACCAGCGCTTGCGAGATACCGTCGGCCATCAGCCGCGAATCGCCGCCACCGCCCTGGGTAATCGCCTGGAAGGTGACGATCATGCCGGTTACGGTGCCGAGCAGACCGAGCAGCGGCGCCACGGCGCTGAGCAGCTTGAGCAGGCCCTGGCCTTTTTCCAGCGGTGGGGTTTCCTGCAGGATCGCCTCGTCGAGCTTCAGCTCCAAGGTTTCCAGATCCGCCAACTGTGGCTTGGGACCCAGCACACCGATGATCCGCCCCAGCGGATTATCGCCACGCGGGGCGCTGAGGTTATGCATCTGCGCACTGACGCCACGGCCTACGCGGGTCAGGTAGACCATGCGCCAGACGGCCAGCAGCAGACCGAAGGCACCGAGTAGCAGAATCACCCAGCCGACCAGACCACCCTGCTGTACGCGATCCCACAAGCTGGGTTCACGCTGCAACTGCGCCAGCAAAGTGCCGCGGCTTGGGTCAACCGGCAGACTGGCGACTGCGTCGCTGCTGTCCAGATAATCCGCGACTTTGCCCAAACCGGACGGCTGACGCGGCGGCGCCAGCAGCTCGCCAGCATCGGCGTCATAACGCAGGAAGGCATCGGCAGCGTAGGCGGAGAACGCGCCGACGCGCAGCACATCCTGCGCATTACGCGTGCCGTCAGCAGCGACCACCGGCACTTGCAGTTGCTCAACGCGGCCGCTGGCGGTGAGGTCTTCGAGCAGCAGCATCCAGTAGCCATCGAGATCAGCGGCCGAGGGCAACGTGCGGCTTTCGGCCAGGGCCTTGAGGCGCGCCAGGCGCTCGGGGTACTGGGCATTGAGCAGGCTGTCCTGCCATTGCCCGGCGACATCACCGGCGCTCTGCCGGACCACGCCAAACAACTCGCCGAGGTGACCAGCACGCTGACTGAGGAGCTTTTCCTGTTCGGCCAGCAGGCTTTCCTGACGATCGAACTCGGCTTTCAGTTGCTCGGCTTCAGCCTTTTGCGTAGCCAGGGCACTGCGCGCAGTGGCCAGCAGCTGGGCACGCTCGCCGCGCTCGGCAATAAAGGCCTGCTCGCGGCTGTGCATGGCGCTGACTTCAGCCGCGCGCTCGCTGCGAATACGTTGCAGCAGTTGATCAGGGCTGAGCGGTTCGGCAGCGCCAGCCAGGGCGGGCAGCAGGGCCAGGGTAAACGCGAGAACGCGACGATTCATGGCTTGGCCTCCAGCGCCAGGGTCTTCACGGGCAGGTCAAGCACGGCCGGGGCCTGCTCCTGGCGGGCAATCGCAATAGCTTGGCGCAACGGGCGACGGGCGCTGCCGTCGAGCAGCTGCCAGCTGCGGGTTTGCGGGTTCCACCAGCCACTTTCATGGCCATCGAGAGTCTGGAAATACAGCATCACGCGGCCCAGACGGAGGAACTCGACGCTGCGCGACGTGCCTTCACTCGGCAGCTCACCGCGCCAGGCTTCCAGGGTGCGGCCGTAGTCGCTCTCCACCTGATAAGCCTCAAGGATGCGTCGGTATTTCTCGGCCAGGCTGACATCCGCACGCGGCAGCAAGTCCTGCAACTGGGCCAGGCGATCACTGCGTTCATCAGGCAGGAATGGCAGATCGGCGGCGATAAATTCGCCCAGCACCTCGACCATGCGGCGCATCTGTGGCGTTACCGCCTCCTGAGTGCGCTCGATGCCATCCAGCTGCTCCTGATAGCCGGTCAGCTCCTTGCGCTGCGCCGCTACCAGCTCGCGTAATTGAGCGTTATAACCTTGCAACGCTTCAGCCTGCTGCAACGCGTTGCGGTACTCGGTGAGCATCTCCCGGCTGGCGTCATCGAGTTGTTCGATGCGCGCCTGCGAGGCCTTGGCATCGGCAGCCAGTTGCTGACTTTCATCCAGCGCGGCATCCAGAGGGGTTGCCGCGAGCGGCGCACTGGCCAGAACCAGAGCGACTGCCAGCAGGCGCTTCGGCAGAGGGATCATGGGGCATTCCTTGTTAAGAGAACGTGCATAAAGAGAAGCATTATCAACTGCATCATCATCACTAAGCAACCTACACATCTCCAGCAAACACGCGAGGCAGCGCCTACGGGTGCGTCCGTAAGCCTGATTCAGGCGGGCTGCTCGAGAAAAATGCGTGTGGTGTGTCGTGCTTGGCGACAGACCTTCATCAGTTGCCTGCAATCAGGCCAGAAGAATCAGATTTGCGGGGAGGCTCGTGGATTGGCGGAAGGCCATAGATAGCGCGGCGGGACTTGATGACTGAGGGGCACAGCCAGGCGCAACGCCCGCCCCCTGCGCTGCATCCAGGCCAGGGCAAACAACAGCGCCATGCCCAAGACCATGCTGGTACAGAGTGGACAGCTAAATGATGCCAAGCCCGGCAACGCACCGGCAGCACCGGCCGACTCGCCGCCTGCACCGTCACCCGCGCAGGTCAGCGCACCTAAGCCACTGAGTTGCAAACCAGCCATCTGCCCATGGGCGATACCACAGGCGAGCAGATTGAACAGGACACAGGCATAGAGCATCCAGGCAATCAAGGCGCGGGGTTGGCGGGCAATAGTCATGGCGGCAACTCTAGGACTATGACCATTTCAACGCAAGGCTCGCCGCAGAGACAGAGACGCCCACCGAAGTCAGTCACTCTGTTTTTTCGATAGCTAACTACTTTATTGAGCTGGATCAACAGCCGCTTTTTCCGCGCCCCTAACATCGTACCCAGCCAATACGAACCGATGCTTTATGGGAGCACACCATGCGTACCTCACTGTTTACCGCCTCACTGCTGGCCCTGGCCATTGCCGCCCCCCTGGCGCACGCGCACCAGGCTGGCGACATCATCGTGCGTGCCGGCGCGATCACCGTTGACCCGCAGGAAAGCAGCAGCGACATCTGGGTTGGCGCACTCGGCACCGACGTGGCCGGCACCAAGGCGACCCTGGACAGCGACACCCAGCTGGGCCTGAACTTCGCTTATATGCTGACCCACAACATCGGCATCGAGCTGCTGGCGGCCACGCCGTTCAGCCATAACGTCGGGGTAAAAGGCATGCCCGGCGGCTTTGCCGGCCTGAACGGCAAACTCGGCGAACTCAAGCACCTACCGCCGACCCTGAGCGTGGTCTATTACCCGCTGGACGCCAGCTCGGCCTTCCAGCCCTATGTCGGCGCAGGCATCAACTACACCTGGTTCTTCGACACCAAACTGAGCAGCGAAGCGGAAGGCAAAGGCTTTAGCGGCCTGGACATGAAGGATTCCTGGGGCCTGGCGGCGCAGGTCGGCATGGACTATATGCTGACTGACAACATCATGCTCAACGCCCAGGTGCGTTATATCGACATCGAAACCACCGGCACTACCCACATCCTGGGTGACAAGGTCAACGTCGATGTGGACGTAGATCCGTTCGTTTATATGGTCGGTTTGGGCTACAAGTTCTAAGCGCCCGACAATAAAAAACCGGCCTTAATGGCCGGTTTTTTGTTGCCTAGAGAACACTCAAGACTGCGCCAGCAAGCGCCGCAAGCCTTCGCGCATCGGCGTGGCCGCAGGCAGCTGATAATGCGCCTGCAAGCGCTGGTTATCCGCCCGCGAATGGCGAATATCGCCGGCCCGTGCTGCCTGGTAATTGACCACCGGCAAACCGCCACACAGCTCACCAATCTGCGCCAGCAGCTGATTCAGGCTGACCGCCTGACTCCAGCCCACATTCACCGCACCCTCTACGACCTGCGGCGCAGTCAGCGCCTGGGTCAACAGCGCCAGCAAGTCCTCGATATAGAAGAAGTCGCGGGTCTGCTCACCATCACCGAACACGCTGATCGGCAGCCCCTGCTGGACGCGCTGGGTGAAGATGCTGATCACCCCGGAATATGGCGAGGATGGGTCCTGGCGCGGGCCAAAGATATTGAAGAAGCGAAAGATCGCCGGCGTAAGGCCATGCTGACGGCGATAGAAATCCAGGTAATGCTCACTGGCGAGCTTGTCTGCGGCATAGGGCGTCAGCGGCGCCTTGGGTGTGGTTTCATCAACCGCCAGACCTTCGCCATTATTTCCGTAGACCGCCGCACTGGAGGCGAACAGCACACGCTTGACGCCATGCAGACGCATCGCCTCACAGACATTCAGGGTGCCGACAAAATTGCTTTGGTGGGTCGCCACCGGATCATCCACCGAGGCCTGCACCGAGGCCACAGCCGCCAGGTGTGCCACCGCCGCGCACCCGACCACCGCCTGCGCCACCACGGCCGCATCGGCGACATCGCCCTGAATAAACTGCAGCCGGGGATTCTCCAGCGGCAGATTGGCCAACTTGCCCATCGACAGGTTGTCCAGCACGCGTACGTCACGGCCCTGCGCCAACAGCGCATCAACCAGGTGCGAGCCGATAAAGCCGGCACCGCCGGTAACCAGAACAGGGCGTGAATCAGACATGGCGGTAGTAACGATCCAGTAGGCTCGGCAGCCCCGAGCGCCAGGCACGCGGCTTGATGCCGAAGGTGTGGAGAATTTTCTTGCAGGACAACACCGCATGCTGCGGCTCTTCGGCGGCATCCACGCGCGCACTGTGCGCCTGCGGGCTCACCTCATCGACCAGGTTGCTGCGAAAGTTGCGCGCCTCGCTAAGCACAGCCTGTCCCAGCGCCAGCGAGGTCGTCGCCTCATGCCCGCCGTAATGGTAGGTGCCCCACAGCGGCGTCTGACAATCCAGCTGCTTGAGCACGGCGAGAATCACCCGCGCGGCATCATCGACCGGGGTCGGATTGCCGCGACGGTCATCGGCCAGCAGCAGCGGCTCATCATGCGCGGCGCGGGTCAGAAAGCGCCCAAGCAGGCCGTTGCCGCTGTCATCCAGCAACCAGCCAAAACGCAGCAGCACATGCCGTGGGCAGATCGCCCGCACGCGCTGCTCGAACCGCCACAGCGCCTGGCCACGCACTCCCAGCGGCTGCGGCTCTTCTTTCTCGGTATAGGCAGTAGCCCGCGCGCCATCAAACACACGGTAGCTGGAGGGTTGCAGCAGGCGGATCTGGTGATGCTGACAGAGCTCGGCCAGGCGCTCAACGGAACGTTCCTGGGCAGCAAAGTGCGCCTCGCTGACCGCTTCGGCCTGGAACCAGTCGAAGTAGTAGGCAAGGTTGATTAAGGCGTCGGGACGGGTGTCGTCAAGCAACTGGGTCAGGCTGGCAGGATCCCAGCCCGACTCCGGCGGTTTCGGGGCGAGGAAACCAATGTCTTCCTCGGCGCCGAGACGGATCAGGGCCTGCCCCAGCGCATTACCGCCACCCAGCAGCATCAGCCGCATACGCATGATCGAGTGCTAACTCAGCAGATCAGAACGGGATATCGTCATCGAAGCTGTCGAAATCCGCCGCTGGCTGAGGCGCTTGTTGCGGAGCCGGGCGTGGTGCCGACTGCTGTGGCTCGCGCTGCGGCGCAGGGCGCTGCTGACGTGGCGCGGAGTCGCCACCACCGGCGTTGTCCGGACGGCCGCCAAGCAGCTGCATGGTGCCCTGCATGTCGACGATGATCTCGGTGGTGTAGCGCTTAACGCCGTCTTTTTCCCACTCGCGGGTTTGCAGTTTGCCCTCGATATACACCTGCGAACCTTTGCGCAGGTACTCGCCAGCAATCTCGGCAACTTTGCCGAACAGCGACACTCGGTGCCACTCGGTTTTCTCGACCTTCTGGCCAGTCTGCTTGTCGGTCCACTGCTCGCTGGTCGCCAGGCTCAGGTTGGTGACCGCGTTGCCGCTTGGCAGGTAGCGAGTTTCCGGGTCCTGTCCGCAGGTGCCGACCAGAATGACTTTGTTAACCCCACGGGCCATAACGTTCTCCTAGGCTTTCAGCACGCCACCGGCACCGGCTCTATGAGGCGCTCGAGGGACGTGCGGTCCAATTGTTGAATATCCACTTTGATATAGATGGCGGCTTCGTCGCGCACCACTATGGCATCCGCCACTCCGGGCACAGCCTGTAAACGCTCGGCCAGCCCCGCCTCTTGCAACGCCGCAGCTGAAAGCGGCAGACGCAGGCTGGTGACATACGGCGGTTCGCGCATAGTAACAGCAAAGGCCAGCCAAAAAAGAGCCAGCACCGCGCAGCCGGCAAACACTCCCGACAGGCTGTAGTGCTGAAACAGCCAACCGCCGAGAATGCCGCCGATGGCCGCGCCGAGGAACTGACTGGTGGAATACACGCCCATCGCCGTGCCTTTGCCACCCGCCGGCGCGACCTTGCTGATCAACGACGGCAGCGAGGCCTCAAGCAGATTGAAGGCGGTAAAGAACACCACCGTGCCGAGCACCAGCGCGCGCAGGCTGGTGCCGAACCACCAGAAGAACAGCTCACAAAGCAGCAGCACCGTCACCGCGCCGAGTAGCACATGCTTCATCCGGCGTTTTTTCTCACCATAAATGATGAACGGCACCATGCCGAAGAAGCCCACCAGCAGCGCAGTCAGATAGACCCACCAGTGCTCTTCCTTGGCCAGGCCACCCTGCTCCACCAGCGCCAGCGGCAAAGCGATAAAGCTGGCCATCAGAATCGCGTGCAACACCAGAATGCCGAAATCCAGACGCAGTAGATCCGCGTGCTTGAGCGTCGGCAGCAGCGCCTGCTTGCTCACGCCGGACTCGCGGTGCTGCAACGGCCCGGCCGAGCCCGGCACCAGCCCAGCGACGATAACGATACCGAGCAGGGCCATGGCGGCGGTGGCGAGAAACAGCCCGGACAGACCAAAGGCACGGGTCAGCAACGGGCCAACCACCATCGCCACGGCAAACGACAGACCGATGCTCATGCCGATCATGGCCATGGCCTTGGTGCGGTGCTGCTCACGGGTCAGGTCTGACAGCAGCGCCATGACTGCCGCCGAAATCGCCCCGGCGCCTTGTAGGACGCGCCCGGCAATTACCCCATAGATCGAATCGGCATTGGCCGCCAGCAGGCTACCGGCGGCAAAGATCAGCAGGCCGACATAAATCACCGGCCGCCGACCGATGCGGTCACTGAGCATGCCGAAGGGAATCTGCAGAAACGCCTGGGTCAGCCCATAGGCCCCAATGGCCAGGCCGATCAGTGCCGGCGTGCTGCCCTGCAACTCCATGCCATAGGTCGCCAACACCGGCAGCACCATAAACATGCCGAGCATACGGAACGCGAACACCAACGCCAGGCCACCGGCCGCGCGGGTTTCACTGCCGCTCATGCGCTCGTTGTGCGGATCGTGCATGGAAAACGCTCTGGGAAAATAGGCGGCGATTCTAGCAGCACCAATGAGTACGGCACAGCAGTGACGCTTTGCCGCGCCCGCCTCCCGAGCCGTATACTCGGTGGTTTTCCGCCCGCCATGCGAGGCCGTTGTTTGTGGACAAGATTCTGATCCGGGGTGCGCGCACCCATAACCTGAAAAACATCGACCTGACCCTGCCACGCGACAAGCTGATCGTGATCACCGGCCTGTCCGGCTCCGGTAAGTCGTCACTGGCCTTCGACACCCTCTACGCCGAGGGCCAGCGCCGCTATGTCGAGTCGCTGTCGGCCTACGCCCGGCAGTTTTTGTCGATGATGGAAAAGCCCGATGTCGACACCATCGAAGGCCTGTCGCCGGCGATCTCCATCGAGCAGAAATCCACCTCGCACAACCCGCGCTCCACCGTCGGCACCATCACCGAAATCTACGACTACCTACGTTTGCTGTACGCCCGCGCCGGTATTCCACGCTGCCCGGACCACGACCTGCCCCTAGAAGCGCAGACTGTCAGCCAGATGGTCGATCAGGTACTCGCCCTACCCGAAGGCAGCAAGCTGATGCTGCTGGCGCCAGTAATTCGCGAACGCAAAGGCGAACACCTGGCGATCTTTGATGAGCTGCGCGCCCAGGGTTTTGTCCGCGTACGGGTCAACGGCAAGATTTATGAGCTGGACGAACTGCCCAAGCTCGACAAGCAGAAGAAGCACAGCATTGATGCCGTGGTCGACCGCTTCAAGGCGCGCGGCGATCTGCAGCAGCGCCTGGCCGAATCCTTCGAGACCGCGCTGAAGCTGGCCGACGGCCTGGCGCTGATCGCGCCGATGGAGGGAGAAGAAGGCGAAGAGATCATCTTCTCCGCTCGTTTCGCCTGCCCGGTGTGCGGCCACTCGATCAGCGAGCTGGAACCCAAGCTGTTCTCCTTCAACAACCCGGCCGGTGCCTGCCCGACCTGCGATGGCCTGGGCGTAAAACAATTTTTCGACACCAAGCGCCTGGTCAATGGCGAGCTGACCCTGGCCGAGGGCGCGATTCGCGGCTGGGATCGGCGCAACGTCTATTACTTCCAGATGCTTGGCTCATTGGCCGCGCATTACGGTTTCAGCCTGGAAGTGCCGTTCGACGAACTCAGCGCCGAACACCAAAAGTGCATCCTATTCGGCAGCGGCACGCAGAACGTCGACTTCAAGTACCTCAATGATCGCGGCGACATCGTCAAGCGCTCGCACCCCTTCGAGGGCATCGTGCCGAACCTGGAGCGGCGCTACCGCGAAACCGAATCCACCAGCGTGCGCGAGGAGCTGGCCAAGTTTCTCAGCACCCAGGCCTGCCAGGATTGCCGCGGCACCCGCCTGCGCCGTGAGGCGCGGCACGTCTGGGTTGGCGAGAAGACCCTGCCGGCAGTCAGCGGCATGCCGATTGGCGACGCCACCGAGTATTTCGGCAGCCTGGCGTTGCCGGGACGACGCGGCGAAATCGCCGAGAAGATCCTCAAGGAAATCCGTGAGCGCCTGCAGTTTCTGGTCAACGTCGGTCTGGATTACCTGACCCTCGACCGCAGTGCCGACACATTATCCGGCGGCGAGGCCCAGCGTATTCGCCTGGCCAGCCAGATCGGCGCCGGCCTGGTCGGGGTGATGTATATCCTCGACGAACCAAGCATCGGCCTGCACCAACGCGACAACGAGCGCCTGCTCGGCACCCTGCGCCACCTGCGCGATATCGGTAACACGGTGATCGTGGTTGAGCATGACGAAGACGCCATTCGCATGGCCGACTACGTGGTCGACATCGGCCCCGGTGCCGGCGTGCATGGTGGGCAGATCGTCGCCCAAGGCACCGCCGCCGAAGTCATGGCCCACCCAGACTCGCTGACCGGTAAATACCTGTCCGGGCGCGTGAAGATCAAAGTGCCGGCCAAGCGCACGTCACGGGACAAGAAGCTCTCCCTGAAGATCAAAGGCGCGCGCGGCAACAACCTGCGCAATGTCGACCTGGATATTCCGATTGGCCTGCTCACCTGCGTCACTGGCGTGTCCGGCTCGGGCAAATCGACGCTGATCAACAACACCCTGTTCCCACTCAGCGCCACCGCACTGAATGGCGCCACCACCCTGGAAGCAGCGGCGCACGACAGCATCGACGGCCTGCAGCACCTGGATAAAGTGGTCGACATCGACCAGAGCCCGATTGGCCGCACACCGCGCTCCAACCCGGCAACCTACACCGGTTTGTTCACACCGATCCGCGAACTGTTCGCCGGCGTGCCGGAATCGCGCTCACGCGGTTACGGCCCGGGGCGCTTTAGTTTCAACGTCAAAGGCGGACGCTGTGAGGCCTGCCAGGGCGATGGCCTGATCAAGGTGGAAATGCACTTTCTGCCGGACATCTACGTGCCCTGCGACGTGTGCAAGAGCAAGCGCTATAACCGTGAAACCCTGGAAGTGAAATACAAGGGCAAGAGCATCACCGAAGTGCTCGACATGACCATCGAGGAAGCGCGGGTGTTCTTCGATGCCGTACCGGCCCTGGCGCGCAAGCTGCAGACGCTGATGGATGTCGGCCTGTCCTACATCAAGCTGGGGCAGAGCGCGACGACGCTGTCCGGCGGCGAGGCGCAGCGGGTCAAGCTGAGCCGCGAGCTGAGCAAGCGCGACACTGGCAAGACCCTGTATATCCTCGACGAGCCGACCACCGGCCTGCACTTCGCCGATATCCAGCAACTGCTCGACGTACTGCACCGCCTGCGCGACCACGGCAACACTGTGGTGGTGATCGAGCACAACCTGGACGTGATCAAGACTGCCGACTGGCTGGTGGATCTCGGCCCGGAAGGCGGCTCCAAGGGCGGTCAAATCATCGCTGTCGGTACGCCAGAAGAAGTCGCCGAGATGCCGCAGTCGCACACCGGCTACTTCCTCAAGCCGCTGCTGGAGCGTGATCGCGACTAGACGTGCGCACAAGAAAAAGCCCCGCACATGCGGGGCTTTTTTTGGACGACTAAACGCTTACATCTGCGTCTGCAGATAGTTCTGCAGACCAATCCGCTCGATCAACCCAAGCTGAACCTCCAGCCAATAGGCGTGATCTTCTTCAGTGTCCTTGAGTTGCACCAGCAAGATGTCGCGAGTCTGGTAATCCTGATACTGCTCGCACAGCGCGATGCCTTTGCTCAGGGCCGCGCGCACGTGATATTCCAGCGCCAGGTCAAGCTTAAGCATCTCCGGCACGCTCTGGCCGAAGCTGAAGCTGTCAGGAACCATGTCCGGCGTACCCTCAAGAAACAGAATGCGCTTGAGGATGGCATCAGCATGCTGCGTCTCCTCTTCCATTTCATGGTTGATCCGCTCGTACAGCTTGCTGAAACCCCAATCCTCATACAGACGCGAATGCACGAAGTACTGATCACGAGCAGCCAGCTCGCCCTTGAGCAGCATTTTCAGGTAATCGATGACTTCTATGTGGCCTTTCATTGGGTAGTTCCTTAGCAAGCGACAAACAAGGATTAATGCTGGCCGCACGCGGCCTATGGGTCAAGCGCGATGCATACGCCGATAGCGCGAGAGCAAAGCACGGTAGATCGCAGCCATAAAAAAACCGGGCCAAGGCCCGGTTTCTTATACAACCTACGACTTACTCAGCGTCTACAGCTGCACCAGCGACCGGACGGTCAACCAGCTCAACATAAGCCATTGGAGCATTGTCGCCAGTGCGGAAACCGCACTTGAGGATACGCAGATAACCGCCCTGACGGGTGGCGTAGCGCTTGCCCAGGTCGTTGAACAGCTTGCCGACGATGGCTTTCGAGCGAGTACGGTCGAAGGCCAGACGACGATTGGCAACGCTGTCTTCTTTAGCCAGAGTAATCAGCGGCTCGGCAACGCGACGCAGCTCTTTGGCTTTCGGCAGAGTAGTTTTGATCAGCTCGTGCTCGAACAGCGATACCGCCATGTTCTGGAACATGGCCTTGCGGTGTGCGCTGGTGCGGCTAAGGTGACGGCCACTTTTACGATGACGCATGGTTCAATTCCTTACCAAACTCACGTTCGGTGATGATGACGATCAGGCAGTCGCCTTATCGTCTTTCTTCAGACTTGCCGGCGGCCAGTTGTCGAGGCGCATACCGAGGGACAGACCGCGAGAAGCCAGAACATCCTTGATTTCAGTCAGGGATTTCTTGCCCAGGTTCGGCGTTTTCAACAGTTCTACTTCGGTGCGCTGAATCAGATCGCCGATGTAGTAAATGTTCTCTGCCTTGAGGCAGTTAGCCGAACGCACAGTCAGTTCCAGGTCATCAACCGGACGGAGGAGGATCGGATCGATCTCATCTTCCTGCTCGATAACAACAGGCTCGCTGTCACCTTTGAGGTCGACGAACGCAGCCAACTGCTGTTGCAGAATGGTTGCAGCGCGGCGAATAGCCTCTTCAGGGTCCAGAGTACCGTTGGTCTCCAGGTCAATAACCAGCTTGTCCAGGTTAGTACGCTGCTCAACACGAGCGTTTTCCACCACGTACGACACACGGCGTACCGGGCTGAACGAAGCATCCAGCTGCAAGCGACCAATGCTGCGGCTTTCATCTTCATCGCTCTGACGAGCATCAGCCGGCTCATAGCCGCGACCACGAGCTATGGTGAGCTTCATGTTCAGCGCGCCAGTGGAAGCCAGGTTGGCGATTACGTGGTCGCCATTGACGATTTCGACATCGTGATCCAGCTGAATATCGGCAGCGGTAACTACGCCCGAGCCCTTCTTCGCCAGAGTCAACGTCACTTCGTCACGACCGTGCAGTTTGACAGCCAGACCTTTCAGGTTGAGCAGGATTTCAATGACGTCTTCCTGAACACCTTCGATGGCGCTGTACTCATGGAGTACACCGTCAATCTCGGCCTCGACTACTGCACAGCCAGGCATGGAGGACAACAGGATGCGACGCAGCGCGTTGCCCAGGGTATGGCCAAAGCCACGCTCGAGAGGCTCGAGAGTGATCTTGGCGCGGGTCGAACTGACCACCTGCACATCAATGTGACGGGGGGTCAGGAACTCATTTACCGAAATCTGCATGGATGCACCTATTTTCTAGCCCTTACTTGGAGTAGAGCTCGACAATCAGGCTTTCGTTGATGTCAGCGGAGAGATCACTGCGCGCCGGGACGTTTTTGAACACGCCAGACTTCTTCTCAGTGTCTACTTCTACCCATTCAACGCGGCCACGCTGGGCACACAGCTCAAGAGCTTGAACAATGCGCAGCTGATTCTTCGATTTCTCGCGGACTGCAACCACGTCGCCAGCTTTAACCTGGTAGGACGGTACGTTGACAGTTTTACCGTTTACGCTGATCGACTTGTGCGATACCAGCTGACGGGATTCAGCGCGGGTAGCGCCGTAGCCCATGCGGTAAACCACGTTATCCAGACGGCATTCGAGCAGTTGCAGCAGGTTCTCACCAGTAGCGCCTTTCTTGCCGGCAGCTTCTTTGTAATAACCGCTGAATTGACGCTCAAGCACACCGTAGATACGACGAACTTTTTGCTTCTCACGCAGCTGGGTGCCGTAGTCGGACTGACGGCCACGGCGCTGACCGTGAATACCTGGGGCTGCTTCGATGTTGCACTTCGATTCCAGAGCGCGTACACCGCTTTTCAGGAAAAGATCTGTGCCTTCACGACGAGACAGTTTGCATTTGGGACCAATGTAACGAGCCATTTCTCACTGTCTCCTGATTACACGCGACGCTTCTTCGAAGGACGGCACCCGTTATGCGGGATGGGCGTCACATCGGTGATGCTGGCGATCTTATAGCCACAGCCGTTCAATGCACGGACAGCGGACTCACGACCCGGACCTGGACCCTTGACGTTAACGTCGAGGTTCTTCAGACCGTATTCCAGCGCAGCTTGACCAGCACGTTCTGCAGCCACCTGGGCGGCGAACGGGGTGCTTTTACGCGAGCCGCGGAAACCCGAACCACCAGAGGTAGCCCAGGACAGGGCGTTGCCCTGACGGTCAGTAATGGTCACGATTGTGTTGTTGAAAGAGGCGTGGATGTGGGCGATGCCATCAACCACCGTCTTTTTGACTTTCTTACGAGTACGAGCAGCAGGTTTTGCCATGACTAGATTCCTGTCGATGCGCGAATGCGATTACTTGCGGATCGGCTTACGCGGGCCCTTACGGGTACGCGCGTTGGTCTTGGTACGCTGACCGCGAACCGGCAGACCACGACGATGACGCAGGCCGCGGTAGCAACCCAGGTCCATCAAGCGCTTGATTTTCATGTTCACTTCACGACGCAGGTCGCCTTCGGTATTCACCTTGGCTACTTCGCCACGCAGCTGCTCGATCTGCTCGTCAGAGAGATCTTTGATCTTTGCAGCCGGATTAACGCCGGCGGCAGCACAGACTTTCTGTGCAGTTGTGCGACCAACACCATAGATGTAGGTCAACGAGATAACAGTGTGCTTGTTATCCGGAATGTTAACGCCTGCAATACGGGCCATTCAGTGTAACTCCAATTGACAGCTACCTACGCCCCGGAAGCCAAGAAATAGGGCGCGAGATATTAACGCTGTAAAAACAAATAATCAACCCGGCAGCGCACTAGCTGCCGGGCTTGTAACTTCACTCACACTCAGCCTTGGCGCTGTTTGTGACGCGGTTCCGAGCTGCAAATCACGCGAACAACACCTTCGCGACGGATAATCTTGCAGTTACGGCACAGCTTTTTCACCGATGCACGAACTTTCATCACCAACTCCTCGAACCTTATGGACTTCAGCGCAGCATGCCGCTGCCGTAGCCCTTCAGGTTGGCTTTCTTCATCAGGGATTCGTACTGGTGCGAAACGAGGTGCGATTGTACTTGCGACATAAAGTCCATCACAACCACTACCACGATCAGCAACGAGGTCCCGCCAAGATAGAACGGTACGTTGGCAGCCACCACCAGGAACTGGGGCAACAAGCATACGGCCGTCATGTACAGAGCACCGAACATGGTCAAGCGAGTCAACACGCCATCGATATAGCGCGCCGATTGCTCACCGGGACGGATACCCGGAATAAAGGCACCGGACTTCTTCAGGTTCTCCGCTACGTCTTTCGGGTTGAACATCAGCGCTGTATAGAAGAAGCAGAAGAAAACGATCCCTGCACTAAACAGCAAAATGTTCAACGGCTGACCAGGAGCGATAGCCTGTGAAATATCCTGCAGCCAGCCCATACCTTCAGACTGACCAAACCAGGCACCCAGCGAAGCCGGGAATAACAGAAGGCTGCTGGCGAAAATAGCCGGGATAACCCCTGCCATGTTCACCTTCAACGGTAAGTGGCTGGTCTGCGCCGCGAAGACCTTGCGGCCCTGCTGACGCTTGGCGTAGTGCACCGCAATGCGACGCTGACCACGCTCAATGAACACCACGAAACCGATAATCGCTACTGCCAGCAAACCGATGGCGATCAGGGCAAAGATATTGATATCACCCTGGCGAGCAGACTCGAAAGACTGCCCAATCGCCGACGGCAGACCGGCTACGATGCCTGCAAAGATCAGCATCGAAATACCGTTGCCAACACCACGCTCGGTGATTTGCTCGCCCAGCCACATCATAAACATCGCACCCGCCACAAACGTGGTGACTGCAACGAAGTGGAAGCCGAAATCAACCGAAAACGCTACGCCCTGACTGGCCAGACCAACGGACATGCCGATGGCTTGGACAAATGCCAGGACGAGGGTGCCGTAGCGGGTGTACTGGCTAATCTTGCGACGGCCAGCTTCACCTTCCTTCTTCAACTGTTCCAGCTGCGGACTGACAGCGGTCATGAGCTGCATGATGATCGACGCCGAAATGTACGGCATGATCCCCAGTGCAAAAATGCTCATCCGCTCCAGCGCGCCGCCGGAAAACATGTTGAACAAGCTAAGAATGGTCCCCTCATTCTGTCGAAACAGGTCCGCCAGCCGGTCCGGGTTGATGCCTGGAACTGGGATGTGTGCACCTATCCGATAGACGATGATCGCCATGAACAGAAAGCGCAAACGAGCCCAGAGTTCGGACAACCCGCCATTGCTGAGCGCTGAGAGAGCACCTTGCTTAGCCATTTATTCCTCGAACTTACCGCCAGCTGCTTCGATAGCCGCGCGCGCACCTTTGGTGACGGCGATACCTTTAAGGGTGACTGCCTGAGTAACTTCACCGCTCAGCATGACTTTCACACGCTGTACGTTTTGGTTGATCAGGTTGGCATCCTTCAGCGACTGCAGAGTAACAATGCCGCCTTCGATTTTATTCAGCTCGGAAGTACGCACTTGTGCGCGGTCCATAGCCTTCAAAGAAACGAAACCGAACTTAGGCAGACGGCGGTGCAGAGGCTGCTGGCCGCCTTCGAAACCCGGAGCAATGGTGCCACCGGAGCGGGAGGTTTGACCTTTGTGGCCGCGGCCACCAGTCTTACCCAAACCGCTACCGATACCACGGCCCGGACGGTGCTTCTCGCGACGGGAACCCGGCGCAGGACTCAAATCGTTCAGGTACATGTATTAACCCTCGACTCGCAGCATGTAGTAAGCCTTGTTGATCATCCCGCGATTCTCGGGAGTATCCAGCACTTCTACGGTGTGACCGATGCGACGCAGACCCAGACCCTTAACGCAGAGTTTATGGTTGGGGATACGGCCGGTCATGCTTTTGATCAGCGTGACTTTTACGGTATTAGCCATGATTAGAGAATCTCCTCGACGCTCTTGCCACGCTTGGCCGCAACAGAACCTGGCGACTGCATAGCTTTCAAACCTTTGAAAGTGGCGTACACCACGTTCACTGGGTTAGTCGAGCCGTAGCACTTAGCCAGAACGTTCTGCACGCCAGCCACTTCCAGAACGGCACGCATAGCGCCGCCGGCGATGATGCCGGTACCTTCAGAAGCAGGCTGCATGTACACCTTGGAGGCGCCATGAGCAGACTTCATTGCGTACTGCAGAGTGGTGCCGTTCAGATCAACCTGGATCATGTTGCGACGAGCAGCTTCCATCGCTTTCTGGATGGCAGCAGGCACTTCACGGGATTTGCCACGGCCGAAACCGACGCGACCCTTACCATCACCCACCACGGTCAACGCGGTGAAAGTGAAGATACGGCCACCCTTAACGGTCTTGGCAACGCGGTTAACCTGTACCAGCTTCTCGATATAGCCTTCGTCGCGCTTTTGGTCGTTATTTGCCATAACTTAGAACTCCAGCCCGCCTTCACGAGCAGCATCAGCCAGCGCCTTGACGCGGCCGTGGTACTTGAAGCCAGAACGGTCGAATGCAACCTGAGTTACACCAGCGGCTTTCGCACGCTCGGCAACCAGCTCGCCAACTTTCTTGGCCGCGTCGACGTTGCCAGTGGCGCCGTCACGCAGTGCTTTGTCCAAGGTAGAGGCGCTGGCCAGAACCTTGCTGCCGTCGGCCGAAATGACCTGGGCATAGATGTGCTGCGAAGAGCGATACACGCAGAGACGCACGGCTTCGAGCTCGTGCATTTTCAGGCGTGCTTTGCGAGCGCGACGCAGTCGAGTAACTTTTTTGTCGGTCATTTGCTATGCCCTACTTCTTCTTGGCTTCTTTACGGCGGACGACTTCGTCAGCGTAACGAACACCTTTGCCCTTATAAGGTTCAGGACGACGGAAGTCACGAATCTCCGCAGCGACCTGACCAACCAGTTGTTTGTCGACACCCTTGATCAGGATCTCGGTCTGGTTCGGGGTTTCAGCAACTACACCGTCCGGCAACTCATAGTCGATCGGATGGGAGAAGCCGAGAGCGAGGTTCAGCACCTGACCTTTGGCTTGCGCTTTGTAACCAACACCAACCAGCTGCAGCTTACGCTCGAAGCCAGTGCTAACACCGATCACCATATTGTTGACCAGGGCGCGAGTGGTACCGGCCATTGCACGAGTCTGCTGATCACCATTGCGAGCAGCGAAACGCAACTCACCGGCTTCTTGCAGAACTTCAACGGACGAGTGAACGTTCAGTTCGAGAGTGCCCTTGGCACCCTTTACCGAAAGCTGTTGGCCGGCGAGTTTGATCTCAACACCAGCGGGCAGCTTTACGGGGTTCTTAGCAACGCGAGACATGCTTATCCCCCCTTAGAACACTGTGCAAAGCACTTCGCCGCCGACACCGGCAGCGCGCGCAGCGCGGTCCGTCATCACACCCTTGTTGGTGGAGACGATGGATACACCGAGACCGCCACGAACTTTCGGCAGATCATCGACGGATTTGTATTGGCGAAGGCCTGGACGGCTAACGCGCTTAACTTCTTCGATGACCGGACGGCCTTCGAAGTATTTCAGCTCGATGGACAGCTGCGGCTTAACTTCACCGCTGATCTGATAACCCGCAATATAACCTTCGTCTTTCAAAACTTTGGCTACAGCCACCTTCAACGTGGAAGACGGCATGCTTACGACGGACTTTTCAGCCATCTGGGCATTACGGATACGAGTTAGCATGTCCGCTAACGGGTCCTGCATACTCATGGGCTAGACGCTCCTGATACAAAAAGAATTAGCCTTGCGGCTACAGTCGCTGAGAATTCTGAGAAAAATTGAACCCAGGCTCAGGCGAGCCGAGCATTCTAGAGACTGATCAAAAATGAATCAAGCCCCAAAGGGGCCTGATTCACAGATAAGACAAAGCCGGCACTAGGCCGGCTTTGTTTTTTACCAGCTGGCTTTAACCAGACCTGGTACATCACCACGCATTGCAGCTTCACGCAGCTTGATACGCGACAGACCGAACTTGCGATAAACGCCGTGCGGACGACCGGTAATGCGGCAGCGATTACGCAGACGCGAAGCGCTGGCGTCACGCGGCTGCTTCTGCAGTGCAACTTGAGCTTCCCAACGCGCTTCTGGACTGGCGTTCAGATCGGCGATGGTAGCTTTCAGCTCGGCACGCTTCTTAGCGTACTTGGCTACCGTTTGCTGACGCTTCAGCTCGCGGTTTTTCATGCTGGTTTTGGCCATGATCCAACTCCAATCAGTTGCGGAACGGGAATTTGAAAGCACGCAGCAAGGCGCGACCTTCATCATCCGTACGGGCAGTGGTGGTCAGGGTAATGTCCAGACCACGCAGAGCATCGATCTTGTCGTAGTCGATTTCCGGGAAGATGATCTGCTCTTTAACGCCCATGCTGTAGTTGCCACGACCATCGAAGGACTTGGCATTCAGGCCGCGGAAGTCACGCACGCGCGGCAGGGAGATAGACAGCAGACGATCCAGGAACTCGTACATACGCTCACGGCGCAGAGTGACTTTAACGCCGATCGGCCAGCCCTCACGAACCTTGAAGCCTGCAATCGACTTACGGGCATGAGTCACAACGACTTTCTGACCGGTAATCTTTTCCAGGTCGGCAACAGCGTGCTCGATGATTTTCTTGTCACCGATTGCTTCGCCTAGGCCCATATTCAGGGTGATCTTGGTGATGCGCGGAACTTCCATCACGTTATCAAGCTTAAGTTCTTCCTTAAGCTTGGGAGCGATTTCTTTCCGGTAAATCTCTTTTAGTCGTGCCATGGTCTTCTACCTAGCAGTGTTCAAGCATCAACCGCTTTTTGGGTCGACTTGAAGACACGAATTTTTTTACCTTCTTCTACTTTAAAACCAACGCGGTCAGCCTTGTTGGTTTCGCCATTGAAGATGGCCACGTTAGAAGCGTGCAATGGCGCTTCTTTCTCGACGATACCGCCCTGAACGCCCGACATCGGGTTCGGCTTGGTATGGCGCTTCACCAGGTTGATCCCACCAACGACCAAACGGTCGTCAGCGAGAACCTTGAGCACCTTGCCACGCTTACCTTTGTCTTTACCGGCGATCACGATGATCTCGTCGTCACGACGAATCTTTTGCATGTCGGATCTCCTTAGAGCACTTCAGGGGCGAGCGAGACGATCTTCATGAACTTCTCAGTACGAAGTTCACGAGTCACTGGCCCAAAAATACGAGTGCCAATTGGCTCTTGCTTGTTGTTCAGCAGAACAGCAGCGTTGCCATCAAAGCGAATGATCGAGCCATCAGGGCGACGAACGCCGTGACGAGTGCGGACTACAACAGCAGTCATCACTTGGCCTTTTTTCACTTTACCGCGCGGAATTGCTTCCTTAACGGTGACTTTGATGATGTCGCCGATGCCAGCATAACGGCGGTGCGAACCGCCCAGCACCTTGATACACATAACGCGACGAGCACCGCTGTTGTCAGCGACGTCGAGCATGGATTGAGTCTGAATCATATAATTTCTCCGACCCTTAGCCCTTAGACGTCCACTGCGCGTTCGAGGATCTCAACCAGCGCCCAAGACTTGGTCTTGGCAACGGGACGAGTTTCGCGAATGGAAACTTTGTCACCGATCTTGCTCTGGTTGGTTTCGTCGTGTGCGTGCAGCTTGGTCGAACGCTTGACATATTTGCCGTAGATCGGGTGCTTAACGCGACGCTCGATCAATACGGTGATGGTCTTGTCCATCTTGTCGCTGACGACACGGCCGGTCAGCGTACGGACTGTTTTTTCGGCTTCAGCCATGATCACTTACCTGCCTGCTGGTTGAGCACAGTTTTCACACGAGCGATGTCGCGCTTAACTTGCGAGAGCAGGTGAGACTGCCCCAACTGGCCAGTTGCTTTCTGCATACGCAGATTGAACTGGTCGCGCAGCAGGCCGAGCAGTTGCTCGTTCAGCTGCTGTGCTGATTTTTCACGAAGTTCATTCGCCTTCATCACATCACCGTCCGCTTAACAAAAGTGGTGGCGAGCGGCAGCTTTGCAGCTGCCAGGGCAAAAGCCTCACGCGCCAACTCTTCGGAAACGCCTTCGATCTCGTACAGGACTTTGCCTGGCTGGATCTGGGCTACCCAATATTCAACGCTACCCTTCCCTTTACCCATCCGCACTTCAAGAGGCTTCTTGGAGATCGGCTTGTCCGGGAAGACGCGAATCCAGATTTTCCCGCCACGCTTAACGTGACGAGTCAGAGCACGACGAGCGGACTCAATCTGACGGGCGGTGAGACGACCACGGGCAACAGACTTCAGAGCAAATTCGCCGAAGCTGACTTTGCTACCGCGCTGAGCCAGACCACGGTTGTGGCCGGTCATCTGCTTACGGAACTTCGTACGCTTTGGTTGCAACATTTTGCGTACTCCTTACTTAGCAGCTTTTTTACGAGGCGCAGGCGCTTGGGGTTTCAGCTCTTCTTTAAGGCCACCAATTACTTCGCCTTTGAAGATCCAAACCTTGACACCGATCACACCGTAAGTGGTGTGCGCTTCGTACGTGGCATAGTCGATATCGGCACGCAGGGTGTGCAACGGCACACGACCTTCGCGATACCATTCGGTACGTGCAATTTCAGCACCGCCGAGACGACCGCTCACTTGGATTTTGATGCCCTTGGCACCAATGCGCATGGCGTTCTGTACAGCGCGTTTCATAGCGCGACGGAACATCACACGACGCTCCAGCTGCTGAGCTACGCTCTGCGCAACCAGCATACCGTCGAGCTCCGGCTTACGGATCTCTTCGATATTGATGTGCACAGGCACACCCATTTGCTTGGTCAGGTCCTGACGCAGTTTCTCAACATCTTCACCTTTCTTACCGATAACGATACCGGGACGAGCAGTGTGGATGGTGATACGTGCAGTTTGAGCCGGACGAGCAATGTCGATACGGCTTACGGACGCGCTTTTTAGTTTGTCTTGGAGATACTCACGCACCTTCAGATCAGCGAACAAATAGTCCGCATAAGTCCGACCGCTGGCGTACCAGACGGAGGTGTGCTCCTTGACGATTCCCAGGCGAATGCCAATGGGATGTACTTTCTGACCCATCTGATCGACTCCGTTACTTGTCCGCAACCTTGACAGTGATATGGCAAGACCGCTTGACGATGCGATCAGCGCGGCCTTTGGCACGCGGCATGATGCGCTTCAGCGAACGCCCTTCGTTGACGAAAACGGTGCTGACCTTCAAGTCATCAACGTCTGCGCCTTCGTTGTGCTCGGCGTTGGCTACAGCCGACTCCAGCACTTTCTTGATGATCTCGGCGGCTTTCTTACTGCTGAAAGCCAGGAGGTTGAGCGCTTCGCCCACCTTCTTCCCACGAATCTGGTCGGCGACCAAGCGGGCTTTTTGGGCGGAGATGCGAGCGCCCGACAACTTAGCGGCTACTTCCATTTCCTAACCCCTTAACGCTTGGCTTTCTTGTCAGCCACGTGCCCACGATAGGTACGAGTGCCGGCAAATTCGCCCAGTTTGTGACCGACCATGTCTTCGTTCACGAGAACTGGGACATGTTGACGACCGTTATGTACAGCGATGGTCAGACCGACCATTTGTGGCAGGATCATCGAACGGCGCGACCAGGTTTTCACCGGCTTGCGATCGTTCTTTTCCACCGCCACTTCGATCTTCTTCAGTAGGTGAAGATCAATAAAAGGACCTTTTTTCAGAGAACGTGGCACTGTCGTATCCCTCTATTTACTTGCGACGACGGACGATCATGTTGTCGGTGCGTTTGTTACCACGAGTCTTCGCGCCCTTCGTCGGGAAGCCCCATGGAGACACCGGATGACGACCACCAGAGGTACGACCTTCACCACCACCATGTGGGTGGTCAACCGGGTTCATGGCAACACCACGAACGGTTGGGCGAACGCCACGCCAGCGTTTGGCACCCGCTTTACCCAGCGAACGCAGGCTGTGCTCGGAGTTCGAGACTTCGCCCAGGGTCGCACGGCACTCAGCCAATACTTTACGCATCTCACCGGAACGCAGACGCAGGGTCACGTAGACACCTTCACGCGCAATCAGCTGAGCCGAAGCACCAGCGGAACGAGCGATCTGAGCACCTTTACCCGGCTTCAGTTCGATACCGTGAACAGTGCTACCAACTGGAATGTTGCGCAGTTGCAGACTGTTGCCCGGCTTGATCGGAGCCATGATGCCAGCTACCAGCTGATCGCCAGCACTCACGCCTTTAGGGGCGATGATGTAGCGACGCTCGCCGTCTGCATACATCAGCAGAGCGATGTGTGCGGTACGGTTCGGATCGTATTCAATACGCTCGACAGTGGCTGGAATGCCATCTTTGTCGTTGCGACGGAAATCGACCAGACGGTAATGCTGCTTGTGGCCACCACCGATATGACGGGTGGTGATACGACCATTGTTGTTACGACCGCCAGTCTTCGACTTCTTCTCAAGCAGCGGAGCGTAAGGAGCGCCTTTATGCAGCTCCTGATTGACCACCTTGACCACAAAACGGCGGCCAGGGGAAGTCGGTTTGCATTTAACGATTGCCATGATGCACCCCTTCCTTACTCAGCACTGCTGGCGAAATCGAGATCTTGGCCTGGCTGAAGCGAAATGATCGCTTTCTTCCAGTCGTTACGCTTGCCCAGGCCGCGAGCATTGCGCTTGGTCTTACCGAGAACATTCACGGTATTAACAGCAGCAACATTCACGCTGAACAGGCTTTCGACGGCCTTCTTGATTTCCAGCTTGGTTGCATCAGTTGCAACCTTGAAAACGAACTGACTTTTCTTGTCAGCGAGAACCGTGGCCTTCTCGGAGATGTGCGGGCCAAGCAGCACTTTAAATACGCGTTCCTGGTTCATCCCAGCAGCTCCTCGAATTTCTTCACGGCAGAAACGGTGACCAGCACCTTTTCATACGCGATCAGACTAACTGGATCGGAACCCTGCACGTCACGAACATCAACGTGTGGCAGGTTGCGAGCAGCCAGGTACAGATTCTCATCAATAGCATCGGACACGATCAGCACATCGGTCAGACCCATGCCATTCAACTTGCCCAACAGTTCTTTGGTCTTCGGAGCTTCAACGCTGAAGTCTTCGACGACGATCAAACGATCAGTACGAACCAGCTCGGCAAGAATCGAACGCAATGCAGCGCGATACATTTTCTTGTTCAGCTTTTGATCGTGATTCTGCGGACGAGCCGCGAAGGTCACACCACCGCCACGCCAGATCGGACCACGAGTGGTACCTGCACGAGCACGGCCAGTACCCTTCTGACGCCAAGGGCGCTTACCGCCACCGGATACGTCGGAACGAGTCTTCTGCTGCTTGCTGCCCTGACGGCCGCCGGCCATGTAGGCCACAACTGCTTGGTGAACCAGGGTCTCGTTGTATGCGCCGCCAAAAGTGGCTTCGGATACTTCGATTGCTTGAGCGCCATTTACATTTAATTGCATGTCAGCTTCCCCTTAACCGCGAGCCTTGGCCGCTGGACGTACAACCAGGTTGCCGCCAGTAGCGCCAGGAACAGCACCCTTGACCAGCAACAGATTGCGTTCAGCGTCAACCCGCACTACTTCCAGGGACTGCACGGTCACGCGCTCAGCGCCCATATGACCGGACATTTTTTTGCCCTTGAATACGCGACCCGGAGTCTGGCACTGGCCAATGGAGCCCGGAACACGGTGGGACACGGAGTTACCGTGAGTGTTGTCTTGGCCGCGGAAGTTCCAACGCTTGATGGTACCGGCAAAGCCTTTACCTTTGGACTGACCGGTGACATCCACCAGTTGACCAGCTTGGAATATTTCAGCGTTGATCAGATCGCCTGCCTGGTACTCGCCCTCTTCAAGACGGAATTCCATAACAGTGCGGCCTGCCGCGACATTCGCCTTAGCGAAGTGACCGGCTTGCGCCTTGCTGACACGAGAAGCGCGACGCTCGCCGACAGTGACTTGCACTGCACGATAGCCATCGGACTCTTCAGTTTTGAACTGAGTGACGCGATTCGGCTCGATCTCAATGACCGTAACCGGAATGGAGACACCTTCTTCGGTGAAAATACGGGTCATACCCGCCTTTCGACCGACTACACCAATAGTCATGTTGTAACCTCATGAGTGTACGGGGCTTTCACCCGCTATGGCCGCCCATTTCAGAGCGTTACACGACTAAAACCTAAAGCGGTCTTAGCCGAGGCTGATCTGCACTTCCACACCAGCCGCAAGATCAAGCTTCATCAGCGCGTCAACGGTTTTATCCGTTGGCTGGACGATGTCCAGAACACGCTTATGAGTACGGATCTCGAACTGATCACGCGCGTCTTTGTTGACGTGTGGCGAGGTCAGTACGGTGAACCGCTCTTTGCGGGTAGGCAGAGGAATAGGACCACGCACCTGAGCACCAGTACGTTTCGCGGTTTCCACGATTTCCTGGGTTGATTGATCGATCAGGCGATGGTCAAAAGCCTTCAACCGAATACGGATTTGTTGGTTTTGCATTTTGACCTCAGATTCCAAGCTGCTATTCCCAACGGACGCAATACGCCCGTTAAAAGGAGGCGTGATTCTATAGACGCCCCTAGCAGGTGTCAACCCAATAAAAAAGCCCCCGCAAGCGGGGGCTTTTTCTTAAACCATCACTTACGCGATGATTTTGGCTACGACGCCGGCGCCGACGGTACGGCCGCCTTCACGAATGGCGAAACGCAGACCTTCTTCCATTGCGATGGTCTTGATCAGAGTGACAGTCATCTGAATGTTGTCACCTGGCATTACCATCTCAACGCCTTCCGGCAGCTCGCAGTTACCCGTTACGTCAGTAGTACGGAAGTAGAACTGAGGACGGTAGCCTTTGAAGAACGGAGTGTGACGACCGCCTTCTTCTTTGCTCAACACATACACTTCTGCAGTGAAAGTGGTGTGCGGCTTGACCGAACCT
>NZ_JAUXXP010000019.1 GCF_030684895.1 Pseudomonas sp. | reverse complement strand
GAGTTCCTTGCCGATGAGGAGGGCGACTGGGCTTTTCACTGCCACAAGAGCCACCACACCATGAACGCCATGGGCCATGACGTGCCGACGCTGATTGGCGTCGATCACCGCGAGATGACCCGCAAGGTCGCCAAGCTGATCCCTGACTATATGGTGATGGGCGAACGCGGCATGGCTGATATGGCGGAGATGCAGATGCCACTGCCGGATAACACCGCACCGATGATGACCGGCGACGGCCCCTTCGGCTCGGTGGAAATGGGCGGCATGTTTACCGTGCTCAAGGTGCGCAAGGATCAAGCACCAGGCGATTACCGCGACCCCGGCTGGTTTAAGCACCCGGCCGGCACTGTGGCCTATGAATGGCAAGGGGAGTTGGCCAAACCGGCGCGTTCGAGCGAGGCCGGCGGGCAGTCGATGCCGCTTAAGCAGCCGCCTGTCGAGCCGGTCGAAGTGCAAGTGCGTAAACCTAGCGGCCATGCTGGCCATTGAGGAGGTAGACCCATGCAACAGACAGCTTATTTGCCGTTGGCATTCGCCCTGGCGGGCTTGCTGCTTAGCGGCCCCGTGCTGGCCCATAGCGAACAACACACTGCGCAGCACAGCGCTGCCGTAGTCAAAGAGCAGAAACCCTGGGGTATTGCCGGTGACCTTGAGCAGGTCAGCCGCACCATCGAAATAGGCATGAGCGACCAGATGCGCTTTAGCCCCGACCAACTTGAGGTCAAACAGGGCGAGACCATCCGCTTTGTGCACCGTAACCAGGGCAAGTTGCTGCATGAGTTCGTCCTGGGCACTCAGGCGGATCTGGATGAGCACGCGGCGATGATGGTCAAGTTCCCCGGTATGCAGCATGACGAGCCCTATATGGTCCATGTCGGGCCGGGGCAGAGTGGCGAGATCATCTGGACCTTCAACCGCGCCGGCGACTTTGATTTCGCCTGCCTGATCGCCGGCCACTACCAGGCGGGAATGGTTGGCAAGGTGCGGGTTGTGGCGAACTGACAGAGGCGTGTGAACCCAGGTCAGCCTGTACTGGCCTGGGTAATAGCGGCAGCGCAATTCTTGCGCGGGCCGATAAATGATCAGGGCGACCACTGGGTCGCCTGACTTGAGGAGCAAGACCATGAAGCAACTACTGATTGCCTGTCTGCTGGGCAGCATGGCGTTTAGCGTACAGGCCAGCGATGAACACATCGGCCACAAGGACCATGAGGCCGCGCAGGCCAATGCCAGCCTAAGTCAAGGCGAAGTGCGCAAGATCGATGCAGCCAACCAGAAAATCACCCTGCGTCACGGGCCGTTGGCCAATATCGGCATGCCGCCGATGACCATGGTGTTCCAAGTGCAAGACGCCGCCCAGCTGGAGGGGCTTAAGGTGGGCGACAAAGTGAGTTTTGTTGCGCAGCAACAGGGCAGTCAGTTTGTTGCGAGCGAATTGCAGGCTATGCAGCCTTGAGGTGTTGGGGCCGCTAGGCGGCCCCGATTGCCTGATCAGGCAGCAGCGAAGCGCTCGTCGAGATAAGCGATGATCGCCTTGGACTCGAATAGCCAGGTGCTCTGGCCGTTTTCTTCGATGCGTAGGCAAGGCACCTTGATCTTGCCGCCTTGCTGTTCCAACTCGCTGCGCGCCTGAGCGTCGTTCTTCGCGTCGCGCAGGGCTACCGGCACATTCAGCTTGTGCAGGGTGCGGCGGGTTTTTACGCAGAACGGGCAGGCGTGGAACTGGTACAGCGCGAGGTTGCTGGCGCTTTGCTCGACCGCAGCCTGAGCTTCTGGGGTGCGTTTAAGCTTGGCCGGACGGCTGATCCAGTCGAGGAAGATGATCAACTGGCCGAGGCCGATACGCAGTGCCTTGATAATCATGCGGGGGCAAACCTTGGGTCGATAAACAGGGGCGCGCAGCTTACCCGAGTTTTTCCGCCTTGGCCTGGCCCTGGGCTGAACGGCATAATCTGCGTTCGATTGCCGAACCCTGCCGAGCCTGCGATGAAACCTGAAGACCTTCTGTTGCTGGTAACCCGCGAGATGCCTTTCGGCAAACACAAAGGTCGCTTGCTCGCCGATCTGCCGGGTAATTACCTCAACTGGTTTGCCCGCGAAGGTTTCCCCCAGGGTGAAATCGGCCGGCTGCTGGCGCTGATGCAGGAGATTGATCACAACGGCCTGTCGGGCCTGCTCGACCCTTTACGCAGCAAACCGCGGGTGCCGTTCAAGGGCCAGTAGGCTTTTCACTGGGCAATAAAAAACCGGCTTGTGGCCGGTTTTTTATTGCGTGCCATCCATGGCCGCAGGCTGTGTCGCGCGAGGCGACGGTAAAAAGTGCTTCTGGCAATCTGCATTGCGCAGCAGGCGGCTTACTGCGCCTGGCTGACCTCTGGGGTGAGGGCCAGCGGTGGCACTTCAACGAACTCCAGTTGCAGGCGTTCGCTGCTCCAGGCGCGGGTCTGGTTGGTCAGCGCCAGGTCGTCGTTCAGCTTTTGGCCGTAGGACGGGATGATTTCTTTCAGCTTGTTTTGCCACTGCGGGCTTTGCAGTTTGTCCTTGAAGGTCTTTTCCAGTACCGAGAGCATGATCGGCGCGGCCGTCGAGGCACCTGGCGAGGCGCCGAGCAGGGCGGCGAGGCTGCCATCGGCGGCGCTGACCACTTCGGTGCCGAACTGCAGGATGCCGCCGTGTTCGGCGTCTTTCTTGATGATCTGCACGCGCTGGCCGGCCTGGATCAACTGCCAATCTTCCGACTTGGCATTGGGGAAGTACTCGCGCAGCGAATCCATGCGGTCTTCCTGGCTGAGCATCAACTGGCCCATCAGGTAGGTGCTGAGCGAGAAGTTATCGATGCCGGCGTGGGTCATCGGCAGGATGTTGTCGGTGGTCAGGGCGCTGAAGGTGTCGAACAGCGAGCCATTTTTCAGAAACTTGGTGGAGAAGGTGGCGAACGGTCCGAACAGCAACACCTTTTTGCCCTCGATCACCCGAGTGTCCAGGTGTGGCACGGACATCGGCGGCGAGCCGACCGAGGCTTTGCCGTACACCTTGGCCTGATGCTGGGCGACGATTTCCGGGTTGCTGGTGGCCAGGAACGAGCCGCCAACCGGGAAGCCCGCATAGCCTTCGGCCTCGCTGATGCCGGACATCTGCAGCAGCTTCAGCGCGGCGCCGCCGGCGCCGATAAACACAAACTTGGCGTTGATGGTTTTCTCGGCGCCGCCGTTGCTTAGGTCGGCCACCCGCACGTTCCAGGTGTTGTCGGCATTGCGCTCGATACCGCGCACTTCATGCTGCAGGTTGAGGCTGACGTTGTCCTGCTGGCTCAGCGAATCGAACAGCTGGCGGGTGATCTCGCCAAAGTTGACGTCGGTGCCGATCGACACGCGGGTAGCGGCAAGCTTCTGCCCAGGCTCGCGGCCTTGCATCACCAGCGGTACCCACTGCTCGATCTGCTGAGGGTCTTCGGAATACTCCATGCCGCGAAACAGCGAGCTGGCCTGCAGCGCCGCATGGCGCTTCTTGAGGAAGTCGACGTTGTCATCGCCCCAGACAAAACTCATGTGCGGCACGTTGTTGATAAACGAAGGCGGGTTGTTCAGCACCTTGCGCTCAACCTGATAGGCCCAGAACTGTTTGGAAATCTCGAAGGATTCGTTGATCGCCACCGCCTTGCTGATATCGATGCTGCCATCGGCCAGTTCGGGGGTGTAGTTCAGCTCGCAGAAGGCCGAGTGGCCGGTGCCGGCGTTGTTCCAGGCGTTGGAGCTTTCATCGGCGACGCGGTCGAGACGCTCGTAGATATCGATACTCCAGCCCGGCTCCAGCTCATTGAGGTAGGTGCCCAGGCTGGCACTCATGATGCCGCCGCCAACCAGAAGGACGTCCACGGTTTTTTCTGGCTCAGGGTGCTTGGCGCAGCCGATCACGCTCAGGCACAGGAGGGTCAACAGGAGTTTTTTCATTAAACCAACCATCTTATCGGTGAAGTCAAAATGACGACCTGGGCGACACGGGATCAGGCGTGTGGCAATAGCCTGCATGCCCGTCGGCGGGCGACAGGCACAGGGCAGGTGTACAGGGCGTCGTGTGCGTAACGGCAATGGCTCAGGGCGCAGCTGGCGAAGCACTGCGCAAGCGTTGCAAGGCGTGGGGCGACTGCCGTTGTCAGGCTTATCGCAAGAAGCATGCCCGCAGCACACCAGCCCCAAGCTGCGGCGTGCTGCCGCAGAGGGATGGGCGTTTTGCCTGTTTCGGGTGGCGTGATCTCGCCATGTTTGGGCGGTTTTACCGAGGCTTTTGGCGGATTGTCGCCGCCTGACTTGATCGCCTGCAGGCGCAAAAAAACCGGCGCTAGGCCGGTTTTGGGTGCTGCACAGGCTTGCTCAGTTGTTGACCAAGCTGAGGAACTCGCTGCGTGTGGCGGCGTTTTCGCGGAACTCGCCGAGCATCACCGAGGTGACCATGGAGGAATTCTGCTTCTCCACGCCGCGCATCATCATGCACATATGCTGCGCTTCGATCACCACCGCCACACCGAGGGCACCGGTGACCTGCTGGATGGCTTCGGCGATCTGCCGGCTGAGGTTTTCCTGGATCTGCAGGCGGCGCGCGTACATATCGACGATGCGGGCGACCTTCGACAGGCCGAGCACTTTGCCGTTGGGGATATAGGCGACATGGGCCTTGCCGATAAAGGGCAGCAGGTGATGTTCACACAGCGAGTACAGCTCGATGTTCTTCACCAGTACCATTTCGCTGTTGTCGGAGCTGAACAGCGCGCCGTTGGTGACTTCTTCGAGGGTTTGCTGGTAGCCCTTGCACAGGTACTGCATGGCTTTGGCGGCGCGCTTGGGCGTGTCGAGCAGGCCTTCGCGGGATACGTCTTCGCCAAGTTGGCCAAGGATCGCGGTGTAGTTCTGTTCCAGGGACATGGACAATCTCGTAGGTCTTTCTAAAGGGCGCAGGTTAGGCCGCGAGGCTCGGGCTGGCAAGTGCGTAACCCGCCAGCGGCATGAGCTTATTCGTCGCGGCCATCCATCATGGTGCGCTTGAGCATCACGTACACCGCGCCGGTGCCGCCGTGTTTGGCCAGGCAGGAGGTGAAACCGAGTACCTGTGGATGTTGGCGCAGCCAGGTGTTGACGTGGCTTTTGATCATCGGCTTGCGGCCGTCCATGCGCACCGCCTTGCCGTGGGTGATGCGCACGCAGCGCACCTCCAGCTTGTTGGCCTCGGCGATAAATTCCCACAGGGTATCGCGGGCTTTTTCCACACTCATGCCGTGCAGGTCGAGGCTGCCTTCAAAGCTGATCTGCCCCAGCTTGAGCTTGCGCATCTGGCCTTCCTGCACACCGTTGGCGGCCCAGTACAGTGGGTCTTCGGCGCCTACATCGATGACAAACTGGTCGGACAGGCCGTCGACCTTGACCGAATCCACGCGCGCCGTGGCGGCCTGGCGCAGGGTGGCCAGTTGGGCACGGTTGGGTTTCGGTTTACCGGTGTCGGCGCGGTCATGCTTGATTGGTTTGACGCCGCGCAACTCGGCTTTGAACAGGGAAAAATCGTCGTCTTGCATTTAGGCCTCCGCGAAGGCCGCTAGTGTACCCAAGCTGCCAGCTTCCGTGCTTGCCTGGATCTAGTCGCGCTTTTTCATCAGATGTGGGGCCATGCTCAGGTCGCTGGGGCGGCGCAGGCGGCGTCGGCAGCGGCGCCAGAGCATCACGCCGAAACACAGCAACAGCAGGCCGATAACGATAAATACGCTGGCCGCGCCTGGTGATTCGTTCAGCGGGCCGAGTGCAGCGGGCTGGCCGAGCAGGGTGGCGGTGCCGGCCATTGTCAGCAGTACGCCGAATGTGGCGAACAGCGCGGCCAGGCCAGCGCCCAGGCGCAGGCGCAGGCGCCAGTTGCTGGCATTGCGTGGGCGCAGGCGGCGTGCATCAAAACCATCGGAGTGTTTCATTCCGATTTCCTCATGCCAATTTCCTCGGTGGCTATCGGCGGTATGACCGGTGTGGGCTGGCGTGGTTCAACTGCGCCCAATAGCCCCTGCGCAAGTTGCGAACTGCGCCGCGCTGGCGGTTGATCAGATCAAGGCGCTGGCGCAAGGCACCACGGCGGCAAAGTTGTCGGCCAGGGCGATCATCTCGGCGCGGTGCATGTCTGCTGCGCTGATTACCTGACCGTCGAGCGTTGGCAGGTCGCGGGTGGCGCAAGCGGCATCGACCACTGTGCAGCGGTAACCATAGTCTTTGGTGGCGCGCACCGTGGTGCTGATGCTCGAATGGGTCATAAAACCGCAGACGATCAGGTCCAGGTGGCCCAGGGCCTGCAAGCGATCATGCAGGTCGGTGCCGTTGAAGGCGTTGGGCATGCGTTTTTCTACGATGATCTCGCCAGGCAGCGGCGCCACTTCCGGCAGGTGCAGGCCGCGAGGGCCGCGTGGATCGAGCAGGCCATCGGGAATGCCCAGGTGTTTGACGTGGACGATGGCGCTGCCCAGATGACGGGCGGCGGCCAGCAGTTTGGCGATTTCTTCCAACGCGGCATCCAGCCCTGGTAATTGCAACACGCCGCTGCGGTATTCCTCTTGCGCATCGATGACCAGCAAGGTCGCATTGCTCAGGCTGGCGGGCGCATGGCTGCGGCCAGTGAGGGCGAACATCGTTTTAGGGGTGGACATGGCAGGAACTCCAGGCTGGCATGGACAGTCCACCCATTGTCCGCCTGTGCTGCGCTGCTGTGAACCTTTGTGGTCGATGATCTTGCATGCTGCCTATGCGGCGAGCAGAATCGGGGTGCTGCCGAGGAACGGCGATCTCAAGCAAAGGAGCTGCAATATGAGCCTGATTGCACTGTTTTCCGAACACTTCTGGCTGTTGTTTGCCGTAGCGATTTCCATCGCTGTGCTGCGCGAATTGCACCTTAAACGAGACTAGTGGCGACGCTTGCACAGCCGCGGTCATCGACAAGCGCCAGGCTATGCCCTGGCGCTTGCGTCTCAGTACAGGCCAAACAGTTCGAACTGCAGGTACCAGATACCCAGCGAGCCGAAGAAGTTGACCAGAATGGCTGGGAGAAACTTCAGGTGCACGGCGAAGCTGTAAGTCTTGTCCAGCGACATCGCCATCACTCCGGCGGCTGAGCCGACTACCGTCAGCGAGCCGCCAATGCCCACCATCAGTGCATTCAGCGCCCACTGATTGAGGCCTAACTCTGGGTTGGACATCAGCGCAGCCGCTTCCACGGGCACGTTGTCCATCACTCCAGACGCCACGCCGAGCACCACGTTGACCGCGGTGGGGTGCAGCACTTCAAACAACCGCGAGATATACGACAGCCAGCCGACGTGATTAAGGCAGGCCACCGAGGTGATGATGCCGATAAAGAACAGCAGGGCGTTCCACTCGACCTTTTGCAGTTGATCCTGCCAGGGCAGCTCGATGCCGCGGCGCATCAGCAACCAGGCATACAGCGCGACGATGCCCAGGCCAATGCCGATGGCGAACTCGATGCTGACTTTCAGCACGATATTGCACAGCACCGCGCCAAACACCGCGAAGAAACCAACTATCGCCAGCCCCGCACCGCCGGGTTTGAGCGCAGACTCGGCCTGGTCGGCCACCTGAATCAGGCTTTGCCCATCGAGCTTGCGCAGGTAGAAGAAATGCAACGTGGCGGCAAACAGCAACCAGCCAATCAACGCCGAGGGAATCAGCAACAGCAGGCCGGCGATGCTGATCTTGCCGGCCAGCACCACCATCAGGCTGGTCGAAGTGCCGAGAAACCACACCCCGGAGTTGGAGGCGACCACGATGTTGCACAGCGAAATATGTGTGTAGCGCTGATTGGTCGAGATGCTTTTCACGGTTTTGCCGAAGATCATCGC
>NZ_JAUXXP010000015.1 GCF_030684895.1 Pseudomonas sp. | reverse complement strand
GGGCCTGTTTTAGCGCGATACTGCGTTTCTCGACACTCATTTGGAACAACCAAACTTCGTGTCTCGTGCCTTGCCTCGCGCTAAAACAGGCTCCGGCGCGGCCGCGAACGAAACGGCAACAGACCCTCGGGTTTATCTTTGCTTACAACTTGCGCGGGAAAATTCTCGCGCGCGGCCGGCAAGGCTGTAACAACTCGGCTTTGTCTCTGTCTATTGGCCACACCTCACACAGAGCACTGCCATGAAAAGACGCTCCCTGCTCAAAGGGATGGCCCTGTTGCCAGCCCTGCCCCTGCTCGGCCACGCCCCGCTCAGCCTGGCGCAAGCCATCGCCAGCAGCGTAACGCCGCTGGATAAGCCCCATGGTGACTGGCGCGCACTACTAACGCCCGAAGCCTATGCCGTGCTCTTCGACGAAGACACCGAAGCGCCCGGCAGCAGCCCGCTAAATAAGGAAAAACGCGACGGCACCTACCTCTGCGCCGCCTGCTACCTACCGCTGTTCGCCAGCCAGGACAAATATGAAAGCGGCACCGGCTGGCCCAGCTTTACTCAGCCGATTGCCGGCCACATGGCCACCAAGCGCGACTTCAAGCTGTTCTTCCCGCGCACCGAATACCACTGCGCACGCTGCGGCGGGCATCAGGGCCATGTCTTCGATGACGGCCCGAAACCGCGCGGCGAGCGCTGGTGCAACAACGGCGTAGCCTTGCGCTTTATCCCCGAAGGCGAAGCCTTACCTGAGCTGCGGAGCTGAACATGACTGCTATTACCTCGTCCTGGCGCCGCCGTCTGCTGGCAAGCAGCATCCTCGTTCTGGGCGGCCTGCTGGCCGCCTGCGAACCCACCGCCGCGCAGGCGCCGCAGCCACAAGCCAGTGCGCCAACGGTGGAAAACCCTGGCGTGGCGATCTTTGCCGGCGGCTGCTTCTGGTGCACCGAATCGGACTTCGACAAAATTCCTGGAGTGATTGAAACCACCTCGGGCTATACCGGGGGGCATGTCGACAACCCCACCTACGAGCAGGTCTCGGCCGGCAACAGCGGGCATATCGAAGCAGTACGGGTGCGCTTCGACCCGAGCAAGACCAGCTACGCCAAGCTACTGGAGGCCTTCTGGCCCACCATCGATCCGGTGACCGCCAACGCCCAGTTCTGCGACCGCGGCCCGCAGTACCGCAGCGCGATCTTCTACAGCAACGCAGAAGAGCAGCAACTGGCCGAAGCCTCCAAGGATGCTCTAGAGAAGTCCGGGCGTTTGCCGGCCCCGGTGGTCACGGAAATCCTCGCCGCCAGCACCTTCTACCCGGCCGAGGACTATCACCAGGACTACTACCAACGTAACCCGCTGCGCTACAACTACTACCGCAACGGCTGCGGCCGCGATCAACGCCTGGAACAACTCTGGGGCAAGAAGTAATAAACCGCGACCATCAGCTGGCCCTCGCGCCAGCTGATGGCGTTGTATTCAGCCGCTGATACCAGGCTGCGGCAATCGTCGTATCCGCTATGGTTAGCCCACACCTTGCCCAGTGAGCGCGCCATGGCCCCGTTGAAACCCTTGTTCAAACTCACCTCGCTGATCGCCCTGGGCGGCTGGCTGATGCTGGTCTGTCTGCCGTTCTGGTCCTATACCGATGAACTGGTACTGGGCCTCAGCGTGGTACTGCTGGCTATCGTCTATAGCTGGCTGCTGTTTGTCGCGATGCGCCAACGGCCCGAGCCCGGAAGCGGCAGGCCCGGGTTCTTCAGCCTCGGAGGGGTGCTCTCACTGCTGCGCCAACCCACGGCCGCACTGGCAGCCTGGATACATATCCTGGCGTTCGATCTGATGGTCGGGTTGTATATCCGCCACGAAGGCGCCATCGCCGGCATCAGCCACTGGGCACTGCTGCCCTGCTATGTGCTGACCCTGATGTTCGGCCCGCTGGGCCTGCTGGCGTTTCTGGCGCTGCGCTGGGGCCTGGTGATGGCGGCCTAAGCTAGCGACTGCGCTCGTAGTATTCAGTGCCCTGCCCCGGATACTGCTGCCCCCGGTAGCCGTTGGGGTACTCAATGGTTTGTTTGATCGTTCCGCGATTGTCTATCGACTGGCTGCCGTAGCGCTGTTCATGGCGCTGCAGGCCGTCGGGTAGGCGCTGCCCGCCATAGAGGTTATGGCTTTCGATAGTCTGCGAGCTACCGATGCTACCGCTGGCACCGGGGCTGATATAAGTTTTCGGAATGACCCGCAGCGTCTGCGGTGCCTGCTGCTCGGCATACAACGGCGTCACCAGCAGCAACGCCAGCAGACTGAACACATATCTGCACATTGTCATCACAACCTCTGCGCCAGCGGCGCGCAACCAATCTGAAGGTTTACTGGCAGAAGAAAGATCACCTCGTCACCAAGGCGAAGAATTACAGATTGCCTCAGGGCGCTGCCCTGTCAACCGCCGTGGCGGGTTTCACCAAATGGCTGTGCATCTCAGCTGTGAGCTGAGCGATACGCTCGCTCATCTGATGGGTGAGTTGCGTGAGTTCCGTATTCTTCTGCAGCAGCTCCAACAACTGCCCGCCTTGCACCGTAGCCAATCGCTGCCTTTCCTCGCTAGCGCTGGCAAGCGCTTCACGGTGCCGTGCATCGGCATCGGAGAGCGCCTTGTCGCGATCAGCCTGGCGCGTTTGTGCAAGCAAGATCAAGGGCGCAGCGTAGGCAGCCTGAAGGCTGAAGGCCAGATTCAGCAAAATGAATGGATAAATGTCGAAATGAAACAGGCCAAGCGCATTTAAAAGAATCCACAGCACCACGATAAAAGTCTGCGCGATGAGAAAACCGGGGGTGCCAAAGAAGCGAGCAAAAGCTTCGGCCTTCAATGCAAACCAGTCATTACCGAATACCGAAGTAAGGTGGTGATGGGGCAGATGAAATCGCAGATGGTGGGCGCTCCCTTGTGCGGGCGGCACCACTGCAGATTGGACCTTGTCTGTACTCATTATTGAATCCTGGGTTAAAGGTTCACTGATTGGCGACACAGACTCATGCCCACGGCTGAATGAGCTTGACGAGTTCAGCGTTTAGCCCGCCTGGTTCAAGCGCACTGTGCTCATAGGTACTCCCTGAGACAGGCCGTCTACTGTCACGTTGCACGCCTATTTCGCGATGCCCGTCCCGCTTCATCTGGCATACATTCATTACTATCAACGGCTACGCATTCGCCTGAGCATCATTAACCAGATGACTATCCGTGTCGCTCTACTCCTTCTCGCCTGTCTGCCCGGCCTGGCGCTTGCTGAGCCATTTACCTGCAGGGTGATGACCATCAGCGAAGGCGATACCTTCAGCTGCCTGACCACTGAAAACAAACGGCTGCGGGTGCGCCTTGCGGAAATCGACGCGCCAGAAAGAAAGCAGCCCTATGGCGCCGAAGCCAAGCAGGCGTTGGCTGATCTGGTGCTGGACAAGCAAGTGGTTCTGCATGTGCAAGAAGTCGACCGCTACGGCAGAACGCTGGCACGCGCTTTCGTCGGTGGCATTGACGTGAATTACACCCTGGTCGCACAGGGCGCAGCCTGGGCCTACACCAAACAGCTGAAAGACCACCGGCTCAAAGATGCCGAGACCCTGGCCAGAAATATGGGCAAAGGCCTCTGGCAACTTCCCGCCGAAGCCATAGTTGCGCCCTGGGACTGGCGCTACACCGGCAGAATTGCCGCGCCGCAAAAAACCAAACCCAGTCGAACGGCGTCGTTCTCCCAGTTTGGTGGCGGTTAACGGATTAGCTTAGGTGGTGCCGGAGACAGGAATCGAACCTGCGACCTTCGCGTTACGAGTGCGCTGCTCTACCGACTGAGCTACACCGGCAAGATGTTGCTTAAGTCGCGCAGCACACCAGCAGCAACACGACTCAAGCTGTCACCCCAAGCCTAGCAAGCCAACGGCAGAACGTACGACTCACTGTTGTGCATGCTGTGAGTCCTATACGCAGAGCGCTACTGCTTACTTGCTCGGCAGTTCGATACGGTCTTCGTGGATCACGATGCGACCCTGCTTGTACAAACCGCCGATGGCTTTCTTGAAGTTGCCCTTGCTGACCCGAAACAGCCCGGCAATTTCTTCAGGCGAGCTTTTGTCGTTCACCTTGAGTACGCCATCGTGCTCGCGCAATTTGGCCAGAATCTGTTCGCCCAGGCTGCTGGCCGCTTCCTGACCAACTGGCTGCAGGCTCAGGCTGATTTTGCCGTCGGCGCGCACTTCCTTGATAAAGCCTTTTTCCTGCATGCCACTGCGCACAAACTTGAACAGCTCGTTCTTGTGGATTAGGCCCCAGTGCTTGCCATTGATAATGGCCTTGAAGCCCATGTCGGTGGATTCGACCACCAGCAGGTCGACTTCCTCGCCCGCTGTGTAGTGGGCTGGCACGTTGTCCAGGTAGCGGTCCAGGCGTGCGGTGGCGGTGATGCGCTTGCTGCGCTTGTCGAGAAACACATGCACCACGCAGTAATCGCCGATCTGCAAGGGGCGTTTTTCTTCGGAGTGCGGCAGCAACAAATCTTTCGGCAAACCCCAATTAAGGAATAAGCCCACCCGGTTTATATCCACAACCTTCAAACTGGCAAATTCGCCCACCTGAACTTTTGGTTTTTCCGTGGTGGCAATCAATTTGTCTTCACTGTCCAAGTAAATAAAGACGTTTAACCAGTCCTCCACTTCACTTGGGGTATCGCTCGGGATATAGCGTTTGGGCAATAGAATCTCGCCATCCGCGCCGCCATCCAGATACAGGCCGAAGTCGGTGTGCTTCACGACCTGCAAACTATTCATTCGTCCAATTACCGCCATGATGCCCTACCCTCATTACCAGGCCGGCATTCTAGCCGACTCGCCTGTTAATTTCTCGGCCTACCGGCCATCGCACGGCGCCCGCCCGATGACCCTGCGGGCAATCCGACCGATGGCCCAGGTCACGGGACGCAGCTTCAACACGAATTATCTATTCGTATTAAAACAATCACTTACTGGTATATCCGCTAAGGATGGTCTGAAGTAGTCCCGTATTTCC
>NZ_JAUXXP010000014.1 GCF_030684895.1 Pseudomonas sp. | reverse complement strand
GCTGGAACTGCAGAACGCCGACACCTTCACCTCGCCGTTTGCCCCGCTGCCCTGATACAACCCATCTAACACGCTTAGACGCTGCGTAATATCTCGCGAGCTAGAGCCCTGCAAGGCGAAAACAGGCGAGGAAGCGGAGTGTACTTTTGTACATGAGCATTCCCGAGTCTGTTTTCAACGCAGCAGGGCCGACGCGCAGCAGATCGTATGCCGACTGCTTACTTATCCGGCATGGGCATAGGAAACGGCATCACATTGCCGCCGCCCTTGGCCTCGCTGATCTTCGGCGTGCCCAGGCGCTCGACTTCGTCGATGCGGATGATCGCGTGCATGGGGATAAAGCTGCGCACCACACCGTCAAACTGCGCCTTGAGCTTTTCCTCGCTGGGATCGACCACCACTTGGGTGCGCTCGCCAAAGACGAACTCCTCCACTTCCAGAAAGCCCCACAGATCGCTTTGAAAAATCTGCTTGGCGTACATCTCGTACACCTGACCCTGGTTGAGGAAAATCACCTTGTAGATGGGTTCGCGCTTGCTCATGGCTATGCAGTTCGTACCGAGGGGTTAATTGAAAGGGCGCGGATCATAGCATAGCCGCCTAGCAGCCAACGCTAGGAACCCGAGCCTTCGGCCTCTATAATACGCGGTTCTTCGAATCACCCTTTTTGAGCGCGCATGACCAAGAAGCTTTATATCGAAACCCACGGTTGCCAGATGAACGAGTACGACAGCTCGCGCATGATCGACCTGCTGGGCGAACATCAAGCCCTGGAAGTCACCGAGAAGGCCGCAGACGCTGACATCATCCTGCTCAACACCTGCTCGATCCGTGAAAAAGCCCAGGACAAGGTGTTCTCACAACTCGGCCGCTGGCAAAAGCTGAAGATTGCCAACCCCGACCTGGTGATTGGCGTCGGTGGCTGCGTAGCCAGCCAGGAAGGCGCGGCGATTCGTGATCGCGCGCCCTACGTCGACGTGGTCTTCGGCCCGCAAACGCTGCACCGCCTGCCGGAAATGATCGACGCCGCGCGCACCACCAAGATCGCCCAGGTCGACATCAGCTTCCCCGAGATCGAGAAGTTCGACCGCCTGCCCGAGCCGCGCGTCGATGGCCCCAGCGCCTATGTGTCGGTGATGGAAGGCTGCAGCAAGTACTGCACCTTCTGCGTGGTGCCTTATACCCGTGGCGAAGAAGTCAGCAGGCCCATGGCCGATGTGCTGGGTGAAATCATCCACCTGGCCGAACACGGCGTGCGCGAAATCACCCTGCTCGGGCAGAACGTCAACGGCTACCGTGGCGCGACCCAGAACGGGCAGATCGCTGATTTTGCCGAGCTGCTGTATGCCGTCGCCGCCATCGATGGCATCGACCGTATCCGCTACACCACCAGCCATCCGCTGGAATTCTCCGACGCACTGATCCAGGCCCACGCCGAGATCCCCGAGCTGGTGAAGTACCTGCACCTGCCAGTGCAATCGGGCTCCGACCGCATTCTCGCGGCGATGAAGCGCAACCACACCGCGCTGGAATACAAGTCGCGCATCCGCAAGCTGCGCGCCGCCGTGCCGGACATCCTGATCAGCTCGGACTTTATCGTCGGTTTCCCCGGGGAAACCGAGAAAGACTTCGAGCAGACCATGAAGCTGGTCGAGGATGTCGGTTTCGACTTCTGCTACTCCTTCGTCTACAGCTCGCGCCCCGGCACCCCTGCGGCGGACCTGCCAGACGACACGCCGCTGGAGCTGAAAAAACAGCGCCTCGCGCTGCTGCAACACCGCATCACCCAGCAGGGTTTTGAGAACAGCCGACGTATGGCCGGCACCGTGCAGCGCATCCTGGTTAACGATTACTCGAAAAAGGACCCCGGCATGCTCCAGGGCCGTACCGAGAGCAATCGGGTGGTCAACTTCCGCAGCGATAACCCGCGCCTGATCGGTCAGTTTGTCGATGTGCATATCGACGAAGCCATGCCCAACTCGCTGCGCGGCACTTTGCTGTAGGGTGGATGTCGTTTTTTACATCCACCATGGCTGCGTGATTGGTGGATGGGTGAGGCGTCATCCACCCTACGCGAACGGCTCTGCAACAGATTGCTGGCGGCCCGAGCTTCCCCCTCGCGGCCGCTAGCGCTATTCTTCGTTTCACTACCCCAGCCGACTGGCGGCCATCACACGACCTTGAACGCACCCATAGAACCACTCCGCTTTATCCTTGAACCCTTTGAGGCTCGCCGCTTCGCTAACCTGTGCGGCCAATTTGATGAGCACCTGCGCCTGATCGAGGCGCGCCTGAGCATCGAATTGCGCAACCGCGGCAACCAGTTCGAACTGGTCGGCACCGCCGGTCAGACCCGCGCTGCCGAGCAGCTACTGCGCCGCCTCTACCGCGAAGCCGAAAACACCGAACTGTCGCCCGACCTGGTGCACCTGTTTCTGCAGGAGTCCGGCATCGAGGAAATGAGCAACCCGACCGTCGAAGCCAGCGTCGCCCTGCGCACCCGCAAGGGCATGATTCGTCCACGCGGGGCCAACCAGCAGCGCTACGTCAAAGCCATTCTCGACCACGACATCAACTTCGGCGTTGGCCCGGCCGGTACCGGCAAAACCTACCTAGCCGTGGCCTGCGCCGTGGATGCCCTGGAGCGCGAGCAGATCCGCCGCATCCTGCTGGTGCGTCCGGCGGTAGAGGCTGGCGAGAAACTCGGTTTCCTCCCCGGCGACCTGTCGCAGAAGATCGACCCCTATCTGCGCCCGCTGTACGACGCACTGTATGAGATGCTCGGCTTCGAGCAGGTGGCCAAGCTGATCGAAAAACAGGTGATTGAAGTCGCGCCACTGGCCTATATGCGCGGCCGCACACTGAACAACAGCTTTATCATCCTCGACGAAAGCCAGAACACCACCCTGGAACAGATGAAGATGTTCCTTACCCGCATCGGCTTCGGTTCCACCGCAGTGATTACCGGTGATATTACCCAGGTCGATCTGCCGCGCGGCACCAAAAGCGGCTTGACCCACGTCATCGACGTGCTGCGTGACGTCCCCGGCATCAGCTTCACCCACTTCAAGCCCAAGGACGTGGTGCGCCACCCACTGGTGCAGCGCATCGTCGAAGCCTACGAGCGCTACGACAACCGCATGCACGGCAAACTGGATGACGAGCAGGATGAGCGCAATGCTTGAGCTTGACCTGCAGATCGCCAGCGACGCCGCCAACCTGCCGAGCGAGGCGCAGTTGCGCACCTGGTGCGCGATTGCCCTGCGCCAGCGCAGCGCCGACTCCGAGCTGACCATCCGCCTGGTCGATGAAGCCGAAGGCCGCGAGCTCAATCACACCTGGCGGCATAAAGATTACGCCACCAACGTACTATCCTTCCCTGCCGATGTACCTGATGAAATGCTGGACATCCCACTGCTCGGTGATCTGGTGATCTGCGTGCCGGTGGTTGAACGCGAAGCCCAGGAACAAGCGAAAACCAGCGAAGCGCACTGGGCGCACCTGGTGATCCACGGCTGCCTGCACCTGCTCGGCTACGACCACATCGAGGATGAAGAGGCCGAAGAGATGGAAGCGCTGGAACGAGAATTGCTCGCCGAATTGGGTCACCCCGACCCCTACGCCGACCACGAATAAGAGGGCACCTACAAACTACTGCGCTCGGCCATACTGCGTTGCACTCAGTCTCAAATGCTCATGTACAACTCGTACACTCCGCTTTTCGACTGAGCGCGCCTTGCCTGGCCATCGCTCGCTACGTTTGTAAGTACCCTCTAAATAGAAGCCCAACTGAAATTACAAAAGGTTCCTGAGTAACCACCATGAGCGAAGACCGATCGAGCAACGAGCAGAAGTCCTGGTTTAACAGACTGACCCAGGCTTTTGCTCATGAGCCGAAAAACCGCAAGGAATTGCTGGAAGTGCTGCGCGAAGCGCATCAGAACAAGCTGCTCGACAGCGAAGCACTGGCCATCGTTGAAGGTGCAATTCAGGTCGCCGACCTGCAAGTTCGCGACATTATGGTGCCGCGCTCACAGATGATGAGCATCAAGGCCAACCAGACGCCCAAGGAATTCCTGCCCTCGATCATCGAAGCCGCGCACTCGCGCTACCCCGTGGTGGGCGAAAGCCTCGACGATGTGGTCGGCATCCTCCTGGCCAAGGATCTGCTGCCGCTGATCCTCTCGGGCGAACAGCCCAACTTCAACATCAAGGACCTGCTGCGCCCGGCCACCTTTGTGCCCGAGTCCAAGCGCCTTAACGTGCTGCTGCGTGAATTCCGCGCCAATCACAACCACATGGCCGTGGTGATCGATGAGTACGGCGGCGTTGCCGGCCTGGTAACCATCGAGGACGTGCTGGAGCAGATCGTCGGTGATATCGAAGACGAACACGACGTGGAAGAAGACAGCTACGTCAAACCGCTGCCCTCCGGCGATTTTCTGGTCAAGGCGCTGACGCCGATTGACAGCTTCAACGAAGCCTTCGATACCGAGTTCTCCGATGACGAATTCGACACCGTCGGCGGTCTGGTGATGAGCGCCTTCGGCCACCTGCCCAAGCGCAACGAAGTCACCCAGATCGGCGAATTCCGCTTCCGCGTACTCAATGCCGACAGCCGCCGTATCCACCTGCTGCGCCTGAGCCCGGTTAGTAACTGACATACGCTGGCCACCTGAAACGGTGGCCAGCTCGCAACACTTCCCCCGCCTGCTCTGCCGCTTTACCCTTGCGCCACCTCAATCCAAGGACCTGCATGCAATGCACTGGATAACCCGACCTGGCTGGCCCGGCAACCTGATCGCGCTGCTGGCAGGCGCTATCACCCCGCTGGCGCTGGCGCCTTATGACCTGTGGCCGCTGGCCACCCTCTCCATCGCCCTGTTCTACCTCGGTTTGCGTGACCTTACGCCGCGTCAGGCGGTGCTGCGTGGCTGGAGTTATGGCTTTGGCGTATTCGCCGCCGGCACCAGTTGGGTGTATGTGAGCATCCACGATTACGGCGCGGCCTCGCCGCCCCTGGCAGTCTTCCTGACCCTGCTGTTTGTCGGTGGGCTCGGTCTGCTGTTCGCCCTTAGCGCCTGGGTCTGGACGCGCTGGCTACGCCGGGTCGAAGCGCCGCTGGCCGACGCATTGGCCTTCGCCGCCCTGTGGCTGGCGCAGGAAGCCTTCCGCAGCTGGTTTCTCACCGGTTTCCCCTGGCTGTATGCCGGTTACAGCCAGCTGGATGGCCCGCTGGCCGGCCTGGCCCCGGTGGGCGGTGTGTGGCTGCTGTCATTTGTCCTGGCGCTAAGCGCCGCGCTGCTGGTGAACCTGGCGCAACTGCGAGCGCGCAAGGCGTTTCTCGCCATCGGCGTTGTGCTGCTAATCGCCCCGTGGATCGCCGGCATCGCCCTCAAGAATCACGCCTGGACCCAGCCATTGGGCGAACCGCTGAGCGTGTCGGCCATGCAGGGCAATATCGAACAGAACATGAAGTGGGACCCCGAGCAGCTCAACGCGCAGCTCGCGCTGTACCGCGACATGACCTTCAGCGCCAAGCCGACCGACCTGATCGTCTGGCCGGAAACCGCCATTCCGGTGCTCAAGGACCGCGCCCAGGGCTATCTGGGTGTCATCAATCGCTTCGCCAACGAGCGCAATGCCGCGCTAATTACTGGCGTGCCGATTCGCCAAAGCAACGAGCGCGGCGAACAACGCTACTACAACGGCATCAGCGTGGTTGGCCAGGGCAGCGGCGATTACCTCAAGCAGAAGCTGGTGCCGTTCGGTGAATACGTGCCGCTGCAGGACGTGCTGCGCGGGCTGATCGCCTTCTTCGACCTGCCGATGTCCGACTTCGCCCGTGGCTCCGCCGAGCAGAGCCTGCTGCAGGCCAAGGGCCATTCGATTGCCGCGTTTATCTGCTACGAAGTGGTCTACCCGGAGTTCTCCGCTGGCCTGGCCGCGCAGAGTGACCTGCTGCTGACCATCAGCAACGACACCTGGTTTGGCCGCTCCATCGGCCCGCTGCAGCACCTACAAATGGCGCAGATGCGCGCTCTGGAAGCCGGGCGCTGGATGATCCGCGCGACCAACAACGGCGTCACCGCGCTGATCGACCCACAAGGCCAGATCACCACGCAACTGCCGCAGTTTGAGCAGGCGGTGCTGTATGGCCAGGTGCAACCGATGCAAGGGCTCACGCCTTACCTGTACTGGCGCGGCTGGCCGATGTTGATCATCTGCCTGCTGTTATTTGCCTGGGCGCTGCTGGCCAGCCGTATGGCCAAAACACTGTAGCAACCTGCGCACCCCGCTACTCGTAGGGTGGGTTAGGCCGCGCCCGCTCCCGGCGGGCTTGCGGCATTCACCCCATCCATGGGGATTGCGCACACCCGTAGGCTATAAGCTGCTGCGTTGCCCGTTGCGCCGTAACCCACCAGACGGTTGAAAGGCCGACTACCGCTTGGTGGGTTACGCCGCGCTCCAGCCCCGCATAGGCTTCCACATCGCGGTCATGCGCTGCTAACCCACCACAAAAGCGCCTATATCCGACGAAAGAAGCGGTAGAACTCGCGCAGCTCAGCCTGCGCGTCGCCGATGCTGACCGGGGTGAAACGCAGCGGATGGTGCGCCGGGCACTGCGCCAGACGGCCTTGATCGAGCGGGTGCAGCCAGCCGAGCAGCGGATAACCGCCCATGCTCTGGTGATCGGCCTGCAGGATGATCGGCTGACCATCCGGCGGCACCTGAATCGCTCCCCGACCAACCCCCAATGACCACTGCCGCACGGGCGGCTGCATGGCCTCGCCGAGCAGCCGCGCGCCCATGCGGTCGGAGTGCGGGCTGAGCTGCCAGGTCTGGGCGAAAAAGCCCTGCAACTGGTCTTCCTCGAAACTCGCCGCATCGCCGCCGGTAATCACCCGCAGCAAGGGTTTGCAGGCGTAATCCGGCAGATAGGGCCAGGGCACGCTGACGCCGTGAGTGAAATGCGCGGGCCGGCAGGCCAGTAGACCTCCCGCCTGCACCGCCTGACCCAGCCCTTCGCGCAGCTGCACGCTGACGCTGCCCAGAACCGGTGCGGCAATAAAGCCGCCGGCCACCGCCAGGTAGGCGCGCTGGCCGCTGCGGGCAAAGCCCAGGCGCAACTGCTGGCCTTTGCGCAATGGCAAACGCGTCCACAACGGCTGCGGCTGATCATCCAGGCTCAGCGGCACCTGCGCGCCGCACAGCGCCACCCAGGTGTCGACCTCGGCCTGCAGCTCGACGCCGCCCAGGGCGATTTCCAGCAGCGGCGTGCCCCAGGGATTGTTCAGCAGATGATTGGCCCAGGCCGCGCCATGCCAATCCAGCGGCCCGGCTGGCGATACGCCAAGGTGTTGCCAGCCCAACCGCCCGGCATCCTGCAGCAGGCTCTGCGGCCCTGGCTTGAGCACCCGCAGGCCGCTCATAACTGACCGCCTTCGCGGATATAGTCGCGCTCATCGATGCTGCGAAAACGCACCCGATCACCCAGCACCAGCGGGCATGGCGGCGTTCGCGCGGCGTCGAACAGCGACCAGGGGCAACGACCAATCAGGTGCCAACCACCGGGCGAGCTGTGCGGGTAGATCGCCGTCTGCCGCTCGGCAATCGCCAGGCTACCGGCCGGCACGGCGATACGCGGGGTCGCGCGGCGCGGCAAGGCCAGGCGCGCGTCCAGCTCACCGAGGTAGGCAAACCCCGGAGCAAAACCAATCGCGCCAACGCGGTACTCAGTCGCCGCATGCAGTTCGATCACCTGAGCGACACTAAGCTGACACAAGCGCGCGACCTCGGCGAGGTCTTCACCGTTATACCAAATGGGGATGTCATGCAGCCGCCCGGCCTGCGCGACAAAGGGCTCGGCCAGCCAGCGCTCCAGCAGCGGTTTGAGCCGCTCGGCCAGCTCCAGGTGATCGGTACGCGTCAGGTCATAGTGCAACAGCAGGCTGGTCCAACCCGGCACCAGGTCGGTGAGGTCCTCGTCCAGCTCGCTACGGATGCGCTCGGCCAGCACGGCGATACGCTGCGGCAGCTGCGCATCCGGCTGTTCGGCCAGCACCAGCAGCAGCGCTTCGGCACCGGCCGGTTCGAGGCGGATCATAGAGTGTCCAGGCTGGCCCGCAAACGCCGCAGCACGGCCAGGGAGTCGGCGTTATCGCCATGCACGCACAGGCTGTCGGCGCGCAGCTGCAGCGGCTTGCCATCGATATCGGCAAACGGCTCACCGCGGGCAATCGCCAGGGCCTGCTGGAAAATCCGCTGCGGATCATGGTGCACCGCGCCGCTCAAACGCCGGGGCGCCAACTGACCATCGGCCAGATAGGCGCGGTCAGCAAAGGCCTCGAACATCAACGGCACATCCACAGCATCGGCCAGGCGCAGCTCGCGGCTGTTGTCGGCCAGCGCCAGCACCATCAGCGGCAAGCCCTTGCGGTAACTGGCGCAGGCCTCCAGCACCGCACTCAACAGCGCATCGTCACGCACCAGGTCGTTGTACAACGCGCCATGCGGTTTGACGTAGGCCAGCTGGGTGCCGGCCGCGCGGCAAAAGGCCTCCAGCGCGCCGAGCTGATACAGCACCAGCGCGGTGACCTCCTCTGGCGAGCAGGCGATATGCCGCCGGCCGAAACCGAGCAGATCAGGATAGGCAGGGTGCGCACCAATGCTCACCCCATGCTGCACCGCCAGGGCGACGGTGCGTTGCATAGTCAGGGGGTCGGAGGCATGAAAGCCACACGCCAGATTGGCCTGATCAATCAGCGGCATGGCATGCACGTCATCGCCCATGCGCCATACGCCGAAGCTTTCACCCATGTCGCAGTTGAGCTGGATTGTTTTCATGCCCGTCAGCTTAGAGCCACAGATGGAGCGCTACCAGTCTGAATGCAATCCGCGGCCACCTTCTCGCCAACCGCGAATTTCATTGCTCATGGCTATCTCGCAGGAACGGCAGGGGCACATAGCCCATGCTCGCAGTATTTTCGGCCGGCCCGTAGACTGGATAAGCCTTGGCGCAATCCGGGACGACATCCCCCCCGGATTGCGCTGCGCTTATCCAGGCTACATCTCAATACACGTCGCGGCGATAACGGCCCTCTTCGCGCAGTGTGTTGACTGCGGCTTCGCCCAGTAGCTCGTGCAGCACTTGATCCACCCCGGCGGCCATACCCTCGAGGCTGCCGCAGACGTAGAGTGCGGCGCCCTCGGCCAGCCACTCATGCAGCTGCTCGGCGGACTCACGCAGACGATCCTGCACATAGACCTTGGCGGCCTGATCGCGGGAGAAGGCCAGGTCCAGCCACGCCAGGTCGCCGCTGGCCAGCCAGCCCTGCAGCTGCGTCTGGCAATAGAAGTCATGCGCGGCATTGCGCTCGCCGAACAGCAGCCAGTTAGCGGTGTGACCCGCGACGATCCGCGCCTTAAGCAGGCTGCGCAGCCCGGCCAGGCCGGTGCCATTGCCGATCAGGATCAGCGGCCGTGCATCGTCCGGCACATGGAAGGCGCTGTTACGCCGCACCCGCGCCAGCAATTGGCCGTGCAGCGCAGCGCCTTCGGTCAGCCAGCCGGAGCCGAGGCCCAGCGAGCCGTCTACATGCCGTTCCTGGCGAACGATCAGTTCGAGCTCGCCGTCGCTGGGCAAGGAGGCGATGGAGTATTCGCGCGCTGCCAACGGCACCAACGCATCCAGCAGAGCTTGAGCATGCAAGCCAACCAGATGGGTGAACGGCTCGGGTAACTGTTTACCGCGCAGCGCCTGCTGCAGCGACTGCGTCAGACCGTCGAGACTGACCGTTTGCTTGCCGTCCACTGCATGGGTTTGCAGCCAGGCCTGCACGGTAGCGGCGTTGTGGCGCGGTGGCACTTCGAGAATATCGCCGGCATTCCAGTTGCTCGGCTGTTCAGCGCGCAATGCCAGCAGATAGGTCGGCGCGCCCTGGCTGCCGGGGTTAAGCAGTTCGCGGCGCGTCAGCGTCCACAGGCCATAGGGTGTTTCGCTCTGCTGCAGCGGCTGGGCGCCGGTCAGTTCGCCGAGCCGACGCTGCCAACTGGCCAGCGCCGTGGTGTCGGCGGCGTCTACCTGCACCGCATCGAACAGGCTGCGCGCGCCCTGCCGCGCCAGCCAATCCTGCACCCGCAGGGCAAAACCGCAGAAGTGCTGATACTGACGGTCACCGAGGGCCAGCATGGCGTAACGCAGATTCGGAAGATCCAGAGTTTGGCCGAGCAGCTTGCGCTCGAAGCCGCGCGCGCTGTCCGGCGCCTCGCCGTCGCCAAAGGTGCTGAGCACGAACAGCGCGTTGTGCGCCTGGCGCAGCATCTGTTCATTGAGTTTAGCCAAGGGCTGCACGCTGACGGCCAGGCCGGCGGACTGCAACTGGCCGGCGGTTTGCCAGGCCAGCTGCTCGGCAAAGCCGCTCTGGCTGGCAAAACCAATCAACCAGCCCTCGCCCGGCCCTGCGCTCGGCTGCAGCGCGCCGCGCGCCTGCAGCATTGCGCGCTTCTTGCGCCGACGATCGAGGTACAGCGACCAGCCGGTGATGGCGAACAACGGCATGCTCAGGCTGGCGAGGAACATCAGGATGCGTCCGGGCAGGCCGAAGTAACTGCCCACGTGCAGGGCATAGATGCTGGTCAGCAGCTGATCACCAAACGCCTGCTGGTCATAGCGTTTGTGCTGCTTCACCGCGCCGCTTTGGGCATCCAGGCTGAGCGAGTTGAAGGCACGCTCATGGGGCGCGTCTTCACGCCTATAGAACACCGTCACCGGCTGCTTCTCAGCGGCCGGCAAGCGCAGGCTGTAGCCACTCAGCTGCGGCCCGGCGGCCTGCTGCAGGCCGGCCCAGAGCGCCGGGTAATTCACCTCTGGCACGGCCCCGGCAGCTGGCCGGCCGCCGCGATTGCGCTGCTCGCCAGCAGGCTCGCTGGTGAGCAGCGCGGTCAGCCCTTCGCGGTACCAATCGTAGGACCAATACAGCCCGGTCAGCGCCGCGCACAGGTAGAACGCCAGACACCAGGTGCCGGCCACTGCATGCAGATCCCAATTGAACGCACGGCCGCGCTTGGCCCAGTCCAGGCTTAGCCAAACGCGCCAGTTCAAGGCCTGACGCGGCCAGCGCAGGTAGAGGCCGGAGAGGCAGAAAAAAATCAGCGCCAGGGTGCTGGCGGCGGTGATCTGCTTACCGTACTCGCCCATGGCAAGAAAGCGGTGCAGATCCACCATCAGGTCGAAAAAGCCCTGGCCACTCGGTTCGCCCAACAGCTCGCCCGTGTAGGGGTCGAAATAGCGTGATTCACCACGGCGCTCGCCCGCAGGCGGTGCGAAGCCTACTCGCCCGGCGCGCTCGGCACCCGCTTCCACATTCAGGCGCACCACGCGCTGCTGGCTGGCGGCCTCGATACGCGGCACCAGCACGTCAGGCGACAGCACGCCGCTGGCGCGCACTTCAACCTGCAACACCTCGGGGTTAAACGCGCGCAGCAATTCGTCCTGAAACGAATAGGCCGCTCCGGTCACGCCCATCAGCGCCAGCACCAGCCCGGCACTGATGCCGAGCAGCCAGTGCAGTTGGAAGAGGATTTTCTTCAGCATGTTCAAAACCCGAATAACAACCGGCCATTAACGAGCATGGCTGCGTGATTAACCGATTCCGCGACCGTCAGCACAGGGCAAGCGCTAGAGAGCGACGAGTGTTTAGGCGGCGCACAATACATAAGTTGCAAATTAGTTGCATTAGCAATCGTATTGACGACCAACTCGAAAGCTTCAGGCTTATCGATAACGTATAGGCTTTGTAAATATTTACCATTTGCATCAAGACCTTTATAGAATTGCCCTCCTGTTTCCTTCTCACGCGAATTCCATGAACGGCTTCCCCTGGCTCGGCACCCTACGGCAATGGCATTGGATCAGCTCGGCGCTATGCCTGGCGGGCATGCTGCTGTTTGCCGTGACCGGCATCACCCTCAACCATGCCGCGCAGATCGAGGCCAAACCTCAGGTTGTCAGCCATCAGGCGCAACTGCCCGAGGCTCTGCAGATCGTGTTGCAAGACAAACAGCCGAGCCAGGGATTACCGCTGGATCTGCGTCAGTGGCTAGAAGCGGAACTGGCGATTCGTCTGGATGGACGCGACGCCGAATGGTCGGATGGCGAGTTGTATATCGGCCTGCCGCGCCCCGGCGGCGATGCCTGGCTAAGCCTGAATATCGAGTCCGGCGCGCTGGAGTTCGAGTCCACCGACCGTGGCTGGATCGCCTACCTGAATGACCTGCACAAGGGCCGCAACACCGGTACGGCCTGGTCCTGGTTTATCGATGCATTCGCCGTACTGAGCCTGGTGTTCTGCCTCAGCGGCCTGTTGCTGCTGCAACGCTACGCCGGTAACCGCCCCAGCACCTGGCCAATGCTCGGCCTTGGCCTGGTGCTACCCGTTCTGCTGGCCTTGCTGTTTATTCACTAAGGACGTCCTGATGCCGAAACGCTTGCTGCTGCCCCTCTGCGCCCTGTTGAGCGCGCCCGTTCTGGCTGCCGAGTTGCAGCTTGAGGTGGAAATTCCACGCCTGCAGGTGGCCGAGTACCACCGCCCCTATATCGCCATCTGGCTGGAGCAACCGGACCAGCAGCACGTCGCCAACCTGGCGGTGTGGTACGACCAGAAGCTCAAGGACAAGGAAGGCGAGAAGTGGCTTAAAGACCTGCGCCAGTGGTGGCGGCGCAGCGGCCGTAGCCTGGAGATGCCGGTCGATGGCATCAGTGGTGCAACCCGCGCTGTGGGCAAACACAGCCTGAGCTTCAGCAGCGCCGACGCCCCCTTCAAGCAACTGGCACCTGGCGAGTATCGCCTGGTAGTGGAAGCCGCCCGCGAAGTCGGCGGTCGCGAACTGTTGCGCCTGCCCTTCACCTGGCCACCGCAGCAAGCCGCCGAACACAGCGCCCAGGGCAGTAGCGAGCTGGGCCAGATCAGCCTGCAACTCAAGCCTTGACCTTCAGCACCCACTTATTAAGGAAGACCGCCATGCACCCACTGGTAAAATGGACCGCCCTGACCCTGACCATCTGCCTGCCGCTGTCCGCCCAGGCCCATCGCGCCTGGATGCTGCCATCGGCCACCGTGTTGTCCGGTGAAGACCCCTGGGTCACCGTGGACGCGGCCGTATCCAATGACTTGTTCTACTTCGAGCACTTCCCGCTGCGCATCCAGGGCATTGGCAACCTCGACAGCGCACCTGTCGGCGGCCCACCCGGCATGCGTCCACGCCCAGCAGCGGTGCTGCAGCTGTTTGCTCCAGACGGCAGCGCCGCCAAGGCAGAGAATGGCAGCATCGGCCGCTACCGCAGCACCTTCGACCTGCACCTGACGCAGAAAGGCACCTACAAGCTGGCCATCGCCAACAGCGGCCTGTTCGCCAGCTGGAAAGAAGGCCAGGAACACAAGCGCTGGATGGGCAAGGCCGAAGATTTCGCCAAGCAGGTGCCGACAGGCGCAGCCGAGCTGAACGTGGCGCAGAACAACAGCCGCATGGAAGTCTTCGTCACCTCCGGCAACCCGACCACCGGCGTGCTGAAAACCACCGGTGTCGGCCTGGAGCTGGCACCGATCACCCACCCCAACGACCTGTTCGCCGGTGAAGCAGCCGAGTTCAGCCTGCTGCTCGATGGCAAGCCGGTCGCCGGTGTGGAAGTCAGCGTGATCCCCGGCGGCAACCGCTACCGCGATGAGCTGGGCGAGATCAAAACCACCAGCGACGCCAACGGCAAGATCAGCATCACCTGGCCGAACGCCGGTATGTACTGGCTGGAAGCCGAGCTGAAAACCAGCGAAGGCGTCAGCGCCCCGGCCACCGAACGTCGCGCCTCCTACAGCGCGACCCTGGAAGTGCTGGCGCCCTGATGCACCCGTAGCCCGGATGTAATCCGGGGATGATCTCCAACGGCCATCCCGGATTGCATCCGGGCTACGCCACCGATGCTGGTCAGCCCACCTTGATCGCCTTTACCGCGCTTCGCCCCCCTCTGCGCCACTGGCCACTGCCAAGCTGCCTGCTACTGACCGGTCTGCTGCTTTGGCTGCAACCGGCGCGCGAACTCAGCGCCGCACTGATCAGCGCTACCTATCTCGCGCTGTGCTTGCACTACTGCTGGCCGCAGCGCCGCCACCCACACACAGCCCAAGCTGGCGAACTGTTGATTGCCTACGCCAGCCAGGGCGGTCAAGCACAGTTGCTGGCCGAACGCAGCTGCACGCAACTGCTCGCCAGCGGCAGGCCGGCGCGCTGTATCACCCTCAATCAGTTGAGCAGCACGCAGCTGGCAACCCTCGAACGCCTGCTACTGGTGGTCAGCACCTATGGCGACGGCGAAGCACCGGACAACGCCGCACGCTTTGAGCACATGCTGCTCAGCCAGCCCGCGCTGCCGCAGCTGCACTTCGCCATCCTCGCCCTGGGCGACAGCAGCTACCCGCAGTTCTGCGCCTTTGGCCAACGCCTGCAACAACGCCTGCAGGCACTCAAGGCGCAGCCGCTGTTCGACCTGCTCAGCGTCGATTGCCTGGACGCCGGCACCCTGCGCCACTGGCAGCAACAGCTCGGCCACCTCAGCGGCGACAGCGATTTTGTCGACTGGCAGCCGGCGCACTACCACCCCTGGCAACTGGATCAGCGTAACTGCCTTAACCCCGGCAGTGTCGGTGCGCCGATCTTCCACCTGAGCCTGAGCAGCACGGCAGCAGTCGACTGGCGCGCCGGCGATATTGCCGAAATCGGCCCACGCCACGCCCCGCAACGGGTTAGCGATTGCCTGCAGCAACTGGGGCTTGAGCCGCACACTCGCCTGGCTAACGGCCAGTTGCTAAGCGATGCCTTGAGCACGCTGCATCTACCCACATCCCGACCTGATAAAAACGCCATAGAACAATGGCTGGCTGAGTTGACGCCCCTGCCGCACCGCGAATATTCGATTGCTTCCAGCCCCGACAGCGGCCAGCTTGATCTGCTGGTACGCCTACAATCTCAGGCCGATGGCAGCCCAGGCCTGGGCTCGGGCTGGTTGTGTGAGCATGCCGCAGTGGGCGGTACGCTTGATCTGCGCGTCCGCCGCAACCCCGGCTTCCACGGCCCGGACGCCGCCACGCCACTGATCCTGATCGGCAGCGGCAGCGGCCTTGCCGGCCTGCGCGCGCACCTGCAGGAGCGCGAAGCCAATCCACACTCACGCAACTGGCTGCTGTTCGGCGAACGTAACGCTGTCTACGACGCACTGCTGATCGACGAGCTACGCGCCTGGCAACACAGCGGCCACCTCGCACGCCTCGACCTCACCTATTCGCGCGACGGCAACCCGCAGCACTACGTGCAGGACGCCCTGTGCGACGCCGCCAGCACCCTGCACGCCTGGCTGGCCGACGGCGCCGCCATTTACCTGTGCGGCAGCCTCGAAGGCATGGGCCGCGACGTCGACGCTTGCCTGCGCCAACTGCTGGGTGATGAGCAGCTGAAACAGCTAAGCCAGAGCGGCCGCTATCGGCGGGATTTGTACTGAGGACAAGCCGGTCGGCTGGTTTAGCCGCCACCCAACCCTTGCGCAATACCGCGGCCTTAGCCGCACTGCCTCCGATTGCGGGGCAAAGACTCGACAACAAGAGCCGAGCATCCCGGCAAAATCCCGCTTAGCCTCGTTATATAGCCTGCACAAAACAAAACCCCGACCACTGCAGGCAGTGGCCGGGGTTTTGCGTGAAACGTTTCTGTCGGTGCAACCCGAAGGCAGCACCAGCACACACTTAGAAGCGGTAAGTCGCCGACAGTACCGCCGAACGCGCAGCGCCATACTCAACAGCCGAAGAACGTGCAGCCGTGGTGCCCGCACCGGCGGTGGTACCCACTTGAGTGCGCACGCTCTCAACATATTCCTTGTCGAACAGGTTGTTGAGATTCAGCTGAAGATCCAGCTCTTTGTTGACCTGGTAACCGAGCATGGCGTTGTGCAGCCAGTAGGCATCCAGCTTGACCCCATCGTTGGAGGCGGTGAGGTTGCGCTCACTGACATAGCGAGCGCCGTAACCGACGCGCCAGCCAGCCGGCAGCTCATAGGTGGTCCACAGATTAAGCGAGCGTGGCGGGGTGTTGGCCAGGGCCTGACCTTCACGCGCGATCCCTGCAGCGGTGTCGGCCGCCTCCAGCGTTTCACTGTCGAGGAAGGTGTAGTTGGCGTAAACATTCCACTGATCGCTGATACGCCCACTGGCGCCCAACTCAACACCCTGCACGCGCTGTTTGCCGGCCAGTTGGGTCGAACCATCGACCATGGTTTCGCGGGCATTGCTCTTCTCTACCCGGAATACTGCGGCATCAAGCCCCAGGCGGTTGTCGAGAAACTCCCACTTGGTACCCAACTCCCAGGTTTTGTTCTTTTCCGGCGCCAGGTCTTCAGTCGCCGCAGAAAGACCTGCACCGCTGGTGGCCAGGTTCTCGGCCGACGGGTTGAACGAGTCGCCATAAGCCACGTAGATACGTCCGTTATCTGCCGGCTTGAAGGTCAAGCCGGCGCGCTTGCTCAGATGCTCATCGCTGGAGTTGAAAGAGCTGCGGGCATTGGTCGCCAGGGTGTGATCATCGGCATCACCGTCCACCCAGTCGTAACGTAGGCCGAGGTTCAGGTCCCAGTAGTCATTCAGTGCGATGGTATCGAACGCGTATAGCGCACGGTCAAGCAGGCGCGTCTCGATCTTCGCGCTATCGGCCTTATTGGTCGGACCATTCCAGCGGCCTGGCGGATTACTCAGGTCATAGCCGGTATCGGGGAACACCAGACCATAGGAATAGGTCGTGCGGTCATAGGTCTCACGCGACAGTTCAACACCGGTAACCAGGGTATGCGCCAGGCCCAGGGTGGCGAAGTTGGCAGTCAGGTTGGTCTGGTTGATCAGCATTTTGCTGGTGACATCGCGACCATAGGCTTGCGGGCCTGCCGGTAGATACTTACCCGGCGCCAGGATTGGCCCAAGGCCACCGGTACGACGACGATCCAGATTGACGTGCGACGCAGAGATGACCGTGTCGCGATGGATCTCCGAGTACCGAGTCAGGTTCTGCAAACGCAGGCTGTCATTGAAGTCGTGTTCCAGCTTGACGGTGAAGGCATTGCTGTCGATCTCTTCCTTATCTAGATTGCGCCAGCCAAAGAAGCTCTCGCGATCCACACCTGCCAGGCGCTTGCCGTTGATTGCCGGTACACCGTAATCAGGCAGGTTATCGTCCGTCTGATGGAAGTAGCTGAGGGTCAGTCGCGTAGAGTCACTCAGGCCCAGCAACAACGAAGGCGCGATGCCCCAGCGCTGGCGGTCAACATCATCACGGCCCGGCACATCGTTCTCATGGGCCATCAGGTTGAGGCGAAACGCGCTGCCACTGCCCACGCCATCCAGGGTCTGGTTGCTATCCAAGGTCAGGCGGTGATAACTGTCAGTACCCAGACTGGCACCGATCTCGGTGAAGTCGCGCTGGCGCGGCTGTTTGCTGACCTGGTTGATGCTGCCGCCGGTGGTGCCGGAGCCGCCAAAGACCGAGTTGGGGCCCTTGATGACCTCTACAGAGTCGATATTGAAGGTGTCGGTACGGTTGTTCTGCGAGCTGTCGCGCAGGCCGTCGATCTGCATGTTGGAGTTAGCGCTGAAGCCGCGGATGTTGATGCTGTCGCCCGAACCACCGCCCCCCTCACCAGCGTTGAAGGTGATGCCGGAGACGTTGGCCAGCACCTGTTTCATGCTCAACGCCTGCTGTTCCCTGAGCAACGCCTGCGGCACCACGGTGATGGTCTGCGGGGTATCGAGCAGCGGCACAGCGTACTTGGCTGAGGACGAAGCTTCGGTCTTGTAGCCTTCATCCTGCTGACCCTTGACCGTTACGCTGCCCAGCTCAACCGGCGTCTTGGCCTTTTGTGGCGCTTGCTCAGCGGCCATACCAGCACCCGCCCAGGACGCGATAACCAGACCAATGGCCGAAGCCAGAACACGACGCTGCGGCAGGCTGCCGACTTGTTTACCCATACCCATAAGAACCACCCCCAGATCAAAACGAGGCGTGATTCTATTTGATAATCAATATCAATCAATAGAGATTTACACTTTTATTCGTACTTAGTTCCGTTCAGCGCACGCTTTTATCCAGCAGACAATGGTCACCAATACTGGCCAGGTCACGGCAGCCAGTCAGCGTCATGGCCACTTCCAACTCAGCACGCAGCAGCTGCACCACATGCGCCACCCCGCTCGCCCCGGCAGTAGCCAGGCCATAAATATAAGGCCGCCCGACCAATACGGCATCGGCGCCCAAGGCCAAGGCCTTGAACACATCCGTGCCACGGCGAATACCGCCATCGAGCAGCAGCGGCACGTGCCCCTGCACTGCGGCGGCGATGTCCGCCAGCACTTCGATGGTTGCAGGCTGGCCATCAAGGGTGCGCCCGCCATGGTTGGAAACGATGATACCGTCGACGCCTTCGGCCACCGCGCGCTGCGCATCTTCGGCAGTCATCACGCCCTTGAGCAGAATCGGCAGATGCGTCAGTGAGCGCAGCCATTGCACATCCGCCCAGCCAGGCGCTGCCGCCAGTAACGCGCCACCGAGCAACAGGCCGCCACTGGGTGGCGCACGTTCATGCAACGGCTGCATGCCGCGCAGATTGACCGCCTCGACGCCCTCGGGCAGGCAGAAACCCGCGCGCTGTTCGCGGTTGCGCATGCCATTGACCGGCGCATCCACCGTCAGCACCAGCGCCTGATACCCCGCGGTTTCGGCGCGCTTGACCAATGCCTCGGTAAAGGCCCGATCCGCCTGGATATACAGCTGAAACCACAACGGGTTGTGCGCCTGTTCGGCCACCGCTTCGAGCGATACACTGGCCTGGGTGCTGAGCACCATGCCAGCCTGCACCGCCGAGGCCGCCAGCACCGTAGCCAGCTCACCGTCGGCATGGGCCAACTGCTGATACGCCACCGGCGCGAGAAAGATCGGGTGCGCAAAGGTCTGGCCGAACAACTGCAGATGGGTATTGCCGCCACTCAGATCGGCCAACACCCGCGTGCGCAAGCGAATACGCTGAAACGCCGCCTGATTTTCCGCCAGTGTCAGTTCATCGGCCGCACCGCCGGCGATATAGGCCCAGGCCTGGGCGCTCATGCGCTCGCGGGCCAGGGGTTCATAGTCCGCCACAGCGGCAACGCTCGGCGGAATCTGCGTCAGTTTCGGCAGCGGCATACCGGTCATGTATTGGCCCACTGGCGCAGCAGGTTGTGATAAACCCCGGTCAAACGCGCCAGCTCGGCACTCTCCGGCACCTCAAGGGTCAGCGCCTGAATCGCCCGATCCAGCTCCAGCAATAGGCTGCGCTGGGTGTCATCGCGCACCAGGCTCTGAATCCAGAAGAACGCCGCATAGCGTGTCCCCCGGGACACCGGCTCAACCCGGTGCAGGCTGCTGCCGGGATACAGCACCAGATGCCCGGCAGGCAGCTTGACGCGGTGGCTGCCGTAGCTGTCCTCGACCACCAGTTCGCCACCCTCGTACTCATCCGGCTCACTGAAAAACAGCGTGGCCGACAGATCACTGCGCACCCGATGCGGCGTGCCCGGCACGCTGAAAATCGCGTTATCAATATGATTACCGTAGGTGCCACCGCCGCTGTAACGGTTGAAACGCGGCGGCAACACCTTCAGCGGCAAGGCGGCTGAGACGAACTGCGGATGGTTGCCCAGGCGCTGCACAATAAAGTCGCCAATCTGCACCGCTAACGGATCATCCTGCAGCAATTGCTGATTGCTCTTGGCCTTGATCGCTTGGTGCCCTGCCGTCAATCGGCCATCCTGCCAGTTGGCCTGTTCAAAGGCCTGACGGCATTCGCGCACCTGCTCGGGCGTCAGCACATCGGCAATGCTCAACATCATGACTCGCTCTCCTCACCGGCCGCCTCAGCGCCCACCGCCAAACAACTGCGAATGATTCTAAATAGCTGAGACGCACTATGACAGCGCCGCGCGCGCAATCCATTGATCCAAGCCAGCGACAAAGCAAAATATGGCCCGCAGAAACAAACAAGGCGCTCGTTTGCACGAGCGCCTTGTTGGGCCAGCGGTAACGCGCAGGCGTTACAGGTAGAACGACTTCAGCGGCGGGAAGCCGTTGAATTCCACCGCGCTGTAGCTGGTGGTGTAGGCGCCGGTAGACAGCCAGTACAGGCGGTCGCCGATAGCCAGGTTGAGCGGCAGGCCGTATTTGTAGTTCTCGTACATGATGTCGGCGCTGTCGCAGGTTGGGCCAGCGATCACCACCTCTTCCACTTCGCCTTTCTTCTCGGTCCAGATCGGGAACTTGATCGACTCGTCCATGGTTTCGATCAGGCCGCTGAACTTGCCCACGTCCACGTACACCCAACGCTCGACGGCAGTACGCGACTTGCGTGCAACCAGCACCACTTCGCTGACCAGGATGCCGGCGTTGGCGATCAGCGAGCGGCCCGGCTCCAGGATGATTTCCGGCAGGTCGTCGCCGAAGTCTTCCTTAAGGAAACGGATGATTTCCTCGGCGTAGGTTTCCAGGCTGTTGGTGCGGGTGATGTAGTTGGCCGGGAAGCCGCCACCCATGTTGATCAGCTTGAGGACGATGCCGTCTTCTTCTTTCAGGCGCTCGAAGATCACCTTGACCTTGGCAATCGCCGCATCCCATACCGAGATGTCGCGCTGCTGCGAACCGACGTGGAAGGAGATGCCGTACGGCACCAGGCCCAGGTCACGGGCAAGGATCAGCAGGTCCATGGCCATGTCGGTCTGGCAGCCAAACTTGCGCGACAGCGGCCAATCGGCCGTGGTCGAACCTTCGGTGAGGATGCGCACATAGACTTTCGCACCCGGCGCGGCCTTGGCGATATTGCGCAGGTCGGCTTCCGAGTCGGTGGCGAACAGGCGCACGCCCTTCTCATAGAAGTAGCGAATGTCCTTGGATTTCTTGATGGTGTTGCCGTAGCTGATACGGTCGGCACTGACGCCACGATCCATCACCTTGTCCAGCTCGTAGATCGAGGCGATGTCGAAGCTGGAGCCTTTTTCCTTGAGCAAGTCGATGATCTCGACCGCCGGGTTGGCCTTGACCGCGTAATACACCTTGGCGAAGTCGAAACCGGCGCGCAGGTCATCGTAGGCCTGGCTGATGATCGCGGTATCGATCACCACGAACGGGGTTTCCTGGGTGTCAGCGAACGCCTTCATGCGCTGAAAAGTAGCGGGTGCGTAGTAGTCTTCGACCTTGATCGACATGCTTGGGACTCCAGTTGGCGGAACCAGTTAAAACGCTTTCAGTCAGGCAAGCGCTGCACAGCAGTCGCTTACCCACCATTTAGGGATGCTCGGCGGTTAAACCACGCGAGCCGAACGTCTGATCAGTTTCCCCACTTTGGTTCGCCTACTTCCCAAGGCATGTCGCCGAGTACCCCAAGGGTCTCTCGTCGTCAGTACTTGAGCCGGATGGATCGTTGCCAGCATGGACGTTCGGGCGCGAACTTTAGGGCCATGGGGGGCTGAGATCAATCAAAAAATGCCGTGCTTTTGACCCCCTTTGTCGCCTTATTGATTGATCGTTTTATATTCAAAACAAAACGTCAGGAATGCTGCACAAAGCGCGGAAAAACCGTGGTTTTGCGCTCTGACTACAGGTCGCCGCGCTGACCGACGTTTACCGTTATAATCGCCGCCTTTTTTGACAGACCGACTATTCAGTCGACGGGTTCCCGCACAATGACCATCCAGGCCACCGAAGTCGGCAAACGCCGTACATTCGCGATCATCTCTCACCCCGACGCCGGTAAAACCACCATTACCGAGAAGCTGCTGCTGATGGGCAAGGCGATTGCCGTGGCCGGTACGGTGAAGTCGCGTAAATCCGACCGTCACGCGACCTCCGACTGGATGGAATTGGAAAAGCAGCGCGGTATCTCCATCACCACCTCGGTGATGCAGTTCCCCTACCGCGAACATATGGTCAACCTGCTCGACACCCCGGGCCACGAAGACTTCTCGGAAGACACCTACCGCACCCTGACTGCAGTAGACAGCGCGCTGATGGTGCTCGACGGCGGTAAGGGCGTTGAGCCACGCACCATCGCCCTGATGGATGTGTGCCGCCTGCGCGACACACCGATTGTCAGCTTTATCAACAAGCTCGACCGCGATATCCGCGACCCGATCGAACTGCTCGACGAGATCGAAGCGGTCCTGAAGATCAAGGCCGCGCCAATCACTTGGCCGATTGGCTGCTACCGCGACTTCAAGGGCGTGTACCACCTGGCCGACGACTACATCATCGTCTACACCCCGGGCCACGGCCACGAGCGCACCGAGACCAAGATCATCCAGCACCTCGATTCCGACGAGGCCCGCGCCCACTTGGGTGACGAGTACGAGCGTTTTATCGAGCAACTGGAACTGGTGCAGGGCGCCTGCCACGAGTTCAACCAGCAAGAATTCCTCGACGGCCAACTGACTCCGGTGTTCTTCGGCACCGCGCTGGGCAACTTCGGCGTAGACCATGTACTCGACGCGGTGGTCGACTGGGCACCCAAGCCGCTGGCGCGCGTGGCCAACGAGCGCACCGTGGAACCGGTGGAAGAGAAATTCAGCGGCTTCGTGTTCAAGATCCAGGCGAACATGGACCCCAAGCACCGCGACCGCATCGCCTTTATGCGCATCTGCTCGGGTAAATACAGCCAGGGCATGAAGATGCGCCACGTGCGCCTGGGCAAGGACGTGCGCATCGGCGACGCCCTGACCTTCTTCTCCCGCGAGCGTGAGATGCTGGTCGAGGCCTATGCCGGCGACATTATCGGCCTGCACAACCACGGCACCATCCAGATCGGCGACACCTTCACCGAAGGCGAAGCACTGGGTTTTACCGGTATCCCGCACTTCGCCCCGGAACTGTTCCGCCGCGTGCGCCTGAAAGACCCGCTGAAATCCAAGCAACTGCGCCAGGGCCTGCAACAGCTGGCCGAAGAAGGCGCGACCCAAGTGTTCTTCCCCGAGCGCAGCAACGACATCATCCTCGGCGCAGTCGGCGTGCTGCAGTTCGACGTGGTCGCCAGCCGCCTGAAAGAAGAATACAAGGTCGAGTGCGCCTACGAGCCGATCACCGTCTGGTCGGCGCGCTGGATCGACTGCAGCGACAAGAAGAAGCTTGAGGAATTCAGCAACAAGGCCGTGGAAAACCTCGCCCTGGACGGCGGCGGCCACCTCACCTACCTGGCCCCAACGCGGGTCAACCTGGCACTGATGGAAGAACGCTGGCCGGACATCAAATTCCGCGCTACGCGCGAGCATCACTAAACCGCACCACCCTCTCCCCAACCCTCTCCCGCCTGCGGGAGAGGGAGCCGAACGCGGCAAGCCGTCGATCTGCAGCCTATCTCACGTGCGTTGGCGACAAGCGATTTTGCGTCATGCATCCCCTCCCAAATCAACGCGGTCAGCTCCCCTCGCCCGTTTGCGGGAGAGGGGCTGGGGGAGAGGGTTGCTTTTGCTCCACCCACAAACGTAATCGCTCAAGCACAGCATCCGTCTGCTGCAGCATTTCATGGTTCCAAAAACGCAGCACAGTAAATCCCTGCTCTTTGAGCCAACAGTCGCGCCGCTGGTCATAAGCCAATTGCTCTGCATGCTGACCACCATCCAGCTCAATGATCAGACCTATCTCCAAGCAAACGAAATCAACAATGTAAGAACCTAGCGGCTTCTGCCGCTTGAACTTCAGCCCCATGAAGCGATGGGCGCGCAGTTGATACCAAAGACACCGCTCTGCCTCGGTCATCTCACGCCGCAACGCTCTGGCACGCTCCCTCATCAGCCCGCCCATAAGCTACCCTGCTCCCTGCAAAGACCACTGTTTGAGCAAACACTAGACCATGCACCTGATTGACACCCACACCCACCTGGACTTCCCCGACTTCGACGCTGATCGCCGCGAGCTGCTGGCCCGCTGCCGCGATCTGGGCGTCGAGCGGCTGGTGGTGCTGGGTGTGCATCAGGCCAACTGGCAGCGGGTATGGGATCTGGTAGAGGCCGAAGACAGGCTGTACGCCGCCTTCGGCCTGCACCCGGTTTACCTGGATGAACACCACCCCGAGCACCTGAGCGAACTGCATGATTGGCTGGCACGCTGCGCAGGCCACTCCAAGCTCTGCGCGGTGGGCGAGATTGGCCTGGACTACTTTCTCGAACAGCTGGATCGCGCGCAGCAGCAACAGCTGTTCGAGGCGCAGCTCAAACTGGCCATAGAGTTCGAGCTGCCCGCCCTGCTGCACGTACGCCGCGCCCATGCGGCGACCATCGCCACGCTGAAACGTCTCAAGCCAGCGCGGGGCGGCATCATCCATGCCTTCGCCGGCAGCTACGAGGAAGCGCGCGAATACCTCAAGCTCGGTTTCAAACTCGGCCTGGGCGGCGCACCGACCTGGCCGCAGGCCTTGCGCCTGCGCAAGGTGGTGGCGCAACTGCCACTGGATGCCATCGTGCTGGAAACCGACTCGCCCGACATGGCCCCCGCCATGCACCCCAGCCAACGCAACAGCCCGGAATACCTGCCAGATATCTGCACAGCCCTGGCCGAGTTACGCGGCATCAGCGCCGACGAGCTGGCCAGCGCCAGCAGCCGTAACGCAGCAGAGTTGTTTGGCTGGGCGCCTGCCTGAGCGACAGCCTCAGTGGCTGATCATCCACGGCCGGGCGCTGGGTTTGGTCTTTAGCGCATGGGGGTTGGCCTTGGTTGGCGCCAGCGGTTTATTTGGGGTGCAGCAGCCGCAACCTTTCGGATGTTTGCGACTCTGCGCGTACTCCTCAACCGTTTGCGGCGCGTTGGCGCTGCGCTCGTTGGCCGCAATGGCCGCACGCTGGCTGCCGGCCATAGTCGCCAGGCTCGGCGCGCTGAGGATCACCCGCACACTGTCGCCACCACACCAGGGGCAGCCGCAGGGTTGGTCGCGCTCAGCCATGGGCCGCAGCTGAGTAAAGTCGCCACAGGTGGCGCAGTCGTATTCATAGATCGGCATGGCAGGCTCCTTATCAGCACAGGCACAGCAACCCCTCTCCCGCAGAGGAGAGAGGGGTAAGTCGGCTTACTTATCCGGGGCGATAGGCAAGTCGATGCTGCCGTCGAGGAACTTGGTCGGGCCGTTGGCGTTGGGGTTGATATCGAACTCGAAGATCTCCGTCGGCAACCACAGGGTGGCGCAGGCGTTGGGTACATCGACGATACCGCTGATATGCCCCTGCACCGGCGCCGAACCAAGCAGCGCATAACCCTGGGCCGGCGAATAGCCAAACTTGGTCAGGTAGTTGATGGCGTTGAGGCAGGCCTGCTTGTAAGCGACGTTAACGTCCAGGTAATGCTGCTTGCCGGCCTCGTCCACCGAGATGCCTTCGAAGATCAAATAATTTTTGTAGTTCGGGGTGATCGGGCTGGGTTTGAACACCGGGTTCTTGATCCCGTACTTGGCCATTCCGCCTTTGATCAGCTCGACCTTCATATGCACCCAGCCGGCCATCTCGATGGCGCCGCAGAAGGTAATCTCGCCATCGCCCTGGCTGAAGTGCAGATCGCCCACCGATAGACCGGCGCCATTCACATACACCGGGAAGAAGATCTTCGAGCCGCGCGACAGGTCCTTGATGTCGCAGTTACCGCCATGCTCACGCGGTGGCACGGTACGCGCACCGGTCAACGCGGCCAAGTCACGAGCCTCGCCCTTCATTTTGCCCATATGTGCAGTCGGCGCCATCGGAGGGTTAGCCAAGGCCGGCACGCGGTGCGGGTCGGTGTCGATCAGTTCCTGCTCGCGCTTGTTCCAGTCGGCGAGCATCTTATGGTCCGGCAGGCAGCCAATCAGGCCGGGATGAATCAACCCGGCGAAGTTAACCCCGGGAATGTGTCGGCTGCTGGTAAACATGCCTTTGAAATCCCAGATGGCCTTCTGCGCCATCGGGAAGTGGTCGGTCAGAAAACCCCCGCCGTTCTGCCGCGAGAAGAAGCCATTGAAGCCCCACTGCGAATCGGGCATCGCGCCGATGTCGAGCAGGTCGACCACCAACAGGTCGCCCGGCTCGGCGCCGTGTACGCCCACCGGGCCGGACAGGTAGTGCACAGTGGACAGATCCACGTCGCGCACATCGCTGGCGTCGTCATTGTTCTTGATCGCACCGGCGGTCCAGTCGTAGGTTTCGAGGATGAAGTCGTCACCTGGTTTGACCCAACAGGCCATCGGAATGTCCGGGTGCCAGCGGTTGTGGATCTGCTCGTTTTCGGTAGCAGGTTGATTAAGGTCGACCTTGATCAGCGTTTCGGTCATGACAAAGCTCCTGGGACCATTGAGGGGGGCATGGCGCTGTCGCGCCGGGGTACGCCGCTAGTTTTCAACGGCCAGGAAAAACCGCAAATACGTCGGATGACGTATGCCAAAGCGCAGTAACCACGAGGCTTACGAGAATTTTCGTCAGGCACAAAAAAGCGGCCGACGCATGGAGAACACGCCGACCGTAAAACGGGAAATCCAATCCGTAGCGCGGAGGTAATCCGGGGCAGATTCAACATCCACCCCCGGATTACATCCGGGCTACAGGGGCACATCGCTACACCGACAGGTAACGGCTGATGGTCGCCTCGTCGACCTTGTCGCGGCTCTCCTCGACCACGAATTTGCCCTTCTCGATCACCAGGAAACGATCTGCGATTTCCATGGTGAACGACAGCACCTGCTCGGACACGACTATGGTCAGATCGCGCAGGTTACGAATTTCCTTCAGGGTGCGGGCGATGTCCTTGATGATCGACGGCTGGATGCCCTCGGTCGGTTCATCGAGCAGCAGCACTTTGGGGTTGGTGGCCAGTGCGCGAGCGATAGCCAGTTGCTGTTGCTGACCGCCAGATAAGTTGCCGCCTTTGCGGTGGCGCATCTCCTGCAGCACCGGGAACAGCGCATACAAATCATCCGGCACCTTGCCCTTGGCCGATGCCGGCAGACCGGTCTGGATATTCTCCAGCACGGTCATGCTGGGGAAGATCATCCGCCCTTGGGGCACGTAGGCGATGCCGCTCTCGACTCGCTGGTGGGTTTCCAGTTTGGAAATATCGCAACCATCAACGCTGATCTGTCCGCCCCACTGCGGCAGCACGCCCATCAGGCTCTTGAACAGGGTGGTCTTACCCATACCGTTACGGCCCATCACCGCGACGATCTCGCGCTTGGCCACATTCAGGTTGAGGTCATGGAGGATCTGGCTCTGGCCGTAGCCGGAGGCAAGATTGCTGATCTGGAACATGGAAAACTCCTTACTGAACGTAGCCCGGATGAAATCCGGGAATCGGCCTCGATGCCGGGCACCTATCCCGGATTACATCCGGGCTACGGGGCTGAACGCCTTCGTCGCTGGGGCTCAATGCCCCAGATACACCTCAATCACTTTCGGGTTGCTCTGCACCGCCTCCATGCTGCCTTCGGCTAGCACCTTGCCCTGATGCAGCACGGTGACCTTGTGCGCGATGCTTTTGACAAACTCCATGTCGTGCTCAATGACCAGTACCGAGCGGCCCTTGCTGATGCGCTTGAGCAGCTCGGCGGTCTGCATACGCTCGTTAACGCTCATGCCGGCCACCGGTTCGTCGAGCATCAGCAGCGCCGGGTCCTGCATCAGCAGCATGCCGATCTCCAGCCACTGCTTCTGCCCGTGGGACAGCAGGTCGGCCTGCAGGTAGAGGTTGTCGGTAAGCATGATTTCCGCCGCGATCTGCTCAACCCGCGCAATCACCTCGGCGGTGCGTTTGAAGAACAGCGCGCCGAACACCTTGCGGCCCTTGGGGTAGGACATTTCCAGGTTCTCGAACACCGTGAGGTTTTCGTAGATCGAAGGGTTCTGGAACTTGCGACCAACCCCGGCGCGGACGATGTCGAACTCGCGCATCTTGGTCAGCTCACGGTTCTCGAACTGGATGCTGCCGGCGGTGGCCTTAGTCTTACCGCAGATCAGGTCGAGCACCGTGGTTTTGCCGGCGCCGTTAGGGCCGATCACCACGCGCACCTCATTGCGGTCGATGTACAGGTTGAGGTCATCCACCGCCTTGAAACCATCGAACGACACGGTCAGGCCCTCGATGGCCAGCACCGGTTTGGGCATCTGAAATGCACTTGGCTGACTCATGGGGTGGTCTCCAGTTGTTTGGCTTCAGGGGCAGGCGCTGGAGCCGGAGTAACGGCCACGACCGGGGCCACGGATTTGCGCTCAAAACGTTGCAGCAACTTTTCCAGGTGCTTGCGCCCGTGGCTTTCCCATACGCCGGCCAGGCCATTGGGGAAATACATGACCACGGCGATAAACAGCCCGCCCATCAGGTACAGCCACAGCTCGGGGAAGGTTTCGGAAAAGTAGGTCTTGCCGTAGTTGACCAGCAGCGCGCCGTACACCGCGCCTAGCAGCGACATACGCCCGCCGACGGCGGCAAAGATCACCATCTCAATCGACGGCACGATGCCGACGAAGCTCGGCGACATAAAGCCCACCTGCAAGGCGAACATCGCCCCACCAATCGCGGAAAACGCCGCCGCCACGCAGAACACGAAGATCTTGAAACTGGCCACGTCGTAGCCGGAAAAGCGCACCCGCTCTTCCTTGTCGCGCATGGCCATCAGCAGGCGGCCGAGCTTGGAGGCGAGGATAAAACGGCCGATCAGGATGCAGCCGAACAGCAGAAAGGCGTTGATGAAGTAGAGGATCAGCTTCGAGCTGTCGTCGCGAATGTCCCAGCCCATCAGGGTTTTCAGGTCGGTGATGCCGTTGACCCCGCCGGTCAGGCCTTGCTGGCCAATGATCAGCACCGTGAGAATCAGCGCAATCGCCTGGGTGACGATGGAGAAGTACACATCCCCCACGCGGCGCTTGAACATCGCCACACCGATCACCAGCGCCAGGATCACCGGCACCGCAATCACCGCCAGCAGGGTGAAGCCGAAACTGTGAAAGGGCTGCCAGAGCAGCGGCAGTTCGGTGATCTGGTTCCAGTCCATAAAGTCCGGAATGCCGGGGGTGGACTGGATCTTGGTGCTTTCCGGGTCGCTGGCTTCAAGCTTGAGGAACATCGCCATGCAATAGCCGCCCAGGCCGAAGAACACGCCCTGGCCGAGGCTGAGAATGCCGCCATAGCCCCAGCACAGCACCAGGCCCACGGCGACAAAGGCGTAGGTCAGGTACTTGCCGACCATGTTCAGGCGAAAGGCATCCAGCGCCAGCGGGAACACCACCAGGATCAATGTGGCCAGCACCGCCAGGCCAATCGCGCCCTGCTTGCCGCCAAGAAACTTATCGAGTGTCGGGTTCATGGGACGGCTCCTTACTTGCGCACTTTGATGGAGAACAGCCCTTGCGGACGCAGCATCAGAATCAGGATCACCGCAGACAGGGTGAACACCTTGGCCATCGAACCGCTCATAAAGAACTCCATCAGCGACTGCGCCTGAGCGATGCTGAAGGCCGAGGCGATGGTGCCTAGCAGGCTCGATGCGCCGCCAAACACCACCACCAGGAAGGTGTCGACGATGTACAGGGAGCCGGCGGTTGGGCCAGTGGAGCCGATGGTGGTAAAGGCCGCGCCCGCCACACCGGCCACGCCGCAGCCGAGGGCAAAGGTCATGCGGTCGACCTTCTTGGTATTGATCCCCACGGCGCGGCTCATCACCCGGTTCTGCACCGTGGCGCGCACCTGCAAGCCCCAGCGCGAGCGGTAGAGCATGAGGAAGATCATGCCGGTCATCAGCACGGTCAGGCCCATGACGAACAGGCCGTTACGCGGAATATCGATGGCCTCGGTGGGGTTCCATGAGCCCATCAGCCATTCCGGCAAGGTGGCGCTGACTTCCCGCGCGCCGAAGATCGAACGGAAGGCCTGCTGCATCACCAGCGACAGCCCCCAGGTGGCCAGCAAGGTATCCAGCGGGCGCTGATACAGCTTGCTGATCATCGCCCACTCGGCGAGCCAACCAATCGCGCCGGCGATAAAAAACGACAGCACGATGGCGAGAAAAAAATAGTACGGGCCGAAAAACGGCGCGTATTGCTCGGTCAGTGCCGAGACCACGTAGGTGGTGTAAGCGCCGATGGTGAGGAACTCACCGTGGGCCATGTTGATCACGCCCATCTGGCCGAAAATGATCGCCAGCCCCAGGGCCATCAGCAGCAGGACGCAGAACACGGACAAACCGTTGAAGCCCTGCATGGCCGCGATGGCACCAAATTCCGATAGCCATTCCATGATGATGGTCTCCAGCTGGAAGAAAGAAACACGTCAGCCCGCACAGGCGTCAGGCGCACCCTCACGGGTACGCCCTGCCATCACGCCGGCTTACGCCGCTGTTACTGGTAGCCTTTCGGGAAAGGATTCGGCTCGATCAGGTCGGACTCGAACACCACCTTGAACTGGCCATCCTTCTGCACCTGGCCGATGCGGGTCTTGCTCCACAGGTGATGGTTGTCATGCACCTTCACGTAGCCTTCTGGCGCAGTGGTCAGCTCGATGCCTGGGGAGGCGGCGGCCACTTTGTCGACATCGAAGCTGCCGGCTTTCTCGACCGCTGCCTTCCACAGCCAGGGGCCGAGGTAGGCGGCCTGGGTCACGTCACCGATTACCGAGTCTTTGCCGAACTTGGCTTTGAAGGCTTCGACGAAGGCTGTGTTGTTCGGGTTGTCGAGGCTCTGGAAGTACTTCATCGAGGCGTAGAAACCGTCCATGTTCTCGCCGCCAATGCCCAGCAGTTCATCCTCGGTGACCGACAGGGTCAGCAGGTTCTGTTTGGCGCTGGTGACGCCGGCGGCTTTCATCTGCTTGTAGAAGGCCACGTTGGAGCCACCGACCACCGCTGTGAAGACCACATCAGGCTTCTTCAGCTTGACCTTGTTGATCAGCGAGCCGAACTGGGTGTTGCCCAGCGGGTAGTACTCCTCGCCCACTACGGTGCCGCCGAGCACGTTCTCGATGTGCTTGCGGGCGATCTTCATCGAGGTGCGCGGCCAGATGTAGTCCGAGCCGATCAGGTAGAAGGTCTTGGCGCCCTTCTCCTTGGCGATCCAGTCGAGGCCGGCAAGGATCTGCTGGGTGGCTTCCTGGCCGGTGTAGATAACGTTCTTCGACTGCTCCAGGCCTTCATAGAAGGTCGGGTAGTAGAGCAGGCCGTTTTCCTTCTCAAACACCGGCAGCACAGCCTTGCGTGAGGCCGAGGTCCAGCAGCCGAACACGGCGGCAACCTTGTCGCCGACCAGTAGCTTCTTGGCTTTTTCCGCGAAGGTCGGCCAGTCGGAGGCGCCGTCTTCCTGGATGATCTTGATCTGCCGGCCGAGGATGCCGCCGCTGGCGTTGATCTGTTCGATGGCCAGACGCTCGGCCTGGATCGAACCGGTTTCGGAAATGGCCATGGTGCCGGTGGCCGAATGCAGCTGACCGACCGTCACTTCGGTGTCGGTCACGGCCAGGCCGGTGGTGTTGACGTCGGCCAGGGCCATCTGGCTGAACACACTGGCCGCCAGCAGCGAGAGTGCCGCAGCACCCAACGCTAGCCGACGAGGGAGAAAGCGAGTCGGTGAATCCATGGTCATGCTCCTCTGGGTGGTTTTCCTCCCTGGCTCGCCTTGCGGGTACCAGTTCGGTTCGCCACCAGCATGCGTTTGCCACCGACGCGGACGGTATACGCAGCTTGACGTAACGGCATACGTCATCTGACGTACAGCTCCGCGCCCCACGCTGGTGCAAGCTCACGCCCGTGCTGCAGGCAGATAGAAGCTCGCGCGCGCAAGGACGGCGGCTGCAGGTGCAGGGCATGGATGTTGCAGTTTCAAACACCTGTATTAACCGCAGTTCTGGAGCGTCCTCCGTGCAACCAACCGGCACCCAGCGCATCGTCAAGATCCGCCGCGACTACAACAGCTGGGTCGCCGACGAGACCATGGAAGACTACGCCCTGCGTTTCACCCCAAAATCGTTCCGCAAATGGTCGGAGCTGCGCATCGCCAACACCGCCCTCAGCGCGGTGTCGTTTCTCGCCCTGGAAGCCATCGGCGGCGCCCTGGCGCTGAGTTACGGCTTTACCAACACGCTGTGGGCGATCCTCGCGGTGAGTCTGGTGATCTTTCTCACTGGCCTGCCGATCAGCTACTACGCGGCGCGCTATGGCGTGGACATGGACCTGCTGACCCGTGGCGCCGGTTTCGGCTATATCGGCTCGACCATCACCTCACTGATCTACGCCAGCTTCACTTTCCTGTTCTTCGCCCTTGAGGCGGCGATCATGGCCCTGGCCCTGGAGTTGTACTTCAACATCCCGCTGGCGCTGGCCTATGTGATCTGCTCGGTGATCGTTATCCCGCTGGTGGCCTACGGCATCACCCTGATCAACCGCTTGCAGATGTGGACCCAGCCGCTGTGGCTGTTTCTGCTGTTCCTGCCCTACATCTTTGTCATCGGCAAAAACCCCGAAGCACTCAGCGACTGGACCAGCTTCGCCGGCCGCGAGGGCGAAGGCGGCGCATTCAACCTGTTGTACTTCGGCGCCGCCTGCACTGTGGCCCTGGCGTTGGTCACGCAAATTGGTGAGCAAGTCGACTACCTGCGCTTTCTCCCGGAAAAGACCCGGCGCAACCGCAAGCGCTGGTGGGCCGCCCTGCTGATGGCCGGGCCCGGCTGGATCATCCCCGGCGCGCTGAAAATGCTCGCCGGCGCCTTCTTGGCATTTCTCGCCCTGCAGCATGAAATTCCCATGGAACGCGCCGCTGAGCCGACGCAGATGTACCTAGTGGCGTTCAACTATGTATTCAGCTCACCGGAGTGGGCGCTGGCGGCGATGGTGCTGTTCGTCATCGTGTCGCAGGTGAAGATCAACATGACCAACGCCTACGCCGGCTCGCTGGCCTGGTCGAACTTCTTTGCCCGCGTCACCCACAGCCATCCGGGGCGCGTGGTGTGGCTGGTGTTCAACGTGGCCATCGCGCTGATGCTGATGGAGCTGGGGGTGTTTCAGGCCATTGAGGAAGTGCTCGGTCTGTACGCCAACATCGCCATCGCCTGGATCGGTGCGGTGGTCGCCGATCTGGTGATCAACAAGCCGCTGGGCCTGTCGCCCAAGCACATCGAGTTCAAGCGCGCGCACCTCTACGACATCAATCCGGTCGGCGTCGGTGCCATGCTGATCGCCTCCTTGCTGTCGATCCTGGCCCACGGCGGCCTGTTCGGCCAACTGGCGCAGGCCGCCTCGCCGGTCGTCGCGCTCGGCTCGGCCATGCTCTTCGCCCCGCTGATTGCCTGGCTGACCAGCGGGCGCTACTACCTGGCGCGCAGCAGCGACCCGCTGTTGCTCTATCCACTAGGCGTTACCACCACCGTGCAGTGCGGCCTGTGCAGCAACGCCTTTGAAAGCGAAGACATGGCCTTCTGCCCGGCCTACAGCACGCCGATCTGCTCGCTGTGCTGCTCGCTCGATGCACGCTGCGGTGATGCCTGCAAGCCACGGGCGCGGTTGTCCGAGCAACTCGATGACTTTATCCGCTGGCTGTTCCCGCGAGTGTCGATCCCGCGCCTGCACAGCCGCCTGGCGCAGTACCTGGGTCTGTTGACCGTGTTGGTGGCGCTGCTGTTCGGCGCCCTGGCACTGATCTACAGCCAGGTATCACAGGGGCTGGTGGCGCAATCGCTGGAAGCGCAGGAAGCCCTCTACCTGGCATTTCTCAAGGCCTTTCTGACCCTGTCACTGTTTGCCGCGATCCTCGCCTGGTGGGTGGTGCTGACCCGTGAAAGCCGCCGCGTGGCCCAGGAGGAGTCCGACCGCCAGACCCAACTGCTGATGCAGGAGATCGAAGCTCACCGCAAGACCGACGAAGCCCTGCAGAAAGCCAAGGAAGCCAGCGAAGCCGCCAACGCCGCCAAGAGCCGCTACGTCACCGGGCTGTCTCACGAGCTGCGCACGCCGCTCAACAGCATCCTCGGCTACACGCAAATTCTGCAGCGCGATGCAGGCATGCCAGGGCAGCATCAGGATGCCCTGGCCACCATTTTTCGCAGCGGCTCGCACCTGCTGTCACTGATTGACGGGCTGCTCGACGTGGCCAAGATCGAAGCTGGCAAGCTCAACCTGGAACTGACGGAAATCCCTTTCCCCGAATTTATCCACCAGCTCGAACGCATGTTCACCCCTCAGGCCGAAGAGAAGGGTCTGCACTTTCGCCTGGAAACCAGCGGGCGCATGCCGGCGGTGGTGCGCGGCGACGAGAAGCGCGTGCGGCAGATTCTGATCAACCTACTCGGCAATGCGGTGCGTTTCACCGACAGCGGCGAGGTATGCCTGCGCGTCAGCTACCTGCGCGAGACCGCCAGTTTCGAGATCGTCGACACCGGCATCGGCATCGACCCCGAGCAGATCGAACGGATCTTCCAGCCATTCGAGCGCGGCGACCTGATGCGCCAGGACAACGGCGTCGGCCTCGGCTTGACCATCACGCGCATGCTCACCTCGCTGATGGGCGGCGAGCTGTCAGTCAAAAGCGTGCAAGACCAGGGCACCAGCTTTCAGGTGCGCCTGTTCCTCTCCGAAGTGCGCGTTCCACAGGCGGTGGTGCATGTGGAGCACGACATCATTGGTTATCAGGGCCCGCGCCGGCTGGTTCTGGTGGTGGACGACCATATCGAACACCGCCGCGTGTTGGCCGGCATGCTCGAACCGCTGGGTTTCAACATCATCCAGGCCGCCAGCGGTCAGGAAGCGATTCGTCAGGCCGCCCTGCTGCATCCCGATCTGATTCTGATGGACCTGTCGATGCCGCAGATGGACGGCTGGGAAACCAGCCGACTGATCCGCCGCAATGCCATGTCCCAAGCACCGATCATCGTGATCTCCGCCAACGCCTTCGCCGATGACCGCGAACGCAGCGTGGCCGCCGCGTGCAACGACTACCTGGCCAAACCGGTACACACCCCGGAACTGCTTGAACGCATCCACAAGCAACTCGATCTGCAATGGCTGCGGCGCACCGCGCCATTGCCAACGCCACCGCTCGCAACCCGTGTGCTACCGAACAGCAGTGACCTCGATGCACTGCGCGAGCTCGGCGCCATGGGCTATATCCGCGGCATTCTGGAGAAACTCGACGCCATTGATCGGCTGACACCCGCCAGCACCAGCTTCACCACGCCCCTGCGCGCCCTGGTGAAAAGCTACCGCCTGGATGAATTCAACCGCCAACTCAAGGAGGCCGAGCATGAACGCGCTGACCAATCCACCTGAGCACCACTCCAGCCCGGCCGAGCGCGGGGTGATCCTGATCGTCGACGACACGCCGGACAATCTGGCCCTGCTCTCCGATGCCCTCGATGAAGTGGGCTATATGGTGCTGGTGGCGCTGGATGGCCTGAGCGCACTGAGCCGCATCCAGCGCCGGCGCCCGGACCTGATTCTGCTCGATGCGATGATGCCGGGGCTGGATGGCTTCGAGACCTGCCAGCGAATCAAGGCTGATGCCGCCACCGCCGACATACCGGTGCTGTTTATGACTGCATTGACCGACAGCGAGCACGTGGTCAAAGGCTTCGCCGCCGGCGGTATCGACTATGTGACCAAGCCGATCAACACCGAGGAGGTGCTCGCCCGAGTAGCCTCGCACCTGCGCACTGCACGCATCCTACAAACGGCACGCGCGGCCAGCCAGGCGCAACCGCTGACACTTAACGACGAACCAGCCTACGCCACCCTCTCGGCGCGCTTTCAGCTCACCGAGCGCGAAGTGGAAGTGTTGCGCTGGGTAGCATGCGGCAAGACCAACCGCGACATCGGCGACATCCTCGGCCTCAGCCCGCGCACGGTGAACAAACACCTGGAGCACGTGTACGTGAAGCTCGGCGTGGAAACCCGCACAGCCGCTACCTCCGTGGCACTCTCGGCGATGGCCGAGCGTGCCTGAGCCACGCTGACTGTCGCGAATAAAAAGCCCGCCAAGGTGGCGGGCTTTTTCCAAGCGAGTTGCTAATCAGACGCGAAACGCACCAATCAGCTGCTTCAAGCGCGCCACCAGCCCGGACAGCTCGCGGCTGGCCTGTTCGGTCTGACTGGCACCTTCAGCGGTACGCTCGCCGGCCTGGCTGATCTCGACGATGTTCTGATCGATATCCTGCGCTACAGCGGTCTGCTCTTCGGCGGCGGTGGCGATCTGCTGGTTCTGATCGACGATCATGCCCACCGCGCCGAGGATATTTTCCAGCGCCTGCTGCACCTTGCCCGACTCGTTAACGGTGGTATCAGCCATCTGGTGACTGGCGTTCATCGCCTTGACCGCCGCGCCGACGCCGCTTTGCAGCTTGGCAATCATCGATTCGATTTGCTCGGTGGATTGCTGGGTGCGCTTGGCCAGGTTGCGCACCTCGTCGGCCACCACGGCAAAGCCGCGCCCCTGCTCACCGGCACGCGCCGCCTCAATGGCCGCGTTGAGCGCGAGCAGGTTGGTCTGCTCGGCGATGCCCTTGATCACGTCCAACACCTGACTGATCGACGCGCTATCGCTGGCCAGCTTGTTGATCACGCTCACGGACTGATCGATTTCCCCGGCCAGGCGCTGAATGCTGCCCACCTGAGACTCAACCAGCGCACGACCGCTGACCGTTTCATCATTCACGCTCTGCGCACTGCCCACTGCAGCGGCAGCGCTGTGCGCCACTTCCTGGGCGGTGGCTGACATCTGATTCATTGCGGTGGCGATCAGGTCGATCTGCCCACGCTGGCCGGCAACCGCCTGATTGCTCTCGCCGGAGACCTGCTGCACGCGATCCGCCTGGCGCTCAACCTCAACCACGGTCTGGCCCACGCGTTCGATCAACTGATGGATCTTGCTCACCGTCTCATTGAACACCTGGCCCAGTTCGCCCAGCTCATCCTGGCTCTGCGCCTTGAAGCTGACGGTCATATCGCCCGCCGCCACCTGGTTCATCACCTGGCCGAGCTTTTTCAGGGTGGTGCGGATCGACACATAGAAGCCGCCGTACAGGTAGACGATCAACAGGAACACCACCAGCAGAGCCGCGACCAGCAGCACCATCTGCGTACGATTTTCCTCTAGACGCACCTGCAGCTGCTTGTCGAGGAACACCAGCACCGCATCATTGAGCTGGTAGGTCTGCTCCATGGCGCCGCTGACATCCGCGTAGAACTGCGCCCAGGGCGTATCCAGCGAATCGGCGACCACCACCTGATCCTCGAAGACCGTGGTACTGGTTTTCAGCGTTTCCAGGCTGTTTGCCGCCTGGCTGGCCAGCTCAGTACGTGCCTGCGCGCTGCTGTTGAGCGATGCCTGCAGATTCAGGCCATATTCGGCATGCAGCTTTTCCAGCTCCAGCAGCAGCTCATCAAATTTGGTACTGGCCGATGAATTGAGAAAGCCCTGAGCCAGCGAGTAGGAACCAATGGCACGGCCCTCACTGAGCGCCGCCGTGACCTTGGGCGTGTCCACGGTGACCAGTTCGATCATCTGCCGCACGGCACCCTGACGGTCCTGGCTCAGGCCAGCCTGGCTGGCAACCAGCTTGATAAACACCTGAGAGCTGCCCAGCAGCTTTTCGGCCAGGGCAATCTTGCCTTGTAACGAACTTTCGGCCTGCACCGCAGCCAGCTCGGCAATCAGCTCATCGCGTTTGTTGTTGAACTCGTCAATCTGTTCTGCTTCGCGCACCACCGCAACCAGGCCCTGCAACTCGCTAGAGACAACCTGCTGCAGCTTGTTCAAACGCGTTTCCAGATCACCCGCCTGACCGGACTGACCGATCATCGCGTTGATTTCGATAAGATCGACGAAGTCTTCGAGATTACGCCGCAGCGTCAGGCTTTCACCGAGCAGATCAATGCTCTCAAGCGCCGCCTGGGTGCTGACGAACTGCCGGTAGGAGTCACGCACCAGGTAGAAGTTGGTGACCAGCATGGGCAGAAAGAACAGCACACTGATCAGACTGAACTTCATACCGAAGCTGAGGCGATTCATTAGCGCGATGGCCGGATACAACACGGTCTTCACAGGACGTCTCCAGTTCTATTTATTGTTGTGTAAGGTTACAAAACGGCCGTGCAGAATCTCAAACGGCGGCGTGTATGTCCCTTGCTGCTCGACCTGTGGCATTTGCATCAACGGGGTAAATACGGGCAGATTAATGTGATCAATGTCACAAAATAACGGTCGAGCATGGCGCCATGTATACCTCTTATCGACCCCAACCTCTGTAACTTAAGGTTAATGATGCGCACACCACTGAAGCTCGGCATTGATCTGGGTGGCAGCAAAGTCGAAATAATCGCCCTGCAAAACGGCCAGCAAGTCTTGCGCCGCCGCGTCCCAACGCCGCAGGGCGATTACCGGAAAACCGTCGCCCTGATTGCCAGCTTAGTTGAAGATTGCGAGCGCGAACTGAGCAGCCGCGGCAGCGTCGGTGTCGGCATCCCCGGCACGCGCTCCCCTGACCATGGACGGATCAAGAATGCCAACTCGCAGTGCCTGATCGGCGAGGATCTGCAGGCCGACCTTGAGCAGCGCTTGCAGCGCCCAGTGCGCCTGGCCAATGACGCCGACTGCTTTGCCCTTTCAGAAGCCTGCGATGGCGCAGGCGAAGATGCCATAAGTGTTTTCGGCGTCATCCTGGGTACCGGCGTTGGCGGCGGCCTGGTCGTGCGCCAGCGATTGCTTAGTGGTCCAAATGCCATTGCCGGCGAATGGGGGCACAATCCGCTGCCCTGGCGGCGCAGTGAAGATGGGCCAAGCCGACGCTGTTATTGCGGCCTGGATGATTGCATCGAGACCTTTCTCAGCGGCCCTGGCTGGGCGGCACGTAGCAATCTTGGCCTGGACGCAAGCGCCCTGGTGAGCGCCGCAGAGGCTGGCGATGCCGACGCGCAACACGCCGTTGACCGCTATTGCGACCAACTGGCACGCGGCCTGGCGTCGGTGATCAACCTGCTTGACCCGCATGTGATCGTACTGGGCGGCGGCATGTCCAACAGCACCGCGCTCTACGCCCAGGTAATGCCACTGCTGCCGCGCTATGTGTTTTCTGATCAGGTCAACACACGCCTGTTGCAGGCCCGCCACGGCGACTCAAGCGGTGTACGTGGCGCGGCATGGCTGTGGAATGAATAACCTTAGATAACCAAGGTCCAGACGGCGAACACCGCGTACCAGAACACCGCTGCACGAACCAACAGCTGCCAAAGCCCGTCTAGGCTGCTGACACCGACCTCACCAATCACCGGTTCTGGCGTCTCGCCAGCAGCCCGCGCAGTAATGATCACCAACTGCGCCGCGCTGATATCCCAGCTGAGTAGCTCATGCAGCAAGGTCCGACTGACACCGGCAAAGTTGCCGACCAAGGCAAAACTGGCGGCCAGTACACGCACCGGCAACCAGTCGAAGCCATGACGCACCTGCACGGCAGCCTCACGTAAGGCCGGCACAGTGGCATGCTCGCTGGCCAGAGCAACGAGCCGATACGCCAGCGCCGCCAATGGCCCCAGCAACGCATACCAAAAGATCACCGCAAAGAAGCTCTGGTAGGCCTGCCACACCAGATGACCCTGCACGCGCTGGAGCAACTCACCCTCTTCATCCGCCTCCAGCGCCAGATCACGCCGCGCGACCAGATACGCCGCCTCGGCATCTTCACGGCGCCAGCTGTCGCGAAACGGCCCAAGCGCCGCCAACAAATCCCCGCGCCCCAGGCTGTAAATCACCACCAACAAATGCACCGGCAACGCCAGCCAACCATAGGCTACAGGCTCCAGCACCAGCAGAATCAGCCCCAGCGCCAAAAGCGGCAGCAGTACCAGCAACGCCAACGCCAGCCAGGGCCGCTCAGCCCACTGCGGCCTGCTCTCAGTCGCAGCCAGCAAGCGCAGCCACGGGCCATCGTGTTGAATGGGCTTACGCCAGGACGAGAACTTCTCGACCCACAGCACCAGCAGTAGCACCAGAAAATTCATGTCAGCTCCTTGTCTTGCTGCAATGCCACGCGCACACGCTGCCAATCGAATGCCGGGCCGGGGTCGGTCTTGCGACCTGGCGCGATATCGCTATGGCCACAGATGCGCTCCAGGGTAATCGCCGGGTACGCCACCTGCAGCTCCCGGATCAGCTCAATCAGCGCCGCATACTGCGCTGCCGTGAATGGCAGATCATCCGTGCCTTCAAGCTCGATACCTAAGGAAAAATCATTACAGTTTTCCCGCTCGGCAAACCGCGACACCCCGGCATGCCAGGCGCGCTCATTGCAGGAGACGAACTGCGTGACGGCACCATCACGCTCGATAAAAAAATGCGCGGACACCTGCAGGCTGGCGATACTGGCGAAATAGGGATGCTCATTAGCGTCCAGTCGGTTCTGAAAGAACGCCTGCACCTTACCCGTGCCAAACTGCCCAGGCGGCAGGCTGATGTTATGGATTACCAACAAAGAAACTTCGCCCAGCGGCCGCTGATTGAAGTTCGGCGATGGGCAGCGCTGGATGCCATCGCACCAGCCACTGGAAGGGTCCAGCTGCATAAAAGCTCCTTGAACGAGCCACCACTCTAGTGCAGCACTTGCTCAAGGCCAAGGGCGAATGCCCGAGCAAACACGCAGATGCAAAAACGCCGCCTGGGATTACCCCGGCGGCGCTGTGGTGACGCATCAATTACAGACGATCAGGCGCCCTTAAGCTTGCGCAGGTTACCGATCACCGACTCCAGTGCCCGGTCAAACAGCAGCGCATCATCAAGCAGGCGAATCGCACTGCGACGAAACTCCACGGCCAGCCCCATACGAGTCTTTTCCAGCACTTTCATGCCGGTACGGTTAACGAAGATGTACTTGCCGGTTGGCTTGATCACCGCCGCCAACTTGCAACGCAGCTTGTGTTCTTCATCTTCCTGAAACTCGACCCAGCTACCGACTCGCAGGTTATCGACCTGCAGCAGCGACTCATCGTCGTCCGGCAAGCTGGCTTCCGGCTCTGCGGCACGCAGCTCGCCCGGGGCCAGCAGAATGATCTCTTCGACCACCTCGACCATCGCCGGCTCTTCAACCGCGTCTGCTGCAGGCAGCTCCAGCAGTGGCAAGTCGATCCCCGCCTCGATCAACGCCGCACGCTGTTCATCATCTAGTGCAGGCACATCATCCTGCGGATTTTCTTCCGGCAGGCTGCGCTTGAAGCGCTGGAACGCCTGCACATGCAAGGCTTCCAACTGGCTGAAGAACTCACCGGTGGAGAACGGATCAAATGCTGCACCAGCCATGCCTTCACGCAGCGCTTTGAGCAACCCTGGCACCATCTCCAGCAAACGCATGCGCGCTTCCGGCTCTTCGTGCAGTTCAACACTCCAGACCAAATCATCCATGGTCGCCAGCGCCGCCTGCCACTCAGCCGACTCAACGCCGTGCTTCAGGCAGGTCAGCATCAGCACCTTGCTCCAGGCTTCCTGCAGCAGACGCACAACCACTTCTGGCAGGGTCTTGCCGAGCAAACGTTCATTCAACGCCTGCTCAACTTCACGCCGTGCCAATGCCGCCTTGGCACTGCCTTCTTCGGCATCACGGGTACGCTGCTCAAGCAGCTCACTGCGGCGCCGCTCGTCACCAGTAAAAGCCAGGAACTCTGCCAGCAGCTCGGAGAAGATCACCGGGTCATCGACAAAGTCATTGAGCAGACGTTGCACCACCTGCTCGATCTTCTGATACAGGCTGTCGCGCTGCGCATCGTCCTGTTCACCCCAACCCAGGGCGGCAGAGGCAATTTCATTGAGCAAACGGCGGGCTGGGTGACTGCCACGGCTGAAGAAGGTCTTGTCAATCACCGCCACTTTCAACATCGGGATCTGCAGACGGCCAATCAGCGCCTTGAGCGAATCCGGCAAGGTGCGGTCGTCAAGAATAAATTCAAACAGCATCGACACCAGGTTGATGACGTCCTCATCAACCTCACCGACCACCCGCGCCTTGCCGGCTTTGGCACTGGCACGGGTTAGCAGGCCTTCTAGCTGCTCACGCAGATCAAAATCGTCACTCACCTGTGCGGGCGCACGCTGCTGCATATGCGAGAGCAGGCGCATCAAGTCATTACTGGAGATCGGCATCGCATCGGCCGGGCGATTGCGCCGCGGAATCACCGAGCCACGCGCTTGGGAAAGCAGCTCCTGCAGCGCGCCGAAGACTTCCTGCACGCCCTCATCGGCAAATTCAGCCGAGAGTTCCGGCGATGCGTCCTGACGCGCACCACCAGCCGATGCACTGGCGCGCGAAGGATTCCGCCGCGCAGGAGCGGATTTGAGTTCCGGCAATACACCGGCAGCGATCAATGCTTGGTTGGCTTCGGCATACAACTGATCGAGATCGCTGAGTACGTACTTCTCGAACAGCTTGAGGATAATCAGCTTGACCCGGATCTCGACGCCCAGGTTGCTGCAAGCATCGAGGAAGAATTCGCAAAGGCTGGCAGGACCGACTGGGTTGATCTTGTCATCCAGCTTCTTGCTGACCATGGCGTTGAAGCGCGTAGTCAGGTGACCAAGGGCAGTGGCATCTCGGCTCATGACCTTGGCAACCATCGAATCCAGCGCCACCGACTCTTCTAGCGCGTCGTTTTGCACTAGCGACAGAGTGTCAAACGACACCGCATCCAAGGGCGCAGGCTTGCCGATTTCATATTGATTCAGGGTGGCGAAGGCCTCGAAGACCTTCTGCAAAAAGCCGCGCTCGATATTTTTACGCTTCAAGCGCAGATCGCGCATCGCCTCGAAGAAGGCATTCTGCTCGGCATTGCTGGTGGCACGGTCGGCCATCTCGAACAGCGTATCGTCCGCATTGTCGAACAGCGCCTGCAACGCCTTTTTCAGCTGTTGCGCCGCTTTGTCACGCACATTTGTCAGCGCCACAGGCAGTCTTCCTACCGGCGAGGTGGGCGATTGCTCAGGGCCCACCTTGCTCAGGTGAACCACATTCGCATCAGTCTTCATTGCGAGTCTCCTGCAGACTGCCCCTCTTGGGCTAACCGATCTGCACAGCGATCAACTGAGCGTCATCCGTAACGTCAAAGGCCTGGCGTCAACAATTCTAAAAAGTAAAGCCATTATAGGGATGTGCGCGCACATACCAAGCTGACTTTTCTTCCAGACATGACCCGCGTCACAGATGCAGCGCCACAGCTTCCCAACGGTTACCTGCACACGACCAACGCAACACGCTATGCGTAGCGGCCGCACACAGCTAACGAAGAACCTCCATCAGCATAGCCCCACCGCCGCCAGAGAACAGCCGCAAACACTGCGCAAACCCCCATCAATCCCTATAATCGGCGCATTCTGCTGACTGGAGCCCATTATGCCTAACCTTATCCTCGCCGACCTCGCCACCGAAATCGAGGCCAACGTGCGCCGCGCACTGGCAGAGGATATCGGCAGCGGCGACATCACCGCCCAACTGATCCCAGCCGAGCGCTTGGCGCATGCCAAGGTTATCACCCGCGAGTCAGCAGTCATCTGCGGCACGGCCTGGGTCGATGCGGTATTTCGCCAACTCGACCCACGGGTCGCCGTGCACTGGCATATCCAGGACGGCCAACGCGCCGAGGCTAACCAAGTCTTGTTTGAACTTGAGGGCCCCGCTCGCGCCCTGCTCAGCGGCGAGCGCAGCGCCCTGAATTTCCTGCAAACACTCTCCGCCGTAGCCACCCGCTGCCAGCACTATGCCGACCTGGTACAAGGCACCGACGTCAAACTGCTCGACACCCGCAAAACCCTACCCGGCCTACGCCTCGCGCAGAAATACGCCGTGACCCAAGGCGGCTGCCACAACCACCGTGTCGGCCTATATGACGCCTTCCTTATAAAAGAAAACCATATCGCTGCCTGCGGTGGCATTTCCCAAGCCGTAGCGGCCGCACACAAGATCGCCCCCGGCAAGCCGGTGGAAGTTGAAGTAGAGAGTTTGGAGGAGCTGCGCGAGGCACTGGACGCCGGGGCCGACATCATCATGCTTGATGAGCTGAATTTGGATGAAATGCGCGAGGCCGTAGCCCTCACGCAATGCCAGGCAAAATTGGAAGCCTCGGGCGGGGTGAACGAAAGTACCTTACAAGGGATTGCCGAGACAGGCGTGGACTATGTGTCGATTGGCGCTTTGACCAAGGATATAAAGGCAGTAGATTTATCGATGCGCCTCAGCCTCTGAACAAGGGAGCGCGCAGCAAACGGTGGAAGCCCCTGGCAGGGGCCTGAGACTCACCCCACACCACTATTAAAGCGTTAGTTGTGGGTACAGACACCGCCTATGGCCAAGTTACATGTAACTGTTCCAGCACCGGGCTCTCGAGGAGTGGCCGTGAATGAGCCCATCATGGTCAAAGTAGCGCCGACACCGTTATAGGCCGAACAAGCACCACTGACCGCTACTGCGGGAGTTTCAGAGTTATTCAGTCGCACCAAAGCGTCACCAGCATAACTCTTCGCCTCACTCAGACAGGCACGATTTGCCGACTTAATGGTGTAGTCCTGATATGCAGGAATGGCGATGGCAGCCAAGATTCCAATGATTGCGACGACAATCATCAACTCGATCAGGGTAAAACCTTTGTACATGTGAGCCCGCATGTGAATCTCCCTAAAGCAGAAAACCCATTAACGCCGCCAGTAAAAAAATGCCCCGCGTAACGCGAGGCATTTTTACTGGCATACAGTAGTCAGATACTGGCGATAATCGGTGGAAGCACCTGCGGCAATTCCACCTTAATTAATCAATCTGCCATACCGCGATACTTATCAGTTTATCTTACAGGAAGCGCTTGCATCACAAGTGGTGGTAGCAGCGCCTGGGGTCCTCGGAGTGCCAGTCATTGGCAACGAACTTGTAAGACCGGTGCAGGCAACGTTCTTGGCCACAGGCTCTTCGAGAGCAACGCTGCCATTGGAGGTCCAGACCAGAGTAGCGCTGGCTTGCGCCTTAGCTTCACCCAGGCAAGCCTTTTCTGCTGCCGACTTGGTGTAGTTCTGGTAAGCCGGTAACGCGATAGCGGCCAGAATACCGATGATAGCAACAACGATCATCAGTTCGATCAGGGTAAAACCTTTTTGAGCTTTCATAGTTCAGTTTCTCCAGAATGTGTTCAGGCCCAACGACCTAAGCACGTCAATGCAGGCAGCGTGCCAACCTTTAAAGACCCGCATTACCAAGCGCAGCACAATCCATTGAAGACACACAAAAAACTGAGCGGGACACTAACTGCCATTTTTCGTCACCCTCGCCTCAGGCATTTGGCAGCAAGAAGCAACTAAGCTATAACGCAGGCATTGTTATGGAGCCTGCAATGAACGATCACGTTGCCCTAACCGGCCTGGCCAAGCAGATGGTGCTGGCTGAACTACTGGATGAAAAGACCGCTCAACAGGCTCAACAACAGGCCCAGCGCAATAAGCTGTCGCTGGTGACCTATCTAGTACAGAGCAAACTGGTAAAAAGCCGGGCGCTGGCCGAACTGGCCAGCGAACAGTTTGGCGTGCCCTTTATCGACCTGAACAGCATCGATAGAGACAGCCAACCCAAGGACCTGGTCAGCGAAAAACTGGTACGCCAAAACCGCGTATTACCGCTATGGCGACGCGGCAATAAGCTATTTCTCGCGGTATCCGACCCCACCAACCACCAATCAGTTACCGATATCCAGTTCAGCACCGGGCTTAATACCGAGGCCATTTTGGTCGAGGATGACAAGCTCGGAGAAGCCATCGAGAAATTTTTTGAAAGCGTCAACAGCGGCATGACCGATTTAGCCGATGTAGACCTCGACGGCCTGGATGTTGAGGCCGTCAACGATGATGGCAAAGACAGCGGCGAAGGCAATGCCGCAGACGATGCGCCCGTGGTGCGCTTCGTCAACAAGATGCTGCTGGATGCGATCAAGATGGGCTCCTCCGACCTGCACTTCGAACCTTACGAGAAGACCTACCGGGTGCGCTTTCGTACTGACGGCATCCTGCAGGAAATCGCTCGCCCACCGATCCAGTTAGCACCGCGTATTTCTGCACGCTTAAAAGTGATGGCTGGGCTGGATATTTCCGAACGCCGCAAGCCCCAGGATGGGCGGATCAAAATGCGCATTTCCAAGACTAAATCGATTGATTTTCGCGTGAGCACTTGCCCGACCCTGTGGGGTGAGAAGATCGTGATGCGGATTCTCGATTCGGCCAGCGCGCAGATGGGTATCGACGCACTCGGTTATGAAGAGTCGCAAAAAGACCTGTACATGGCTGCACTCAAGCAACCGCAAGGCATGATTCTGGTGACCGGCCCTACGGGTTCTGGCAAAACCGTTTCGCTGTATACCGGCCTAAACATCCTCAACACCGTGGATGTGAATATCTCAACTGCCGAAGACCCTGTGGAAATAAACCTAGAGGGCATCAACCAGGTCAACGTCAACCCTAAGCAAGGCATGGACTTCACCGCAGCCCTGAAATCCTTCCTGCGTCAGGACCCGGATATCATCATGGTCGGCGAGATCCGCGATCTGGACACCGCATCCATCGCGGTAAAGGCGGCACAAACCGGTCATATGGTGATGTCGACCCTGCATACCAATAGCGCGGCGGAGACCCTTACTCGCCTGCGCAATATGGGCGTGCCGTCATTTAACATCGCCACCTCGGTCAACCTGATTATCGCCCAGCGCCTGGCGCGCAAGCTGTGCAATAGCTGCAAAAAAGAAGTGCAAATTCCCAAAGAGGCCTTGCTTGAGGAAGGCTTTCCGGAGGATCAGATCGGCAAATTCAAGATTTATGGGCCGGCTGGCTGCGAAAATTGTAATGGTGGCTACAAAGGCCGTGTCGGTATTTATGAAGTGGTTAAAAACACGCCTGCCCTGCAACGGATTATTATGGAGGAAGGCAACTCCATTGATATTTCCATCCAGATGCGCAGAGACGGCTTTAATGATTTGCGCACTTCGGCCTTACTCAAGGCCATGCAGGGCGTGACCAGCCTTGAAGAAGTCAACCGCGTGACCAAGGACTAACCCATGGCGACGACAAAAGCTCTAAAAACCAGCACATTCATCTGGGAGGGCACCAATAAGCAAGGCGCGAAAATAAAGGGAGAGTTAAGCGGCGCAAACCCAGCTTTGGTCAAGGCGCAGCTGCGCAAGCAAGGCGTCAACCCAACCAAGGTGCGCAAGAAGGCCGCCTCGTTATTTAGCGCTGGTAAAAAGGTCAAGCCGCTGGACATCGCCCTGTTTACTCGACAAATGGCAACCATGATGAAGGCTGGCGTGCCTTTATTGCAAAGCTTCGAGATCATCAGCGAGGGCTTTGAAAACCCCAATATGCGCAAAATCGTGGATGACCTGAAAGAGGAGGTAGCAGCCGGTAACTCCTTCGCCTCTGCACTGCGCAAACAGCCCCTGTATTTCGATGACCTCTACTGCAACTTGGTGGACTCCGGCGAGCAGGCTGGCGCCCTAGAAACGCTACTTGATCGAGTGGCCTCCTATAAAGAGAAAACCGAAGCACTCAAAGCAAAAATCAAAAAAGCAATGACCTACCCGATCTCCGTCATCGTAGTAGCGGTTATTGTCACCACCATTCTGCTGCTCAAGGTTGTGCCGGCGTTCGAGGACGTATTCAAGAGTTTTGGAGCTGAACTTCCGGCTTTTACTCAGATGGTCGTGGCGCTATCGAAAGGGTTACAAAAATGGTGGTTTTTGATCATGGTCGCCCTGTTTGCCTTTGCCTTTATCTTTAAAGAAGCGCGTAAGCGTTCAGAGGGCTTTCGCAATTGGCTGGATCGCTCACTGCTGAAATTACCGGTCATTGGCGACATTCTCTATAAATCTGCAGTCGCTCGTTATGCTCGCACCTTGTCTACCACCTTTTCTGCGGGCGTGCCCTTGGTTGAAGCACTCGATTCGGTTTCCGGCGCAACCGGCAATATCGTCTTCAAAAATGCAGTCAATAAAATCAAGCTAGATGTTTCCAGCGGCGTGCAATTGAACTTTGCTATGCGCTCAACCAATGTATTCCCTAGCCTGGCAGTACAAATGACCGCCATTGGTGAAGAATCTGGAGCACTGGATGCCATGCTCGACAAGGTGGCAACCTTTTATGAGGACGCCGTTGATGACATGGTCGACAATATGGCCACGCTGATAGAACCGATGATAATGGCCGTATTGGGTGTACTGGTGGGCGGTTTGATCATTGCCATGTACCTACCAATTTTCCAACTGGGCAGCGTGGTCGGTGGCTAAACAATGACCCTTATCAATTTTCTGGCCGGCAATTTGCCGGCCTTTGTTTGTATAGGCCTGCTACTAGGTCTTTTAATTGGCAGCTTTCTCAATGTGGTGGTTTATCGCCTGCCCAAAATAATGCAGCGCGACTGGCGCAGCCAGGCTCGAGAGATATTGGATTTGCCCGCGGAGCCTCAGACAGCAACCTTCAATCTGATATTACCCAACTCAAGCTGCCCGCACTGCGCCCATGAAATAAAGCCCTGGGAAAACATTCCGGTTATCAGCTACCTGTTTCTGCGCGGTAAATGCTCCAGTTGCAAAACCCACATCAGCCTTCGCTACCCCCTGGTAGAGCTAGCGTGTGGCTTGTTGTCAGCTTTTATCGCCTGGCACTTCGGCTTTACTTGGCAAGCTGGCGCGATGTTGCTGTTGACCTGGGGCCTGCTGGCGATGAGCCTGATCGATGCTGATCACCAGCTGCTACCGGACTCACTGGTACTGCCGTTACTGTGGCTCGGTTTAATCGCCAATAGCTTCGGCCTGTTTACCAGCTTGGAGGATGCGCTCTGGGGCGCAATTGCCGGCTACTTGAGCCTGTGGTCGGTGTACTGGCTGTTCAAACTGGTGACTGGCAAGGAAGGCATGGGCTATGGCGATTTCAAGCTGCTGGCGATGCTCGGTGCCTGGGGTGGTTGGCAGGTATTGCCGCTGACGATATTGCTATCGTCGCTGGTTGGTGCGGTGCTGGGTTTGATCATGCTGCGCTTGCGTAACGCGGAGACCAGCACGCCCATCCCTTTCGGCCCTTACCTGGCGATTGCCGGTTGGATTGCCTTACTTTGGGGTGAGCAAATCACTTCCAGCTATCTGCAGATTGCCGGGTTCTAATCAAGCCACCAGTGGTGGAAGGCGCTTTAGCGGCGAGCGGCTCAAGAGCTGTCGCGGCTAAATCCCCTTCTAAAGGCTTAGCACGGAGGCAATCCGGGAGAAATCACCACCGCCCCGGATTGCATCCGGGCTACGTTTCCGCTGGCCATCCAGCAGGCCCGTAGAAACGCCCATATCTTTCGCGGGCATGGCCCGCTCCTACTGTTCGCCAGCAGCCAAGCAGCTGCACTACAATCGCGCCCCTGGATGGCTGACACGAGCGCGCACGTTGACGACAAAACCCTGGATTCTTGGCCTTACCGGCGGCATTGGCAGTGGCAAGAGCGCTGTGGCCCAGCACTTTATCGATCTTGGCGTGCATCTGGTCGATGCTGACCATGCCGCACGCTGGGTGGTTGCGCCTGGCAAGCCGGCGCTAACCAAGATCGCCGAGCACTTCGGCAGTGATGTGTTGCAGGCCGACGGCCAGCTTAATCGCACAGCACTGCGCAACCGGATTTTTGCCGATGCGGACGAGCGCCGCTGGCTCGAAGCGCTGCTGCATCCGCTGATCGGCCAGGAAATCATCCAGTACCTGGCGCGTGCAGAATCACCCTATGCCATTCTGGTTTCGCCATTGCTGGTCGAGTCAGGCCAGCACAAGCTAACCCAGCGCATACTGGTGGTGGACGCCCCCGAGCAGCTGCAAATGCAGCGCACCATGGCTCGTGACCAGAGTACCAGCGAGCAAGTACAAGCCATTCTCAAGGCCCAGGTCAGCCGTGAAGAGCGCCTGCGACATGCCCATGACGTACTGCTCAATGATCAAGACTTGCCCTGGCTGCGAGCCGAAGTGGAACGACTCCACACCTTTTACCTGAGCCTACGCGGAGGCCAAACATGAGCACACCAACCCTAGTCGCCTGCCCTACCTGCAGCGCGCCCGTCGAATGGGGCCCGCAAAGCCCGAGCCGGCCATTTTGCTCTGAACGCTGCAAGCTGATCGACCTCGGCGCCTGGGCCTCGGAAGAGCATGCGATTGCCGGCAACCCACTAGAGGATGATGTGTTCTCTGGCGAGTTGCCGCCGCGCGAGCACTAACAGACTGTTGAGACGGTCACGCTGAACTGGCTGTTGTGCCTGTGGAAGCGGGCTTGCCCACACATCGAGATTAAGCAAAAGCATCGCGGGCATGGCCCGCTCCTACAGAGATCGCAGAACTCGCCCGCATCGCAACCATCCTGAAATGTCGGTGCCATGCCAGGCGCCTTGCGAGGTGCTTTAGCCGCGATTAACTTGAAAGCGCCGAAGGAATCGCGGCCAAAGCCCCTCCCACGGGAACGGCAGATTATCCGTGTCGCGATACTCAATAGTCAGGGCCGCATAAAGCTGTAATCGCGCTCGTCATCCAGATTGTCCGCGAGAAACTGCAGCTCTGCGGCCAGATCCGCCGCGTTGCGCCCTGCCCGGCTACGCTCGACCACGGCGCTGAGCAATGCCCGCAACGCCATAGCCTGATCAAAACCCTGCGCCTCGACGCCCTGCAAACTCTGCTCGATTACCTGCCTTGCCCATTGATGCCCACCCATCTCACGCCCTCTCTGCTGATAGATGCAAGATCGCGCATAGCCGTTCGCGCAGCTTGATCTAGATCAACCCACGCAACGCAATCGAAACACTGAAGGGCACGCCATCAGCGCGGCAGATCATCATCCTTCCAGGGCGCGGCCAGATAGCGCGTGCGGTTGAAGGTTTCCAGCCAATCCGGATAGAACACCACCAGCGCTGTCACCAGCATGCCGTTGATAAAGGCCTCAGGGAAAATCACCAGCCAGAGGTAGCCGATAAAATCCTCCAGCCAGGGCGGCATCGGGAATAGACCATCTATCCAGAGCAAGGTGAAGGCGGCCGCAATACACAGCAATGCAGCCAGCGCCGCAGCGAAGAAGCCGCTGCAGAAGATGTAGACGAACAGGTTGCGCGGTTGTTTTTTCTCGACCCACAGCGCGCAGGCCTCGGTCACCCACACGGGAATCACCACCAGCAGCACGCCGTTAACGCCCAGCGCGGCCAAGTCCTGCCGGCCCAGCGCCAGCAAGCCCAGCTGGGCAATCAACCCCACCAGCATGGCCAGGGGCCAATCCAGCAGCAAGGTAACCGCCGTCATGCCGATAAAGTGATAGGACAGGCCCGAGTCGAAATCCCGCCGCACCAGCCACAACACAAATAGCGCCAGCGCCGTGCCGCAAAGCAGGTGTTGGCGGCGCAGATCACTGCACAGCTCAACCCAGGGCGCACGCCAAATCGCCCAGCACAGCAGCGGCAGATAGAGCAACCAGCCGGCCAGCTGCGTGGCGGGCTGCAGCAGTTCGGCAGCGATCATGGTTTCTCCCGATAAGCCGACGGCAGAGCGCGCCAGCAACCCGGATCTTGCCTGCGAAATTAGAAGATGAGCAAGGCAGAGACGTAGCCCGGATAAGCGCAGCGCAGTCCGGGAGCGCGCCAGCGGGGCGGATCAGCCATATAAGGCATGGCCACAGCTGCGCCGTCGAATATGCCCCGGATTGCGCCGGGGCTTATCCAGGCTACGCACTGAACGGCTGCATGGGCCAAGCAACACGAAAAACATCCTGTCACGCCGGGGATACCAACAACCCAACCGCGCAGGCTAAGCTGAGCCCATGGATGACTCCGATTACCTGCGTCTGTTGACGCACCAGGCCGAACAAGCCAACGCCTTTCTCTCCAACGCGCGCAAGTGGGAGCGTGAGCGCTGGGTCTGCCAGCGCCTGCTGCAGGCGCTGAACGTCAGCCACCGCCTGGATGAGTTCAGCGCCGCCGGCCATGAACCGCCTGACGTGTTGTTCCGCGAGGCGAGCTTTGAAGTGTTTTTCGTCCTCGACGAGGGCCGCCGCCTGAATGATGAATGGCGCGCCGAACTGGAGCGGCGACGCAGCGCATTCTCCCTCAGCCAACTGGTGCGCCGCGAAGCCAAACCACGGCGCATCGCCGCCGCCGAGCTGCAACAACGGCTGACGCCAACCCTGCGCAAAAAAGCCCACAACTATAAAGAGCGCGGCCTCGACCTGGGCGAGCTGGACCTGCTCGCCTACGTCAACCTCAAGCGCGCCGTGCCGGACTTCAATAGCCACTTCCCGCCGCCGACCGAGTTTCTCCGCCAGGGTTGGCGCTCGCTGTCACTGGTCGGCCCGACCTTTGCCCGCGTGCTGTTCGCCCATCCGGACGCTCCAGACTTTCTGCGCCACAACCTCGGTCGTTCGGTGTTGTTCGACGTAGGCATCAGCCTGTGAGCCCTTTGCACGAACTGCTTGCAACCGTGCCGCAACAAGGCTGCGTGCGCTGGATTGGCGTGCGCCCTGCCTCGCGAGCAGAAATGATCCAGCTGGATGCCGTCGAAGCACGCCGCGAAGCCGGCCTTACCGGCGACCACAGTCGGCCGGGGCCGCGCAATGCCAGGCAAGTCACCCTGATTCAATGGGAACACCTGGCAGTGATCAGCGCCTTGATGGGCCGCCCTGCCGAACAACCGATCAGTGCGCCTGAGCTGCGGCGCAATATCGCCATCAGCGGCATCAACCTGTTCAGCCTCAAGGGCCGCCGTTTTCGCCTCGGCCAGGCGATTTTGGAAACCACCGGCTGGTGCCAACCCTGCGCCAAGCTGGAGGAACGCCTGGGGCTTGGCACCTTTCAGGCCATGCGCGGCCACGGCGGAATTACCGCGCGCGTGCTACAAGGGGGCATTATTCGCCTGAATGACGCCCTACGCGTTGAGCCTTTGTAAGCCACGCAGCTAGAATGCCCACCACTTAAGCCGGCAATCGACTTCGGTCAATTGCCTACCGGCCCTTAATTCGAGGCACGCATGTCCAGTCGCCTGAACCCTGATGATCAAAAACGTGTCGAGCAATACCTCAGCGCTCCGCAGCATCAGGTCGAGCGCCAGCCGTTCAAGGTTTGGCGGCTGCTGCTGATCATCGTGATAGTCACGATTGGCCTGGGTGTGCTGAGCCGTCTTCTGAGTCGATTGGTGCTATGAGCTGCTTTGCGCTCGCCCACAGCGACTCGCCACTTTTTCTTAAAAGCCTTGTGAGCGTGTCTGATGACTCATCAAATCGTAATTGTCGGCGGCGGCGCCGGCGGACTGGAGCTTGCTACCCGCCTGGGTAGAACCTTAGGTAAACGCGGCCAAGCCAGAATCACCCTGGTCGACGCCAACCTGACGCATATCTGGAAACCGCTGCTGCACGAAGTAGCCGCCGGCTCGCTGAACTCCTCCGGCGACGAACTGAACTACGTGGCCCAGGCCAAGTGGAATCATTTCGAGTTCCAGCTAGGCCGGATGTGCGACCTCAACCGCGCGGAAAAACGCATCAGCCTGGCCGCCACCCTGGACGACCACGGCCAGGTGCTGATGCCTGCGCGCGAGCTGAGCTATGACAGCCTGGTCATCGCCGTGGGCAGCACCACCAATGATTTCGGCACTGCGGGCGCCGCCGAACACTGCCTGTTTCTCGACACCCGCGAGCAGGCCGAACGCTTCCATCACCAGCTGCTCAGCCATTACCTGCGCGCCCACGCCAGCCAGAGTGAAACCACCGAGCTGATCAACATCGCCATCGTCGGCGCCGGGGCCACGGGCGTGGAACTGGCCGCCGAATTGCACCACGCCGCGCGCGAACTGGCGGCCTATGGCCTGGACCGGATCAGCCCGGAAAACATGCGCATCACCCTGATCGAAGCCGGCCCCAGGGTCTTGCCTGCCCTGCCGGAGCGGATCAGCCAGCCCGTGCATAAGACCCTGGAGAAACTCGGCGTAACCGTACTCACCGCCGCTGCCGTCAGCCAGGTCACTCGCGAAGCGCTGCATACCGCGCAAGGCCAGGTTATTCCGGCCACCCTGAAAGTCTGGGCCGCTGGTATTCGCGCACCTGATTTCCTTAAAGAGTTGGACGGCCTGGAAAGCAATCGCATCAACCAGCTGCAAGTACACCTGACGCTGCAGACAACTCTGGACGACAACATCTTTGCCTTCGGCGACTGCGCCGCCTGCCCACAACCCGGCAGCGAAGGGCGCAACGTACCGCCGCGCGCACAAGCGGCGCATCAGCAAGCCTCATTGCTGGCAAAATCGCTGAAACTGCGCATCGAGGGCAAAACGCTGCCGGAATACCGCTACCGCGATTACGGCTCACTGATCTCGCTGTCGACCTTCTCGGCGGTCGGCAACCTGATGGGCAACCTGACCGGCAGCGTCATGCTCGAAGGCTGGCTGGCCAGAATGTTCTATGTGTCGCTCTACCGCATGCACCAGATCGCCCTGTATGGCGTGACCCGCACACTGTTGATGATGCTTGGCGACCGCATCGGCCGCAGCACTGAGCCGCGTCTTAAGCTGCACTGAGGTATATCTGCAGGCCCGTAGGAGCGGGCCATGCCCGCGAAGCGATAATCGCAGCCATGGGCCGCTCCTACATATTCACGCGCCCGAAAGGTTACCGCCATAAATCGCAGGCAATAAAAAACCCGCACTAGGCGGGTTTTTTATCATTCAAGCATGCTTGAAATGGTGGGTCGTGTGGGATTCGAACCTACGACCAATTGGTTAAAAGCCAACTGCTCTACCAACTGAGCTAACGACCCAAAAATGGTCGGGGTAGGGGGATTCGAACTCCCGACATCCTGCTCCCAAAGCAGGCGCGCTACCGGACTGCGCTATACCCCGATGAAAGATTGGCTCCGCGACCAGGACTCGAACCTGGGACCCAATGATTAACAGTCATTTGCTCTACCGACTGAGCTATCGCGGAACTACTTGCTTCCTTTCTCAGAAACCGGAGCCGGTTGTTAAATCGTTTCCCGTGTCTGAGGCGCGCCATTTTACGTTTCCGCGCGCGCCTGTCAACCCCTTAAATTGCTTTTAGTACAATGATTTGCAGCTGCGTGAGTGGCTGCTATATCTTCCCTATGTCTGTATTCATTGCAGGACGCACCAGCCGTAAGGCTCCAGCCAGGAAAGTCCATGAGTAACCAGGGCATACCGCCAAATCCACCCGGCTCAGTGCAAACCCTTGCCAGCCGGGGTATCCAGCCGCGCTTCGGCGACCTGGTGCAAAGCTGTCGAAAACTGGTGATGAACCGCCTGGCCGAACACCTGACTGGAGTCTTCGCCCAAGTCGACGACACGCTGTTTGAGTGCGCCGAAAAAGCCGAGAACAATCAGGTGCAAACCCTGTTCTTCGACAACATGCGCGAGATCCGCCGGCAGCGCCCGCAGATAGAACGCAGCTACCACCAGCAGATTGCGCAGAACTTCTCCGACTTCCTCGACGGCAAGCTCAAGCCACCGCCCAGCGCCAGCGAACTGGACGCCGAACAGATGGCCCTGGTGCAGAACGAGGATTATGAAGAAAGCCTGCAAGTCACCAATATGGTCAGCCGGGTCAAGGCGCGCTGTGCGCAACCGCTGTTTGCCCTCGAGCAACGCCTGGCGCTGCTGAATAACGGCCAGAAACTCGGCGAGGACATCAACCCCTTCGGCCCGCAGATGATTGCCCAGGCCTTTCGCGACGCATTGACGCCCTGCCCGTTTCCGCTGCGGATCAAGGTCATCCTTTACACGTTGTTTGACACTCACGTTATGCAAAGCCTGGACAGCATCTATGCCGCGCTGAATCAGCGCCTGATTGATGCCGGCGTACTGCCTAACCTGAAGTACACCGCGCAGCGCAATAACCCGCCGGCACGCCCCAAGGCCACACCCGCCGCGCAGGCCGACCAAACGACCGAGAACCGCACCAGCAGCTCTGCAACCGTTACGCAGCCGCAAGGGCAACCCTATAACGCCGCTAGCGCAGACTTGAGCGGCCCGCCGCCAAGTGACCCGCAGGAGTTACTGGGCAGCCTGGCGGCCTTGTTGGGCGAACACCGCCAGCGCGACATTGACGCGCCGCTGCTTGGCGGTACCCGCAGCATTGCCAGCTTCACCCCGCGCGAGGCGACCAGCACCTACAGCGCCTCGGCCCTGCTGGATGCGCTCAACCGCATGCAGCAGCAATCGGCCAACGACCTGTCACAGCGCCTGAGTCGCCCGCAACAGGTCGAAGGTCTCAAGGCGGATCTGCAACAACAGCTGGAAGCCCACAGCGAGCTGCCTGGTCAGCAGAAGGTTTCCGATCAAGAAGCTGACGTGATCGACCTGGTCGGCATGCTGTTCGACTTTATCCTCGACGACGACAACCTGCCGGACAGCTGCAAGACCACCCTGTCCCACCTGCACACGCCTTATCTCAAAGTGGCGCTGCAGGACAAAGCCCTGTTCACCCAACACCATCACCCTGCCCGCCGCCTGCTCAATGCCATGGCCCAAGCCGGCGTACTGTATGGCGGCGACGGCGATGAGCGCGGCCTGCTAGCCAAGATGCAGTGGGTGGTCGAGCGGGTTATTCATGACTTCTTCGGTGACCTGCAACTGTTTGACGGCCTGCTGGAGGAGTTCAACGAATTCGTTGCCACCCTCAGGCACAAGGTCGAACTGCGCGAGCGCCGCGCGGTGGAAGCCGCCAAAGGTCGCGACAAACTGCTTGGTGCGCGCCAGCGCGCGGTCGAAGCAATCGCCAATAGCCTGAACAATCGCCAGCCACCGACCATCATCCGCAACTTCCTCGAACTGACCTGGGCCGATGTGCTGGTATTCGTACTGCTGCGCAACGGCGAACAGAGCTCGGAATGGCAGCGCGCCTGTGAAGCCGCCGAACAACTGGCCTGGAGCGGCACGCTGCTCGACGAAGCGGGCAGCGAACGCCTGCAGAAATTGCGCGTGCCGCTGCTCGAAGACCTGCGCAAAGGCCTGCAACTGCTCGGCGGCTACCACGAGGACGGCATCCGCCGCCTGCTGCAGGACCTGGTGGCCTGCCAGCACGCCGTACAGGCTAAACAGCCGCAGGTCGCTGCCCAACTCAAACCGACGCTGCCAGAGAGTCCGTTGGGCGCCATGCTCGGCGAAGACGCCGCACTGGCGACCCTGGCACCGCGCGAATCAACACTCTCGGCCCGCGCCCAGGCGCTGGCCAAGGAGCTGGGGCATATCGAGTTCGGCACCTGGTTCGAGTTCGTCAATGGCGAACAGGTGCGCACGCTCAAGCTGTCCTGGTTCAGCCCGACAACCCGCAACTATATGTTTGTCGACCAAAGCGGCCAGCGCGTGGCAATCAAGCCACTCACCCAACTGGCCACTGAAATGGAACAAGGGCTGGCGCGCATCGTCACCCCCGAACGAGGTGCGCCGCTGGTGGACCGTGCCCTTACCGCCATTTACCGCGTGCTCCAGCGTTTTACCGGGCGCACGGCTGAGCCCCAAGAATAAGGAACTCCTATGGATGACGAACGTCGCCTGCACAGCCGGCATAACGCCGACGTGCAGCTGGAAGTCTTCGACTTGCACACCGGGCAACGCCTGGGTCGTGTGGTCGACCTGTCCGCCGATGGCTTTATGCTGTTCAGCGACACCCCGCTGACCGCCGACGAGCTGGTGGAGTGCCGCCTGGTCAGCGAGCAAGACGTTGAGGGCGTGTGCGAAATAACCCTGGGGGCCGACTGCCTGTGGAGCCGCCCCGGCGCCGACGGCCAGCACTGCTGGGCCGGCTTTCACATTATTGATCTGGCAGAAGACCAGGCAGCAGCGCTGGAAATTCTGCTCAAGCATCTGTAATGCGCCCCAAGAAAAACACCCCGATCAGCGCAAACTGAACCGGGGTGTTTTTTATTGGACAGCCCTATTGAGGCCGGCGCCGCTTAGCTGAAGACAATCTCATCGCCCTCAACCCTGCCCGTCACGCTACTACCGGGAGCGAATTTGCCGGCCAGAATCAGCTGCGCCAAGGGGTTCTCTATCCAGCGCTGTACCGCACGCTTGAGCGGCCGGGCGCCGTAGACTGGGTCATAACCAACGGCGATCAGCTTGTCCAAGGCCTCATCGGACAACTCCAGGCTCAGCTCGCGCTCAGCCAAACGCTGACGCAAACGGCCCAGCTGGATCTGCGCAATACCGGCAATCTGATCGCGGGCCAAAGGCTCGAAGATCACCACCTCATCGATACGGTTGATAAATTCAGGACGGAAGTGGGTGCCCACCGCATCCATCACCGCCGCCCGCTGCGCCTCGCGATCACCGACCAGCTCCTGAATCTGCGTGGAGCCGAGGTTGGAGGTCATCACAATCACGGTGTTCTTAAAGTCCACGGTACGACCATGACTATCGGTCAGGCGCCCGTCTTCGAGCACCTGCAACAGCACGTTGAACACATCCGGATGGGCCTTTTCCACCTCATCCAGCAGGATCACCGAATAGGGCTTACGGCGCACCGCTTCGGTCAGATAACCGCCCTCTTCATAGCCGACATAGCCCGGCGGCGCGCCGATCAACCGCGCTACGGAGTGCTTCTCCATAAACTCGGACATGTCGATGCGCACCAACGCCTCTTCAGTATCGAAGAGGAACTCAGCCAGCGCCTTGCACAGCTCGGTTTTACCGACCCCGGTTGGACCGAGGAAAAGAAACGAGCCGCTCGGCCGATTTGGATCGGACAGCCCGGCGCGGGAGCGCCGCACGGCGTTGGCCACCGCGACCACAGCCTCGTCCTGACCGATCACCCGCTGGTGCAGCAGGCCTTCCATCTTCAGCAACTTGTCGCGCTCGCCTTCGAGCATTTTGCTCACCGGAATACCGGTCCACTTCGACACCACTTCGGCGATTTCTTCCTCGGTGACCTTGCTGCGCAGCAGCTGGTTCTCGCTCTTGCCGTGCTGATCGACCATCTGCAGGCTGCGCTCCAGGTCCGGAATAATCCCGTACTGCAGCTCGGCCATACGATTGAGATCGCCCTTGCGCCGCGCCGCCTCAAGCTCCTGACGGGCTTGCTCGATCTTCTGCTGAATCTGCGCGGAGCCTTGCACCTCGGCCTTTTCCGACTTCCAGATTTCCTCCAGGTCGGCGTATTCGCGCTCCAGCCGCGCAATGTCTTCGTTGAGCTTGGCCAGGCGCTTGATCGCCGCCTCGTCGTCTTCTTTCTTCAGCGCCTGGGCTTCAACTTTGAGTTGAATCAGACGCCGCTCAAGACGGTCGAGCACTTCAGGCTTGGAATCAATTTCCATACGAATGCGGCTGGCCGCTTCGTCGATCAGGTCGATGGCCTTGTCCGGTAGCTGACGGTCCGTGATATAGCGGTGCGACAACTTGGCCGCAGCGATAATCGCGCCGTCGGTAATGGCCACCTTGTGGTGCACCTCGTAGCGCTCTTTCAGGCCGCGCAGGATGGCGATGGTGTCTTCTTCGCTCGGCTCATCGACCAGCACTTTCTGAAAGCGCCGCTCCAGCGCCGCGTCTTTCTCGATGTACTGACGGTACTCGTTGAGCGTGGTCGCGCCGACGCAGTGCAGCTCGCCGCGCGCCAGCGACGGTTTGAGCATATTACCGGCGTCCATCGAGCCTTCGCCCTTACCGGCGCCAACCATGGTGTGCAGCTCGTCGATAAACAGGATGATCCGCCCTTCCTGCTTGCTCAGCTCATTGAGCACGGCTTTCAGGCGCTCCTCGAACTCGCCGCGGAACTTGGCGCCCGCGATCAGCGCGCCCATATCCAGCGACAGCAGGCGCTTGTCCTTCAAACCATCCGGCACTTCGCCGTTAACGATGCGCTGGGCCAGGCCTTCGGCAATCGCCGTCTTACCCACGCCCGGCTCGCCGATCAGCACCGGGTTGTTCTTGGTGCGGCGCTGCAACACCTGAATGGTGCGGCGGATTTCATCATCACGACCGATCACCGGGTCGAGCTTGCCTTCTTCGGCGCGCTTGGTCAGGTCAACGGTGTATTTATCCAGGGCCTGACGGTTTTCCTCGACGTTCGGGTCATTTACCGCATCGCCACCGCGCAGATTGGTCACGGCGTTTTCCAGCGCCTTACGGCTGACGCCCTGACCGAGCAGCAACTTGCCCAGCTTGGTGTTCTCATCCATCGCGGCGAGCAGCACCAGCTCACTGGAGATAAATTGGTCGCCCTTTTGCTGCGACAGGCGGTCAGCCTGATTGAGCAGGCGCGCCAGATCCTGCGACAGATTGACGTCGCCGGAGGGATTCTGGATTTTGCCCAGTTGATCGAGCTCCTTGCCCAAGGCCAGGCGCAGGCTATTCACATCAAAGCCGACCTGCATCAGCAGCGGCTTGATCGAGCCACCCTGCTGTTCAAGCAAGGCCTGCATCAGGTGCAGCGGCTCGATGGCCGCATGGTCAAGGCCAACGGCCAGGGACTGCGCATCGGAGAGCGCGAGTTGCAATTTGCTGGTTAAACGATCAATACGCATAAACAATCAGCCCTCGTGGTGGTGGCAGGCCGGCGCACTGAATCGCGCCCAAACAGAAAGCCTGCGGATGAAGAGTAGATGAGGCCGATTGTGCGGGTTTCAAGCCGAGCAGCGTTGACCTGGATCATTTGCCGCAACAGTGCCGCAGAGGCAGCACCTGGGGATCAGTTGCCCAGCCAGATTAGGCTGGCAAAGCGCCCGGTTTGTGCCGAGCGGCGGTAGGAGAAGAAACGTGGGTCGTTGAAGGTGCAAAAATCGCCGCCGTAGACCGCCTCAACGCCACGGACAGCCAGACGAATGCGCGCCAGCTGGTAGATATCGGCGATAAATTTGCCCGCATTGACGCTGGGCTGGAATGCCGCTGCGGCTTGCCCATGCTGGGCGACAAAGGCGTCACGCACCTCCGCGCCCACCTCGAAGGCCTGCGGCCCAATCGCCGGCCCCAGCCAGACCAGCACCTGATCCGCCGGCACTGCCAGTTGATCCAGAGTGGCTTCCAGCACCCCGCCAGCCAGCCCACGCCAGCCGGCATGGGCTGCCGCAACCCGGCTGCCGGCACGGTCACAGAACAACGCAGGGAGACAGTCGGCGGTCATTACCGTACAGGCAATGCCTGGCTTGCTGGTCCAACTGGCGTCAGCTTCGAGCACCCGCGCAGGATTGGCCTCAACCACCGCAACACCGTGCACCTGCTGCAACCAGGCGGGCTTGCAGCCGAGCAGACTGACCAAGCGTTGACGGTTCTTCAACACCGCGTTGGGGTCATCACCAACATGCTCACCCAGGTTGCAACTGTCGAACGGCGCAACGCTGACACCCCCACTGCGGGTGGTGACGCTGGTTTTCACTCTTGCCGGTGCGGGCCATTGCGGCGTCAGCCAGTCGTGCATCCTGTCACCTTGCTCCCTGTTTCCCAGCGCTGTGCTAGCCAACTTTTCAGCCAATAAAGGCCTCACGGTCCTGGCGCAACAGCGTCAGCAACCAGACGAAGTCATCCGGCAATGGCGACTGCCATTTCATCCGCTCACCGGTAATCGGATGGTCCAACTCCAGGAAACGCGCATGCAAGGCCTGGCGCGGGAACTCCTTGAGCGTCTGCACCATGCTCGGGTTGGCGGCCGGCGGAATACGGAAACGCCCGCCGTAGACCGGATCGCCTACCAGCGGGTAACCAATATGGCTCATGTGTACGCGAATCTGGTGGGTGCGGCCGGTTTCCAGCTTGACCCGCGCATGGGTATGCGAGCGATAGCGCTCCAGCACCCGGTAATGGCTGACCGCTGGCTTGCCACCATCGCTCACGGCCATACGCTGACGCTGCGAAGAGCTACGACCGATCGGCGCGTTGATCTTGCCGCCGGACGTGATCACGCCGATTACGATGCACTCGTAGATACGGCTGACCGAGCGTTTCTGCAGCTGGTCGACCAGGCGGGTCTGCGCCTCGATGGTCTTGGCCACGACCATCAGGCCGGTGGTGTCCTTGTCCAGGCGATGGACGATGCCAGCGCGCGGCACATTGATAATGTCCGGTACGTGGTGCAGCAAGGCGTTGAGCAAGGTGCCGTCGGCATGCCCGGCAGCCGGGTGCACGACCAGGCCAGCGGGCTTGTCGATCACCAAAATCTGCTCGTCCTCGTAGACAATGTTTAGCGCGATGTCCTGGGCGATCCATTCGCCCTGAGCTTCCTGCTCGGCGTTCAGCGCCAGCAATGCACCACCGTGGACGATGTCGCGCGGGCGCAACACCTCACCATCGACGGTCAGCAGACCCTCTTTGATCCAGGCAGACAGACGCGAACGCGAGTGCTCGGCGAACAGGAGTGCGGCGACTTGATCGAGGCGTTGACCGCCCATTTCATAGGGCACCTCGGCGTTCAGTTCAATGATCTGCTTATTAATAGAGGACATGCTCGGCAACAGAGGGGGCATAGCTTTTGGTTTCGGCTACACGCTTGTGGTTAAATACGGCGTCTTTGCCCCAGGGGTACCGGGGGCGCTCATCATAACAGGACGGCTTTGCTCAAGACAGCCGCCGTCACAGGGACGCAAGCCGCCATGCAAGTGAAACACCTGCTGCTGATCGCAATCCTCGCCCTCACTGCCGCCTGCTCATCGAAACAGGTGGTCGACGAAAATCTGAGCGAGACCGAACTCTACCAGCAGGCACAAGCCGACCTGGACAATAGTAGCTATACCAGCGCCGTGGCCAAGCTCAAGGCGCTGGAGTCACGCTATCCGTTCGGCCGTTATGCCGAGCAAGCGCAGCTGGAACTGATCTACGCCTACTACAAGAACGTTGAGCCGGAAGCGGCCAAATCCGCAGCCGACCGCTTTATCCGCCTGCACCCGCAGCACGCCAACGTCGACTATGCCTACTACCTTAAAGGCCTGGCCTCATTCGACCAGGACCGCGGCCTGATTGCCCGCTTTGTCCCGCTGGACATGACCAAGCGCGACCCGGGCGCCGCCCGCGACTCCTATAACGAGTTCGCCCAGCTCACCAGCCGCTTCCCCACAAGCCGCTACGCACCAGATGCCAAGCAGCGCATGATCTACCTGCGCAATTTGCTGGCCGCCTACGAAATTCACGTGGCGCACTACTACCTGACGCGCAACGCCTATGTGGCAGCTGCCAACCGCGGCCGTTACGTGGTGGAGAACTTCCAGGAAACCCCAGCAGTCGGCGACGGCCTGGCAGTAATGACTGAAGCCTACCAGCGCCTGACCCTGGATGACCTGGCCGCCACCAGCCTGGCAACCCTCAAGCTCAACTACCCTGAACACCCGAGCCTGATCGACGGCCAGTTCGTCCCGCGCGAAGAAGAAGCCGACAGCCGCTCCTGGCTGGCCAAGGCCACGCTGGGCCTGATCGAAACCGACACCCCGCTGCCGCCGGGCGAAACCCGCGCCAGCCAGGATGTGATTCGCCAGTACGAAGATGCCGAAGAGCAGATCCCAGACGACCTTAAAGCAGGTACCAGCGAAGAAAAAGCAAGCCGCTCCTGGTTCAGTTACCTGACCTTTGGCCTGTTTGACTAAGCCGGCAAATCGCAGTGAAAAGGGAGGCCTAGGCCTCCCTTTTTATTGGCTATGTACCCGTTATCTGTTGAGTCATCCCGAACAGCTATACGGTGCATAAAACGCGGTAAAACGCAGGGTGGGTTACGCGGCGCCCGAATTGCGTGATGCCGCCCATCACGAGCCTCAGCGCCACTAACCCACCCTACAAAAGCAGCCTGCAACACAGTTTTGCTACAGAGCCTTTTTATTGGTTCTTCGCGGGATCGTGGGAAAGAGAGGATTGACAGTCAGGGATGCAGGTAAATTGGCAGTCGCCAAACACACCAACCCCTGCACCCTGCTGTCACCATGCATCCTATTGATCTTGCCGCTTTCTGGCCAGGCTACGC
>NZ_JAUXXP010000070.1 GCF_030684895.1 Pseudomonas sp. | reverse complement strand
GCGGACATCCTGATGTTCAACGCGCACAAGGTGCCGGTCGGTCGCGATCAGATTCAGCACGTGGAAATGGCCCGCGATATTGGCCAGCGCTTCAACCACCTGTTTGGCCAAGGTAAAGAGCTATTCACCCTGCCCGAAGCGGTGATTGAGGAAGACGTAGCGACCCTGCCAGGCCTCGACGGGCGCAAGATGAGCAAGAGCTACGACAACACCATCCCGTTGTTCGGCAGCGCCAAGCAGCTCAAGGACGCCGTTGCGCGGATTGTTACCGACTCCAAACTGCCGGGCGAGCCGAAAGACCCGGACAATTCGCACCTGTTTACCCTGTATCAGGCCTTTGCCGCACCAACCCAGCAGGCGGACTTCCGCGCTGCGCTGGAAGGCGGTATGGCTTGGGGCGAAGCCAAGCAGGCGCTGTGCAACCTGCTGGAAGCCGAGCTGGGCGAGGCGCGCGAGCGCTATCACGCACTGATCAGCAAACCGGCCGATCTGGAAGACATCCTCCTGGCTGGTGCCGCCAAGGCGCGCAAGACTGCCACGCCGTTCCTCGGTGAGCTGCGTGAGGCCGTGGGCCTGCGCTCCTTCCGCAGCCAGGCCGTCAATACGGCGGGGGAGAAGAAGAAAGCCGGCAAGAGCGCACGTTTTGTCAGCTTCCGTGACGACGACGGCAGCTTCCGTTTCCGCCTGCTGGATGCCGCCGGCGAGCAGCTGTTGCTGTCCAAGTCGTTTGCCGATGGCAAGGCCGCAGGCATGGTCAATAAGCGCCTGCAATCCGGCGAAGCGCTGGATGTGCGTGAGCAGGACGGCGGCTTTGGCGTCTGGTTGGACGATGAGTGTGTGGCGCAAAGCCCGGCATTCGCTGATAGCGCCACTTGTGAGGCCGCTATCGCGCGCCTGCGCGAGGCGCTGGCTCCTCAGGAGTGACGCGCTGCTAGATGGCTTTGTGGGAGGGGCTTTAGCCGCGACGCAGCGATACCGGCAGACTGTCGCGGCTAAAGCGGAGTGCCGCCCAGCCCCTCCCATGGACCGGTACGCCGTCTATAAGCCGTTGCCAATCAACGGGGGCGTCGCTAAAGTGACGCCCCCGTTTTACTTGCCCGGCTAACGAATTTATGACGCCCTTAGAACGCTACCAGGCTGACCTTAAACGCCCTGAATTCTTCCATGACGCCGCCCAGGAAACTGCGGTGCGTCATCTGCAGCGCCTGTATGACGATCTGGTCGCCGCCGACAAGGGCAGCTCCGGTATGTTCGGCAAGCTGTTCGGCAAAAAGCCGCAGGGGCCGGTTAAGGGCCTGTACTTCTGGGGCGGCGTCGGTCGCGGCAAGACTTATCTGGTCGACACCTTCTTCGATTCACTGCCGTTCGAGCGCAAGGTGCGCACGCACTTCCACCGCTTTATGAAGCGCGTGCATGAAGAAATGCGCACCCTTAAGGGCGAAAAGAACCCGCTCACTATCATCGGCAAGCGTTTCGCCGATGAGGCGCGGGTGATCTGCTTCGACGAATTTTTCGTCAGCGATATTACCGACGCGATGATCCTGGCGACTCTGCTTGAGGAGCTGTTCAAAAACGGCGTCAGTCTGGTTGCGACCTCCAATATCGTGCCCGACGGCCTGTACAAGGACGGCTTGCAGCGCGCGCGCTTCCTGCCGGCGATTGCCCTGCTCAAGCAGCACACCGAAATCGTCAACGTCGACAGCGGTATCGATTACCGCCTGCGCGCCCTGGAGCAGGCCGAGCTGTTCCACTGGCCGCTGGATGCCGCCGCCGAGGAAAGCTTGCAGAAGAGTTTCGTCAGCCTGTTGCCCGAGCACTGCGAGGTGCAGGAAAAC
>NZ_JAUXXP010000012.1 GCF_030684895.1 Pseudomonas sp. | reverse complement strand
GTAGCCCGAACAAGCGCAGCGCAGTCCGGGCATGGAGCGTGCGCAGTACGTAGGATGGGTGATAACCCATCAATCGGTTGATGGGTTATCACCCATCCTACGGCGTTAAGTCCAGGCGCCTAGCCCGGATGTAATCCGGGTTACCAACGCCGCATTTATTCAACAAACAGCTGCTGCACCACCGAGAAGTCCTGCTTGCCTTTGCCTTGTTTGAGCAGCAGGCGATACAGCTGCAAGGCCAGCGCGCCCATCGGCGTGCTGCTGCCGCTGGTTTGGGCGGCTTCCTGGGCCAGACCCAGGTCTTTGGCCATCAGCTCGGCCATAAAGCCGCCGCTGTAACCCTTGGAGGCGGGGGCGTTTTCCATCACGCCGGGCCAGGGGTTGTACTTCTCCAACGTCCAGTTGCCACCTGAACTCTGCCGCATGATCTCGGCCAGCACGGCGGGCTCCAGGCCGTTGGCCACGCCCATGGCCATGGCTTCGGCGGTGGCGATCATCTGCACCGCCAGCACCTGGTTGTTGCACACCTTGGCCACTTGGCCCGCGCCATCGGGGCCGGCGTGGAAGATGTTCTTGCCCATGGCCTCGAAGATCGCCCGGGCTTTTTCCAGGGTGCTGGCCGCGCCGCCGATCATAAAGGTCAGGGTGCCGGCTGCCGCGCCCGCCGTGCCGCCGGATACCGGGGCGTCGAGCAGTTCGATGCCACGCGCGTGTGCGGCCTGGTGCACCCTGCGCGCGGCTTCCGGGGCGATGGTCGAGCATTCCAGCACCAGGCTGCCGTGCTTGAGTACGGCCAGCAGGCCGTTATCACCCAGGTACAGGCCTTCAACATGGCGGCTGGCAGGCAGCATGCTGACGACTACATCGGCACCTTGCACGGCATCCAGGGCGCTGCTGGCGGGCAGCGCGCCGTCCTTGGCCAGGTCCTCGACGGCGGCTGGCAGCAGGTCGAAGACCTTCAGGTTAAAGCCGGCCTTGAGCAGGTTGCGCGCCATGGGCAGGCCCATATGGCCGAGGCCGATAAAAGCGATTGTTGTCATTGTTAGGCTCCTGTCGCGCTGAATAACGTTCGTGTGGCCGTGTAGGGTGGATGACGCTTCACCCATCCACCGGTTGCGGTCTTGTCGGTGGATGAAAAAAGCGTCATCCCTACGTGCTCGGTTGCCGTTCCAGTTTTGGGAGGCGCTTCAGCGGCGATTTTTTAGTGGTTCCAGTCGCGGCTGAAGCCCCTCCCACAGATTTTTTACCTACAGGTCTGCCAGTGGGTGGTCGCCTTCCCAGGCTGGGGCGAAGTGCGCGTCGATCACCTGCTGCGGAATGTTCGCGACATCCGGCCAGTGCCAGCGCGGCGCGTGGTCCTTGTCGATCAGTCGCGAGCGCACGCCTTCGGGGAATTCCGGGTGACGGCAGCAGTTCAGGCTGATGGCGTATTCCATCTGGAATACTTCGGCCAGGGACAGCTGTTTGGCCCGCTTGATCTGCTCCCACACCAGATGCCCGGTCAGCGGGCAGCCGCCGGCCAGGGTTTTGGCGGCGCGGGCCAGCAGCAGGTCGTTGTCGTTGTGCAGGGCGCTGATGGCGCGCCAGGCGTGGGGCAGGTCGGCGGTATCGAGCAGCTCGTCGATACGCGCGCGGCGCGGCAGCCACTGGGCTTCCGGCAGTTCGGCGAGGGCTTGGTTTTCCAACGCCTTGAGCAGGCTGTGCAGCTGTTGCGGGCTTTGCTCCTGCCAGTTGAGCTGCGCCAGGCCTGTGAGCAGGTCGTCCTGCTGGCTGTCGAGCAGCACGCGGTCGGCCAGGTCCAGATCCAGTGCGTCGCGGGCGTTGATGCTGCTGGCGGTCAGGCCGAGAAACAGGCCGAGCTTGCCCGGCAGGCGGGCGAGAAACCAGCTGCCGCCGACATCCGGGTACAGACCGATATTCACTTCCGGCATGCCCAAGCGGCTGCCCGGGGTGACGATGCGAATACCTGCGCCCTGCATCAGACCCATGCCGCCGCCCAGCACATGGCCGTGGGCCCAGCAGATAAAGGGTTTCGGGTAGGTGTGGATGCGGTGGTCGAGGCGGTATTCGTCAGCAAAGAAGCGTCGCGCCAGGGGCGGGATTTCGCCTGGGTGTTCGCGGCACTGATGCACCAGCTGCACCACATCGCCGCCGGCGCAGAACGCCTTGGGGCCGTTGCCGCGCAGCATCACGCAGGCGATGCTCGGATCGTCCGCCCAGGCCTTGAGCTTGGCATCCAGCGCCTCGATCATCGGCAGCGACAGGGCGTTAAGGCTCTTTTCGGCATCCAGGCTGGCGATACCGATGCGGTAACCGTGCTGGGCCGGGCGTTCTTCAAATTGCATGTTCATCTGCGTTTCCAGAGTCGGGTGGATCGGGGCGCGTAGCCGACGTTTTATCCATCCACCGAGTGAGGCCATGGTGGATGTAAAAAGCGACATCCACCCTGCGGATTATTTATTGCGCCACTGCGGGTCGCGTTTTTCCAGGAAGGCGTTGACCCCTTCGCGGGTGTCGTCGGCGTCGAACAGGTCGACAAAGCGCTCGCGCTCTTCACTCAGCCAGGTGTTCGGGCTGCGCTCGCGAGCGCCCTGGATCAGCGGTTTGATGGTGCGCACTGCCACCGGGCTTTGCCGCGCAACCTTGGCCGCCAACAGCAGGGCATGGCCACGGGCTTCGCCGCTGTCGACCACCTGCTCGACCAGGCCGATGCGCAGCGCGGTTTCCGCATCCACCCGCTCGCCGCAGAGGATCATCCGTTTGGCCCAGCCTTCGCCGATCAGCCAGCTCAGGTGCTGGGTGCCACCGGCGCAGGGCAGCAGGCCGACCGTGGCTTCTGGCAGGGCCATTTGCGCCTGGCGCTCGGCGATGCGGATATCGCAGGCCAGGGCGCATTCCAGGCCGCCGCCCATGGCGTAGCCGTTGATCGCAGCAATCGATACACCGCGGAAATCGCGCAGCGCCTCGAAGGCTTCGCCAAAGCGTCGGGCCATTTCGCGGGCACGGGCCTTGTCGCCATCGGCGAACAGCTTGAGGTCGGCGCCGGCGCTGAAGAACTTGCCGCCCTGGCCGGTAATCACCAGGGCGTAGATGTCATCGTCGCGGTTGAGGTGTTCAACCAGCAGCTTGAGGCCGATCAGCGAGTCGCGGTCCCAGGTATTGGCCGGCGGCTGGTTGATGGTGATCAGCGCGGTATGGCCGTGCTTTTCCACGGTGAGCTTGTGGGTCAGGTCAAACACGCCGGGGTTGTAGGCTTCGATGGCGTTGCTCATAACGGTCCTCGTCAGGTTGCTCCCCTCGCCCTTTGGGAGAGGGGCTGGGGGAGAGGGCTGCGGGCGACGCCGACCCTCTCCCTAACCCTCTCCCCGAGGAGAGAGGGAATTAAAAGCTACAGCAAGCGATCGAGCATACCGCCCTGATCCAGCAGGCGGCGGGCGATGATCACCCGCATGATCTCGTTGGTGCCCTCGAGTATCTGGTGCACGCGGCTGTCGCGCACCCAGCGCTCCAGGGGGTAGTCGTTGAGGTAACCGTAGCCGCCGTGCAGTTGCAGCGCTTCGTTACACAGGGTGAAGCAGTGGTCGGTGGCAAAGCGCTTGGCCATGGCGCAATACAGGCTGGCTTCGCTGTGACCGTGATCCAGCTTGTGCGCGGCCAGGCGCACCATCTGCCGGCTGGCGGTCAGGTCGGTAAGCATGTCGGCGAGTTTGAATTGCAGGGACTGAAAATCGCTCAGCGGCTTGCCGAATTGTTTGCGTTCCTCGACGTAGCGCAGCGATTGCTCCAGCGCCGCTTGTGCTGCGCCCAGCGAGCAGCTGGCGATATTGATGCGCCCGCCATCCAGGCCCTTCATCGCGTAGACAAAGCCCTGGCCCTCAGGCCCGATGCGGTTGCCCGCTGGAATGCGCACGCCTTCAAAAGTGATGGTGCGGGTCGGCTGCGCGCGCCAGCCCATCTTTAATTCGTTGCGTCCGTATTTCACGCCCTCGGCGTCGGCCGGCACCAGGAAGCAGGACACGCCCTTGGCGCCACTTTCTTCACCCGTGCGCGCCATCACGATCAGCACATCGGTGCTGCCCGCGCCGGAGATAAAGCACTTGCTGCCATCCAGCACATAGTCGTCGCCATCACGCCGGGCGCGGGTGCGCAGGTGCGCGGCATCAGAGCCGGCATCCGGCTCGGTCAGGCAGTAGGAAGCGAGTAATTCACCGCTGACCAGGCGCGGCAGCCAGACATCCTTCAATGCTTGATCGGCGAAGGAGGCGAGCATCCACGAAGCCATATTGTGGATGGTCAGAAACGCCGTGGTGGCGATGCAGCCGGCCGACAGCTGTTCAAAAATCAGCGAGGCGGATAGCCGGGATAGGCCCAGACCGCCATCGTCTTCCTGGATATACAGCGCCAGGTAGCCCTGCTCGGCGGCGCGCTTGATCACATCCACCGGGAAGTGGTGGTCGCGGTCCCAATCGGCGGCATGCGGGGCCAGCTCACGGCTGGCGAATTGACGGGCGCTGTCTACCAGCAGGCGTTGTTCATCGCTGAGTTCGAAATCCATAAGTCCTCATTGCAGGGTCAGGGGTTGCCCGGCGGCGCGTCGTTCGGCCTGCCATTCGGCGAGGCTGGGTGCCGCTTGGGTGGCGTCGAGGCGATCGACGATTTCAAAGTAGTCTTGCTTGAGCGGGTCTTTCAGCACCTCGGCGCGGGTTTTGACTTTGACGGCATACACCGTCTGCAGGTTCTGGTGGTCGAATGCGCGCCAGGTTTGTTGATCCTTGAGCAGCTGATAGCTGTGGCCTTCCAGGGCCTTGATCAGCGCTTCGCTGTCCAGGCTGCCCGCGCGTTTGGCAGCATCGGCCCATTGATAGACGATGCTGTAGGCCGACGCGGCAGAGCTGGACGGGTACATCGCGTAGCGCTGGCTGAAAGCCTTGACGAAGGCTTCGCCGCGCACGGATTTCTCCAGCGCCGGTACGCGCCAGGTCCAGGGTTCGGTGCCGATCACGCCTTCCATCAACCCGGGGCCGCCTTGCTCGACCATGCTCTGGGTCAGGTTGGGCGCCACGATCTGCATGCGTTCGGTCAGGCCCAGATCCTTGGCGATGCGCATGGCGCGCACCAGGTCTTCACCAAACAGCACCAGGGCCAGCACTTCGGCATTGCTTGAGGCGGCCTGGGTCAGGGCATCCTGATAGTCGGCAAGGCGCGCGCCGGGGAAGCTCACCTTGAGCCCCGGATGCTGGCCGCTGTCTTCACTGCCGGTGGTCTGGCGCAACGAACTCTCCGTGGTGTGGCCCCAGGTGTAGTCGGAGGTGATATAGAAGTAGCGCTTGTTCGGCAGGTTCTTGCTCAGGTATTGGCCCAGTACCCGCGCGCTCATCCAGGCGTTGTTGCACTCGCGGAACATATAGCGGTGGCCGTCCTTGCCGGTGGTGTCGTTGGAGTAGGTGAGGGTGCCGAAATACAGCAGCCCATGCTGCGCCGCACGCTTGCCGGAGGCGATGGCCACCGCGCTGCTTGATCCGCCAAACAGCATGGCCGCGCCTTCGCTGGCCAACTTGTCGACGTTCTTCACTGCCTTGGCCGGACGCGATGCGGTGTCCTTGCTCGACAGACGCAGCGTACGCCCGAGCACACCGCCCTGGGCGTTAAGTTCGTCGATGGCCAGCAAGGCTCCGCGCATCTGTGCCAATCCTTCTTCCTTATACGGGCCGGTGCGTGGGTAGTTGAGGCCGAGGGTAATCGGCTCAGCCGCCTGTGCACAGGCAGTAAGCCCGGCCCATAGGGCCAGGGCGGTGGTCAAGCGTTGCATGGCAGTTCTCCTTGTTCTTGTTGTCGGAACTCGGAGAACTTTTTACGCCATTGGACTAATTGTTGAGATCGTCTATTGGTCTAACAACCTGTTTACGAGCTGCTGCGCGTCGGCCCTGCTGCGAGGGCCGACACCCTTCTTATTTCAACTGAATAGTCATATTTGCGCCGGCTACGGAGTCCTCATCAAACCAGCGGCTGGTGACCGTCTTGGTTTCAGTGAAGAAGCGCACGCCCTGTTTGCCATACGCATGCAAGTCGCCGTAGAACGAACCCTTCCAGCCGGTGAAGGAGAAGAACGGCAGCGGCACCGGCACCGGTACGTTGATGCCGACCTGGCCGACTTCCACTGCGTGCTGGTAATGCCGCGCCGCGCCGCCGGAGCGGGTGAAGATCGAGGTGCCGTTGCCGTAGGCGCTGGCGTTGACCAGTTCGATGGCTTCTTCCAGCGTATCGACCTCCATGCACACCAGCACCGGGCCGAAGATTTCCTCGCGGTACAAGCTCATCTTGGTCGTCACGCCGCGAAACAGCGTGGCGCCGATCCAGTTGCCGTTGGGGTAACCCTCGACTGCGCAGTGTGAGCCGTCCAGCAGGCATTCGGCGCCTTCCGCTTTACCTTCGGCGATCAGCCGTAGCACGCGTTGTTTCGCTTGCTGGCTGATCAGCGGGCCGAAGGCGGCGTGGCCATCGGTCCAGTAACCAGGTTGCAGGTCGGCCATTTGCGCTTGCAGCTCGTCGATCCATTGCTTCGATTCGCCGACAAATACCGCCACGCTGATCGCCATACAACGCTGCCCGGCCGCGCCGCAACTGGCGCCGACCAGGTTGCTCAGCACCTGCTGTTTATTGGCGTCGGGCATGATCACCATATGGTTCTTCGCCCCGGCAAACGCCTGCACACGCTTCAGGTGAGCGGTGCCGGTGCGGTAGATATGCTGGCCGACTGGCACCGAGCCGACGAAGGAGATGGCGCGGATATCCGGGTGGGTAAGCAGGCTGTCGACCACCTCGCGGGCACCGTGCAGCACCTGCAACACACCCTTGGGAGCGCCGGCTTCGATAAACAGCTCGGCCAGGCGATTGGGGGTCAGCGGGTCCTGTTCGGATGGCTTGAGAATAAAGGTATTGCCGGCGGCGATGGCCAGGGGAAACATCCACAGCGGAATCATCGCCGGGAAGTTGAACGGGGTAACGCCGACGCACACGCCCAGCGGCTGAATCCAGCTGGCGGTGTCGATATCGCGGGCCACGTTCTCCATGGTCTCGCCCATCATCAGGCTGGCGATATTGCAGGCCTGCTCGACCACCTCGATGCCGCGCCAGACATCGCCCTTGGCATCGGCCAGGGTCTTGCCGGTTTCGCCAGCGAGAATTTCCGCCAGCTCGTCGTGGTGTTCCTTGAGCAAGTGCTGGTAACGCAGCATCACCCGCGCCCGGTCGGAGACTGGCACTTCGCGCCAGGTGAGGAAGGCTGCCTTGGCACTGGCAATCGCCGCTTCGATTTCCTCGGCGGTGGCCTTGGGTGCCAACGCCAGCACTTCCTGGGTCGCCGGGTCGGTGACTTCGATAAATTCGCGGGCGCGGCTTTCGCGCCATTCACCGTCGATCAACTGTGGGATTGCCTTGGCCATGCTTTCCTCCTGCGAACCTAAGAACCTGTTCATGATCTGCTGCGCGTCGGCCCTACTGCGTTAAAAACAGGCTCGGACTGCTCATTTACAGCTCGTAAACTCCGAGTCCTCGCCGCTTTGACCAGCCGGAGGCTGTTATTAACGTAGTGCCTTGTATGGCTCTAGCTCGCGAGATCGTGAACAGGTTCTCAGGGTGGGCTCGATTGTTGTTTTGTCAGTGTTATAGCCGCCTTGCTCGGCTTTGTGGATTGACGATCTTGGCCTGCGGATGGACTATCTTGGGATTTAATCTGTAGCCCGGATGCAATCCGGGAGCCTTTCTCCCGGATTGCATCCGGGCTACTTGAGTACCCCAATGCGCACTTTTGTCGATACCTCCAACTGGCCTTTGCCGGCCAACGGCGTGCGCTTTATCACGCCGCCCAGGCTGCGCCGCCTGCTGGCAAAGCATCCCCTAGGGCAGGGCTGCTATCCCCTGGCCCTGGGGTACTACCCCGAGGCCCAGGGGCACCGCATGCATCGCCCGCAGCCGGAGGACCATCTGCTGATCTACTGCCGCGCCGGGCAGGGTTGGCTGGAAACGTCGGATGGACGATTAGCTGTCAGTGGTGGCGATCTGCTGCTGTTGCCAAAAGGCGTGACGCACGCCTACGGCGCGGACGTGGACAAGCCCTGGACGCTGTACTGGGTGCATTTTGATGGCGAGCTGGTGGCGGACTTTCTCAAGCCTCTGGGCAAGGGGCCGCTGTGGCGCATCGGCGTGCAGCCGCGCCTGCTGGCCGAGTTCGATGCCTTGCTTAACCTGCGCAAACAGGGCTTGAACCTGGCGCACTTCGTTCATGCCGCACACCAGTTGCAGGTGCTGCTCACTTCCCTAGCCGTGCTGCCAGCGCGCACCACCTTGAAATCCGGACGGGTGCTGGATGTGGACGCGGTGCAGGCGGTGATGCGCGCCCATCTGCATGACTCGCTAAACCTCGACGAGCTGGCCGCGCAGTTCAAATTGTCGCGCTTTCACTTCGCCAAAACCTACCGCGCCCTGACCGGGCATGCGCCGATTCAGGACTTTATCCAACTAAAAATGGCCCACGCCTGCCGCCTGCTCGACGAAGGCGAACAGGGCATCCGCCAGGTCGCCGAACAGCTGGGCTATGACGATGTGTATTACTTCTCGCGGCTGTTTCGCAAAGTGGTGGGCATGGCGCCTAGTCATTACCGCGCGCTGCATCAGGGGTGAGTTTGGAATTGGCCTGTCAGAGGGGGGCAGATTTATTTTTCCTGCACTGAATGTGCACGTTCGACCCGAGGTGGTCGGTGGCAACGGGCAACAACCGGCCTGCTGCTGCCCATGACCTGATCGGCCCAAGCTGCTTGCCAAAGTTACCGGCGGACAACAAATGTCTTCCCTTTATCACGCACTCAAATACGCATGTTGTGGAAAACCGCAAAGCGTTGTCCACCAGCAAGTATTCAGATTGCCTCGATATATCATGTATCTACTTTGCGTGGTCGGTAAGCGACTCTAATAATTCTTCTTTAGTAGCCTGGACCTCAAGACTGTCACGTTGAGTTTTCAGAGTATTCAACATAAAGTCGTGGGATATCCTAAATTCCTCGATAATAGTCTGCCAGGTTTTTACATATTTCTTTATCGGGTTAGCAATTGTCCCTGCGCCTATTAACCCGGGATCGTTCCTGTCAGCTAGATTATTGAGTCGTTCATGGATGTCAAAGTTTGAGCTAGATATTTTTCGCCCTACAAGAATGATTTCATATTTTGTTCT
>NZ_JAUXXP010000011.1 GCF_030684895.1 Pseudomonas sp. | reverse complement strand
CTGGACGCTGCTGGTGACGAGCAGCCGATGATTCCGGCCGGTGGCTTGATCCTCGGCTCCACCAACACCCGCAACGCAATGCTTTACGGTGCCATTCAAGATCTGGATGCCATTGAGAGCGGCCTGGTGGAGGCGTCCCGCTTCCCGAAATCCTGGGTCACGCCTGAGCCTAGCGTTCGCTGGTTGAAACTGCAGGCTGCGCCGCTGGCAGGTCTGCTTGAGCCGGACGCGTTCATCTACGCGAAGGTGGTGTGACATGGCCAAGAAACCTGAGGCTCACATCGTTATCGACGGCTGTATTCAGGAAGGCAAGAAGGTGTACGTGAAAGGTGTTGAATACACCCCACCTTCCGCCGAGCTCGCCGCACAGTTGGTCGCCGCCGGGACCATTGCGCCTATCCGTAGTGCTACAGCGCAGGCCGTGATGCGTACGGCGGCTCCAGCCCCTACACCTGCGACGCCTGCTACGCCAACTGCAGATGATCTGCTGCAACAGCAGGACGAATAACCATGGCCGGCTTCGCCGAACTGATGGATGACATGGATGAAATGATCATGTCATCGCTCAACGATGGCGGTGCCGATTACCTCAATGCCTCCGGAGCCTTACTGGTCGAGGGGATTGAGGTGATCCTCGACAAGGATGTCGAGCGCATGGACATCGTCAGCGGCATGGTGGACCGGTCTGTAACCATTACGGTTCGTCGCCACCTTCTTCAGCCCTTGGATCGCCAGGGTGCGTTTCGCCTCGATCCGGCGGAGTGGGGCGCTGACGGTAAGACCTGGCACATCGACGGCATTGCCGAAGATGACGGCCACCTGATCACCTTCTATGTGAAGCCCTGACCATGCCTATCGATATGCAATCCGCCATCGTTGCGGAGGTAATCGCGCGCCTGGCTGCCGTGGATTCATTCGGCGGTCGGGTGTTCGAGGACAGCGTGCTGCGCGTCATCGACTCCGCTGATGACGCCTTGCCGGATGACTTCATCGTCATCCAGCCAGGTACCACAGAGGAGGTGGAGCGCCAGTCCGGCGGTGGTGTTCGTGAGCGTGTGATCTTGAACATCACCTGCATTACCAAGCGCCGCGACTTTGCAGTGCACCTGCGTGCAGCCCGACTGGGCATCAAGGTCGCGCTGCCTGGTACCAAGGGAGGGCTTACCATGCAGGGCGTCCAGATCGCCACCTTTCAATCTGAAACCCCCATGCCGCCCGGCCAAGGCCGGACATGGGCTTGTCACGTGCTGCCTGTGCAGATCACCTACGTGCAACCCCTCAAGTGAGGACACCGTAATGCCCAAGATCACTATCACTGAGCCATTCAACTTCGCCTCGGGCGGGAACGTGACTCACTACAAAAAAGGCCCTGATCAGGATGTGCCTCAAGCTGTTGCTGAGCATGCCATGAATCGCGGCTTCACCCCGAAACCCAAGCCCAAAGCCGAAGCGCCAGCCGCAACGGCTGAAGCTGACAAGTAACCCGCCCAGCCAGGAGAGCTCAAATGCCTCAAATCGACCGCTCGTTTATTGGCGAGGGCATTCCCTATGCCCGCGCCTACCAGTCTCAGGATGCTTTTCTTGATCTTGGTAACTGCGACGTCTTCAACATCAGCTTCACCAGCGACCGTAAAACGCTGCGCAATTTCCGGGGCGGTGGTGGCAACCGCAACGTGCGTGAGCAAGTCACCGATGTGGCGTCCACCATTGGCCTGTATGACCTGACAGCGACCAACCTGGCGCGCGTCACGCGCTCCACAGTCGTTCCGGTTGCAGCAGGTGTGATCACTGCTGAGCCGCGCACCTGTGAGGGTATTGAAGGCGAGCTGATTCCTTTCAAGCACCTGCCTGACCTGACCGCACCTATCACGGTCGTCACTGCTGCTGATGCTGCCCTGCAGCCGGGTACTGACTACCTGGTTACGCCGCATGGCATTCTGGTGACGGGCAGTGGGGTTATCACCTCTGCCGGGATCAAGGCCACCTACACCAAACTCAAGTCGAGTGCTGTGCAGATGCTCAATGGCAGTCAGGTGGAGCTGGAAATCTACATTGCCGGCCTCAACGATGCACAGAGTGGTGAGCCTTACAGCTTGCACCTGCGCCGCGTGAAATTCGGCATGCTGTCGGAGTTGCCGGTGTTCGGTCAGGAATATCTGAAGCTGGAAGGCCCGGCCGAGCTGCTGGCCGATCCGCTGGTGTTGAGCAACGACATCTCCAAGTTCTGCGAGATGAACATCGTCGACAAAGCGGCCTAAGCCGCGGGCCAAGGATGGCCATCCTATTCTGTGGTGGTGTTGTGATGGTAAATTCCTCTCAACTCAAGGGAGGGATACCTATGCAATGCCCCAGTTGTGATTATGAAGCGCCGCAGTCGCAGTTCGGAGAGCCATTACGCTGCCCCGACTGTGGTGCTTTCTATGAAAAAGCGTTGGAGTTAAAGCTTAGGAAGTCTGCTGCGACCCCACCCCCGGCCCCGCCTTCCCCGTCAGTTGTGAATGTCCGCGGGCTCGTCCCTTGCCGGAGCTGTAAGGCCCCGATCAGCATAAAAGCCGCAGCTTGCCCCCATTGCGGTGCGGCGCCCAAGAAGGGCACCTCTGTTTTTACGTGGGTAATGGCAGTCATTGCCGGTCTCTGGCTTATCGGCTATCTGTCCACCCTGGTTAATAATCCTGGCGCGGGCTCTACGGCAAGCTCTACGACATCAGCGTCTAGCCAGTCAGCATTAGCAACGGCAAAAGCGGGCGCTGTGCTTGAAAGTTATGACTGGAGAAAGAGTGCAGGTGGGTCGTTGATGGCAGCCGACTTCACCGTCCGTAATACTGGGTCGGTAGCTATCAAGGATATTGAGATTGAGTGCGTTCACTTCGGGCCGAGTGGTACCAAGATTGATAGCAACAAACGCACGATCTTTGAAATAGTGGAAGCCGGCAAGACGCGCGTTTTCAAGAACTTTGACATGGGTTTCATCCACAGTCAGGTAGAAACTACCCGCTGCGTTATTAAGAACATCAGTATTTGATAACCAGTAATTTTGAATAACCCGCTTCGGCGGGTTTTTTATTGCCCGGAGAAAACATCGTGAGCCTGAAAGACCGCCTGATTCAGTTCGTGCTCCGTGGCAAAGATGAGCTTTCGCCGGAGGCGGCAAAAAGTGCTGAGGCGCTGGCATCTGTAAGTGCTGAGGCCGAGGAGCTTGGCAAGGTTCTCGACTCAGCCAAGGATGCCCGCGGCTTAGCCCGTGGTTTGGAGACCACCCAGCGGGCAGCTGAGCGGGCCGAGAGCAGCCTTGTGCAGGCTGACCTGCAAATCAAAGAACTGCGAGATGCGCTAAACAAAGCGCCAGGCTCTGCGGGCTTAGAGCAGTCGTTGAAGGATGCCGAGCGCGAAGCCCGGCGGATGCAGCGCGGGCTCGACAGTCTGCGCAAAAGCCTGGCTGACCAAGAAAAGGCAGCTCAGGCCGCTGGCATCGACACCAACAACTTGGCCGATGAAGAAAAGCGCCTGGCGGCTGAGGTCGACAGGGCCAAGGTTGCTTTAGACGCAAATAGCCAGCAGCTCAGGGTATTGCAGCGCGAGCATGCTGCTGCAGGTCGTGCTGCTGCTGAGCAGGCTACGCGGGTTGACGGCGCCCGTGAGGCAATGAGCCGGGGCGCCAAGCAGGTGCTGGCATTTGCCGCCGCCTATATCTCACTTAATGCCGCCTTCGGCCTGGTGCAGAAAGGCCTCAACCTGGTTCGCGATGGCATCTACTCGATGCTGCAAACAGGTGATCAGTTCGAGCTGCTTGATAAGCGATTGGCTTCGCTGATGGGCAGTGTGGCGGGTGGCGAGCAAGCCACTGCCTGGATTAAGAAGTTTGCCAAGGATACTCCTCTGGAGGTGGCTGACGTTACCGAGGCTTTTGCGCTGCTCAAGACCTACGGGCTAGACCCTATGGATGGCAGCCTTCAGGCCATCGTCGATAAGAACGAGCAGCTTGGCGGTGGTATGGAGCGCCTGCAGGGCATTGCCTCTGCACTTGGTCAGGCTTACGGCAAACAGAAGTTGCAGACCGAAGAGATTCTGCAGCTGGTTGAGCGCGGCGTGCCCGTGTGGGGCATGCTGGAAAAAATCACCGGCAAGAACGCTGCGCAGCTGAGCAAGCTGGCCACTGAAGGCCGGCTGGGTCGCGATGTCATCAAGGCCCTGGTGGCGGAAATCGGTAGAAGTGCCGAAGGTGCTGCTGCGGATGGCATGAACACCCTCACGGGCAAGGTCAGCAACCTCAAGGATGTGTGGGCCGACTTTCAGAACCGGGTTGCCGAGTCGGGCGCGCTAGATTTCGCTAAGAAGAAGCTGGGCGAACTTGCAGCCAAGATCGATGAAATGGACAAGGATGGTCGGCTGGATAAGCTGGCTACTGCACTCAGTAAGGCATTCACGGAGGGCGCGCAAAAGGCTCAGGACTTTGCCGTAAAGCTACTAGAGATTGATTTCAATAAGCTGGCCGATGACAGCACTAAGTGGCTGGATGGTTTTGGCAAGGGAGTTGATGGTGCGCTTGCTCGCTTCGAGGTGTTTTCCACCACCACGCGCGGCTTCTTTAATCTACTGACAGCGGCGAGCTCGGGCGCTGACACGCTCTTTGCTACGGTAAAGCTCGGCATATTGGAGGTGGCTGGCCTTCTCGCGAATGTTTTGCCGGAGTCAATTGGAGGCGCAAAATTTAAGTCAGCTGTTGAGGGTGCTGCAGCGACCGTTCGAGCTTCGCTTAAAACCTCAATAGATGGCGTCAAAACAGACGCTGAAGACCTTGCCGACGTGCTGGGTGGTATCGGCCAAAGTGCTGCAGATGCTTCGAAGGCCGCCGCCGAAGGGCAAACGGCTTTGGTTAAAACCCAGCTTGAGCAGCAGCGCATGCTGGACCAGGCGCATGCTGATCAACTGATCGCAAATCAGGACAAGGTCAAGGATGCGGCGCTGGCAGCTGCGGCTTCTGGTACTGCGGCTATCACCGATATTGGCAATGCCATCAACCTCATCGATACCGCTCGGAGCGTCCAGCAGCTGGAAGGGCTGCGCGGTGCCCTGGTAACAGCGTTTGATGGTGGGCGCCTTACCCAGGAGCAGTTTGCGCAGGCCGCTGGCCTGCTCAACACCAAGCTGTCTGAACTAGGCGGCACCGCCAAGGGGGCAGCCGATGGTGTGTCTGAGCTTGAGGAAAAGCTCGGCGACCTCGCCCAGGTGCAGGCTGCAATCAGCAATGCGAAAACTGATGTTGATATCAACAGCATCCGCGCTGCGCTGAGGAAGCTGTACAACGATGGCGAGATAACTGCGGCCCAGTACAACGCCGAGCTGAAGAAGACCAGCGACCGGCAAAAGGAACTCAAGTCGGCAGTCGAGCAGGGCAGCAAAGCCCAGGCCACTAAGAACGCTGTAGACAAAGAGGCCATTGTCACCAGCGAGCAGCTGCGTCGTGAAAGCGGCGCCCGCATGGAAGCCGAGCGCAAGGCCAGCGGCGAGGCGATGGAGGCCACCCGCAAAGGCAGCGAAGAAGCCAAGCGGGATATGTCCTCTACGGCTGACTTCTTCAGTGGCGTGATCAGCCGGGCTCGCGAGCCGTTGGCGGCTATGAGTGAGGCGGCGCTGGCTGTCTATGATCGCCTTCGCGGGATCAGCTCGGTTGATATGTCCATTGATACCAGCAGCCTGGAGGCCACCAGCGAGTCACTGCAGAAGGTGGTCAATGCGCTGGGTGAGGTCGAGGCTGCTGCAAGCCGGCCGCTGACCAGTAGCCTTGGGCGCTGGGCGTTGGAATCTCAGGCTGCCAGCCTGCAAACCCAGCAGGCGTTTCTTTCTCAGAAGGCAGCGCTGCAGGGGCTGACGGAAGGCTATGCCCGCAATGACATATCGGCTCAGCAGTTTGTACGCCGTGCGCAGGATATGCGGCAGCAGCTGGGGTTGCTCGATGACGCTGACCTAAGTGCGCTTGATGCGAGCATTGCTGCTGCGCAGCAAAGCATGCAGCAGCTGGGCAGCTCCACGCGGGCCACGCTGGAGGGTTTGCAGGATGAGCTGGATACCCTGCAGGGCCGCACCGATGACATCGAGCGGCGGCGTTTCGCTGCTCGGCGTCGTGAGCTGGAGGGGCAAATGGCCGAAGCGCAGGCGGGCGGTAATGCCGATGCTGTGGCCAATGCCGCCCGAGCGATTGGCCTGTTGCGCGAGATTGAAACCCAGACGGGCCAGCAGCGGCAGAAGCAGGAACAGCAGAAGCGCATTGATGAGCAGCAGAAGGCCGCGCCCGCTGCCCAGCAGCAGGCTGCACCTACGAAGGTCATCAGACTGGAAACGGCCCAAGGCAAGGCGGTGAACGTGGCTGTTAACAGTGACCGTGATGAAGCCACGCTGCTGGACATTCTAGAAGACGCCGCATTGAGGTCCGTGTAATGGCATTAACCCTGGATGACCTCGACCTGGCGGATAACCCTGACCTGGCCGGCGAGCAACTTGAATGGACGGACGAGTGGGAATGGAACGCCATCGAGCAGGAGCTGGACCGTAGCCTGACGGGGGCGTTGATGGTGCAGGAGGGCGTCAAGCTTTACGGCCGCCCGATCACGCTCACCAGCAATGGCGGCGCGTGGTTCACCTTGGCCAAGGTGCGAGAGCTAGAAGCAATGGCGTCCGTGCTGTTGAAGGTCATGCTGCTCACGCTGCCGACAGGTGCGCAGCACTACGTGACCTGGAACCGTGCTGCAGGCCCAGTTGTGCAGGCGCGGCCGTTGTACCGAACCGTGGCCCCTGAACCTGACTGGCTGCATGAGCTGACACTGCGGCTGATCACCGTGGCCCCGCCACCAGATCCCACCCCTGAACCTTGAACCTGAACAGCCCGCCGCGTGCGGGCTTTTTTATGCCCGGAGAAAACAGACGTGGCGATCAATACCAGCGATGTGAAGCTGCTCAAATCCCAGCGCCTCACTGATGAGGCCGATGGCGGTGGGCGTGCCACTGGCAACGCCGTGGTGTCTGGCGAGGTGAATAACATCCTGCCGGACATCAGCCGGCTCGACCGCACCACCGGGCGCATCAACCTGCGCAAGCTGTTTGCCGGCGTGATGACAACCAATGATGACCCCTACCTGGGCGCCCATTGCATCGTGACCGAGCGCCCGGCTGACCCGCGCGTGAGCGTGCTGCTGTTCAAGGGCAGCCAAACAGATGAGCGCGCGGATGCTCGCGATGCCATCGAAAGCTATGTGGCTGCTGCCTCGGCTGCGCCGTTTGAGCTGTTGGGCACACAGCTGCAGGGCCAACGCGCGCTTGCCTGTGTGCAGCGCGAGGAGCAGCGCATTCCTGAAATTGGTGAGGTCTACCAACTGACCACCGCCGGCCAGTCGCAGTACGCGCGCCTCACCGATGTGGTGTACCGCATGGAGCAGTTCACCTACGAATATACCCAGGGCAACTACGTTAACTTCGACCGGCGCCGGCTTGATCTGTCACTTAGCGCGCCGCTGTTGGCGTCGTTCCCTGGTGGGCAGGTGACGCCGGCTGGCACCACTGCCATGTCCATCGACTCACAGCCTAAGGCCCGCGTGCTGAGCACCCAGGTGGCGGATGCTGCGCGCTATTTTGGCATCAGCCCGCTGGCCGAGGCGGTGAGTGCCGGTGCGTTGAGCGTGCGGGTGCAGTCGGTTTACAGCCAGTTGGTGCCGAGCACCACGAAAGAGAGCGCCCTGGTCGACCTGTTGGCCGGCTATCAGCGGCAGCTCTATTTGGCAGCCGGCGCGGCGCGGACCTTGAGCCTGACTGTGGCGGCCGCCGCTGTCGTGGGGGAGTCGCGCACGTTCCTGGGCACTGGTTGTGCACCAGGTAGCCTGACCCTGACCGTCAACGGCGGCACCTATACCGATGACCGCAAGGGCGCACTGCGTTATGTGAGCGGCACGGCCTGGCTGAGTGCTGGCCTGGTGGATTATCAAACTGGTGAGATCACCCTGGTGCGCACCGGCACCAGTTGGACCGGTACGGCGTCGGCCACTTACCAGCCGGGCGCCGCCGCTATTGGTGATGCAGTTACGGGTGAAGTGGAGGTGACGCTGGGCAACCGGGGGTACGTGTACACCCTCAACCTCAGCCAGGCCATCCCGCGCGCCGGCACTTTGACCGTGGCGTTTATGGCGCTGGGGCGCTGGTATGAGCTGCGCGACTTTGGCGATGGCCTGCTGACTGGCCAGGGCGCTGGCACTATCTCGTTCGCCACTGGCTCGGTATCCCTGACCTTGAGCGCGCTGCCTGATGTGGGCAGCTCGCTGGTGTACAGCTACATCAGCTCGGCAGACAACGCGATTACCCAGCGCGCGGGCGTCAGCATTGTGCCTCGGCTGGAGGTGCGTTTCGCCTTGCCGCATGGCGGGGTGATGCCCGGTTCTGTTGAGGTGAACTACACCGCCGGCACTGCGCGAGTGCTGACCGATGACGGCAACGGCAACCTCAGTGGCACGGGCGGCACGGGCAGCATCTCCTATGCCACGGGTGAAGGTGTGCTGCTGCTCAGCGCCACGCCCACTGCAGGCATCAGCTACAGCTATGAGCAGGGGGATGTGACGGATGGCCCGCTGAGCGTAACCAGCGACAGCAGCGGCATGGCCACGTTCACCGTGCCAGGCGCGCCACTGAAGCCAGGCAGCGTGCAGGTGGATTGGATGACCACGCAACGCCAGGCTGCCCCGGCCATCAACTGGGATGTGATCGAAAGCGGCAACTCGCTGCCGGTATATGAAGGCCAGCGCGACATTGCGCGGGGTGCCAGCGACAACGGCAGTGGCGGTTGGCAGGGTGGCTTGGTCGGCAGCATCAACTACACCACCGGGGAGTGCACGCTGCAGGTGGCGCGGCTGTATGACTACACCGAGTACACCTACAGCAACCGCAGCAAGCCGACGCTTAACGGCAGAACCACTGAGCCGGTGCTGGTGACCACCAACATTCAACTGCGCGAACAGTTTGGTGGCACCCTGCAGACTCGCGCGCAGGGCAGCAGCGTGATCAGCACCGACCATACCCACAACCAGGCGCAGCCGCCGATCACCGTGGCGCTGTTGCCTGGTGTGGCTGAGGCCATTGTGCCGGGCTCTTTGTTGTTCACTTGGAACGGCTCGGTGTACTGCGACCGCTCCGGCATCCTGTACCGCGACATTGCCACCAACACCAACGGCGGCACGGCTGTGGGCACGGTTAACTATGCCAATGCCACGGCGGTGCTCAGCAGCTATGGCGGCAATGCCTCGGGGGCCGTTAGCGTTTTGGCGTGCCTCACTGCCGCGCTGGGGTTCAGCGTGACGGCGGCTACATTCCGCACGCCGGGTTCACCGCTGCGGCCTGGTAGCACCCAGGTCACGGTTGTGCGCACCGACACGGCAGAGATCCTTACTGCCGCGGCGAATATGAATGGGGAGTTCAGCCACCCGATCATTCGCGGTGCGGTGGACATTGCCACGGGCATCGTGCGGCTGGTGTTCACCACTGACCCGGATGACAACACAGGCGCCAGTGATGTGCCGGTGATCCCGCTGCTGGCCCGCTACAACTCGGTGGTACAGACCCAGCTGCCGTTGGACGCTGGCCTGCTGGGGTTGGACCCGGTGCGGTTGCCGGCCGATGGCCGGGTGCCGATTTATCGCCAGGGCGAGGTATTGGTGCTGCACCACACGGCAGAAACGCCTGTGGCCAGCCCCAGCCCAGGTGGCACCGTGGCGCTCGCCCGCAGTGAGCAGGCCGACATCACTGTGGTTGATGCCAACGGGGTGGCCCTGCGCTCTGCCTCCTATAGCGCTGACCGCACTGTGGGCGCCGTGACCTGGGCAAACCCGTTGGTACTGCAGAACGAAGCCGGCGACCCGCTGACTCTGCCGCTTGTTATTCGTGACCGTGTGGAGCACATGGCCATGTGCAGTGAAGTGCAGATCACGGGGGATGTGGCCTTTAGCGCGCCGTTGCCATGGGATTTGCCGGCCGGTGAGGCGCTGTTATCCAGCGCTGTGGCCTGGGGTGACCTGCAGGCGCGGGTGCATACCTGGTTTACCCAGCAGACGTGGAGCCAGGGCGCGCCTAACTGGACGGACGCGCCAGTGGGCAACACCACCACTGCGCAATACAACAGCCTGAGCTTTCCCCCGGTGATCACAAACCAGGGGGCCATCGACGGCAAGTGGGCGTTGGTGTTCACCAGTGCCTCGGCCTACCAGGTGGTTGAGCAGCAACTGGGTGTGATCACCACCGGCAACATCACCACCGACTGTACTCCGGTCAACCCGCTCACTGGCGAACCGTACTTTCTGATTCGTCAGCAGGGTTGGGGTAGTGGCTGGGCGGCGGGTAACGCTGTGCGCTTCAACACGGACTCTGCACTGGGGCCGTTGTGGGTGATCCGTACCGTGATTAGCGGGCAGGGCACGGTTAACGATGATCAATTTGAACTGCAGGTACGGGGGGATGGGGACTGATGCCAACATTTTATAGCTCTAAGGACGCCGGCTTGCCGGCGTTCTATATCAGTACAACCGCCTCACTGCAGCGCTTCACTAACTACAAGCTCATCTTTAAGGCCTGTTTGGTGAGTGGCTACGGCTCCCGTGCCGCCGCTGGCTGGACGCTTGTTGATGAGGGTGACCAGTTTCTGGTGTTGCGCAATGCTGCCGGTAACTATTTCACTATCTCCAGCGCCTACTACGTGATTAGCACTGGCTTGGCATACCACGGTGCTTTCAGGGTGTTCTTGCATGCCACCTACACCGGCATGGGCTCGACAGGCATACCGCAGGGGCAGGGCGTGGTTTCTGGCACGTCTGGTGCGGCCACGCTTCCTGTGTATTTCGGAAGTGATCTGCTTTATTGGAATGCCAATACCCGCTGGGTTCTCTTGGCGGATGAACAGACCTTCATCTTTACGATGCTCCCGTTCACCGGTAATGCCTCGGCGATCACTGGCACGAACATCGACAGCACGGGAAGTGCCGGCACTTTGTATGTTGGGGCCGACCTGGGTGGTAATCACATTGCCGCTGGTGGTTATCGCGCAGCAACGCCTAATACCCACCAGCTGACTCTCTATTTCGACCGGGTGGCACTTACGACACTCAGGAATCCAAAAACAGGGTTGCTTGTGGATACAGGCGGTATCGCCGCCTGGCTTGACGGGGTAATCAACGTGGCGTCGGCACCAACCACGACTCACACAAACACTCCTGGCATCAGTGTGCTCGCCTCAGACTTAACTGAGCTACCGACTCTGGAAATGCATCAGCTTCGGTGGCTGGCTGCAGGTCAACCCCAGCCTGGGTTGCGAGGGATGCGGCGAGAAAATTTGCTGATTCGGCACTATGCCAATCCTATCCGCCGCCTCTTAGAGGGTAGTTTGACCACGACCGACTATACGGGGGACAGCATTCTTAACCTCAACCCCTTGTCCGATGGTTACTGTTATCTGCCCCTTCAAGCTGCTGTTGGTGGTCGTGGGTCAGCCATCATCACTGACAATCCGGCGTACTGGTGATGTTTACTCAATTCGTTCCACCTATTCAGGTGCTGGCCTCGCCTGCTCGGGAGCTGTTGCGGTTCCGGGTACTGCGTGACGGGCTGGTTACTCCCGGCGTGAAGTTCGTTCGAGTGGTGCGCAATTTTAATACCTCCGGGCAGGGGGAGATCGCTCTGGAAGCACTGGGTGGTGAGTTCACGCCCTACGTCGATGTGCTGCTGCAAGAGCTGGCCGACCATCCGGATTGGGTTGTCTACGTCGAGGACTCTACCCCTCCGGCCAGGGTGTATGCGCAGTATCTGTCGATTCCTGGGGCTGGCACTTACACCCTTAATGTCCTCACTGGCTCTGGCGGGGAAGCCACCGAGCCTGGAGCGGTGGGCACCCTGGTGCGCGTTGATGGCCTGCCTGCCGCGCGCGAGGTGTTAGTGGTGGAGAAAAAGCTGGACGGCGATTGGCGTGTGGCTGGCGCTGGTAAGTCTGGCGATGACGGTGCAGTGACTGTGGATCTCGATGTTGTGGACGGTGCGCTTTACGCCCTCGGCCTGGACGATTTCGGCACACCATTCTCGCCCGGCCTCACGGTTGGCGTGGGTCGCCGCGTCCGCCCGAGCGTGTTTGCCGGTGTGCTGTATGAGGTGACCGAGGCCGGCACGCTGCCGGCAAGTGAGCCGGAATGGTGGCCGATTACGGTGACCGAAGCCCGCGAGCTTGGCACCGCGCGTGCGGTTGCAGTGCGCTATTACCAACCGCTGGCCCATGGCCCCTTTCCGGTGGAGATGACCTGATGCTGTGCGTAAAGGTTAGCGGCGGGTGGTCCCGTGCGCGGGTGGTGGATCGGCAGGCTGATGCGATGGGTTGGGATGCCCTTGTGGCGCTTGACCCACGTGCGGCACTGCGCTGGCAGCACGGTGTGCCTCGCCAGCAACAGGCCGCCTGCGGCTGGAATGCGGTGCCGGCGCTTGATGCTCCAGGGCTGCTTGCCTGGGGCGCAGCCAGCCAGCGCAGCGCTGAGCCTTGGGCGCAGCCCTGGAGCAAGGTGCCGGCGTGTGATCAGGGTATGCAGGCTAAGTGGGGCCAGCGGTTGCGGGCAGTAGATGTGCGCCTGCGACTGATCTACAACCCCATGCCGGCGGCGCGGGATGCCCGCGTGCGTGCCCGAGCGCGGCGCTCCAATGAATACGGCCCGCGCTTTGATGCGGCCGCAGCTGTGGCGGCAAGCCTGTACGTGCCAGGGGCAGGGCCGCTGGCGTTCTCGTTTGCAGGGCAGCGCTATACGCCGCCGTCCTCGCCGCTGGTGTTCTTCGATTTCCGTTATGAGCCCGTGCGCGCAGCGATTCAGCCGACTGACTCGGCACGCTTGGGCCTGCGCTGGCAGAACGCCCGCCGGCTCAACCGTGCCAGCCATCTGCCCTGGGGCCGCGCGCGCGTGCTCGATGGCGCGCTAACCGATATGCCCTATGTGGACTATCCCGGCCCGGTCAAGCCGCTGCCGGAGCCGCCGCCTGATCCTTCAATTCTGGATACCTACATGATCGCCAATACCGTGAACCTGGTGGTGCTGCCGAGCCGCACACCGATTGAGGCGAAGAACGTGCGCATTGGCCTGGATGCCGACAGCTTCAGTTGGACATTTAGTGCGGACATCTTCACCAAGGCAGCACTCGACCTGGTCGCACCTGATGAGGTGGGTGACAACACTGAGATCGAGCTGGATATCAACGGCTGGAAGTGGGTGGTGATGGTTGAGGGTTACAGCCGCCAGCTCAAGTTCCCGACCGAGGCCTACAGCATCAAGGGGGCCACGCGCACTCAGCTATTGGCCGGGCCTTACGCGCCGTTGCGCACCGGGTTGAACGCTGCTCCCATCACTGCGCTGCAGGCTGCAACTGAGCAGCTGCTGTATACCGGCTTTACCCTGGTTTGGAATGCTGGAACGGTGGGGCCGGCTGACTGGACCTTCCCGGCCGGCGCGCTGAGCTATCAAAGCCAAACGGCTATGCAGGTGATTGCCCGCATCGCTGAAACAGTCGGCGCGGTTGTGCGACCGGCAAGGGCTGCTGATGAACTGGAGGTGCGCCCGCGATACCCAGTGCCGCCATGGGAATGGGGGCAGGTAGACGCGCCGATTGATCGCATCATCCCGCCCGCGATGATGACCGCCCTTGGTGGTGAGTGGACGCCGGGGCCTGCCTGGAACGCCTGCTATGTATCGGGCACAAGCCACGGGGTATCCATGCTTGTGCGGCGGGCTGGTACTGCAGGCGATAACCCTGCGCCGGATGTGTTCGATGACTGGATCACCGGCGAAGAGGCCAACCGTGCGCGCGGTGTGCATGAGCTGAGCAAGGGTGGCAATACGGAGATTGTGGCTGTCTCGATCCCACTGTTCCCGTTCGGTGATGACCATGGTGTTGGCTTGGTGCTGCCTGCACAGCTTTGCCGCGTGCCCGAAGAGACCGGGCCGTGGGTGGGGTTGTGCCTGGCGGTGGAGATTACTGCTGCGGGCACTGGCGCTAGCCGTGTGGATCAGCAACTCAAACTAGAAAGGCACTTCTGATGGCGACCGTTAATCCTTGGAAGCGCTTTATCGGCCTGCTGCCCGGCGGGGTGCGCACGGTGGCCACCGTGATGAGCATCAACAGCAGCGCGGGTATCAGTGAGGTGGAGCTGCGCACCGGCACGCGGGTGACGGTGCGGGGTGTTGATGTGCCTGTGAGCGGCAAGGCCTACATCGCCGATGGGGTGATCACCGGGCCAGCGCCAAGCCTGCCGCACTATGACGTGGATGTGTGAGATGGCTAGTCGTGCTTGTGCGGGTATTTACTGTGTAAGCCCTTGATGTGGTCGGTGGGGCTCTCAGGGTTTGTCCACGCTAGTCGCCAGCGCGTTTCCTCTTTAGACCATCCTGATGCTTGGGAGCTTTCAAATACCCACGTTTCGTGAGCGCCGGCTGGCCTATCTAGGTGATGGTCTTCGCTGTTGAAGAAGGTGGTGGAGCCTGCAATCCATCCTTCATCTGTCAGGTGGTATTCGATTGTGTAGCGGTCGACTGCCATATCACGTCCTCAGCTCGTTCCAGTTATGGAGCTGTTTGAGGCTACACCATGCCCGGCTGACGCGGGCTTTTTGTTGATTGAACTCTCCCTACACCAGGGAGTAGAGCCGCTCGGCTTCCTGCTGCAGGCGCTCAGAGATCGCTCGGATCTCGGCATATACCGCCACTCGTTCTTCTGCCGTTAACGGTTCATCTGCTAGGTCGGCGGGTGTCAGCTCGTACTCGGCCAGGGCCTCAGCGGCAAACCGGTTAGCCAGTGCTTTTGCCAGCACCTTGCTGGGGAATTTGCTGCGCATAACTACCTCGATCAAACGCCAGCCCTATGCCGGCTCACTATGTGGAGATCCCATGGACATCACAGAACAGCAGTTGCTCCATATCATGCCCAACGCCCGCCGATCTGCGGGCGTTTTTGTACCTGCAATCAACGCCGCCGCCAAGCGCTGGCAGTTTGATACGCCCAAACGCATGGCGGCATTCCTAGCTCAGGTGGGGCATGAGTCTGGCCAGCTGCAGTGGACACGCGAACTAGGCAGCAATGCCTACCTGGCCAAGTACGACACCGGCCCGCTGGCCGAGCGCCTTGGCAACACGCCCGAGGCCGATGGCGATGGCCAGTTGTACCGCGGGCGTGGGCTGATTCAGATCACAGGCCGCTACAACTACCTCAAGTGCAGCGCCGCGTTGTTCGGCGATGACCGCCTGCTGCGTGAGCCGCAACTGCTTGAGCAACCAGAGTGGGCGGCGCTGTCAGCAGGTTGGTTCTGGTGGATCAAAGAGCTGAACACCCTGGCTGATCAGGGGAAGTTCACCGCCATCACCCGCAAGATCAACGGTGGCGTGAACGGGCAGAAGGATCGGCTGGAGCTGTGGGGCAGGGCGCGCGAGGTGATTGTATGAGCGCTTTCATCAGGGTTTCAGCGGTACTAGAGAAGGCTGACAGCCAGCTGTTCTTCGAGTGCCCGGGCTGCAACATGCTGCACGGCGTGAATGTTGAGGGGGAAGGCCCTCCGCGTTGGGGGTGGAATGGCAGCGTCGACAAACCGACATTCACGCCGTCCGTTCTAGTCCGTTACAACTGGGGGCCTGAGCAGCGGCAGGTCGTTTGCCATTGCTTCGTAACCGATGGCCGCATTCAGTTCCTCGGTGACTGCACGCATGCCCTGGCCGGCCAGACGGTTGACCTGCCTTTGCTGGAGGTGAATGACTTATGAGCGTGCTCGATCTGATACCCGGTTCACCTCGCACCTGGTTGCTAGGCGCATTGCTGGTTGCAGTGTTTGCCGCCGGCTGGGCTGCCAACGGCTGGCGTATGGGGGAGCAGCTTGCTGTGGCTGAGAAAACCCATAGCGACACGCTGGGTGAGATATCCCGGGCGGCCGCACGCCAGGTAAGCGATCAGTTGGATGCTCGCGTGGAGCTTGAGAAGCAGCTGGCCGATCTAGATTCAACCAAACACAAGGAACTGACCGATGCACAAGATGAAAATGAGCGGCTACGGCAGCTTTACTCTGGCGTTGATGATGAGCGTAAGCGGCTGCGGATCGAAGCCCGAATTGCCGCCGCTGATCTCGTCGTGTCCAAAACCACAGGCAGCAGCGGCCTGGGCGATGGAGCCAGCGTCGAGCTCAGTGAGCGAGCTGGATCAGCTGTTTGGGATATCCGCGCCGGAATGATCAGCGATCAGAAGAAACTCGAGTACCTGCAAGGCTACGTCCGGACGCTGACCGGCCAGACCGCTACAACCCCGTAATCCCTCCGTAAGAAAAGAGCGACCCGCCCAGGTGTTACAGCACCCGGGCAGGCCACTCGACCCGCAGCCATTCCTGCAAGCCAAGCCAAGGCTCCCACTCCGTGCACGAAGCGGGGGAGAGCCTAGCACCTGTTTATTTATACAGTAAAGGTTTGCATTCTATGACCAGTCCTATCATTCCTTGGATGGGTGGCAAACGCCGCCTGGCCGACCGTCTTATCCCGCTGTTCCCTCCCCACGAATGCTACGTCGAAGTCTTTGCCGGCGGTGCTGCGCTGTTCTTCCTGCGGCCGCAGCCGGCGCCTGTGGAAGTGCTGAACGATATCAACGGCGACCTGGTGTCGCTTTATCGCGTGGTGCAGAACCACGTCGAGGAGTTCGTGCGGCAGTTCAAGTGGGCGCTCTCCAGCCGGCAGCTGTTCGAGTGGCAGAAGATCACCCGCCCCGAAACCCTGACCGACATCCAGCGCGCCGCACGTTTCTTCTACCTGCAGCACCATGCCTTCGGCGGCAAGGTGTCGGGGCAGACGTTCGGTACCGCCACGACTGGCCCGGCGCCGAACATCATGCGCATCGAAGAGAACTTGTCCGCTGCTTGGCAACGCCTGGCCGGTGTGTACGTGGAGAACCTGCCGTGGCTTGAATGCGCCGAACGTTATGACCGCGCGCACACTTTCCACTACATGGACCCACCGTACTGGCAGACCGCAGGCTATGGCGTGGACTTCCCCTATGAGAACTACGAGCGCATGGCCGACTTTATGCGGCGCTGCAAAGGCAAGGTGATGGTCAGCATCAACGACCACCCCGACATTCGCCGGGCGTTCGATGGCTTCCATATGGAGCAGCTCGATATCCGCTACAGCTGCACCAACCAGCGCCAGGGCGTGGCTGAAACCACTGGCGAGCTGGTGATTATGAATTGGGTGCCGGCATCGCTCGGCGGCCTGTTTGATGGCGTCTGATTCGCTTGCTATGCCTCGGCACCAGAGCGTTACTGGTGCCAACGGAAACCACAAAGGAAACGACAATGAACCTGCTCGAGCACCTCCAGCCCCTGCCCACCGAACTGCTGAACGCCATGGCAAAAGGGGAGGTCGACACCCAAGCGCTTGCTGCGCGGCTGATGGCTGGTCGCGGGCTGGATCGGGATAGGAAGTGGGTCGGCTTTGAGAAGGCGGCGGTTATCTGGAATGTTGAGTAGGCCGCCCAGGGCGGCCTCGGGTCTTCACCCGTGCTTGCGATAGTCCCGCATGATCATTGTCATCTGTTCAAACTGACCTTGCAGGAGCCAGAGCAGTTTGCGAACAGTTGGAATGGGGATGGCGAACTGATCACGCTCCAGAATGTCGTGAACCAGTACGTCGACCACCGCAGCATTGCGCTGCAGCGCGCAGAGCATGATGTCATCAATGCTCATCGGGTCGGTGGCGGGGTTGAAGATCAGCGCCGATTCAGGGCTGTCTGCGAGGGTTTGGGTGCTGCTGTGGTCCTTGCGGAGTTCCATGTGCTCACTTCCGAGTATCACGACTGCCAGAGCCCCGTTGATGCGCCCGCGTAGGGCTTTGCGTTTAGGCGCGCGGTCGCCTTTGCTCTCGGCTCAAGAGCGCCTCCTCGATCAGCAGCGCTAACTCTGCATTTAAACTCCGGCGATTTAGCTGCGCCTCTTTCTCTGCCGCCTGGCGCAGTGCTTCCTTCAGTCGCAACGGGTACGGCGTGATCCGCTTCTGCATGGCGCTACCTCTCGATGGACGCTTGGGCGTGGACTCAATATGAATCCACTGATTTTATGGTGTCAAGTGGACTCATTGAGTCCAAAGGACTCCCCGCCCATACTGCGCGCCAACACGATTTGTGGATTGCACACTCAAAAAGTGGAAGCGCCCTGATGTCCGATCGCCACGCCATTTCACCGTATCCACTTCGGATGCCCTATGAGTTGAGGACAGCCCTAGAGGCTGCGGCCCTGGGCGTCGGCCGGTCGTTGCATGCGGAAATATTGGCGCGCCTTGATAGCTCGCTTCAGGAAGATCGGAGTGGTCTGTCAGATGATTTGCTGGAGTCGATAGGCTTGCAGGCAAATTTGACGCTCGCTCTGGCCGCAGACTTGGATGCGGGAGCGTTGAGTGTCGAGCAGCGGCGGGCGCTTGAAGCGTTGACGCGGGTTTCTAGGCGTATTGCTGAGCGTTTCAGCGGCTAGTCACGATGATGCAAAAAAAGGCCAGAACCCCCGTAATCACAGGGGCGCTGGCCTTTTTTTGTATCCGTGATATTTGTATAGATTAAGTGGCTCTAGGGCATCCGAGTGAAACGAAGCCGACTTTCGGCGTGGCGGGGGTGGACATGGCGTTAACCTCAGGCGTGTACGGACGGATGCTGGGCGCTTGGCGCGCCTCTGATCAAAAAGTGCGCAATTCTAGCGGCAGACTTGCGCCATTGCCACCACTACGAAAGGCGTTTTAGCCCTTTGAAGCGTGAATGTCAGACCGGTGGGTATGTGAGGAGGGCTAAGCTACGAATTGCTATTACCTGCCCATAGAAAAGACGCGGTTCAGGGTGTACGCGCCTTTTCCATGGAATTGCCCGCTTGCTTTAGCTGCGTCCAGGCAGGATGCGCGTCAGGGTGTTGTCGCGCACTACAAAGTGGTGCAGCAGGCCGGCGGCGGCATGCAGGCCGATCAGCCAGTAACCGGCGCTGCCCGCCAGTTCGTGCCATTCCTTGATAGTGCCCGCCAGGTCGGGATCTTTGTTGATCAGTGCTGGCAGTTCCAGGCCGAAGAACGGGATTGGCTTGCCCGCAGCGCTGAGGATTAACCAGCCCGCCAGTGGCGCTCCGATCATCAGTGCATAGAGCGCCAGGTGCATCAGTTTTGACGGGATGGCCTGCCAGGCTGGCAGGGCCGGTACGATGGCGGGTGTCGGGTTGAGGCTGCGGGCCAGCAAGCGCAGCCAGACCAGGGCGAATACCGCTAGGCCGAGCATAAAGTGCCATTGCTTGAGCAGCTCGCGGCCATCACTGCCTTTGGGGAAGTTGCCTTTGAGTTCGATGCAGGCATACACACCCGCGATCAATATCAGCATCAGCCAGTGCAGGGCGATGGAGAGCTTTCCGTAGCGTGTGGGAAGGGTGTTTTGGTTCATCACGGTTCCTTGCTGTTTCTCGTTGTAGGTACTGCGGTGCGGCGTAGGTTAGCCAATAAAACTTAACGGAGCATGAAGGCAGATCAATCTTTGTGGTCATTGGCCTGGCGCTGCTCGATTGCCCGCAGGAGTTTGTCAGCCAGTGCCGGGTAGTTCTCGTCGTAGTGATGGCCACCCGGTAGCCTCAGCGCCTCGCCGACTGCGCCGGGTTGCGTGCAGCCGCTCTCTGGGCCTTCTTCCTGACCATAGACGCAGAGCACCTTGTGCGCGGGTAGCCGGCTCAGTTCCGGGCCCGTGGCCGCTTCCTGTCCGCTCTTGCCGAGCCAGCCCTGTACCTCGATCTGGAAGCTGCCACTGCGCGCCAGTGCCAGTAGCAGAATGGCGTCAACCTGCTGCTGTTCATCTGCCGTGAGCCGGTTGTAGAAGGCGGGCAATGCATCTGCTCCGAAGGAGTACCCGGCCAGGACAAAGCGCTTGGCGCCCCATTTCTCGCGGTATTGCCGCATCAGCTGGCCCAGGTCGTCTGCGCCCTGTTGTGGGCTCTTGTGCTGCCAGAAGTAGCGCAGGGCATCGATGCCCACCACGGGATAGCCGCGTTTGGCCATTTGCGCTGCCACGTCACGGTCGAGGTCGCGCCAACCGCCATCGCCGGAATAGAACAGGGTGACGGTGTCGGCCGGCTGGCTGGCCGCCACTTCAACCACTGGCATCGGTTCGCCGTGGCCCTGCAGTAGGTTCATTAGGCGTTGCTTGAGCAGTTGCGTGAGGCTGGTGTTGTAGTCACTGATGCTGGTTTGTGCGTTGTCCTGGGCGCGCGCGAAACCTGCGCTGGGGTCATCCGGGTTGTTGTTCCAGGCTACGTTCCAGTGGCCATGCGCGGCGCGTTCGGGCAGAGGGGCGGCGCAGTCCGGTTGTTGCAGGCTGAAACCGACCGACAGGGCCTGTGCTGCGTCGTTGTTTTGCGTAGCCAGCCAGCGCCAGGCAAACGCTGCGTCTGGGCCGATACCCGCAACCAGCGTGGGCGTGTGTTGCAGCATTTCTGTGGCCGCCTGCAAGCGGTGTTGCTGGGCATCACAGTCATTGCCGGGCAGGCTCAGTTGCAGGATGCGTGCGCCACTGTCCTGGGCCAGGGCCAGCAGTTCGCCATCCTGCAGTTGTTGGGCGGGGTCGAGCAGCAGTAGCACCTGGGGCTTGGTCGTGATGGCGGGCGTTGCCAGGCTGGCTGAGCTGCCATCGGTCAATTTGTACTGCTTAACCTGTGCCTGTTGCGTGGGGCGATGCCAGAGCTGCCAGGCAATCGCCGACAGACCCAGGGCGAGGACAAACAGAAGCAGCAGGCGTTGCCAGGGACGTGTGAACATGCGGGCCTCAGCGTTTGATCAGTCCAGTAAAGCCGCCAGCGATCAGCGCTGCGGTATCTGCCAGCGCCACCAGCGGATCAAGGCCTGGCGGTACGGCCATGTAGCGCGGTTCCCATTCCGGCTGGAATTTGTCCTTGAAGCGGCGCAAGCCCTGGAAATTGTAGAACTGTTCACCTCGGAGGAAGACCAGTGAGCCCAGGCGCTGGGTCAGTGGTGCGCCGCGGCGTAGTTGCAGGCCGGCCAGGGGCACCATGCCCAAGCTAAAGCGCTGGTGCCCACGGGCCTTGAAATGCAGCAGCAGGTTGAGCATGAGGAACTCCATGGTCAGCTTCGGCGCCCCGGGGTGTACGCGCATCAGGTCGAGGCTGGCCAGTTCCTGGCTGTCGGTTTCCAACAGGTTGGCGAAGGCCAGTGGCTGGCCGGCTAGCGCAACCACAGCAATGCGGAAGTGCTTGAGGTAGTCAGGGTCGAAGCGGCCCAGGGAAAAGCCCTTTTCGCGCACCTGCTTGCCCTGCATCCAGGCCTCGGAAATAGCCTGCAGCGCCGCTATGGGTGCCTGCCCGGCGGCGAATATTTCCAGTGTAAGGCCGTCGCGCTGACCACGACTGAGGGTGTAGCGCAGGTCTTTCATGGCCTTGCTTTTGCTCTCCAGGTCGAAGCGCGGCAGGTCAACGCGGGCTTCTTCGCCAAGCTTGATGGCGCTCAGGCCAATGTCCATGTAATAGGGCAGGTTCTCGGCCCGCACCTGGTAGAACACCGGGCGTACGTGGTGCAGGTCACAGAGGTCGCGGAACTGCCAGATCAGCTCGGCCCGGCAACTGGCGGCACCAATCGGGTCAAACAGGGCAACCAGGCTACGTCCCTGGCGGGCGAACATCAGGAAGGCATCGTCAGTGGAATTGAACAGCAGGGCCTTGTCGCCAGTCAGCACCAGGCCACCATCCGGTTGCTCCGAGCCTTTGACGATGCGGGCTGCGTTGCACAGTTCTGCCGGTGTCGGGGCGTGGATCACCATCGGCGTTGGTCGCAGCAGCCAGAGCAGAACCAGCACGGCGAGGAATAGGCCGCTGCCCAGGGTGGCGCGCAGGGTCCGTGGTGCATCGGCATCCAGCGCGAACTGCCAGAGCAGGTCATGGCTGTAGGGGACGTTCTGATAAGCGAAGAGCATCAGCCACAGCGCTGCGCTCAGCACGCAGATGCTGGCCACCAGATTGACTGGGGAGAAGGGCATCTCCAGCAGACGGCTTGGGCGGTAGAAGGCGCCGCGAAACAGCACCAGCAAAGCCGCAGTGAGCAGCAGTAGGCTGGCCTCTTCCCAGTCGAACCCCTTGAGTATCGACAGCACGGCTGCGCAGGTCAGCAAGCTCACCGTCAGTGCCCAGGCGGCAGATAACCTGCGCCGCAAGCCATGGGCGAGCAGTAGGCAGAGTACCCCAATCAGGCTGGCGGCCAGGTGTGAGGCGTCGATCAGGCGGTGGGGGATCAGAAAGCTGAGGTATTCCAGGCGGGTATCGATGGCCGGTGTCGCCCCGGAAAACAGCAGCACCACGCCGGACAGAAATACCAGCAGCGACAGTACCGGTGCGGCGAGCCCCGAGGCACTCAGCACGGCCTGACGGCCAGCCGGTAGAAAGCGCCGGGCTTCATTGGCCAACAGCAGAGTGCAGGCGATCACCAGCGGCAGGCCCACGTAGATCAGGCGGTAGAGCAGCAGAGCGGCCGCCAGTGGCGCCGCGCCCAGTTGCCCGGCGAACGCGGCCAGCAGCACCGCCTCGAATACCCCAACCCCGCCGGGAACATGGCTGAGTACGCCAGCGGCCAGCGCTAGCAGGTAGACCAGCAGAAAGGTTGCCGGCGGTGGTGCTTCCGGCAGCAGCAGGTAGAGCACGCTGGCGGCGGCACACACATCAACCAGGGTGATCAGCAATTGCAGGCCGCTTAGGCGCAAGCCCGGTAGGCGTAGGCTGCGCGCGCCCAGGCGGATGGTCACGCAGCCCGGCGTGGGCGCCTCTGGTTCGCGTCGGCGGGCAAGCACGGCAACCAGCCCTAGGGTCAACAGCAGTACGCTGCTGGCCATTACCTGCACCTGCAGGGGTGTCAGGCTTAGCGCCAGGGAAGCTGCATCCGGGTTACTCAACGCTGCCAGTGCGGCCAGTGGTGGTAATGCGCAGCCCAGGGCCAGACTGGCAAACAAGGTGATGCGGGCAATATCGCCTGCACCAAGGTTGTCGCGGGCATACAGACGATAGCGGACCGAGCCGCCGGTGAGCATGGAAAAACCAATCGCGTTGCCGATGGCCGACGCGCAGAAATTCCCCAGCAACATGCGCCCGATGGGCAGTTGAACCCCTGCCAGGCGGCAGCCGGACCATTCGTAGCAAGCCAGTGCAAGGAAACCGATGACGGTTGCCCCGACGGCCGCCAATAGGCTGCTTGCCGGCACGTCGTGGATGGCGCTGCGCAGAGCGACGGGGTCTAGCTCGTGGAGTAAATGCCAGCAGGCAAACAGGCCGGCGCTGAACAGCAGAAGGGTGAGTAGCAGGCCGATGGGCTGACGGTAGGTGCTTAGCCGGTCGAGCCAGCGCAGTCGGTAGTCGTCAGCAGCGTTGCTGTCGTCGATAGGGGTAGTGGACGCTGGTGTGGCACGCATTGAGCACCTCATGCTATTTGCACCGCAGCATGTGGGCGGTGAGGCCAACTTCCAAGCATCTGGAGAACAATATTTCTCAAGGTGCCAGGGTGGCCAGCAATAGCACGGTGGGCGTAAAAAAACGCGAAACAAAAAAGCCACTCGATTGAGTGGCTTTTTTGAGTATCTGGTTGCGGGAGCCGGATTTGAACCGACGACCTTCGGGTTATGAGCCCGACGAGCTACCAGACTGCTCCATCCCGCGCCGGCCATTCTATATAGAAATCACCTGCTGTCAACAAAATAGTGTTTTTAATCAAATGCTTAGCTTGTGCGGGCGGCAGAAACAAAAAAGGCCACTCGATTGAGTGGCCTTTTTTGAGTATCTGGTTGCGGGAGCCGGATTTGAACCGACGACCTTCGGGTTATGAGCCCGACGAGCTACCAGACTGCTCCATCCCGCGCCGCATATTCTATATAGATATGATCAACTGTCAATCGATTATTGGTTTTTAATCAATAACTTAAATCGTTCGGGCGGAAATGCAAAAAGGCCACTCGATTGAGTGGCCTTTTTGAGTATCTGGTTGCGGGAGCCGGATTTGAACCGACGACCTTCGGGTTATGAGCCCGACGAGCTACCAGACTGCTCCATCCCGCGGCGCCAATTCTAGCGTCTAAATGCTACTTGTCAACCTAAAGGTGGCTAGAAGTTGTTTTTATTCAGGTGCTTAGCCGCGTGCTGAGTGGGTTTTCTCTGTAGAACCCTGCGCTAGAGCCTGATGGGGCGGACAGCTTTGCTTTCGGCATAGCCCGCAACCGGGCTGTTGGGCTAGAGTCCGTGCCCATTAAATGGGAGGAAAGTTATGAGCGTTGAATGCAAAGCCTGTGGTGCTCAGGTGCCAGCCGATGCCAAGACCTGTCCGGGTTGTGGCGCTGCCGTATCGGCGAAGACCAAGTTACTGCCGTTGGCGGCTTTTATGCTGATCGTCATTCTGATTATCCAGTCTTATATGAGTAAGTCTGAGGATGCGGCGAGCGAGGCCAAGCCGGCAGCGCCTGTTAGTTCTGCCGAGCAGTAGCAGCAGGGTTGGTAGGCCTGGCAATGAGCAGCCGTAAAATAATCCACGTCGATTGCGACTGCTTCTACGCGGCAATTGAGATGCGGGATGACCCGAGCCTGGCCAGCAAGCCCTTGGCGGTCGGTGGTTCGGCGGATCGGCGCGGGGTGATTGCCACCTGCAACTACGAGGCGCGCAGTTATGGTGTGCGCTCGGCGATGGCCTCCGGGCAGGCGCTGAAGTTGTGCCCCGATCTGGTGATCGTCAAGCCGCGGATGGATGCCTATAAGGCAGTGTCGCGGGAGATTCAGGCGATCTTTCGTGATTACACCGAGCTGATCGAGCCCTTGTCGCTGGATGAGGCCTACCTGGATGTAACCGACAGCCCGCATTTTGCTGGCAGCGCCACGCGCATCGCCCAGGATATTCGTCGGCGGGTCTCGCAGGAGCTGCATATCACCGTCTCGGCGGGCGTGGCGCCGAACAAGTTTCTGGCCAAGATTGCCAGTGACTGGAAAAAGCCCAATGGGCTGTTTGTGATTACCCCAGATCAGGTTGAGGATTTTGTCGCTGCCTTGCCGGTGAGCAAGCTGCATGGTGTGGGCAAGGTCACCGCCGACAAGCTTGGCCGTTTGGGCATTCGCACATGTAGCGACCTGCGCGAGTGGAACAAGCTGGCGTTGGTTAAGGAGTTCGGCAGTTTCGGCGAGCGCTTGTGGGGGCTGGCGCGCGGCATTGATGAGCGAGTCGTGCATAACGACAGTCGGCGTCAGTCGGTCAGTGTAGAAAACACCTTTGATAAGGATTTGCCGGACTTGGCCGCCTGCCTGGAGCAGTTGCCGGCGCTGCTGGAGCAACTGGCCACCCGTATGGCCCGGCTTGATTCGAGTTATCGGCCGGATAAGCCGTTCGTCAAAATCAAGTTTCACGACTTCAGCCAGACCACCCTGGAGCAGGGCGGCGCGCGGCGTGATCTGGAGAGTTATACGCGGCTTATGAGCGCCGCCTTTGCCCGTGGCAACAAGGCGGTGCGCCTGCTCGGCGTTGGCGTGCGCTTGCATGACCTGCGCGGTAAGCACGAACAGCTGGAGTTATTTGCGCCCTGACAGCGGCGCTGAAAATAGAAAAGGCGAAGCCGCAGGGCTTCGCCTTTTTTAGTTGCGCAGGGATCAGTGCTTGCGCGGGACCGGCTTGAGCAGCTCATCCGGCGGCATTTCGCAGGCGATCTTGCGGCCCAGCAGGGCTTCGATGGCAGGCAGGGCGTAGGCGTCGTCTTCCCCGGCAAAGCTGATCGAGGTGCCGCTGCTGCCGGCGCGGCCGGTACGACCGATGCGGTGCACGTAGTCGTCCGGGGTTTCCGGCAGGGTGAAGTTGATCACGTGGCTGATCGCGTCGACGTGAATGCCGCGGCCGGCTACGTCGGTGGCAACCATCACGCGGATCTTGCCTTCACGGAAGCCTTCCAGGGCCCGGATACGCTTGTGCTGCGGCACGTCACCGGACATCTGTACGGCGCTGATGCCGTCGCGGGTCAGGCGTTCTTCGATGCGCCGCACTTCATCTTTGCGGTTGGCGAAGACCATCACGCGAATCCAGTCGTTCTGGGTGATCAGGTTGTACAGCAGCTTGTATTTGTCGCTGCCGGCCACGGCATAGACGTGCTGCTCGACCGTATCGCTGGCGACGTTTTCCGGCTCGATCTCGACGATGGCCGGCTCCGTGGTCCATTGCTTGGCCAGGTTCATCACGTCTTCGGTGAAGGTCGCGGAGAACAGCAGGGTCTGGCGTTCGCCCTTCATCGGGGTCTGGCGGATGATCTGGCGCACCTGGGGGATAAAGCCCATGTCGAGCATGCGGTCGGCTTCGTCGAGCACCATCACTTCGACCATATCCAGGTGCACTTCGCCGCGCTGGTTGAAGTCGAGCAAACGGCCCGGGGTGGCGACCAGAATGTCGCAGAAGCGCGATTCCAGCAGCTTGAGCTGTTTGTCGAAGTCCATGCCACCGACAAAGCTCATTACATTGAGGCCGGTGTATTTGGTCAGGTCGGCGGCGTCCTTGGCGATCTGCACCACCAGCTCGCGAGTCGGCGCGATAATCAGCGCGCGTGGCTCGCCCATATAGCGCTCTTTCGGCGGCGGGGTTTGCAGCAGCTGGGTGATGATCGAGATCAGGAAGGCGGCAGTCTTGCCCGTGCCGGTCTGCGCGCGGCCGATGGCGTCACGGCCGCTGAGGGTGTAACCCAGCACCTGCGCCTGGATCGGCGTGCAATATGGGAAACCCAGATCATGGATGGCATGCATCAGCTCGGGGGAGAGCTTGAAGTCATGAAAACGGGTTTTGCCCTCGGCCGGCGCTACGGCGAAGTCTTCCAGTTTCCAGGTGTCGACTGGTTTGGCAGGGCGTTCGCGGCGCGCATTCGCCGGTTTTTCCTTGCTCTGTAACGGTTTTTCAGCGGCTTCCGTTGGGCGCGGTGAGGCGCTGCGGCTGGATTTGTCAGCGTTGGCGTCAGGCTGGACGCGCGGTGCGCTGGGCGTTACAGGTGACGGAGTTGCTGGGCTGGGCTGCTCGCCCTCGGCTTTGCCGAATATTTTCTTGAGTGCTTTGAGCACGGTCATCTCATCAATTGGTTAAGGAGTGAACGGCCGCCAGTGTAAAGCAAGAAGCCGGCGCGGCGAAGTGCCGCGCCGGATGACGGCGATTGGCTGGTTTTTACTCAATTTTCGGGAAGGCTGGCAAGCAGCAGGCGCTGCACGTTGCCGCCCATGATCGCGGCAATGTCCGCGTGGCTGAAACCCGCCTTGAGCAGGCCTTCGGTCAGTTGCGGCAGGCCGGTGACGTCAAACGGTGCATGGATGGTGCCGTTGAAGTCCGAGCCCAGCGCCACGTGCTGCACGCCAATCAAGCCGGCGGTATAGCGCATTGCCTTGACGATGGTCTCGACCGAGGTGGCGCAGACGGCAGCATCCCAGTAACCGATACCGATTACTCCGCCGGTAGCCGCGATGGCTTTCAGGTGTTGGTCGCTGAGGTTGCGCGGGCCTTTGCAGGTGCCTTCCACGCCTGTATGGGAGACCAATACCGGGCGGGTGCTGATGGCCAGTACATCATCGATCAGCGGGCGCGAGGCGTGAGCCAGGTCGATCAGCATGGCTTTTTCTTCCAGGCGCTTGATCACTTGCCGACCCAGCGGGGTCAGGCCGCCTTTTTCCAAACCGTGGGCGGAGCCGCCAATTTCATTATCGAAGAAGTGGGTCAGGCCGGTGATGCGAAAGCCTGCGTTATAGAGTGTGTCGACGTTTTCAAGTTTGCCTTCGATCGGCTGTAAGCCTTCGGTGGCGAGAATTGCCGCAACACGCTGCGGATCTTTCTTCCAGGCGCTGACAAAGTTGACCAGATCGCTGCGGGTTTTGATCAGCACCAGGCGGCCGTCGCTGTTGGCACTGGCCTCATTGAGCTTGTGCGCCTGATAGAGGGCGCGTTGCAGCAGGCTGCCCCAGGTTTCCTTGGGCCAGCGCTGGGCCATGGCCAGCAGGGTGATGTTGTCAGTCTCGCCGCTGTTGCGCTCGTAGTTGATGCCGCGCGGCGTCTTGGTCACGGTGGAGAACACCTGCAGGCCGACACGGCCTTCGAGCATGCGCGGCAGGTCGGAGTGGCCAAAGTCATAGCGCTTGAGCAGGTCGCGCTCCCACAGCAGTACGTCGTCATGCAGGTCGGCAATAAACAGCTGTTGATGCAGCTGCTTGGCCGGCTCGCTGGCGGGATAGGGCGCGGGGGATTCGACGCTGTTCATCTTGCGGTCAAGCAAGGAGGGCAGGGCAAACACACTGCCTGCAGCGATCAACAGGATTATCAGCAGGGTGATCAGAATTTTGCGCATATGAAAGTGCCATCCGGGCGTTGTTGTTATGCGCAGCACTCTAGCAAGAGTGAGTAAGAAATGTGATTGAGTGGACTGCAGTACGGTGCTTTAACCTTTGTTTACGATCTCGCGAGCTAGAGTCCTGCAAGGCGCTACGTTAGTAACAGCCTCCGGCTGGTCAAAGCGGCGAGGAAGCGGATTGGGCTCGCACGCGAGTGTACTGTTGTACATGAGCATTACTCGTTTAACTCGCCCTTCGGGTCGCGCTGAAGCGCGTTAGCCACAAGTGGCTTGCTGAGCCTGTTTTTAACGCAGCAGGGCCGACGCGCAGCAGATCGTAGGGGTCAGCCGCAGAGGCAGTCACGGCCTTGCTGTTTGGCCTGATACAGCGCGCTGTCGGCGCGGGCGATCACGCCTTGCAGGCTGTCCTTGGGCTGCATTTGTGCCAGACCAATCGACACAGTCACCCCTGGCAGCACGCCAATCGGTGAGTGGAATGAGCTGACAGTGCGTAGCGCCAGGCGTAGCCGCTCGCCGATGCTGCGCGCCTCATCGATGGCGATTTCCGGCAGTAGGATGACGAACTCTTCGCCGCCGTAGCGGGTCAGGCTGTCCTTGGGGCGCAGCTGGTTGCGCAAAGTGTGCGCTACCAGGCACAGGGCATAGTCGCCAGCGAGGTGGCCATGCTGGTCGTTGTAGGCTTTGAAGTGGTCGACATCCAGCATCAGCATGCACAGCGGTTTGCCATTGAAGGCGCTGCGGGTGCTTTCGCGCTCGAAGATATGTTCCAGCCAGCGGCGGTTATAGGCGCCGGTGAGGGCGTCGATATTGGCGGTCTGTTCGCTGTCGAGGATGATCCGGTTGCCTTTGCGTACGCGATCGCAGAGCAGCTCGAGCATGTTTTGCATCAGTTCTGGCGATTGCTGGAACAGGTTGAACAGCGATTCGCGGTGCAGGCGCAAAACGCTGCAGGCCTCGGTCGCCACCACGTAGGCAGAGGGGTGTTCATTGTCGATAAAGCTGATTTCGCCAGCGCAGTCGCCGACGCTCAGGGTGCTGACGGCCTGGCTGTCGAGCGAGCCGAGGTAGACCTTGAGTTGGCCCTTGAGCAGCAGATAGAGGTACTGGTTACGGTTAAAGGGTGACAGCAGTACTTCACCGGCTTCCAGATCACAGGCGCGAAATTCCTTGAGCAGCTGGCTGATGCTGCTGGCGGCGACGTTGTTGAACAGTCGCAGGTGGCGAAGTTGCTGCAGGTCAGCCTGCCATTTGGCGTTTTTCATTGGATCGGCAGGTGTGACGGTTGTGGATTGGCAATATTGGGCATCGCTAACGCTCCCTGCATTAAGGGCGAACACCATGCCTGAACATATTCCGCTGCCTGTGGCCTGACAATCCTTGTCAGACGCACGGGCGACCAGTGGTATTGAAGTTGAATGGTTGGTCACAAATCTGGCGCGATCCTTGCGCCGGCACTTGCTTACTCGGCGGGGTGCAGTTCTATGGCGACGGCAAAACCGGCCAGGCGTTGGCTCACCGCGTCAGCCAGCGCTGCCTGATTTGCTGGCAAATAGATGTGGGCGACCTGGCCGCGCTTGTCATCGCTGAGCACTTCCACGCGCAGACGTGCATCCAGCTCCGCCAGTGCCGCCTGGTAGACGCGCGCAATGGCGTCGAAGCGCAGCGCCGGTTTGAAAGTTTTACCCACGGCGGTCAGCGGGATGGCGTCGATAATCCAGGCATCCTTGGGGATCGCCGCGCGCTCGGGGATGTGCTCAGCAGCATGAGCCAGCAGGTCGGCTTCGCTAACCTGGGCGCCGGGTTTGAGCTGCACGTAGACCACCGGCAGTTCGCCAGCCTTTTCGTCGGGCTTGCCGACCGCTGCGGCCATGGCCACGGCCGGGTGCTTGTGCAGCGCTTCTTCGATCATCTGCGGGTCGATATTGTGGCCGCCACGGATGATCAGGTCCTTGCTGCGTCCGGTCAGCCAGATGTAGCCGTCGGCATCTACGCGCCCCAAGTCGCCGGTATTGAACCAGTCGCCGTCGATCCAGATGCCGGCGTTCTTGCTGGTTTGCAGGTAACCCCTGAACACCGTGGCGCCACGGATGCACAGGTTGCCGATTTCATTGCGGCCTGCCTCTCTTAGATAGTTACCTTGCTCGTCGAGCACTTTGATGCTCACTTCACAATAGGGCATCGGCAGGCCGATGGAGCCGGGGCGTCGCTCGCCAGCAGGCGGGTTGGCGCAGCTGCCGCAGGTGCCTTCGGTGAGGCCGTAGCCTTCGATCAGGGTCAGCCCGGTCTTGCTTTCGAACTGGCGAATCAGCTCCACCGGCATCGGTGCGGCGCCGCACAGTGCGTATTTCAGTGAGCTGAGGTCATGGCCTTCACTCGGCACCTGCAGCAGGCCGGCATAGATGGTCGGTACGCCGCTGAAGAAACTGACCTTGTGGCGCTCGATGATTTTCCAGAAATTGCCAATCAGGTTGGGGTTGCGATAACCCTGCGGCGTCGCCAGCAGGACTTCGGCGCCGCCGATAAAGGCGGTGAGGCCGGTGACGATCACGCCGTTGACGTGAAACAGCGGCAGGCCGCAGAGGGTGACGTCGCCCGGCGCAAAGCCGGTGACCAGATTCATGCTGTAAGCCATGGCCACTTCGTTGCCGTGGCTGTGCGGCGCCAGCTTCGGTGTGCCGGTGGTGCCGCCGGTGTGGAAGTAGCTGGCAATGTCGTCGGGCGCGATCACGCGGCCACTCTCCAGGTGATCATCCGGGCAGCTGGCGATCAGCTCGTCGAAATCCAGCACGCCGTCCGGCAAAGGCCCGCGCTGCGCCTTAATAGCGCTGCGCTGCGGCTCCGGCAGCAGGTTGGCCATATCCACGCAGATAATTGCTTTGAGCGCCGGCAGTTGCGCGCGCAGGCCTTCGACCTTGGCCCACAGGTCGGTGCCGGGGAAGGGGGCGAGGGTGACCAGCAGCTCGGAGTCCGACGCCTGGATCAGCTCGGCGATATGTTCCGGGTCGAGCAGCGGGTTGATCGCATTGACGATCCCGGCCGCTTCGCCGCCCCAGATGGTGAAGTGGGTGTGCGGCAGGTTGGGTAATAGAAACGACACCGCCTTGCCCGGGCGCAGGCCCAAGCGGTGGAAAGCGTTGGCAGTCTGGGTGATCTTGCCCAGCAGTTGCCTATAACTGAGGCGGTAAGCCGCCTCATCAGCGGTGCCTTGGAGGATAAACGAGAGTGCCGGTGCATCCGCTTGCCGCGCTGCGCTGCGGCGGATCAGCTCATAGGTGCTGGCCGGCAGGTCGCGCTCGGCCAGTGGGGTTTGCTCGATCAGCTGGATATCACTCAGGGTCTTGATCGCAGGGATGGCAGGCATAGGTGTTCTCGCTCGCAGACAGTCAACGGGTCAACCGTTGCTCCAGCCAGTCGGCGATGTCGCGGATTTCCTCATTCACCACTTCGTGGCCCATCGGGTAATCACGCCATTGCACGTTGACGCCGGAGGCAATCAGGTAGTCATGGGCTGCGCGGCCCATGGCCGGCAGAACTATGTCGTCGAATGTGCCATGCAAACACAGGACCGGCAGTTGTTTTTTTGTATCTACGAGGCTGACGTCGTCGCTGAAGGTTGGCGCATAGGTCGACAGGGCGATTACCCCACCGAGGGCGAACTGCCAGCGCAGGAAGGCGGTGTGCAGCACCACTGCGCCGCCCTGAGAGAAACCAGCGAGAACAATGCGCGCCGGATCAATGCCGCTGTCGCGCTGCGCTTCGATCAGTGCGATCACCTGTTGCGCCGAGGTTTCCAGCTGTTCACGGTTGATCGCCCGTGCCGGGCTCATGGCCAGAATGTCGTACCAGCTGGGCATGGCGTAGCCGCCGTTGATGGTTACCGCCTGGGTCGGCGCTTGCGGCAGCACGAAGCGGGTGCTGTGCAGACGCTTCTGCAGCATCTCAGCAACCGGCATAAAGTCGTAGCGATCGGCACCCAGGCCGTGCAACCAAATGACGCACGAGTCTGCGGCAAGTGTGGGCTGAAGAATCAAGGGTTCGCTCATCTGAGGCTCCGCTGTGGTGCGTGCGCGCTGATTTAGTGCGCAGGAAAATTTAGGGGGTGGCGATTCTAGAAAGAAGATGTCGCCAGGGTGCAAGTTTTGCTCTTGACCTGTCCGTATGGTGCTCAAAGCGCGGCGCTGGTACGGGCCTTGCTATACACCCTAGGGACTGATGACGTTGCCGGGTCGTGGTAACACTGCCACCAAACCGGGCGCGGAGCAGACTGAAATGCCTTTGCCGGTGTTTCACAGGTTCGCCAGGCGCTGCATGCTGTGCGACAAGTCACTTGCTATCTGTCTCTAGCCCATTCAAATAATGGGCGGGTGAGAGTTTATGGCCGCTGGAGCAATCGGCAACTAAACTCGCGCTAAGGTTTGATCCCCGGTTGAGTGTGTTGCTGCCGACACAGTCAACGAGCCCCATAAGGGTACGGTGGTAGAACCGAGACTCCAAACACAACAAAAGCAACTGGAGGTTTTAATGAAGATGGTGAAATCCACATTGGCAGTACTGACCACCGCCGCTGTTCTCGGTGTCAGCAGTTTTGCTCAAGCAGGCGCTACTCTGGACGCGATCCAGAAGAAAGGTTTCGTACAGTGCGGTATCAGCGATGGTCTGCCTGGCTTCTCCTACGCCGATGAGAAAGGCAATTACATGGGCCTTGACGTTGACGTATGCCGCGCAGTGGCTGCTGCAGTATTCGGTGACGCTACCAAGGTCAAGTACAGCCCGCTGACCGCCAAAGAGCGCTTCACCGCGCTGCAGTCTGGCGAAGTCGACATCCTCTCGCGAAACACCACCTGGACCAGCTCGCGCGATTCGGGCCTGGGTCTGAACTTTGCCGGCGTCAACTACTACGACGGTCAAGGCTTCCTGGTTAACAAGAAACTCGGCGTTTCCAGCGCTAAAGAACTCGACGGCGCAACCGTCTGCATCCAGGCAGGTACTACCACCGAGCTGAACCTCTCCGACTACTTCCGCGCCAACGGCCTGAAGTACACCCCAATCACCTACGACACCTCCGACGAGAGCGCCAAATCGGTTGAAGCCGGCCGTTGCGACGTGCTGACCTCCGACCAGTCGCAGCTGTACGCACAGCGCATCAAACTGGCCGATCCGGAGTCTTACGTAGTACTGCCGGAAGTGATCTCGAAAGAGCCGCTGGGCCCGGTCGTACGCCAGGGTGATGAAGAGTGGTTCGACATCGTGCGCTGGTCGCTGTACGCGATGGTCAACGCTGAAGAGCTGGGCATCACCTCAGCCAACGTCGAAGAGCAAGCTAAATCCACCAAGAACCCCGACGTAGCACGTCTGCTCGGTGCTGAAGGTGAATTCGGTAAAGATCTGAAACTGCCGAAAGACTGGGCCGTACAGATCGTCAAGCAAGTGGGTAACTACGGCGAAAGCTTCGAGCGCAACGTCGGTGTCGGCAGCGAGCTGAAGATCGAACGTGGCCTCAACGCCCTGTGGAACAAGGGTGGTCTGCAGTACGCACCGCCGGTGCGCTGACCGTCCGCTGCCAGCCGCTCGTCCTGAGTGGCTGGCATTGTTCTGATTGATGTGAACCTCATGCCCGCTGATGCGGGCATGAGGGTTCCAAGAGGGCTCCTATGCAAACCACTGCAAATGTCCCGCGCCCTGGTGGATCGGTTTGGACCGACCCCAAGGTGCGTGCCTGGCTATTTCAAATTCTTGCCGTTGTCGCCGTTGTGGCGCTCGGTTGGTTTCTGTTTGACAACACCCAGACCAACCTGGAGAAGCGCGGGATTACTTCCGGGTTTTCCTTTCTCAATAACAGCGCCGGTTTCGGCATTGCCCAGCACCTGATCGACTACAACGAAAGCAACACCTATGGGCGTGTTTTCGTGGTGGGCCTGCTCAACACCTTGCTGGTGTCGGTGATTGGTATCGTCCTGGCGACGCTGTTGGGTTTCCTGCTGGGTGTGGCGCGTCTGTCGCCGAATTGGTTGGTCAGCAAGCTGGCCACCGTGTACATCGAGACGTTCCGTAATATCCCGCCGCTGCTGCAAATCTTCTTCTGGTACTTCGCCGTCATGCTCTCCCTGCCAGGGCCGCGGCAGAGCATGGGCGTTGGCGAGACGTTCTTCCTCAACAGCCGTGGCCTGTACATGCCGGCACCGAGCCCGGGGGACAACTTCAGCCTGTTTGCCGGTGCGGTGATTGTGGCGATCATTGGCGTGGTGTTGCTGACGCGCTGGTCGCGGGCGCGTTTCGAGGCCACCGGCAAGTACTTCCCGGTATCTCTCGGTGCTGTGCCGCTGTTGCTGGTCCTGCCTGGCCTGGCGATTCTGCTGGGCGGCAACCCGCTGCAGTGGAGTGTGCCGGAGCTGACCGGCTTCAACTTCCGTGGCGGCTGGGTGCTGATCCCCGAGCTGATGGCGCTGACTCTGGCGTTGACCATCTACACCGCAGCCTTTATTGCCGAGAACGTACGTTCCGGGATCATGGCCGTCAGCCACGGGCAGACCGAGGCCGCGCGCTCCCTGGGCCTGCCGGCCGGCAAGACCCTGCGTCTGGTGATCATTCCACAGGCACTGCGGGTGATCATTCCGCCGTTGACCAGCCAATACCTCAACCTGGCGAAGAACTCCTCGCTGGCCGCCGGTATCGGTTATCCGGACATGGTCTCGCTGTTCGCCGGTACGGTACTCAATCAGACCGGGCAAGCGATCGAGGTGATTGCCATCACCATGAGTGTGTACCTGGCGATCAGTATCAGCATTTCCATGCTGATGAACTGGTACAACAAGCGCATTGCGCTGATCGAGCGGTAAGGAGCAGCCATGCAAACTCATACCTTCAAACCTGATCTACCGCCACCCGCGCTCAGCGTTGGTGTGGTCGGTTGGCTGCGCGCCAACCTGTTCTCCAGCTGGTTCAACACCCTGTTGACGCTGTTCGCCGCGTACCTGGTGTGGCTGATTGTGCCGCCGCTGATTCAGTGGGCCTTGATCGATGCGGACTGGACCGGCACCACCCGTGCCGACTGCACCAGCGGCGGGGCCTGCTGGGTGTTTGTGCAGCAGCGCTTCGGCCAGTTTATGTACGGCTTCTACCCGAGCGAGCTGCGCTGGCGCGTTGACCTGACCCTGTGGCTGGCGATCATCGGTGCTGCACCGCTGTTCGTGCCGCAAATGCCGCGCAAGGCCATGTATGGCCTGGCTTTCCTGGTGGTTTACCCGGTGCTGGCGTACTGGCTGCTGCACGGTGGCTTCTTCGGCCTGTCGACCGTGTCGACCAGTCAGTGGGGCGGCCTGATGCTGACCCTGGTGATCGCCGCTGTCGGTATTGCTGGCGCCTTGCCGCTGGGCATTCTGCTGGCGCTGGGGCGACGCTCGGACATGCCGGCGATCCGCGTGATCTGCGTGACCTTTATCGAGTTCTGGCGCGGGGTGCCGTTGATCACCGTGCTGTTTATGTCCTCGGTAATGCTGCCGCTGTTCCTGCCCGAGGGCCTGTCCTTCGACAAGCTGATGCGTGCGCTGATCGGGGTGATTCTGTTCCAGTCGGCCTATATCGCCGAAGTGGTGCGTGGTGGTCTGCAGGCGATTCCCAAGGGTCAGTACGAGGCCGCTGCGGCCATGGGTCTGGGCTACTGGCGGATGATGGGCCTGGTGATTCTGCCGCAAGCCCTGAAGCTGGTTATTCCCGGCATCGTCAACACCTTTATTGCGCTGTTCAAGGACACCAGCCTGGTGATCATCATCGGCCTGTTCGACCTGCTCAACAGCATCAAGCAAGCCACCACCGATCCGGCTTGGCTGGGCATGGCCACTGAAGGCTATGTGTTCGCCGCGCTGATTTTCTGGATTTTCTGTTTTGGTATGTCCCGCTACTCCCAACATCTGGAGCGCAAGCTGGACACCGGCCACAAGCGTTAGGAGCTAACCCATATGAGTGAAGCAAACAAACAGCCTGCGCCTGCTGACGGCATGATCCAGATGCAGGGCGTGCACAAATGGTACGGTCAGTTCCATGTGCTCAAAGACATCAACCTGAATGTGCAGGCCGGTGAGCGTATCGTCTTGTGTGGGCCGTCCGGCTCCGGCAAGTCGACCACTATTCGCTGCCTTAACCGCCTGGAAGAGCACCAGCAGGGGCGCATCGTGGTCGATGGCACCGAGCTGACCCACGACCTCAAGCACATCGAAGCGGTGCGTCGCGAAGTGGGTATGGTGTTCCAGCACTTCAACTTGTTTCCGCACCTGACCGTGCTGCAAAACTGCACCTTGGCGCCGATGTGGGTGCGCAAGATGCCCAAGCGTCAGGCGGAAGAAATTGCCATGCACTTTCTTGAGCGCGTGCGCATTCCGGAGCAGGCCAACAAGTTCCCGGGTCAGCTTTCCGGTGGTCAGCAGCAGCGTGTGGCGATTGCCCGTGCGCTGTGCATGAAGCCTAAGATCATGCTGTTCGACGAGCCGACCTCGGCCCTCGATCCGGAAATGGTCAAGGAAGTGCTGGATACTATGATCGGCCTGGCTGAAGACGGCATGACCATGCTCTGCGTAACCCACGAAATGGGCTTTGCTCGCACCGTGGCGAACCGGGTGATCTTTATGGACAAAGGCGAGATCGTTGAGCAGAACGAGCCCAACGCCTTCTTCACCAACCCACAGAACGAACGCACCAAGCTGTTCCTCAGTCAGATCATTCACTGAGTTTCAGCCGCAACGCAAAAGGGAGCTTTCGAGCTCCCTTTTTTGTTGCAGCTGAAACGCTTACTTGCCTTCTGGCCACAGCCGCAGCGGCTTGCCCTGCGCAGGCCACAGGCGCAGTTGCTCGGTGGGCGAGAAGTCCCAGCGTTGTACCTTGCTCAGGCTGTCGAGAAAGCGCGCTTCCTGCTCCATCAGCGCCGGTGCGCACATCTTGCGGGTGCTACCGGCGGCGCTGAAGCTGAGCGTGTCGCCAGCCAAGGTGTAACTGGCAAACCAGTGGTTGCAGCCGGCGTTGCCATAGGCGCGGCCGTCGTCACCGAGGGTGATGGTCAGGTGGCTGCGGTCGATCAGCGGACGTTCGCCGATCCATTCCACCTGGTAGCTGTGCTCGGTTTCCAGCTGCGGTGCGGATGTGGCGCAGCCCACGAGGCCGGCAGCCAGCAGGCTGATAGTCAGTACGCGTTTCATATAGCCTCCTTGGTGATGCATGTCGGGCACAGGTGCTTGGCGTTTTTCGACTGCCAGCCCAGTTCCTTAATCCGTGCTTCGGCGGCGGGTGCCTGGGCCTTTTTGCCGAGGGCGGCGTCGACGGCGAACTCAAAATCCAGCTGCGCATTGCAGCTGTCGCAGTTGGCCTGCCAATTGAAGATAGCCAGCTCCTTGAACGCCGGGCCGGTGGCCACGGCCACCCACTGGCCGCGCGGGTTGATCAGGTGGCGAACCTTGTCAGCCTGCAGGCGCATGGACAGCTCACGGCTGCCCTTGAGGGTCACCAGCAGGGTGTCGCCGCTCTGGATCGAGCCGCCATTGCCAGTGACCTGGTAACGGCCCGGTGCCAGTGCGCGGCATTCAATCAGGGTGTGCTCGGGGTTGAGCAGGTTGTAGCGAAAGTCGTGTTCAGCCATGGAGCCTCCAAATAGGCGCAAATGCTAACACGCAGCCGCCATTGGCTGCGTTGGCCTGCTGCTTCAGGCGCTGACTTCAGCCTCGCGGGCCAGCCGGTCGATGGCCGCATCCAGCTCATCCAGGGCTTGTTGGGCGGCCGGATCATTCTGTTTCAGCAGGGTTTCGCTGCGCTGGCAGGCGGCGCGCAGCTGCGGCACGCCGCAGTAACGGGTGGCGCCGTGCAGGCGGTGCACGCGCTCGATCAGGCTGTTGCGTTCGCCACTGTCGCGCGCCTGGCGGATGGCTTGACGATCACCCGGCAGGCCGGCCAGCAGCATGCTCAGCATGTCGGCGGCCAGGTCCGCCTTGCCGGCGGCCAAACGCAGGCCTTCATCGGCGTCCAGCACGCTGAGGTTGTTGTGCGTGGCGCTGATGCCGGTGTGTTCGCTGCTTTGGTTGCGCAGGGCCAGGCCGGTCCACTTGAGCACCACCTGGGCCAGTTGGCGTTCGCTGATCGGCTTGGTCAGGTAGTCGTCCAGGCCGCTTTGCAGCAGGGCGCGTTTCTCGTTGGCGAGGGCGTGGGCGGTCAGTGCGACAATCGGCACTGGGCCCTGGCTGCGCTCATTTTCCTGTTGGCGAATCGCTTCGGTGGCCTGGCGGCCGTCCATGCCGGGCATCTGTACATCCATAAAGATCAGGTCGAACGTCTGCTCGGCGGCTTTTTCCACGGCCTCATAGCCGCTGTTGGCGATGCTCACCTGCGCGCCCATGTCGTCCAGCAGGGTTTGCACCAGCAGCAGGTTGGCCGGGTTGTCGTCGACGCAGAGAATCAGTGGCGGCCTGCTCGGTGCGCTTTGTTGGTTTTCGCTGCGGCTCTGTCTTGGGCTGACCAGCTCGGCCAGGCCCCGTTGCAGTTTGCGCGTACAGGCCGGCTTGGCTTGCAGTTGGCTGTACGCATCCGGCAGCAGGCTGTGGTACAGCGATTGTTCGGTAGTGGGGCACAACAGCAGAGTCTTGCAGGCCAGCCGCTCAAGTTCCCAGATGCGCTGATCGAGGCGCTCCGGTGGCAGGGTCTGGGTGCTGACGCCGAGTATGGCCAGCTCAAACGGTTGAGCGCTATGCCGCGCTTCGGCCACGCTGGCGAGCAGGCTGTCGAGGTTGTCGAAGCCGCTGACTAGCAGGCCACAGTCTTCCAACTGGTGCTGCAAGGCCTGGCGGGCCAGGTCATGGTGTTCCAGGGCGGCAGCCTGGCGGCCGAGCAGCGGTGGCCGCGGCAGGTCTTCAGCATCGTCGCGGGCCTTGGGCAGGCTCAGGGTGATCCAGAATTCCGAGCCTTCCTCGGGGGTGCTGTCGACGCCGATTTCACCGCCCATCTGCTCGATCAGGCGCTTGGAAATCACCAGGCCCAGGCCGGTGCCGCCTGCCTGACGACTGAGAGAGTTGTCGGCCTGGCTGAAGGCCTGGAACAGCTCGCGCAGGTCTTCATCAGACAGGCCGATGCCTGTGTCCTGCACGCTGATGCGCAGCTGCGCACGGTCGGCGCTTTCGTCTTCGAGCATGGCGCGAATCACGATGGTGCCGGCGCGGGTGAACTTGATCGCGTTGCTCACCAGGTTGGTCAGCACCTGCTTCAGTCGCAGCGGGTCGCCGATCAGCGATAGCGGCGTGTCGCGGTACACCAGGCTGAGCAGTTCCAGCTGTTTGGCGTGGGCGGCGGGGGCAAGGATGGTCAGGGTGTCCTGCAGCAGGTCGCGCAGGTTGAACGGGATGTTTTCCAGCACCAGCTTGCCGGCTTCGATCTTCGAGAAATCGAGAATCTCGTTGATGATCGCCAGCAGGCTGTCGGCGGATTTTTCGATGGTGCCCAGGTAATCCTGCTGGCGCGGGGTCAGCTCGCTTTTCTGCAGCAGGTTGGTGAAGCCGAGGATGCCGTTGAGCGGGGTGCGGATCTCGTGGCTCATATTGGCGAGGAATTCGGATTTGATCCGGCTGGCTTCCAACGCTTCTTTACGCGCCAGGTCGAGCTCGATGTTCTGGATTTCGATGGTTTCCAGGTTCTGCCGCACGTCTTCGGTGGCCTGGTCGACGCTGTGTTGCAGTTCTTCCTGGGCGTTCTGCAGCGATTCGGCCATGCGATTGATGCCCGAGGCCAGCTCATCCAGCTCATGGCTGCCGAGTGGCGGCAGGCGGGTTTCCAGGTGGCCGTCCTTGAGCTGGGCGACGCTCTGTTTAATCTGCCGTAGCGGGTCGTTGATGGTGCGGCTCATGCGCACGGCGAGCAGGGCAGTGACCATCAGCCCGGTGGCGATTAACAGCAGGCTGGCCAGCAGGCTGCGGTAGCCGCTGAGCAGGGTGCTGTGGTGCGACAGCTCCAGCTCGACCCAGCCGAGCAGCTGGGTGCCTGGCTCTGCAGTGGTTTTGCCGGTCAGGCTCAGGTGCTGCTGATACACCGGCAACAGAAAGCGCGTGGCGTTCTGGTTGCTGTTCTGCGCGGGTTGCTGCTCGCCTGTCGCCGGCGAGGGGTTGAGCATGCTGGGGCCCGCGTGGGCAAGGGTATTGCGTTCGGAACCGAGGAAACTCACCGCGCGCACATCCGGCTGATCGAGTGCCTGGCTGGCAATGCGCTGCAGCACCTCGCTGTCGCCGGCATGCAGCGCCGGTGCGGCCAGCGGCGCGAGCTGTTCGATGATCATCTGTCCGCGCTGCAACAGCTGCCCCTGCAAACCGGACAACTGCACCCAGGTGAAATAGCCGCCCAACACCAGCGCCAACAGGCTGGTGGGCAGCAGGGTGAGCATGAGCACACGGCCTTTGATGCCTAAATCCTTTATCACGCGCTGCCTCCTGTATTGACCAGGTGCAGTTTAGCGGCTGCACCTGTTCTTATGGCAAATGCTGTTGCCTACATCAGCTCTGTTATATGGCCAAGCGAGGTTTGCCGTTATCATGGCGGCCTTCTTTGCTTCTGGATCATTTCGTTCGCCATGAGCCTGCATTACCCAACCATCGCCGATTGCATCGGCAACACCCCGCTGGTGCGTTTGCAGCGCCTGCCGGGTAACACCAGCAACACCTTGCTGTTGAAGCTGGAAGGCAACAACCCGGCAGGTTCGGTAAAGGACCGCCCGGCATTGTCGATGATTACTCGCGCCGAGCAGCGCGGTGATATCCAGCCCGGTGATGTGCTGATCGAGGCCACCAGTGGCAACACCGGCATCGCTCTGGCCATGGCGGCGGCGATCAAGGGCTACCGCATGATTCTGATCATGCCGGACAACTCCACTGCTGAACGCAAGGCCGCGATGACTGCTTACGGCGCGCAGCTGATTCTGGTGGGTGGCATGGAAGAGGCGCGTGACCTGGCTCTGCAAATGCAGGCCGACGGTAAGGGCAAGGTGCTTGATCAGTTTGCCAACGGCGACAATCCGATTGCCCACTACACCAGCACTGGCCCGGAAATCTGGCAGCAGACGGGCGGGCAGATCACCCATTTCATCAGCTCCATGGGTACCACCGGAACCATCATGGGCGTGTCGCGCTTCTTGAAAGAGCAGAAGCCTGACGTGCAGATCGTCGGTCTGCAGCCGATGGAGGGTTCAGCGATTCCTGGTATCCGGCGCTGGCCGCAAGAGTATTTGCCGAAGATTTATCAGGCCGAGCGGGTTGACCGCATTATTGATATGAGCCAACAGGAAGCTGAAGACGTCATGCGCCGCTTGGCCCGCGAGGAGGGCATCTTCTGCGGGGTGTCATCCGGTGGTTCGGTGGCGGCGCTGCTGCGTCTGTCGCAGGAAGTCGAGAACGCGGTGATGGTGGCGATCATCTGCGACCGTGGCGACCGTTACCTGTCCAGTGGCGTTTACGACGCCCCGAGCACTGATGGCCAGAGCAACTGATGGCCAAGAAAGACGGCGGTCTGCGCTTTCAACCCAGCGGTGGTTCCCGTGCGCCGCAGGTGCCGGTGGGCAAGAAGCAAAAACTGACCATCGAGCGTCTGGCCAACGATGGCCGTGGCATCGCGTTCAGCGAAGGGCGTACCTGGTTTGTCAGCGGCGCACTGGCGGGTGAGCAGATCGAAGCGCGGGTGCTCGGTGCCCATGGCAAGGTGGTCGAGGCGCGGGTCGAGCGCATCCTCACTGCCAGCGCTGAGCGTCGCAACGAGGCCTGCGCGCATGCCAAAGTCTGCGGCGGCTGCAGCATGCAGCATATGCCCCATGCCGATCAGCTTGCCCTGAAACAGCGCATGCTCGCCGAGCAGCTCAGCCGTTTGGCCAATCTTGAACCGCAGGAATGGGCCGCGCCGCTGGTTGGCCCGGAACTGGGTTACCGTCGCCGCGCGCGCATTGCCGTGCGCTGGGACAACAAAGCTAAGCGCCTGGATGTCGGTTTTCGCGCTGCGGCCAGCCAGGACATTATCGCCATCAGCGAGTGCCCGGTGCTGGTACAACCCTTGCAGCCGATCCTGCGCGCGTTACCGCAGGTGTTGCGTGAGCTGGATAAACCGCAGGCCATTGGTCATGTCGAGTTGTTCAGTGGCAGCAGCAGTGCTGTGCTGATAAGGCATACCGCTGCTTTGAGCGAAGCAGACCTGGCTCGTTTGCAGGCGTTCTGCACTGCGCAGAATGCACAGCTGTGGTTGCACGGCACGGCCGAGCCCCAGCCGTTTGAGCCGGCGCAGCAGCTGAGTTATCGCCTGGATGCGTTTGCTCTCGATCTGGCGTATCGGCCTGGCGATTTTGTCCAGGTCAACCAGCCGGTGAATGACGCCATGGTCGCGCAGGCGCTGGATTGGCTGGCGCCCCAGGCCGATGAGCGGGTGCTGGATCTGTTCTGCGGTCTGGGCAATTTCGCTTTGCCGCTGGCCCAGCGGGTGCGGGAACTGGTGGCGGTGGAGGGCGTGCAGGCCATGGTTGAGCGCGCCGCTGAAAATGCCGCGAGCAATGGCTTGGGCAATGCGCACTTTTTCCAGGCCGACCTGTCCAACCCGCTGGTCGAGGCCGGCTGGGCCCAGGGCGGTTTCGCTGCCGTGCTGCTCGACCCGCCGCGAGATGGCGCGCTGCAGGCGGTCAAGCAAATGACGACGTTGGGCGTCAAACGGGTGCTGTATGTGTCGTGCAACCCGACGACCCTGGCCCGCGACAGCGCCGAGTTGCTGGCGCAAGGCTACCGGCTGGAACGTGCCGGTATCCTCGATATGTTTCCGCAAACCGCGCACGTCGAAGCGATGGCGCTGTTTGTTAGGCAGTAGATAGAAGCGCCGTATCCCGGCGCTGCAGGGGCGCGCAGGGATCGCGCCTTAAGTGGTTAAACCGACCACCTCATAGAAGGCGGCGACTGTTCGGTGTGCATGCCGCGCACCGTAGGGAAGGTAAGCAAGATGGTTCAGGTCAGAGCGCATCAGCCGATCAATGACGACGGCAGCATCAACCTTGAAGCCTGGCTCGGGCATGTGCTGAGTGTCGATCCGGCGCTGGATCGCGAAGCCCTGCGCGAGGCCTGCGAGTTTGCCCGCGAGGCCGAGCAACAGGCCAATGCCGCGAAGAATCTGTGGACCGAGGGCGCGTCGAGTTTTCGCGCAGGGCTTGAAATCGCCGAAATTCTCGCCGACCTCAAGCTCGATCAGGACTCCCTGGTCGCCGCCGTAATCTACCGTTGCGTGCGCGAGGGCAAGGTGCCGTTAGCGCTGGTGCATCAGCGTTTCGGTCCGGTGGTGGCCAAACTGGTGGAAGGCGTGCTGCGCATGGCGGCAATCAGCGCATCGATGAACCCGCGTGATTCCCTGGTGCTCGGCTCGCAGGCGCAGGTGGAAAACCTGCGCAAGATGCTCGTGGCCATGGTTGATGATGTGCGCGTGGCGCTGATCAAGCTGGCCGAGCGCACCTGCGCTATCCGAGCGGTGAAAGAAGCCGATGACGAGAAACGTCAGCGCGTAGCCCGCGAAGTGTTCGATATCTATGCACCGCTGGCCCATCGCCTGGGCATCGGCCATATCAAGTGGGAGTTGGAAGACCTGTCTTTCCGCTACCTGGAGCCCGAGCAGTACAAGCAGATCGCCAAGCTGCTGCACGAGCGCCGCCTGGACCGCGAGCACTACATCAATGAAGTGATGGGCCAGTTGCGCACCGAGCTTGAGGCCACTGGGGTCAAAGCCGACATCAGCGGGCGGGCCAAACACATCTATTCGATCTGGCGCAAAATGCAGCGCAAGGGTCTGCAGTTCAGCCAGATCTACGACGTGCGCGCGGTGCGCGTGCTGGTGCCGGAAGTGCGCGATTGCTACACCGCCCTGGGTATTGTGCACACCCTGTGGCGGCACATTCCCAAGGAGTTTGACGATTACATCGCCAACCCCAAGGAAAACGGCTACCGCTCGCTGCACACCGCTGTGCTCGGCCCGGAAGGCAAGGTGCTGGAAGTGCAGATCCGCACCCAGGCCATGCACGAAGAAGCCGAGCTGGGCGTGTGCGCGCACTGGCGCTACAAGGGCACTGACGTCAAAGCCAGCTCCAACCATTACGAAGAGAAAATTTCCTGGCTGCGTCAGGTGCTCGAATGGCATGAGGAGCTGGGTGACATCGGCGGCCTGGCCGAGCAGCTGCGCGTGGATATCGAGCCGGACCGGGTCTATGTGTTTACCCCGGACGGTCACGCCATCGACCTGCCCAAGGGCGCGACGCCGCTGGATTTTGCCTACCGCGTGCACACCGAGATTGGCCACAACTGCCGTGGCGCGAAGATCAACGGGCGCATCGTGCCGCTCAACTACAGCCTGCAGACTGGCGAACAGGTGGAGATCATCACCAGCAAGCACGGCACGCCGAGCCGCGACTGGCTGAACTCCAACCTCGGCTACGTCACCACCAGCCGGGCGCGGGCAAAGATCGTTCACTGGTTCAAACTGCAGGACCGCGACCAGAACGTCGCCGCCGGCAAGGTGCAGCTGGAGCGCGAGCTGCAGCGCCTGGCACTGCCGCATGTGGACTTCGACAAACTGGCCGAGAAGGCCAACCTGAAAACCAGCGAGGATCTGTTCGCCTCCCTTGGTGCGGGCGATTTGCGCCTGGCGCAGCTGGTCAACCTGGCCCAGCAACTGGTCGAGCCGGATCGGGTCAACGAGCAGCTCGAGCTGATTCCACGCAAGGCGTTGGGCTTCAAGCCGGGCAAGCGCGGCGATATCCAGATTCAGGGTGTCGGCAACCTGCTGACACAGATGGCCGGCTGTTGCCAGCCGCTGCCGGGCGACCCGATTGTTGGCTATATCACCCAGGGCCGTGGCGTGAGCATCCACCGTCAGGACTGCGCCTCGGTGCTGCAACTGGCTGGGCGCGAGCCGGAGCGGATTATCCAGGTCAACTGGGGGCCGGTGCCGGTGCAGACCTACCCGGTGGAAATCGTCATCAAGGCCTACGACCGCTCCGGTCTGCTGCGTGACGTGACCCAGGTGCTGCTCAACGAGCGGCTCAATGTGCTGGCGGTGAACACCCGCTCGAACAAGGACGACAACACCGCGTCCATGTCGATCACCGTGGAAATTCCTGGGCTCGATGCGCTTGGGCGTTTGTTGGGGCGTATTTCCCAGCTGCCCAATATTATTGAGGCGCGTCGCCACCGAGTCAGTTAAGTCTCAAGACCGTAGCCCGGATGCAATCCGGGGAATTGCGTTCAGGCATTCCCGGATTGCATCCGGGCTACGTTACGAAGGAACTCTATGTACCAACTCGACGATCTGCTGCACCTGATGGCCCGCCTGCGCGACCCGCAGCACGGCTGCCCGTGGGACCTCAAGCAGAGTTACGCGACGATCGTGCCGCATACGATCGAAGAGGCGTACGAGGTGGCCGATGCCATCGAGCGCGGCGACTTCGATCATCTGCCCGGTGAGCTGGGCGACCTGCTGTTTCAGGTGGTGTATTACAGCCAGCTGGCGCGCGAAGAGGGGCGCTTCGAGTTTGCTCAGGTGGTCGATGGCATCACCAGCAAATTGATTCGTCGCCATCCCCATGTCTTCCCTGATGGCGATCTGTATGGCGCCGTGGACGTGGCCAAGTTGGAAGAGGCGGCGGTCAAACAGCGCTGGGAACAGATCAAGGCCGAAGAGCGTGCCGAAAAGGCAGCAGCCCCTGAGCAACTCTCACTGCTCGACGATGTGCCCACAGCGCTGCCGTCGCTCAGCCGGGCGATCAAATTGCAGAAGCGCGCCGCCCAGGTTGGTTTCGACTGGCCCGAGGCTTTACCGGTGGTCGACAAGGTGCGCGAAGAGCTGGATGAAGTGCTCGAAGCCATGAGCGAGAACGACCCCGAGGCGATTAGCGAGGAGATCGGTGATCTGCTGTTTGTGGTCAGCAACCTGGCGCGGCATCTGAAAGTTGATCCGGAAACTGCCTTGCGCGCGGCCAATGGCAAGTTTGAACGGCGCTTTCGTTTTATCGAGCAGGCATTGCGCGAAGCGGGACGCAACATGGAAGATTGCCACCTGGATGAGTTGGACGCGCTCTGGGGCGAAGCGAAGAAGCTGGAAAAGCAGACCCCGAGTTGTTGAGTCTGTAGGGTGGATGGCCTTCTTTCATCCACCACTGGCAAGGACACGGTGGATGGTGAAGCGTCATCCACCCTACGAATAACGCGTCACGATTGCGTTGGGTACGCCCACTTAATATTGAAGGTTGGAAAGGTAGGTTATGGCTCTCTCACTACGCGATCAGTTGCTTAAAGCCGGGCTGGTCAACGAAAAGCAGGCCAAGCAGGCCGGCAAACAGCAGCAGAAACAGCAGCGCCTGGTGCATAAAGGTCAGGTCGAGAAGGACGAATCGCAAAAGCTCGCTGCTCAGCAGGCCATGGCCGAGAAGGCCGCGCGCGATCAGGAACTGAACCGTCAGCAGCAGGAAAAGATCGAGCAAAAGGCCCGTGCCGCGCAGATCAAGCAGCTGATCGAGATATCGCGCCTGCCCAAACTGACCACCGAGGATTACTACAACTTCGTCGACGACAAGAAGGTTAAGCGCCTGTCGGTTAACAGCCTGATGCGCAACAAGCTCAGCAGCGGATCGCTGGCCATCGTTCGCCACGGCGGCGGCTACGAAGTGATCCCGCGCGAAGCGGCGCTGAAGATTCAGGAGCGCGACGCCCAGCGTGTGGTGCTGCTCAATACCCCAACCGAAGCCCCGGATGCCGATGATCCGTACGCGGCTTATCAGGTGCCGGATGATCTGATGTGGTGACGGCGGACGCCGCTTAAACACCCATTGGTAGCCCGGATAAGCCTAGGCGTAATCCGGGGTAAGGTTTCCCGGATTGCGTTGGCGCAGGCTACACACTGCCTCTCTCCGCATCACCGGCCATAAAAAACCGAGCCACTGGCTCGGTTTTTTGTACCCGGTGTGCGCTCAGTCGCGGCGGCCTTCGACCGGCTTACCATCAACTGTGCCTTCCTTGAGCATGATCTGGTATTCCTTGCCGTCTTTCTCGACCTGATGCAGGCGCACCAGCAGGAATTGCCAATCCTTGGCGAACCAGAGGATGGTCTTGCGGCTGCTTTGCGTCGGGTCGCGCACGCGTTCGACCTTGATCGCATCGATCAGGCCGGCCTTGGTGCGTACCACTTCTTCGCCGAGTACGCGGAAGTCGTAGGTTTCCACTTCATCGCCATCGACCACCTGGTAGCTCATGCTCTTGGTGCCGGCGGCTACATCGTACTGCAGGGCCAATTGGTAGGTCGATTTGTCCAGCAGGCCACGGTTCAGTGGTAGGCGCACTGGAGTGTCGCGGTCACTGCCGATTACCTGCTTGGCGCTCCAGTCGAAGTCATGCTCGACCTTCTTGCCTTTGCCCAGGCCATTTCGTTCGTACAGGTAGGTTTGCGGCAGGAAAACGTCCTTGTCGACGCGCAGGGTGCTTTGTTCGGTCAGGCTGGCGACCAGCATCGAGGCTTCGAAATTCAGCTTCCACACCCCGTTATCCAGGGCTTCAAGGCTACGTGCGGCGCTGCCGCTGACCGGTAGTTGCTTCCAGTCGGCGGTGTAGCTGGCAGAGAAAGGTTTCAGCTCGACGGCCAATGCCGGCAAGCTCAGAAGCGTTAGTGCGAACAGTAAGGCGCGACCCATGGTGTCTCCTAAGTTCGAATAAGGTGTCCGGTACTCGGTAACAGGTGCTCGTCCAACATGGCCCCGTGCGCTGTCAGCTGCAAACGGCCTGCGGCAAACCAGCCTACGGCCAGCGGGTAAATCACGTGTTCCTGCTCGTGCACGCGCTGCGCCAGGCTGCTCGGCGAGTCATCCGACTGTACCGGTACCACTGCCTGTACGACCAGTGGTCCGCCATCGAGTTCCTCGCTGACAAAGTGCACGCTGCAGCCATGTTCGCTGTCACCGGCGTCCAGCGCCCGCTGGTGGGTGTGCAGGCCTTTGTATTTTGGCAGCAGCGAGGGGTGGATATTCAGCAGGCGGCCGGTGTAATGACGAACGAAGCCGGGCGTGAGGATGCGCATAAAACCGGCCAGCACCACCAGCTGCGGATTAAACGCATCAATGGCCTCGACCAGCGCGGCATCGAAGGCTTCGCGGCCGTCGAATTGCTTGTGGTCGAGCACGGCGGTGGCGATGCCGGCCTGTTTGGCGCGCTGCAGGCCGTAGGCATCGGCGCGGTTGGAAATCACCGCGCTGATGCGTGCCGGATTACCGTCATGGGCGATGCTGTCGATCAGCGCCTGCAGGTTGCTGCCGGAGCCGGAGATCAGCACCACCACATTGCAGTCTGTTGGCATCGGTGCCGACATTAGTGCTGTTTCAGGTTGTTCAGCACGACCTGGGCGGCACCTTCGGCGGCGGCACCGATCTGGCCGATCACCCATGGTTGCTCGCCAGCGGCGGTCAGCGTTTGCAGGGTGATCTCGACTTGATCCTGCGCCACGCAGATAACCATGCCGACGCCGCAGTTGAGGACGCGGTGCATCTCGTGCTCATCCACGTTGCCTTTTTCCTGCAGCCAGTCGAAGACTGCTGGGCGCGTCCAGCTGGCCACGTCGACCACGGCTTGGGCGCCTTTTGGCAGCACGCGCGGGATGTTGTCGAGCAGGCCGCCACCGGTGATGTGGGCCATGGCTTTGACTGCGCCAGTGTCCTTGATCAGCTTGAGCAGGGGTTTGACGTAGATACGGGTCGGCGCCATCAGCAGGTCGGCCAGCGGCTTGCCGTCAACCTGGGTGGTTTCGATCTCGGTGCCCGAGACTTCGATGATCTTACGGATCAGCGAATAGCCGTTGGAGTGCGGGCCGGAAGACGGCAGGGCGATCAGTGCGTCGCCAGTGGCGACTTTCGAGCCGTCGATGATTTCGGCTTTTTCCACTACACCGACGCAGAAGCCGGCCAGGTCGTAGTCTTCGCCTTCGTACATGCCGGGCATTTCAGCGGTTTCACCGCCAACCAGGGAGCAGCCAGCCAGTTCGCAGCCAGCGCCGATGCCGGTGACTACGGTGGCGGCGACGTTCACGTTGAGCTTGCCGGTGGCGTAGTAATCGAGGAAGAACAGCGGCTCGGCGCCACACACCACCAGGTCGTTGACGCACATGGCGACCAGGTCCTGACCGATGCTGTCGTGCTTGTTCAGGTTCAGTGCCAGGCGCAGTTTGGTGCCCACGCCATCAGTGCCGGAGACCAGCACCGGTTGTTTGTAGCCCGCCGGGATCTCGCACAGCGCGCCGAAGCCGCCCAGCCCACCCATGACTTCCGGACGCGCGGTGCGCTTGGCCACGCCTTTGATGCGTTCGACCAGGGCTTCGCCCGCGTCGATATCTACACCTGCGTCCTTGTAGCTGATGGAGGGTTGCTTGCTCATAGATCCAGGCCTTTAGGGGAAATTCGGATTGGCACCGTCGCTTGTGGCGACGGTCTGCGAAGGCGCGCGATTTTATCAGGCTTACCCGGCAGCGGCCACCCAGGCGGCGCGATGGTTGCGGGTACTGGGGCGGCTGTTTAAGCTCGAAATCTGCCTGTTGTTGCTAGTCTGCGGCTGAAAAGGGCTTGGGAATGCACCTTAACAGCACCTAAACTCGCACTCTTGAGCCAGCGCCGCCTGCCTTATATGGCATGGCTTGGCTGCAACTGTTGTTAAACCTGGCCTACGCGCCGCTTTCCGCCCGTCGAGAATCCACCCATGCGTTTGACCGCTCGCCTGCTTCTTGCCTGTTTGTCACTGTCCGGCCTGCCGGCCCTGGCCGCGCCGGTGAGTGATCTGTATCAAGTCCGCGAAGCGGTCAGCAACCAGCAACCGGAAGAGCGCGCTGCCGCCCTGAACCGCGCGCTGGATACCCTGGTGTTGCGCCTGACCGGCAAGGCCGATGCCGCGCAAAGCCCAGCACTGGTGGCGCTGCGCAAGGACCCGCAACAGATCGTCAGTCAATACGGCTATGAAGGTGACAAGTTGCTGGTCGACTTTGATCCACTGAGCACCGAGCGCAGCCTGCGTCAGGCGGGCCTGGCGCTGTGGGGCGCTAATCGCCCAAGCATCTTGCTCTGGTGGTTAAGTGATGCCAGTGACGGCAGCCGTCTGCTCGGTGACGGTCAAGCCGCTGCCGCACCGCTCAATCAGGCCGCGCAGCACCGTGGTTTGCCGCTGCGCCTGCCGTTGGCCGATCTGGCCGAGCAACTGGTGGCGGTGCCGGAAAATCTTACCGCGAATGATCCGGCCGCCTTGCGTGAAGCCTCCGAGCGCTATGCCGCCGATGCCCTGCTGGCAGTGATGGCGCGCGAAGCAAACGGCCAGTGGCAGGCCGAGTGGCGCCTGTGGCTGGGTGATGAGCGTGAGCAAGGCACTGTGCAGGGTGCCGATCAAGCCGCGCTGGCCGATGCCATCCTGTTGGCCGTCCACCAGCGTCTGGCACCACGTTTTATTGTGGCTGCCGGTACCGCCACTGGTTTGACGGTGCAAGTGCAGGGCGTCGACCTGGCACGCTACGCCGAGTTGCAGCGCATTCTTGAGCCGTTCGCCGCGCAACTGCGCAAGGTGCAGGGTGACACGCTGACCTTTGCCGTGAATGCCAATGCCGAGCAGTTGCGTGCGCAGCTTAGCCTGGCGCGCTTGCAGGAAGTGCCGGCAGAAGCCCCAGTGGTCGATGCCAGCCAGTCGGTTACGCCGCCAGCCCCTGGCGCTGAGCCTGCTGCGCCGCGTGACAATGTACTGAGGTTTCGCTGGTAGACTGCGCTGATTGCACCCGTGTCCTGACTTGAAAACCGCAGCTACCGAGCTGCGGTTTTCTTATATAGCGGGCCTCGCGGGTTGAGGATTTTCTGGATAAAACGTTGGCATATGGAGCGCTGGGCATGATCGATTCGCATCGTTGGATATGGATAGTCGGGGCGCTGTTGCTGTGCGGCCTGTTGTACCTGCTGGCGCCGATTCTTTCGCCATTTCTGATCGGCGTGCTGCTGGCCTATATGGGCGACCCGCTGGTCGACCGCCTGGAACGCTGGAAGCTGTCGCGGACCTGGGGTGTGGTAGTGGTCTTTGCATTGATTACCCTGGTCATGGCCATCCTGCTACTGGTGTTGGTGCCCATGCTGGGCAAGCAGCTGGTACGCCTCTACGAGCTGGTCCCAGAGATGCTCGACTGGGCGCAGCACCAGGCCCTGCCATGGATTCAACTCAAGCTGGGCTTGAGCGAAGGCTTCTGGCGTTTTGATCAACTGAAAACCGCATTGTCCGGGCAACTGGGTAAAACCACCGATATCGTTGGCATGCTGCTGTCTACGGCCACCTCTTCAGGTCTGGCGCTGCTGGCCTGGCTGGCCAATCTGGTGCTGATTCCGGTGGTGAGCTTCTACCTGATGCGTGATTGGGACCTGATGGTCGCCAAACTGCGCAGCCTGCTGCCGCGTGGCCGTGAAGGCCTGGTTGTGCAGCTGTTCGGCGAGTGTCACGAAGTACTCGGCGCCTTCCTGCGCGGCCAGTTACTGGTGATGCTGGCGCTGGGTGTGATGTATGCCACCGGCCTGATGGTGATCGGCCTGGAACTCGGGCTGCTGATCGGCGTGCTGGCCGGCTTGGCCAGCATTGTGCCGTACCTCGGCGTGGTGGTCGGCATCGGCGCGGCGCTGACGGCCGGCCTGTTTCAGTTCGGCATGGACCCTTACCCTCTGGTGGCCATCGCCGCAGTCTTTATCGTCGGGCAAATGCTCGAAGGCATGCTGCTGACACCGATGCTGGTGGGTGATCGTATCGGTTTGCACCCGGTTGCCGTGATCTTCGCGATCATGGCTGGCGGCCAACTGTTCGGCTTTACCGGCATCCTTCTGGCCCTGCCGGTGGCGGCAGTGATCATGGTGTTAGTGCGTCATCTGCATGATTTCTATAAACTTTCCGATCTTTACGGTGAGCCAGCCAGCGGTTCCGACGAGCCGCCCAACCCAGCATGACACCCATACAACTGCCTTTAGGCGTGCGTCTGCGTGACGACGCCACTTTCGCCAATTACTACCCCGGAGCCAACGCTGCGGCGCTTGGCTATGTCGAGCGTCTGTGCGAGGCCGATGCCGGCTGGACGGAAAGCCTGATTTATCTGTGGGGTGGCGAGGGCGTGGGGCGCAGTCATTTGCTACAGGCGGCTTGTCTGCGCTTTGAGCAGCGCGGCGAGCCAGCGGTGTATCTGCCGCTGGCCGAGGTGGTCGAGTACGGCCCTGCGCTACTCGACAATCTGGAGCAGTGCGAGCTGGTTTGTCTGGATGATCTGGATGCGGTGGCCGGACGCAGTGACTGGGAAGAGGCGTTGTTTCACCTGTTCAACCGTCTACGCGACAGCGGCCGGCGTCTGTTGCTGGCTGCCAGCAGTTCGCCACGCGAGTTACCAGTGCAACTGGCTGACCTGCAATCGCGCCTGACCTTGGCACTGGTGTTTCAACTGCAATCACTGTCCGACGAGGACAAATTGCGTGCCTTGCAACTGCGCGCATCACGCCGCGGGCTGCACCTGAGTGATGATGTCGGGCGTTTTATCCTCACCCGTGGCGAGCGCAGCATGAGCGCCTTGTTCGATTTGCTTGAGCGCCTGGATCAGGCGTCGTTGCAAGCCCAGCGCAAGCTGACCATCCCCTTTCTTAAAGAAACCCTCGGCTGGTAAAGCGCTCGCTATAAAACGCTGAGCCTGCGTGCAGCCAGGCTCAGCGTTGCCCCCTAGTTTTCCCCTGCCAACTTGCGCTCGTACTGAAAACGCCAGCGGGTAAACATCAGTGCGGCGCAGAACAGGCTGAAGCTAAGCCCTGTCAGTAACCAGCCATACAGCGCCTTGCTGGGGTCGAAGGCGGCGAGTACGCCCTGAATAAAGTACAGGTTGACCACAAAGCAGGCCCAGGCGTGGACGCGGGCGTTGCCGAGGATCAGACCGGGGGCGAGCAATAGCAGGGGGGCGAGTTGTACGCCGAGGATCACCCAGAGCAGTTTGCCGGGGACGTTGGCGAACCACAGGTTCCACACCAGCAGTAATGCGCCGAGACCAAAAAAGCTCAGCAGGCTGACCGCGCGGCTGATGTTCAGACGAGGCTCTAGCCACTCCAGCGCCGGCAGCGGTTTTGCAGTTTTAGCCACGGGGGTTCTCCAGTTTTGCCGCGGTTTGCGCCAGGCGTTGGCCGAGTGCGCGGCATAGGGCTGTTTCATGTTCATCGAGGGCGCGTTTGCCATCGGCGCCGGCGTGGTGGCTGGCACCATAAGGCGTGCCGCCGCCACGGGTTTCCAGCAGCGCGGCTTCGCTATAGGGCAGACCGGTGATCAGCATGCCGTGGTGCAGCAGCGGCAAGAGCATCGACAGCAGGGTGGTTTCCTGGCCGCCATGCAAGCTGGCGGTTGAGGTGAATACGCCTGCAGGTTTGCCGACCAAGCCTCCGGTCAACCACAGGCCACTGGTGCCATCGAGAAAGTACTTGAGCGGCGCGGCCATATTGCCGAAGCGGGTCGGGCTGCCAAGCGCCAGGCCGGCGCAGTTCTTCAGATCATCCAGGCTGGCATACAGCGCACCTTCGGCTGGGATGTCCGCAGCCACTGCTTCGCACTCGGTCGACACTGCGGGCACGGTGCGCAGGCGCGCTTCCAGGCCGCCCATCTCGATGCCGCGGGCGATCTGCCGGGCCATTTCGGCGGTGCCGCCATGGCGGCTGTAATACAGCACCAGAATATAGGGTGCGCTCACGGCAAAATCTCCAGAACATTTTCAGGTGGGCGACCGATGACGGCTTTCTCGCCGACAACCAGAATGGGCCGCTCAATCAATTTTGGCTGCTCAACCATGGCCTCGATTAGCTGTGCGTCAGTCAGTTGCGGGTCGCTCAGGCCGAGGGTTTTGTATTCATCTTCGCCAGTGCGCAGCAGTTGCCGTGGGCTGATGCCGAGCTTACTCAGCAACGCCTGTAGCTGGGCGGCGCTCAGCGGTGTTTCCAGGTAGCGCACGATGGTTGGGTTGAGCCCGCGGTCTTCCAGCAATTGCAATGCGCTGCGCGATTTGGAGCAGCGCGGGTTATGGTAGAACGTCATAGCGGTCATGTTCGGGTCGCCGGTTACCTTCGATGGCGGCTATTCTAACCGCTAACGGCATTTACGCCTGCGCCTGTAGTGCAGGTTGCCGGGATGCAAATGGCTAAGGAGAGGGCATGCTGCAGCGTGTTAACAACCTGTTGGAGTTCTGGCGTTTTTTGTTGCAACGCTTTATCGCCGACCAAGGCACCAGCAATGCGGCGGCCTTGACCTACACCACCCTGTTTGCGGTGGTGCCGATGATGACGGTGACCTTTTCCATGCTCTCGGCCATTCCGGCGTTTCAGGATACCGGCGAGCAGATTCAGAGCTTTATCTTCCGCAACTTCGTGCCCTCTGCCGGTGAGACCCTGCAGCAATACCTGCGCGATTTCACCACTCAGGCGCGCCAGCTGACCTGGATTGGTGTGGCGGTGTTGGCGGCGACGGCGTTCTGGATGCTGGTGACGATCGAGAAGACCTTCAACACCATCTGGCGCGTGCGGCAGCCGCGTCGGGGCGTGTCGAGCTTTCTGCTGTACTGGGCGATTCTCAGCCTGGGTCCGTTGTTGCTTGGCGGTGGCTTTGCCATCAGTACCTACTTCACGTCGTTGTCACTGATCTCCGGCCCGGATGCCTTGCTCGGTGCCCAGGCGCTGCTGAAATTTATGCCGCTGCTGTTTAGCGTGGCTGCATTCACCTTGCTGTATGCCACGGTGCCGAATGCTCAGGTGCCGGTGCGGCATGCGCTGCTAGGCGGCTTGTTCGCGGCAATTCTGTTCGAAGTGGCGAAGATGCTGTTCGGCCTGTATGTGCGCCTGTTTCCCGGTTATCAGTTGATTTACGGTGCATTTGCCACGGTGCCGCTGTTTCTGTTGTGGATCTATCTGTCCTGGTTGATCGTGCTGTTTGGCGCCGAACTGGTCTGTAACCTGGGGTTTTCCCAGCAGTGGCGCAAGCGTGCGGTGCCGCGTTTATTGATGGCGCTTGGCGTGCTGCGGGTGTTCTACGAGCGCCAGCAGTCGGGTTTGAAAGTACGTTTGCTGGATGTGCAGCGCCAGGGCTGGTCGCTGGCGGAGCATGAGTGGGAAGAGATTCTGGTGTTTCTTGAGCAGCAGAAACTGATTGCCCCGACCGGTTCCGGTACCTGGGTGTTGAGCCGTGACCTTGGTCATTATTCGCTGCAGCAATTGCTTAGCCACAGTCCCTGGCCGCTGCCCAGGGCGGAGAACCTGCCCGAGCAGCTCGATGAGGTCTGGTATCCGGCGCTGCGCCGTGGTTTGGTGCAGTTGCAAGAAGAGCAGGCGGCGCTATTTGGTGAAGACCTGGCGAAGTGGCTGCAGCCTGAAGCTGAGCCGGCAAAGTGACGTAAAACGTCAGTTTGCGGCGTTGTGCTGATGGCGCATGATGGCTCGGACGACCATGAAGGTCGCCAAACGCGGTTAAAAGGAAGCTGGCACGCTTCTGGCTATTTGTCTTGCAGATAGCGATCAGGTTGCCAGCAGGGCAGGGATTGGCGGAGTGTGAAGGCGTTATGACAGCCACTAAAGGCAAAGTGATTCATCTGTATCAACGTGATCCGCAAGAGGCGCTCGAGCGCCTTAATCGCATCACCGGCCTGCGCTTTAGCAGCTGGCCGCAGTCCTTGGTCAACTCCAACCCGACTGAGCAGCCCCACTCTTCTGGCTTATCTGAAACTGTCACGCGACCTGATTCTGACACCCAGTGTGGGCCTGCAGGAGTGCTCTCGCGCTAAACGCAAAACCCCGCGTCAGTGCGCGGGGCTTGTGTGCTACGGGGTGCTATCAGGCGAGGGCTTGGCGGCTGTCGGTTTGTGGTAACTCGACCGCTTGCACAAACAGCTCCTCGACCACCAGGCTGGTCGCTGGCACGGCAGAGCGCAGGCGCACCTGCATGTCTTCGATCTTCAGCTTCACCGGCAGGCGGGCCACGCTGGAAAGCAGAATCTTGCTGTGCTGATTGACCTTGCCGTGATCGACCATCACTTCGCGGCGGGTGGTGCCGTCGCGGTAGCTGATCAACAGGGATACAGGCAGGTTGGCCAGCCCCGGTAGGTGCAGCCAGGCGGCTACGTTGAACTCAGCGACGCGCCCTTCGTACGGGGTGACCTGTAAGCGGGCGAGATTGACGATGGCAGATGGCACGGGGCCGACCAACTTATCGAGGGCTTGGGTCATGGTTGTGTTCCAGGCTAATAACGGATCGCATCAAGCGTGAGTGCGATGAATTATAAGCTTGGCCCCTCCGATGAAACTGTGCGCTCGGCCGCCGTTCGGCGTGACCTTTCTCGCAGTTTTAGCGTATCGGCAACAGTGTCTAAGCCAGCTGCATCGGGTAGCGAGTGACGGAGGCGGTGACCAGATTGGCGGTCGGCAGCGGCAGAATTGCCTGGTTGTGCGCGCTGGCCAGTTGCAGCCAGACATTTTCCCCTTCAACAAACTGCCCGTTAGGCAGCCATAAGCCGTGATGCCAACCGTTGCCCGGTGCCGGGGTGCTTTGCAGCACGCCCGGGTGAGTCTGGGCGCTGGGCGCGCGCCGCAGCCAGACCGGGCGCGGCAGGCCTTTCAGGTAACGCAGGCCCAGGTGCAGGCCTTCGCTATTCAGATGCCGCCAACGTACTAGGGCTAGGGTCGGTGTATCGCTGCCGGTGATCAATAGCACAAGCTGGCCAACTGACAGTTGCGCGGCCTGGTCGGCATTACACAGCAGGCGTGCACCGCCTGCGCTGGCGTCGAGCATCTGCGCGCTGGTGCGCAGCGGTCGCTGTTCCAGTAGTTGCGCATGGATGCCGGGTAGGCCGACGATAATGTTGCATTCGGAGCTGTGGTCGGCGCGGGTATGTCGGCGTTGCTGGCGCCCCAGCCAGTGTTGTTGCACGCGCTCCAGCAGTTGGCGCTCCGCTTTGCTTTGCAGTGGTGCGGGCTCATGCAGAGCTACCAGCAGGGCGCCCAGCTCGAAGCGGCGCAAATAGTCAGCGCTGCCTTCTGGTGTCTGGGCGTAGCTCAGGCAGGGCTGCGCCTCGGTCAGGTCGATGGTTGGCCCTTCGATTTCATCGTCCTCGTCCCAGGGCAGCAGGCGCGCCAGCCCGGCCAGCGGCGAGAGCGCGCCGAACAGCAGTGCGCATTCGCCATCGGCGAGGTGAAACGGGTTGCTCAGCGACAACAGCAGCATCTGCTGGTAGATGCCGCGCATGGTGTTGGCCGGTTGTGGGGTAAACGCTGCCGCCACTGGCTCGTCTAAGCAATCCTGATGCTCACCGATCCAGTACAGCAGATGGCTGTCACGCCACAGGCTGGGCGGTGGTTCCTGATATAGCTGGTAGTGGCGCAGCAGGCTCTGCGCGAGAAAGTGCTGAGCCATATACAGGCACCAGGCCAGGTGCGGGCGTGATGGTTGACGGCCCTGGAGGATTTGCAGCAGCAGACGTTTGAAGCCGATAGCCAGTTCACTGCACAGATGCACGAACAACGCCGTGGGGGGGTTTTCGCCCTGGTAGGCCTTGCTGTAATGCCGGTACTGATCGCTGAAGCTTTGCAGTGCGCGCTGCCTTTCGAGTAAGGTCATGGCGCTGCGGTTCAGCCTGAAGAGCAGGCCGAGCGCTTGCTGCAAGGCCAGTTCTGGCGGCTGCAGACGGGCCTGGGCCAGCTGCTCATTGAGGTCGGCCAACGGTGCGACCTCGGTTTCGAGGATGTCTGGCACTTCCAGGCGCAAGGCATCTAATGTCATATCAACCTTATGGAATCAGGGAGCGAATGCATGGGAATGCGTTTCCAGGCGATCATTCGTGCTGTTGCGGGCGTAGGCATAGGTCTGATTCTGGCCGGTTGCGCTGAAGACATAGGCGTCGATCAATATGGACGAAAGGTAGCGGTTGAGCGCCTGGATGGCCAGTGGTTAGTGATTAATTACTGGGCGCAGTGGTGCGCACCCTGCCGCACCGAGATCCCTGAACTCAATGCTCTGGAGAAACAGTTCAAGGAGCAATCCGTGCAGGTGCTGGGGGTGAATTTCGATGCGCTGCAGGGCGAGAAACTGAGTCAGGCAGCGCAAGACATGGGCATCACCTTTACCGTGCTGGCGCAGGACCCGGCTGAGCGCTATCAGCTGCCGCGTGCCGAGGTGCTGCCGGTGACCTATATCGTCGATGATCAGGGTCGTATGCGTGAGCGCCTGCTGGGTGAGCAGACGGCGGCCGGCCTGAGTGCTCGCCTGGCTGCGCTCAAGGCGGAGGGCTAGAGCCGTGGCGCGTATCTGCAAGCATGGTTACGTCAGCGGTCGCGTTCAGGGCGTCAGTTTTCGCCAAACGACCGCAGAGCAGGCTGAGCGTCTGGATCTCGATGGCTGGGTGCGCAACCTGGCCGATGGCCGGGTCGAGGTGCTGTTCGAGGGTGATGAAGCTGCAGTGGCCGAGTTAGCAAGCTGGTTAGAGCAAGGGCCGCAGGCTGCCGACGTGACCGCGCTGGAGCTGCAGGATCAGGCGTTGCAGGGAGTTGCCGGATTTATCGTACGGCGCTGAGTCGTTGATGGGTTAAGCGTCGCATGGGAGGCATGTTGTGCATGCGTCTTGTGCTCTGCGCCGCTAACCCATCTACGGTTTGACATACCAGAAGTCGTGCCAGAAACCGACCACCTTGGCCGAGTAGGTGTGTTTGCCCAGGCTGCCGTTGTAACGCGCCAGTGCGCGGTTCAGGTCGCCGTTTTCCTTGCGTAAATAAAAGCTGAGGATGGTGCAGCCATAGCGCAGGTTGGTGGCGTTGTCGGTGAGGTTGTCTTGCGGGCGGCCCAGTTCGGCTTTCCAGAAGGGCATCACCTGCATCATGCCCTGGGCGCCGACTGAAGATATGGCGAAACGGTCGAAATGGCTTTCGGCATGAATCAGGGCAATCATCAGGTCGGGGCGCAAGCCGGCTTTACTGGCTTCGCGGTGTACCAGGCGCAGCAGGCTCAGGCGTTGCTCGGCATCCGGAATATAACGGCGCATGCGCGTGGACATATCCAACAGCCAGACTTCGGCATCGAAACGATCCTGAAAGCTGTCGGCCTGGGCCACGGTCTGTTGCAGCAGTGTGCGCAGTTCCGTCTCCGGCGCCTGGCGCACGTCGGCATACGCCACGCTGCAGAGCAGTAGGCCGAGTAGGGTGCAGGTCAGGCGCTGCAGCATGGGGGCGTCAGTCGTTGCCAGGATCGGCGACCAGGCGGCCGGCGTCTTTGGTCAGGGCCTGGAGGAAGATCTTCTGCAGTTCCGGATCATTGCGCGTCAGTTCGATCAGGCTCTGTTCCAGCTCGCTGGCTTCCTCTTCCAGGCCCAGCTCTGACAGGCGTTTAACCCGATGTACCCACTGGGCAACGTCGTCACCTTCAAGGTCGTTGTAAATCAGCTGGTGGGCTTCCTGCAGTTTGCCGCGCAGGGTGCGGCTGACCAGCAGGGAGGCATCAGCGCGCGCTGAGCCCTGATCATCTTCCACGGTCAGCAGTAGGGTACTAATACGCGTGACATCCTCTTCGGCAAACGGGCTGTCGAGCAAGTTCAGGCGCAGGATGCCATTGCGGTCGGTGAGCAGCTCATGGCTCTGTGCGCCGGCTTTAACCAGTACCGGACGCTCGGCCCATGGCAGGCTGGAATACTCCATGCGCGCATCCTGGCGGCGCTCCTCGAGGGTGGCGAGGTTCTGTTGCGAGCGCCCGTTGGATTCGACGTTCATCGCCGGGTTGAGCCCGGCAAAGCCGTAACTGATCCAGTCCTTGGTGACGGTATCCGGCAGGCTGCCGAGCAGTACCACGTTGAGTACGTTGGCACCGATGCCACCGACAATCGCCAGTGCGCCGAGCGGCACTTCATAGAGTTCGCGCCAGGGCTGGTAGGGGGTATAGCGGTCATAGCGGCGCGTCACGTCAAACGCCGTGACCTCGAAGGTCTTCTGTTCATGCACGCGTACGCGGCGTTGTGGCAACTCCAGCACGCGTGGCTCACCGACATCGATCTGCAGGCTGTGATCGAGCAATTTGCGCTCGACGCGCTCCTCGTGCTCGCTGCGCTGCGGCAACTGATTGGCGCAACCACTGAGTAGCAGAGAGCCACCCAGCAGGGTGGCGATGAGGCTGAGGGTGTTTCGCTTGAACATGACGACTCTTGCTAAAAGGGCTGAGATCAGTGGCTGATGCGGGCCTGGATAAAGCTCAGGATATCGGCGACAGGCACGGCCTGGGCGTCGGTTTCCTTGCGGCTCTTGTATTCCAGGTTGCCTTCGGCCAGGCCGCGATCACTGACGACGATGCGATGCGGGATGCCGATCAGTTCCATATCGGCGAATTTGATGCCTGGACTGGTCTTTTTGTCACGGTCATCGAGCAGCACTTCATAGCCGGCAGCAGTTAGCTGCGCATACAGCGTGTCGGTGGCTTCGCGCACGGCATCGGTTTCGTAACGCAGCGGCACCAGGGCGATGTGGAAAGGCGCCAAGGCGTCGTTCCAGAGAATGCCGCGGTCATCGTTGTTCTGCTCGATGGCTGCCGCCACCACGCGCGAAACGCCAATGCCATAGCAGCCCATCGTCAGAATCACCGGCTTGCCGTTCTCACCCAGCACCTGGCAGTTCAGCGCTTCGCTGTACTTGGTGCCCAGCTGGAAGATATGCCCGACTTCGATGCCGCGCTTGATTTCCAGAGTACCGTTGCCATCCGGGCTTGGGTCGCCGGCCAGCACGTTGCGCAGGTCGGCCACTTCCGGCAGCGGCAGGTCGCGCTCCCAGTTGACGCCGAAATAGTGCTTGTCATCGATATTGGCACCCGAGGCGAAGTCGCTCATCAAGGCAACCGAGCGGTCGACCACGCAAGGGATCGGCAGATTGACCGGGCCCAGCGAACCAGGACCTGCGCCGATGGCTGCGCGAATTTCAGCTTCGTTGGCGAACACCAGTGGGCTGGCAACTATTTCCAGGTTGGCAGCTTTGATCTCGTTGAGTTCGTGGTCGCCACGTACGATCAGCGCCACCAGAGTGCCTTCTTTAGCACCATGGACCATCAGGGTCTTGATGGTTTTTTCGATGGCCAGGCCAAAACCTGTCACCAGTGCATCGATGGTTTTGGTGTCCGGGGTGTCAACCATGCGCATGCTTTCAGTGGCTGCGCCACGGCTGCTTTCGCGTGGTACTGCTTCGGCTTTTTCGATATTGGCGGCGTAGTCAGAGCTGTCGCTGAAGGCGATATCGTCTTCGCCGGAGTCGGCCAGTACGTGGAATTCGTGGGAGCCAGTGCCGCCGATGGAGCCGGTGTCCGCCTGTACAGGGCGGAAATTCAGGCCCAGGCGGGTAAATACGTTGCAGTAGGCCTGGTGCATGCGGTCATAGGTTTCTTGCAGCGAAGCCTGGTCGACGTGGAAGGAGTAAGCGTCCTTCATGATGAACTCGCGGCCACGCATCAGGCCGAAGCGCGGACGGATTTCGTCGCGGAACTTGGTCTGGATCTGATACAGGTTGATCGGCAGCTGCTTGTAGCTGTTCAGCTCGTTGCGCGCCAGATCAGTGATCACTTCTTCATGGGTCGGACCGGCGCAGAAGTCGCGGCCGTGGCGATCCTTCATGCGCAGCAGTTCCGGGCCGTACTGCTCCCAGCGACCGGATTCCTGCCACAGCTCTGCCGGCTGAATGCCCGGCATCAGCACTTCCAGAGCGCCAGCGGCATTCATTTCCTCGCGCACGACCTTCTCAACCTTGCGCAGCACACGCAGGCCCATGGGCAGCCAGGTGTACAGGCCGGAAGCCAGCTTGCGGATCATGCCGGCACGCAGCATCAGCTGATGGCTGATCACCACGGCATCGGATGGGGTTTCTTTCAGAGTCGAGAGCAGGAACTGGCTGGTACGCATATTTGGCTGTTCTGTCGGTTGCAAGAGATTTTGAATGGCCCGCATTGTACGGTGCCTGTACAGATGCGTACAGGATGCTGGCGTGTGCTTATAAAAGGAGGGGAGTGTGTCGATATTGACGGCGGAACAGGTGCAGGCGCTGATTCGGGCGGGGCTGCCGATGGCAGAAGATATCAACCTGTGTATCGATCGGCTGGACGCTAAGGGCGCGCTGGCGCGGGTGCCATTTCACAGCAAATTAATTCGCCCCGGCGGCACTTTGTCCGGGCCAACCATTATGGCGCTGGCAGATGCGGCGATGTATGCGGTGGTGCTGGGCAGTCTCGGGCGGGTAGAGATGGCTGTGACATCTAATTTGAATATCAACTTTCTGGTCAAGCCCAGGCCGGTTGATCTGTTAGCCGAGGCTCGGATATTGAGATTAAGTCGCAGGCAGGCTGTTTGCGAAGTATCCGTTTATTCGCAGGGCAACGAAGAAGAGTTGGTGGCGCATGTAACGGGGACTTATGCGTTGCCGTTGTAAGTCTGTTATCAGTAGAGAAAAAAGAACCCAGCCTAGGCTGGGTTCTTTTTTATTACTTCAGTACTACTTGGGCGTTAGAGAACGTCCAGTGGGTACTCGATGATCAAGCGGGTGTCGTTCAGATCGCGACCAAAGTTGGCGCGGTATGCAGCATGACGAACGCGGAAGGACAGGTCTTTTGCTGCGCCTTCTTGGATCACGTACTTGCTCTCCAAGTTGAGCTCGTGACGTTTGCCGTCGCCGGCACCGTCGGCACGTACGCCGTCGATATCGGTGCTGGTGATGTAACGGGTCATGAAGCTCAGGCCAGGAACACCAAATGTGGCCATGTTCAGGTCATAACGAGCTTGCCAAGATTGTTCGTCTTTGAGCTCGTAGTCGCCGATTTGTACTGAGTTGTTCAAGTAAACAGCACCGCCGCCATCAATGCCATATACATAGCCAGTGTCGCCGTTGGATTTCTGGTAAGCAACGGTGAACTTGTGGCCGCCGATAGCATAGGAGGGCGCAATACTCCAGATGCTGTTGTCGATGTCACCAGAGCGCTTCTGGCCATCATCGGTTGTACGGTAGTAATTGAAGTCCAGGCCGAAGGATTGTTCGTTGCCCAGATCTTGACCGTAATTCAAGTTCAGGTAGCGCTTTTTGAAGTGATCTTCGACATCAGAGAAGAATACAGCGCCGCTGAAGTTATCGGTAAAGGAGTAGTTTGCACCGACGATATTGGCGGAAGTCAGACCCGGACCTTTGCCGTTGATGTCGTCGCGGCTTGAGCCGGTTTGGCTGCTCAATGCGGTAAAGCGACCTGCGGTGAGGGTCAAGCCAGAAATTTCGTCGCTGGTCAGCAAGGTGCCGGTTGCAACTTCAGGCAAGATGCGGCTGTCATCGGTAGAAAATACCGGGGTGTCAATCATCATGTTGCCGTACTTGAGAACAGTATCGGAAACACGGAATTTGATCGCGCCGCCAACTTCGCTCTGAGTGTCCTCAGCTTCGCCTGCACCATTTTCAGCGAAAAGACCATTGCCCTGGCGGCCATCGCCAGTGTCCAGTTTGATGCTGCTCAGGGAGTGAGCATCAAAACCAACGCCAACGGTGCCTTGAGTGAAGCCGGATTCGAACAGCAGGCGGATGCCCAGGCCGAAGTCTTCACGATAGCCTTTACGCTCGTCTTTGGCTTCATTCGCTGTGGTTACATGGCTGGCGCCATGTTTGAAATCACGGTTCATGTAGAGAGCGCGATTGAAGATATTGAAGCTGCTGTCTTCAACAATGCCCTTGGATTCGGACTGGCTGGATGCCACTGCCATTTGGGTGGTGCCCGCTGCTACTGCGAGGGCGATTACGCTCCACTTCATCACTTGCATCGTGATTGCTCCTTTGGTTTAGAAAAGTTGCGCCGTCCGGCTGGTTGTTATATGGACGACTCTTTCTTTTTGTGTCGGCGGTAACTTATAGCACGCTGCCAATGTTGGCGATAGTTGCAATCTATTCATTACGATTTCTTCACGGCTGTGTCGCAAAAGCTTATGAGTCATGTCGCATTTTTGTAGATGCTGCTGGCGTGCTCCAAGTCAATGCTGACGGATTTTTGCGCCTGCGTGCTGGTTGCCTTCGGCAGTCAAACGGTGCAGTGCGATTCGTCATGGATTGCTTAGCAATAGTCGTGCACAAAGTCCTGAAAGCCAATTTTTTATCCTCGATTTGACCGGTGTGATCGAGGTTTTCGGGGTTTGCATTGGTTTGTGGTTGGTTTTTCAGCAGGTTTTTCTATTTTTATGCTCAGTGAAAGGTATTTTTGCGGTCGCTTTCTGCTCTGTTTTCAGTTGCTTGCCGTTGTATGGCGGTTGTGTGGCATTTGCCTGCTGCGTGGGGATTACCGAAGGGAACAGTTTTGGTGCGCAGGCTCTGGGTGGCTTTGGCGAGTGCTGTCTATTGGTGCGTGGCAGTAGGGTTGATCGTGGGTGCCGTGGTTTCAACTTCGGCGTATCCTGCTCAGTCGATGTTTGCTGGCTTTGCTTTGGCAGCCGGTTTGCTGATCAGGCTTCGGGTGTCGTTGCCTGTTCTGTTCGATCTCTGTCAAAACCAAGTGAGTGGGTTTTCTTAAAGGTAGGTCGTTATGTTTGTTCTGGATTTGCGTTTGCAGCAGGACACTGTCTGGATGGGGGATTACCCGTTATGCAGCCTGCTGTTGATGAATGATGCGCAGTACCCTTGGTTTATCCTGGTGCCGCGTCGTGAGGATGTCAGCGAGTTGTTTCAGCTGGATGCGGCTGATCAGTTGCAGCTCTGGCGCGAAACCAACGGTCTTGCTGAAGTACTCAAGGACTGTTTTGCAGCCGACAAGATGAATGTCGCGACCTTGGGCAATGTGGTCAGTCAGCTGCATATGCATGTCATCGTGCGGCGTCGCGAGGATGCGGCTTGGCCAGCGCCTGTTTGGGGCAAGCATCCGGCGCAGGCGTATACGCCTGAGCAATTGGCCGAGTTGAAAGCCCGTTTACGCCTGGTTTTGACTGGGGATTTTTGTTTTGCTGAGGCTTGACGGGTGGAAATAGAAGAGCGCATCAACGATCTGCAAAGCCGGCTGGCTTTTCAGGACGACACTATTCAAGCACTCAATGATGCGCTGGTGGCGCAACAGCGGCTTCTGGAGCGCTTGCTACTGCAGGTGGCTGCGTTGATCAAGCGTCAGGATGAGGTGAGTTCGCAGTTTGGTATGGCTGAGGATGAGGCGCCGCCGCCCCATTATTGATTGGCGTATAAAACGCAAAAGGCCCGCAATGTGCGGGCCTTTTGCGTTTATGCGCTTAACGTCGCGCAGGCAGCGCGGCGATGACGTCTTCGGCTTGCAGGCCTTTGTCGCGTTGCATGACGGCGAACTCGACCCGCTGGCCTTCGACCAGTACCCGGTGGCCTTCACCGCGAATGGCGCGGAAGTGCACAAAAATATCGTCGCCCGAGTCGCGGGAGATAAAGCCGAAACCCTTCGAGGTGTTGAACCACTTAACGGTACCTGTTTCGCGGTCACCCAGATCTTGCGAGCTTGAGGTGTTGCGCGATTTAAGGCGCAGGTTGGCCGCCAGGTGTACGGCTACGGCGGCAGCGATGATCAGCAGGCTGAACAGGCTAGCCGGTTGGTTAGCGATTACCGGTAGCGGGGCGAGCAGAATCAAGGCTTGCAGCAGGGTGCCGAGTACCAGGAGGGCGGAAACCAGGTTTTGCGCTTGATGGCGCAGGCCGGCGTGCCAGATGGGCAGTTGTGGGGCAAGCAACAGGTTAAGCAGGCCGAACAGAGCAAGGCACAGCGCGCTGGGTTGTTCTAGGAGTGACTGTGGTGTGTCGCCAAAGTGTGGGGCAAAAGAAAGTAGCAGGGCGAGAGCGCCCGTCAGAAGGTGGACAATTTTCAACATGTTCGATGAGCTCGCTTAATTTAAAGAATCAACAGGAAGGGCTGGCTGCGCGTAGTGGGTGTTGCCGGGGAGGAGTAAAAGCGCGTGGTACCAGCCTATGCGCTGAGCCATGGATACGGATCAGCGGCACGGGGCGTATTTAACAGCAAAGAGGTGGGGTTCTCAATCAAGCACTGAGCGCAGTTTCGCTCGGCATGGGGCTTACCTGATTACGGCCATCGCGCTTGGCCTGATAAAGCGCGTCATCGGCGCGGGTGAGCAGGGTTTCCAGCGTATCGCCTTGTTCTGCAAGGGCGAAGCCGAAGGAGGCGGTAATGCTGTCGAGTACTTCGTCGGTGCGGCGCACTTTGATGCGCAGTGACTGGATCTTCAGGCGCATCTGTTCGGCAAAAGCGTAAGCCGTGGCGTTATCAAAGCAATCGCGCAGGATGATGCAGAACTCTTCGCCGCCGTAACGTGCGGCCATGGCACGGACGGGCAGGAGGTCGCGCAACAATTGACCCACATGCTGCAGCACGCGATCACCCAGGGGGTGACCGTATTGGTCGTTGAATTGTTTGAAGTGGTCGATATCCAGCATCACCAGGGCGACGCCGTCATGCTCGCTGCTTAGGGTCTGTTCCAGCAGTCGGCTGAAGGCATTGCGATTGAATACCTGGGTCAGGCTATCCAGTGTTGCGGCGATGTGCGCGCGCTCGAGCTGGCTGCGCAGGCTCTTGATTTCTTGCTGAGCGGCATTCAAGCGATAGAGGAACTTGTCCTGCTGGTCCTGCATCAGTTGCGTGCTTTGCTGCAGTTCATTCAGGACATTCGGCAGGTCATCGATGATCGGTTCCTGCAGCGCGGCAAGGCCATGCTCCAGGCTGGCCTGGTAGTTACGGCTGCCAATGATGCTGCGTGACACGTTGCCTTCAATATCGTCGACCAGCTCGATGACCTGCTGTTGGCCGGCGCGGGCTTCTTCGAGCTCACCATGGATGATGTAGTCGCGAAACAGCTTGGCCGCGGTTTCCGGCGGGAAGCTGTCAAAGTCAGCGACGGTTTTCTCCAGGCGGCGATTGAGTTCGGGCTCCAGGCCTTTGCTGTAGGTGTACCAGAGGGCGTAATGCACCGGATTGGGCGGAATATCATGGCGCATCATTAGCGGTACCGCCTTCTTCAGAAGCGCCGCAGCGTCGCGGGTTTCCTCGGGGTACAGTTCCAGAATGCTGGGAGCTTTAGCGGGTTTGTTCATGCACGTCACTGTGGCCAAGTTGCAATTGACCAAAGCATAGAACAGCTGCTGGGCAAGCGCCTAGCAAAAGGCCCGTAGAGACGGGCCTTTTACGTGATTTATCTATTTACCTATATGTCTAGGCTGCCAGCAGGCTGCGCAGCATCCAGGCGGTTTTCTCATGCACTTGCATGCGCTGGGTCAGCAGGTCCGCAGTGGGCTCGTCGCTGACTTTGTCCAGCAGCGGGAAGATGCCGCGGGCGGTGCGTACGACGGCTTCCTGGCCTTGAACCAGCTGTTTGATCATGTCTTGTGCGTTCGGCACGCCTTCTTCTTCCTTAATAGACGAGAGGCGGGCGTAGGCGGCGTAGGTGCCTGGGGCCGGGAAGCCCAGGGCGCGAATGCGTTCGGCGATCTGGTCGACGGCCAGCGATAGCTCGGTGTACTGCCCCTCAAACATCAGGTGCAGGGTGTTGAACATCGGGCCAGTGACGTTCCAGTGAAAATTGTGGGTTTTCAGGTACAGGGTATACGTGTCGGCAAGCAGGCGTGACAGGCCTTCGGCGATGGCGGCGCGGTCCTGCTCGGCAATTCCGATATTGATTTCCATACCATTTCTCCTCTCAGGTGGCTCGGGGCTTGGCTGCCCGCGTAATGGGCGGAGCCTACCATGGGTTTTACCGAGCTTTATCGTGGTTTATATCAATGAAAGTGATGGTTGGAGGCTATTGCTGGGTCTGGGTTCAATTTTTCTAGGGCCTAGCGATGCGCTAATTCGGGATGCTGTTGCAGCGTCTGATTGAATAATTCGACCCAGTGAGCGCTGAATTGCCGCCCGGCGAGGTTGTTGATTTCGAGAATGGCGCGCAGCAGTGGGCGTTTGTTCAGGGTTTGGTGGGCGCGTTCATGGGTGCGGGCGTCGAAGGTGTCGACGATGTTGATAATCAGGGCGCCGGGGCTGGTTTCGAGCTCTTTCAGCCCTTTGGGGTAACCGCTGCCGTCGGCGTGCTCCTGGTGTTGCAGGGTTATTTCCGCAGCGGCATCCCAGCGCGGCATACGCTTGAGCAAGTCGTAGGCGAGGCGTGGGTGGGATTGCATCTGCCTGCGTTCTTCGCGATTGAAATGCGCTTCTTTGTGCAGCATTTCCAGTGGCAGAAAGGCCATGCCCAGATCATGCAGGCAGATGGCCGCAGCCAGTTGCTCGGGTTGCTCCGGGTTGCCGCCCAGTTGATTGATCGCCAGGGCCAAGTCGAGTTGACGCAGGCCACGGCCTTGCCAGAAGTGTGAGCGGCGCTCGCTGGCTTGCATCAGGTCGACAAAGAACAACAGGTCAGCGTCCGGCTCGATGCCATAGCGTCTGAGTAAGTCGGCGGCAGCGGGTTCGTCTGCAGCAATGGCTGCGGGCGGCTTTGAGCTGGGGTCGAGTTGTTGCAGCAGTGCGCTGCGAATACCGGTTTGTTGCGCCGCTGGCACCAGTGCCAGGGCGCTGAGTGCCTGGCTAAGCGCTTTGCTTTGAGCGGCGCTGAGTTGCGCTGGCGGGCCGCCAAGGGCGTGCTGGATCAGCTCTTTCAGGTGGTCGAGGGTTAATAGCAGGATATCGCCCAGCAGGCTGTCGAAATGCAACTGGCCCTCGCGCAGGCAGGACAGTACATCTTCCATGGCTTGCGGCACGCTCATCAGCGTGTCCAGGCCGATATAACCCAGGTTGCCCTTGAGCGTATGTACCAGGCGAAACAGCTCGCGCAGACGTTCGCGGTCATCGGGGACGTGTTCTAGCTCGATCAGCAATTGCTCGCAACGCTGGAATTGTTCGCTGGATTCCAGGCGAAAGTCTGCCAGCAAATCGCTGGGGATTTCAGCCAGGTTCGGCGTGGCCATAAGCCTCTCCACTATTCGACGGTCAGAGTGCTGCATGCCTGAGTATAGGAAGGGCTGGCAAAAGCGCGTGGGGCGGCGGCTGCAAGTGGCGGCTTAACCATATATAATCCCGCGCTTTGCCGCGTTTTGTCGGGCGAACAGTGGGCTGCGTATGCGCCGCTGATCGTTTCGCGCCCCTTAAAGGCAGCACAATTGCGGGAAATGGCGCCTGCGCCAGCCGGTTATCCGGCCAACGAGCGTCGCAGTCACTGCGGCCCAACGAATTCAAGACTCAAGAGAAGCGACCACCACCATGATGCGCAGCCATTATTGCGGCCAACTGAACGAGAGCCTGGACGGCCAGGAAGTCACCCTTTGCGGTTGGGTACATCGCCGTCGTGACCATGGCGGGGTGATTTTCCTCGACATTCGTGACCGTGAAGGTCTGGCCCAGGTGGTATTCGACCCGGATCGCGCGGCGACCTTCGCCACCGCCGACAAGGTGCGCAGCGAATACGTGGTCAAGATCACCGGTAAGGTGCGCCTGCGTCCGGCCGGTGCCGGAAATGCCAACATGGCGTCCGGCGCTATCGAAGTGCTGGGCTATGAGCTGGAAGTGCTGAACGAAGCGGAAACCCCGCCGTTCCCGCTCAACGAATACACCGACGTGGGCGAAGAAACCCGCCTGCGTTACCGCTTTATCGACCTGCGTCGCCCGGAAATGGCGGCCAAGCTGAAGCTGCGTTCGAGCATCACCAGCAGCATCCGCCGTTACCTGGATGACAACGGCTTCCTCGATGTGGAAACGCCGATCCTCACCCGTGCCACCCCCGAGGGCGCGCGCGACTATCTGGTGCCGAGCCGCACCCACGCCGGCAGCTTCTTCGCTCTGCCGCAGTCGCCGCAGCTGTTCAAGCAGTTGCTGATGGTCGCCGGCTTCGACCGTTACTACCAGATCGCCAAGTGCTTCCGTGACGAAGACCTGCGTGCCGACCGCCAGCCGGAATTCACCCAGATCGACATCGAAACCAGCTTCCTCGATGAAGCCGACATCATGGCCATCACCGAGAAGATGATTCGCCAGCTGTTCAAAGAAGTGCTGAACGTTGAGTTTGGTGAGCTGCCGCATATGACTCTGGCCGAAGCCATGCGTCGCTTTGGCTCCGACAAGCCGGACCTGCGTAACCCGCTGGAACTGGTGGACGTCGCCGACCAGCTCAAAGATGTCGACTTCAAGGTCTTCGCGGGGCCGGCCAACGATCCTAAATGCCGCGTAACCGCATTGCGTGTACCGGGCGGCGCGAGCATGCCGCGTAAGCAGATCGATGACTACACCAAGTTTGTTGGCATCTACGGCGCCAAGGGTCTGGCCTATATCAAGGTCAACGAGCGTGCTAATGGCGTTGAAGGCCTGCAGTCACCGATCGTCAAGAACATTCCGTTGGACAACATCAATGTGATCCTCGATCGCGTTGGCGCGGTCGATGGCGACATCGTGTTCTTCGGCGCCGACAAGGCCAAGATCGTCAGCGAAGCCCTGGGCGCGCTGCGTATCAAGCTCGGTCATGACCTCAATCTGCTGACCTGTGAGTGGGCGCCGCTGTGGGTCGTTGACTTCCCGATGTTCGAAGAGAACGACGACGGCAGCCTGACCGCCATGCACCACCCGTTCACTGCGCCAAAATGCAGCCCGGCTGAGCTGGAAGCCAATCCGGCTGCCGCACTGTCGCGTGCTTATGACATGGTCCTGAACGGCACCGAACTGGGTGGCGGTTCGATCCGTATCCACGACAAGTCGATGCAGCAGACCGTATTCCGCGTACTGGGTATCAGTGAAGACGAGCAGCAGGAGAAGTTTGGTTTCCTTCTCGACGCCTTGAAGTTCGGCGCGCCACCCCATGGCGGCCTGGCTTTCGGTCTGGATCGTCTGGTGATGCTGATGACCGGCGCGCAGTCGATTCGCGAAGTGATTGCCTTCCCGAAAACCCAGAGCGCGGCCTGTGTGATGACTCAGGCGCCGGGTCTTGTGGATAACAAGGCGCTGCGCGAATTGCACATTCGCCTGCGCGAGCAGCCCAAGGCCGAATAAGCCTTAGCGATGACAACGAGCCTGGATTATCCAGGCTTCTTGGTTATATGGGTTCGACAAAATCTGATTTGACGAATTACGGAGTGAGTTATGGCTGGTCATTCCAAGTGGGCCAACATCAAGCACCGCAAAGGGCGTCAGGACGCCAAACGCGGCAAGATTTTCACCAAGATCATTCGTGAACTGACGGTGGCGGCCAAGCACGGCGGCCCGATCCCGGCGGACAACCCGCGTCTGCGCCTGGCCGTGGACAAGGCCCTGACCGCCAATATGTCGCGCGATGTCATTGATCGGGCGATTGCCCGTGGTGCCGGCAACAATGAGGCCGACAACGTCGTCGAGCTGAGTTACGAAGGCTACGCGCTGGGCGGTGTGGCGATTATTGTCGAGGCCATGACCGACAACCGCAACCGCACCGCTGCCGAAGTCCGCCATGCCTTTACCAAGTGCGGCGGCAACCTGGGTACCGATGGTTCGGTGGCCTATATGTTCGAGCGCAAGGGGCAGCTCAGCTTCGCGCCTGGCGTTAGCGAAGATGCCTTGATGGAAGCGGCACTGGAAGCCGGTGCCGATGACGTGGAGATGAGCGAGGACGGCTCTGCCCTGGTGTCGACCAGCTTTGCCGATTTCCATGGGGTCAACGAGGCGCTCAGCGCTGCCGGTTTCAAGGCGGATGAGGCAGAAATTGCCATGATCCCGTCGATCAGTGCGCCGGTTACTGATCTGGAAACCGCGCAAAAGGTCATCAAGCTGATCGATATGCTCGAAGACCTTGACGATGTGCAGGAGGTTTACCACAACGCCGAAATTCCTGACGGCATCATGGAGCAGCTTGGCTGAGTGCGGGGCGTCAATGAAAAGCCGGAGGTCTTCAGGTGTATGCCTGAGCACTTCCGGCTTTTTTATAGGTGGCTAACCAGTGGGCTGTCACGATGCGCTATTAAAAGTGGCTCCTGGTCATTTTTTATAGCGCCGGCCTGGGTGACGCCGAAGTGGGCTGGCCCTATACTCGGCAACTGGATAAATAGACAGTGTGTCGGCCAAGTTGGCGGGCGCCTTGAGTGAGCGGTAGGGCATGACCTTGATTCTCGGCATCGACCCTGGCTCGCGCATCACCGGTTACGGCGTGGTGCGTGATACCGGGCGCAATTGCGAATATGTTGCCTCTGGTTGCATTCGCACGGGCAATGGTTCGATGCCAGAGCGACTGCAGGTGGTGTTTCGCGGGGTGCGTGAGGTCATCGAGACCTACGGGCCGGTGACCATGGGCATCGAGCAGGTGTTTATGGCGCGCAACCCGGATTCTGCGCTCAAGCTTGGCCAGGCGCGCGGCGTGGCTATCGTCGCGGGAATCGAGGCAGGGTTGGATATCGCCGAATACACCGCGACCCAGGTCAAGCAGGCGATTGCCGGCAGCGGCGGGGCGGATAAGGAGCAAGTGCAGCTGATGGTCATGCACCTGCTCAAACTGGTGCAGAAGCCGCAGATCGACGCATCGGACGCCCTGGCCATCGCCCTGTGCCATGCCCATCACCGGCAGAGTCTGATTCCCCATGGTCTGGTCGGCGCCAAGCGGCGCGCGGGTCGCCTTCGTTTGTAACGTAATTTTTAAGGAAAGCAGCGGTGATCGGACGTTTGCGCGGCATCCTGGCGGAAAAGCAGCCGCCCCATGTAATTGTTGACATAAATGGTTTGGGTTATGAGCTGGAAGTGCCCATGACCACCCTGTACCGTTTGCCCTCGGTGGGTGAGCCGTTGACCCTGCACACCCATCTGGTGGTGCGTGAGGATGCGCATCTGCTGTATGGCTTTTTCGAGAAGCGCGAGCGCGAGCTGTTTCGTGAGCTGATTCGCCTCAATGGTGTAGGGCCGAAACTGGCTTTGGCCTTGATGTCCGGCCTGGAGGTTGATGAGTTGGTGCGTTGTGTGCAGGCACAAGATACTTCGGTGCTGGTGAAGATTCCCGGGGTTGGCAAGAAAACCGCCGAGCGCCTGCTGGTTGAGCTGAAAGACCGCTTCAAGGCCTGGGAAACCGTGCCCGGCATGTCGCACCTGGTGGTGGAACCTCGCGGCGGCAATGCAGTCTCAAGCGCGGAGAATGATGCGGTCAGCGCACTTATTTCGCTCGGCTACAAACCCCAGGAAGCCAGTCGCGCCGTCTCAGCTATTAAGGAAGACGGTTTGAGCAGTGAAGATATGATTCGTCGAGCCCTGAAGGGAATGGTCTAGTGCTAGAAGCTGATCGCCTGATTACCGCAGCCCCGCGTGACCGTGATGAGCAGGTTGACCGTGCCATTCGCCCACTGAAACTGGCCGAATACATCGGTCAGCCGAGTGTGCGCGAGCAGATGGAACTGTTTATCCAGGCGGCCCGTGGGCGCAGCGAGGCGCTTGATCACACCCTGATCTTCGGCCCGCCCGGTCTGGGCAAGACCACCCTGGCCAATATCATTGCTCAGGAAATGAACGTGTCGATCAAGAGCACCTCGGGTCCGGTGCTGGAGCGGCCGGGTGATCTGGCGGCGCTGCTGACCAATCTTGAGCCGGGCGATGTGTTGTTTATCGATGAGATTCATCGCCTTTCGCCGATTGTCGAGGAAGTGCTGTATCCGGCGATGGAGGACTTTCAGCTCGATATCATGATCGGTGAAGGCCCGGCAGCGCGCTCGATCAAGCTCGATCTACCGCCGTTTACTCTGGTCGGTGCGACTACTCGGGCCGGCATGCTGACTAACCCGCTGCGCGACCGTTTCGGCATTGTGCAGCGTCTGGAGTTCTATAACACCGAAGACTTGGCGACTATCGTCATGCGCTCTGCGGGGATTCTCGGCCTGTCGATCGAGCCCCATGGCGCCTTCGAGATTGCCCGTCGCGCCCGCGGTACGCCGCGTATCGCCAACCGTTTACTACGCCGTGTGCGCGACTTTGCCGAAGTGCGCGCACAGGGCGATATCACCCGTGAAATCGCCGACCTGGCGCTGAACCTGCTGGATGTCGATGAGCGTGGCTTCGACCACCAGGACCGACGTCTACTGCTGACCATGATCGAGAAATTCGACGGCGGGCCTGTGGGGGTCGATAACCTGGCCGCTGCCATCAGCGAAGAGCGCCACACCATCGAAGATGTGCTGGAACCCTATCTGATTCAGCAGGGCTATATCATGCGCACCCCGCGTGGGCGTGTGGTGACCCGGCATGCCTATTTGCACTTTGGCCTGAATGTGCCCAAGCGCATGGGCGAACTGCCCACGGCTGATTTGTTCGTGAGTGACGATGGCTAACAAAAAATACTTGTCGAAGACGATTGGCAAGAACAGGAGCTGGCACTAGAGTATGCGCGCGCAAAACGGAGTTACGCCGTTCACCCATCGCTGTCGGGTTTATTTCGAAGACACCGATGCAGGCGGCATCGTCTACTACGTCAATTACCTTAAATTTATGGAACGGGCTCGCACCGAGCGCCTGCGTGATCTGGGTTTTCTCCAGTCGACGTTGGCCGAGGAGGGCCTGTTGTTCGTTGTGCATTCGGCCCAAGCGCGCTACCACGCGCCCGCTAAGCTCGACGACGAGTTGCTGGTAAGCGCTGAAGTCATTGAATTAAACCGTGCCAGCCTGCGTTTTCGTCAACAGGTCAGGCGGGCAACGGATGAGGCGCTGCTTTGTGAAGGGCAGTTTATGGTGGCCTGTGTGCGCGCCGACAATTTGAAACCCCGGGCCATTCCCCAAGCTCTGCACACGGCCTTTGCCGGGCAGGGCGGCGCGGGTACATCTAGAGCAGGAGAGTAAGCGTGGAAGCCAACGCCGTTGACCACATGTCGATGTGGAGTCTGATTAGCAACGCCAGCCTGGTGGTGCAACTGGTAATGCTGACGTTGGTGGCCGCTTCGGTCACTTCGTGGGTCATGATTTTTCAGCGCACCGCGCTGCTGCGTGCGGCCAAGCGTGCCCTGGATAACTTCGAGGAGCGCTTTTGGTCGGGTATCGATCTGTCCAAGCTGTACCGCCAGGCGGGCAGTAACCCGGACCCGGATTCCGGTCTGGAACAGATCTTCCGCGCTGGTTTCAAAGAATTCTCGCGTCTGCGTCAGCAGTCCGGTGTTGATCCGGATGCGGTGATGGATGCCGTGGCCCGCGCCATGCGTGTGGCCATCTCGCGTGAAGAAGAGAAGCTTGAGCAGAGCCTGCCGTTTCTCGCCACCGTCGGTTCGACCAGCCCGTATATCGGCCTGTTCGGTACCGTGTGGGGCATCATGAACTCCTTCCGCGGCCTGGCTCAGGTGCAGCAAGCGACCCTGGCCACTGTGGCCCCGGGTATTGCCGAAGCGCTGATCGCCACTGCCATCGGCCTGTTTGCCGCTATTCCTGCGGTAATCGCCTACAACCGTTTTGCCGCCCGTGGCGAAATGCTGATTGGCCGTTACTACACCTTCGCCGATGAGTTCCAGGCGATCCTGCACCGCAAAGTCCACACCAGCGACGACTAAGCCTTAGGCACTCTTTACGAAAGGTTTTAAGCCATGGCCAGAATTCGCAACAGACGCAAGCCCGTCGCCGAGATGAACGTGGTGCCTTACATCGATGTGATGTTGGTGCTGCTGGTGATCTTTATGGTGACCGCGCCCATGCTCAATCAAGGGGTCAAGGTCGATCTGCCGAAAGTCAGCAGTGAAGTCTTGCCGCAGGACAATAACGCCCAGGTGCTGACCATCTCGATCAAGGCCGATAAGACCTATTTCTGGAATATGGGTACCGAGGTCGATGTCGATACCGTGCAGGACAAAGCGCTGACGCTGGAAGAAATGACCCGCGCAGTGACTGCGATCATCAACCAGAGCCGGGCAACCGGTAAGCAGGTGCAGGTGTTCGTGCGCGGCGACAAAAGCGTCGATTACGGCACCATCATGGCGGCCATGGGTGGCTTGCAGCAGGCTGACGTAGGTAACGTCGGGCTGATTACCGAGGCCCCCTGATGCACTACCAGCGCGAGCGTTCGCCCTCGGAAAGTCTGTTCTGGCCGGTTGTCTGGGCTGTAGGGCTGCACGTCATCATGTTTGCCATGCTGTTCGTCAGCTTCGCCTTTGCCCCGGACCTGCCGCCGGCCAAGCCGGTGGTGCAGGCGACCCTGTACAAGCTGCAGTCGCAGAGCCAGGCCACCACCCAGACCAATCAGAAAATCGCTGGAGAGAAGCCTAAGACCACTGCGCCGGTGTATGAAACCGAGCAGCTTGAGCAGAAAAAAGCCGAGCAGGAAAAAGTAGCGGCCAAGGCTGCGGAACAAAAGAAAGCGCAAGAGGCTCAGAAAGCGGAGGCCGCCAAGAAAGCTGAGGCAGAGAAAAAGCTCTCCGAGCAGAAGGCCGCCGAGCAGAAGAAGCTCGCCGATGTAGCCAAGAAGAAAGCGGCGGATGAGGCGGCCAAGAAAAAGGCTGCTGAAGATGCCAAGAAAAAAGCGGCAGAAGAGGCGAAGAAGAAAGCCGACGCCGAAGCTGCGAAGAAAAAGGCTGCCGATGATGCCAAAAAGAAAGCAACTGAAGCCGCTCAGCGTAAAGCGGTAGAAGACAAGAAGGCTGCTGCACTGGCCGAGCTGCTGTCCGAGGATGTCGGTCGTCAGCAGGCAATCGCCGATACCGTCGGTAATGAAGTCGCTGGCAGCCTGGATGATCTGATTGTTATGTTGGTTAGCCAGCAGTGGCGGCGCCCGCCATCTGCGCGTAATGGCATGAGCGTAGAAGTACTGATCGAAATGCTGCCTGATGGCACCATTACCAATGCCAGCGTGACGCGCTCCAGTGGCGACTCGCCATTTGATAGCTCGGCCGTGCAAGCGGTGCGTAACGTCGGCCGTATTGCTGAAATGCAACAGTTGGACCGCGCCACTTTTGATCGCCTTTACCGGCAGCGTCGCGCTGTCTTCAAACCGGAGGATTTAGGTCTGTGAATACCCTGATGCGTATTGTTCTGCTCGGTCTGACCCTACTGGTCGGCACCGTTCAGGCCGCTGATCCGCTGGTGATCAGCAGTGGTACTGACCGTGCTACACCCATCGCCGTAGTGCCGTTTGGCTGGCAGGGCGGCAGTGTGTTGCCCGAGGACATGGCTGAAATTATCGGCAATGACCTGCGCAATTCCGGCGTATTCGAGCCGATCCCTCGGCAGAACATGATCAGCCTGCCGACTCAGGCGACTGAAGTGATCTACCGCGATTGGCAGGCTCTGGGCGCGCAATACGTGCTGGTTGGCAGCATTGTGCCGAGCGCCGGGCGTCTGCAGATCCAGTTCGCTTTGTTCAACGTAGCCACTCAGCAGCAGGTTATGACTGGCAGCGTGGGGGGCGGTGTCGATCAGCTGCGCGACATGGCGCACCATATCGCCGATCAGTCGTTTGAGAAACTCACCGGTGTGAAGGGCGCGTTCTCTACCCGCATGCTGTACGTGACTGCTGAGCGTTTCGCAGTCAACAACACCCGCTACACCCTGCAGCGCTCTGACTATGACGGCGCCCGTGCGGTGACCTTGCTGCAATCGCGCGAGCCGATCCTCTCGCCATCGTTTGCTCCGGATGGCAAACGTATTGCGTATGTGTCGTTCGAGCAGAAGCGCCCGCGCATCTTCGTGCAGCACATCGATACCGGTCGTCGCGAGCAGATCACCAATTTTGAAGGCCTGAATGGCGCGCCAGCCTGGTCGCCGGATGGCAATCGCCTGGCATTCGTGCTGTCGCGTGATGGCAACCCGGAAATCTATGTGATGGACATGGGCACTCGCCAGTTGCGCCGGGTGACCAACCAACCATCAATCGATACCGAACCATTCTGGGGTAAGGACGGTCAGACCCTGTACTTCACCTCGGATCGTTCCGGTAAGCCGCAGATCTACAAAACCAACATCAACGGTGGTTCGGCAGAGCGTGTGACCTTTATCGGTAACTACAACGCCAACCCGAAACTCTCTGCTGATGAGAAGACCCTGGTGATGATTCACCGCCAGGATGGTTACACCGTGTTCAAAGTGGCGGCACAAGACCTGCAGCGCGGTAATTTGCGGATACTTTCAGATACCAGTCTGGACGAGTCGCCCACTGTCGCGCCCAACGGCACCATGGTAATCTACGCCACCCGCCAGCAGGGCCGGGGAGTCTTGGTATTGGCGTCCACTAATGGTCGCGTGAGGCTCCCTCTTCCTACCGCTCAAGGCGAAGTTCGAGAGCCTTCTTGGTCCCCTTACCTGAACTGATGCGGTGCTACACCTTTTTGCTGTCTGAAATACTGCTTAACACACTGGGGTTCATTAGGAGTTACATGATGGAAATGCTGAAATTTGGTAAGTTTGCTGCCCTGAGCCTGGCTCTGGCCGTTGCAGTTGGTTGCTCCTCGAAAGGCGGCGACGCTGCTGGCGAAGGCGCTACCGATCCTAACGCTGGTTACGGTGCCAACACTGGCGCTGTTGATGGCAGCCTGAGCGAAGAAGCTGCTCTGCGCGCTATCACCACCTTCTACTTCGAATACGACAGCTCCGACCTGAAGCCAGAGGCCATGCGCGCTCTGGACGTGCACGCCCGTGACCTGCAAGGCAACGGCGCTCGCGTAGTTCTGGAAGGCCACGCTGACGAGCGCGGTACTCGTGAATACAACATGGCTCTGGGCGAGCGTCGCGCCAAAGCTGTGCAGCGTTATCTGGTACTGCAAGGCGTTTCCCCGGCTCAACTGGAACTGGTTTCCTACGGTGAAGAGCGTGCAATCGCCACTGGCAACGACGAGTCCTCGTGGGCTCAAAACCGTCGCGTCGAACTGCGTAAGTAATTCGATATGCGTACGTGCCGCCGTGCTTTAACCGTTTTGGCGCTCAGCCTGCCGCTTGCGGCGTGGGCTGAGGTTCCCGTGGTGGATAACAATGCCGGTTACGGCAGCAGTTATCCGCCTGCTGGTTACGGTACGTCCGGCACCTACGCCGGGGCAGGGGCTGCGGCCCCTGTCTCGGCGCAGGGCATGCTGTTCAACCAGTTGCAGCAGATGCAGGACGAGATCGCGCAGCTGCGCGGTGCGCTGGAAGAACAACAGAACGAGATTCAGCGTCTGAAACAAGAAAGCCTGGAGCGTTATCAGGATCTTGATCGACGTGTGAGTGGTGGTGCAGCAGGTGCTGCGACCGGCCAGAATTCTTCAACTGCTGGCGCAATCAATGCCAGTGGTACACCTGTTCCGCCAGCGGCGGGGCAAACGCAAGCACCAGCCAGCAATGAGCCGGCCGATCCTGCAAAGGAAAAGCTGTTCTATGAGGCTGCCTTTGACCTGATCAAGGCCAAGGACTTCGATAAGGCCAGTCAGGCATTTACTGCCTTCCTGCGCAAATACCCCAACAGTCAGTACGCCGGCAACGCGCAGTACTGGCTGGGTGAGGTGAACCTGGCCAAGGGTGATCTGCAGGGTGCAGGCCAGGCATTTGCACGGGTCAGCCAGACTTACCCGAGCCACGCCAAAGTGCCAGACTCGCTGTTCAAGCTGGCCGATGTCGAGCAGCGCCTGGGTAACAGCGACAAGGCCAAGGGTATTCTGCGGCAGGTGATTGCCCAGTATCCGGGCAGTTCAGCTGCTCAGCTGGCGCAGCGTGATTTGCAGCGTTTGCCGTAACGCCGCAATTCGATTCAAGAAACCCGCGCCTTGCGCGGGTTTTTTATGTGCATTGATCCCTAGTGGTTGCCCATCGGGTCGTCGCTGCGCGGTGTTAAGAATTTCCCCCGGATTTTTATGGCCAGCCATCCTGGCGGCCACCCTCCGGGCCATCGCTGTGCGATGTTAAAAACTGCTCCCGGGATTTTTTGTGGCCCGCCATCCTTGGCGGCCACCCTGCGGGCCGTCGCTGCGCGACGTTAAAAATTTCTCCCGGAAATTTTTTCGTATACAATCCGCGGCCCTTTTCCCGCAACGGAGGCGGACAGCCTGTTTAGCTGTCACGCCCGTGGCTGATATGCAAGATACCCTGCGCATTACCGAGATTTTCTACTCGCTGCAGGGCGAGACGCGCACCGCCGGCTTGCCGACTGTGTTCGTTCGCCTGACCGGCTGTCCTCTGCGTTGCCAATACTGCGACACCGCCTATGCCTTTAGTGGTGGCGAGATCATGTCGCTGGACGCCATTTTCGAGCAGGTTGCCGGCTACAAGCCGCGTTATATCTGCGTGACCGGTGGTGAGCCGTTGGCGCAGCCCAACTGTATTGCTCTGCTCAAGCGCCTGTGTGATGCCGGCTATGAGGTGTCGCTGGAGACCAGCGGCGCGCTGGATGTGTCGGCGGTCGACCCGCGGGTAAGCAAGGTCCTCGACCTGAAAACCCCAGGCTCGGCCGAAGTGGTGCGCAATCGCTACGAGAATATCGAGCTGCTGACGCCCAATGATCAGGTCAAGTTCGTGATCTGCTCCCGTGAGGATTACGACTGGGCGGTGAGCAAGCTGATTCAGTACCGCCTGGATCAGCGTGTTAGCGAAGTGCTGATGTCGCCCAGCCACCATGAGCTGGATGCGCGCTCACTGGCCGAGTGGATCATTGCCGACAACCTGCCAGTTCGCCTGCAGATGCAGCTGCACAAGATTCTCTGGAATGATGAGCCGGGACATTGATATGAGCGATAAGAAAGCGGTAATTCTGCTGTCAGGCGGCCTGGATTCGGCCACCGTGGTGGCGTTGGCCAAGGCCGATGGCTACAGCTGCTACACCATGAGTTTCGATTACGGTCAGCGTCACCGCTCTGAATTGCAGGCGGCCGAGCAAGTGGCGCGGCAACTGGGTGTGGTCGAGCACAAGGTGATCGGTCTGAACCTCAATGGCATGGGCGGCTCGGCGCTGACTGACGCGAGCATTGAAGTGCCGGAAAGTCCGAGCGAGGGCATTCCGGTGACTTACGTGCCAGCGCGCAACACGGTGTTCCTGTCCCTCGCGCTGGGTTGGGCTGAGGTGCTGGGTGCGCGAGATATTTTTATCGGCGTGAACGCGGTGGATTATTCCGGTTATCCGGATTGCCGTCCGGAGTTTATTGAGGCCTTTGAGCGCATGGCCAATCTGGCCACTAAGGCCGGTGTAGAAGGGCAGGGCTTCCGCATTCAGGCTCCGCTACAGGCTATGAGCAAGGCAGAGATCGTTCAGGCAGGCGTTCAGCAGGGCGTTGATTACGCGCTGACTGTCTCCTGCTACCAGGCTGATGATGAGGGGCGCGCCTGCGGAAAATGCGACAGCTGCCGTCTGCGCGCTGCGGGTTTTGCTACCGCTGGACTGGTAGATTCCACTCGTTATTTCTAAAAAGTTTTCGCGAAGTGTTGAATTTCTGAATTAAATCAGTATCATGCGCCTCGCGTCGGGTCGTTAGCTCAGTTGGTAGAGCAGTTGGCTTTTAACCAATTGGTCGTAGGTTCGAATCCCACACGACCCACCATATTTCCTTCCTCGGAAGGTCAAGAAGCCTGAAAGTTCTGATTAAAGGAATTTTCGGGCTTTTTTGTATCTGTAACTTTTACCGCCTGTACGTGGTTGCAAGCTGCCTGCGCCGGCGCGATGCAGGCGGGTATACTCGCTGCACTGAAAGCATATTCAGAGCCTGATGACATGACCCAGATTTCCGAACGCCTACTGGTGCAAGCCCACCTCGACGCCAAGCAGCCCAAGCCGTTGACGCCTGAGCAAGAGGCTTTTTACCGCGCTGAAATCGCTGCCGAGCTGAAAAAGCAGAACGCCGTGCTGGTGGCGCACTATTACTGCGACCCGGTGCTGCAGGCCTTGGCCGAAGAAACCGGCGGCTGCGTTTCCGACTCGCTGGAAATGGCCCGTTTCGGCAATCAGCACCCGGCGCAGACCGTGCTGGTAGCCGGCGTTAAATTTATGGGCGAAACGGCGAAAATCCTTAATCCGGAAAAGCGCGTGCTGATGCCGACGCTTGAGGCGACTTGCTCGCTTGATCTGGGTTGTCCGGTGGAAGAGTTTTCGGCGTTCTGCGATCAGCACCCGCAGCGCACGGTAGTGGTGTATGCCAATACCTCGGCGGCGGTGAAGGCGCGGGCTGATTGGGTGGTGACCTCCAGCTGCGCGGTAGAGATTGTCGAGCACCTGATGGATAACGGCGAAAGCATCATCTGGGCACCGGACCAGCATCTGGGGCGTTATATCCAGAACAAAACCGGCGCCGACATGCTGCTGTGGGACGGCGCCTGCATCGTCCACGAAGAGTTCAAAGCCAAGCAGCTGGAAGATATGAAGGCGCTGTATCCGGATGCCGCCGTGCTGGTGCACCCCGAGTCGCCGACAGCGGTGATCGATCTGGCCGATGCAGTGGGTTCTACCAGTCAGCTGATCGCCGCGGCGCAGCGTCTGCCGAACAAGACCTTTATCGTCGCCACCGACGCCGGCATCTTCTACAAGATGCAGCAGCTGTGTCCGGACAAGGAGTTTGTTGCCGCGCCCACCGCCGGCAACGGCGCTGCTTGCCGTAGCTGCGCGCATTGTCCGTGGATGGCCATGAATACTCTGCAGCGCACCTTGGAGTGCTTGCGTGAGGGTAGTAATGAGATATTTGTCGACCCGGCATTGATCCCCAAAGCGATCAAGCCGCTCAAGCGTATGCTCGATTTTACCCAGGCTGCGCGGCTCAAGCTGAGCGGCAACGCTTAAGCGAGCTGTATGAGAAAGCCAGGCATTTGCCTGGCTTTTTCGTTTCTAGGGCGCGCAGTGCTAGCGAAGCATCTGCTCGATGATGCGCTGTTCTTCCATCAGCTCGCGCTGCCTGGCGTCGATGCGTGAGGCGAGTTGGAAGTTATTGCTGGCGCGGCGCTTGGCAAAGTCGAGCTGTTCAAGGGCCTGGTTGTAGTCACCGACCAGGGCGAAGAATTCGCCACGGGCTTGGTGCAGGCCGATGGTATTGCCGCTCAGGCCGCGCACTTCGGCTACCTGATACCAGACATCCGGATCTTTGCCGCGACTTTTCAGCATGTCGTCGAGGGCGCGTTCGGCTTCCTGGGTGCGGACCTGCTTCATCAGCAGGTCAATATGCGCCTGGTTGACCGGGTAGTTGTTCGGGTAAAGGGTCAGCAGCCGGGTAATCCGGCTTTGCGCGTCGCTCAGGCGATTGGCGGCCATATCCAGTTCAACTTGCGCCAGGTTGTAGGCCACATCATTGGGTGAGTTTGCCAGCAGCGGTTGCAGGGACTCGCGGGCCTCCTTGTGCTGGCCACTTTTGATCTGCGCAATCGCCAGGCCGTAGCGCGCGGCTTCCAGTTGTGGGTTTTCGTCGAGCATATTGCGAAAGCGCTTAGCGGCGACCCCTGGGGTTTCTTCGTAGGTCAGCTGCACGCGTGCGCGCATCAGCTGGTAGCGCACGCTGTCGGTGATGCCTGTGGCTTTGTACTGTTCGGCGCGGTTGCGGGTATCGGCGATACGCGACTCCGACACCGGGTGAGTGAGGAGGAATTCCGGCGGTTTGCGGTCGTAGCGGTACTGGCGCATCAGGCGCTCGAACATGCTGGGCATGGCGCGTGGGTCAAAGCCGGCTTTTTCCAGGTTGACCAGGCCGATGCGGTCGGCTTCCTGCTCGTTCTGCCGAGAGAAGCGCCGCTGTTCCTGCATGGCGGCGGCCTGGGTCGAGGCGATGGCAGCGATACCCAGATCACCCGCGCCGGCAGCCGCTGCGACGATACCCGCGAGCAGGCCGGCCATGACCGGGATCTGCATGCGCTGTTGCGCTTCTAGCCCTCGAGCAAAGTGGCGTTGTGACAAGTGCGCCAGTTCGTGAGCCATGACCGAGGCGTATTCAGCTTCGGTCTGGGCATACAGAAACAGGCCGCCGTTGACCCCGACAATCCCGCCGGGTGCGGCAAAGGCGTTGATCTGCGGGCTGTTGAGCAGGACGAACTCCAGGCGGCGATCCTGCAGCTGGCTGGTTTCGCTCAGGCGATAGACGCTGGTTTCGACGAAGTCCTTGAGCTGCGGATCGTCGAGCTGGCTGACTTGGCCGCGCACCAGGCTCAGCCATGCACGGCCCAGCTGGTGTTCTTGCTGCGGGGAAACGATGGCGGAACTGGCATCGCCAAGGGAGGGCAGGTCACTGGCCATGGCGGGGGCTGCCAGCAGGCAGGCCAGCGTCAACAGGGTAGGGCGCAGAAGGCTCATGCACAAAGCTCGTGTCGAACAAAGGCGCTACTGTAGCTGGCTGGCGGCGGTGCTGGCCAGGGTTGTGCGGCCTTGGGTATCCTTGCGGCCTTCCTGGAGTGGCTCAATGACTGATATGCAATGGCGTGCCGAAGACTTCGACGCGCAACTGGACGCCAGCGGACTCAACTGCCCGCTACCTTTGCTTAAGGCCAAGCTGGAGCTCAATCGTCTGGCCAGTGGTGCGGTGCTTAAGATAGAGGCCACCGATGCCGGCTCGCAGCGGGATTTCCGTGCCTTCGCCAGTCTGGCCGGGCATAGTCTGCTGCGTGAAGAGGTCGATAATGGCGTGTACCGTTATTGGCTGCGCAAGGCTTAGGGTTTACTGCGACAAGTGCGGATTATGAGGCAGCCTATGAAGGCGCTGCCCAAGTAAGGAGTCACGATGTTCAAGGTGTTTCAGGATTGGTTGCATCGCTATTTTTCTGATGAGCAGGCGGTGGTGCTCGCGGTGCTGTTGGTGCTTGGTTTTGCCGCGATCCTGAATCTAGGCGGCATGTTGGCTCCGGTGCTGACGGGCCTGGTGCTGGCGTTTTTGATGCAGGGTCTGGTGAATGCCTTTGAGCGCCTGCGCTTACCGCAGGTGGTGGCGGTGTGGCTAGTGTTCACCCTGTTTCTAAGCATGCTGGGGCTGTTTCTGCTGGTGTTGATGCCACTGCTCTGGCAACAGTTGAGCACCTTGTTCAATGAACTGCCGCGCATGCTCGGGGAGTGGCAGTCGCTGTTTCTGCTGCTGCCGGAGCGTTACCCAACGCTGATTACCGATGTTCAGGTGCTGCAGCTGATTGAGGGCGTGCGTGGTGAGGTCGGCAAGTTTGGCCAGTGGGCGCTGTCGTTTTCCTTATCGAGCTTGCCGATGCTGGTCAGCATCATGATCTACCTGGTGCTGGTGCCAATTCTGGTGTTCTTCTTTCTCAAGGATCGGGAGCTGATCGGCGCCTGGTTTCGCGGTTATCTGCCGCGTGAGCGTGCCCTGATCACCCGGGTGGCCGAGGAAATGAACAAGCAGATTGCCAACTACATCCGTGGCAAGGTGATCGAGATCATCATTTGCGGCGTGGTGACCTATATCGCCTTTGTTGCCCTGGGGCTTAACTATGCGGCGCTGCTGGCCTTGTTTGTCGGCCTGTCGGTGGTGGTGCCGTATATCGGCGCGGTGGTGGTGACGGTGCCGGTGGCGCTGATCGGGTTGTTCCAGTGGGGCTTTGGTGATCAGTTCATCTACCTGATGGTGGTCTACGGGATCATCCAGGCGCTGGATGGCAACGTCCTGGTGCCGCTGCTGTTCTCCGAGGCGGTCAATCTGCACCCGGTGGCGATCATCTGCGCGGTGCTGCTGTTTGGCGGCATGTGGGGTTTCTGGGGCGTGTTCTTCGCCATCCCGCTGGCCACGTTGTTCAAGGCCGTGATCGACGCTTGGCCGCGCAGTGAGCAGGTGGCGGCGGAATAGCTGCTGGCAATAAAAAGCCGGTCAATTGACCGGCTTTTTACGCGTGCGATTCAGGCTTTATTCAGCGCCTGGGCTGCGGCCAATACCGCATCGACATGCCCGGGTACTTTCACGCCGCGCCATTCCTGGCGCAGTACGCCTGCTTTATCGATCAGGAAGGTGCTGCGGTCCACGCCCAGGTATTCCTTGCCGTAGAGCTTCTTCAGCTTGATCACATCGAACAGCTGGCAGACGGCTTCATCCTTGTCGGAGATCAGCTCGAAGGGGAATTCCTGCTTGCACTTGAAGTTCTCGTGGGATTTCAGGCTGTCGCGCGACACACCGAAGATCAGCGTGTTGGCTGCTTGAAACGCCGGGTACTGATCACGAAAACCCTGCCCCTCGGTGGTACAGCCCGGGGTGCTGTCCTTCGGGTAGAAGTAGATCACCACTTGCTGGCCCTTGAGTGCGGACAGCTGAACGGTCTGGCCGCTGGTGGCCTGGGCCTGGAAGTCTGCAACCGGGGTGTCGAGTGCTACGGCCATAAAAATCTCCTTATGGATTTTGTGGACGCCAAGGCTCAATCAGCGCATCCAGGTTCAACGCATCGGCAAAGTCGAGGAACTGATCACGTAACCAGCTGATCTGCGTACCGGCTGGCAGGGTCACGGTCAGAGTGGCGTTGAGCATGGTGCCGCCAGTCTGCGGAGCTTGATAGGTATCGCAGGTGAGGTTTTCCAGCTCGACGTGATGGTCGAGAAAGAACTGGCACAGCTCATTAAGGATGTCCGGGCGGTAGGCCGAGCTGACATACGCCACATAAGGCAGCGCCTGTGGGCGGCTTTCCGAGGCGGCACTGCGAATCACATTGACCGAGAAGCTGTGCTTCTTCGCCAGCGCTGGCAGGCTCGACTCCAGGCGCACCAGAGCATCCCAGCTGCCGGAGATCTGCAACACCAGCGCGCTGTACTCGCCATGCCGACTCAGGCGGGTGCTGACCACGGCGCAACGGTTCTCGTGGCTGGTGCGGCAGAGCACGTTGGTCAGCTCCATGGCGTTGGGGCCGAGGGCGCTGATAAGCAGGAATTGTTCGCGAACTAGGGGGGTGGACATGCAGCCTTCCTAAACGATAAGCGGTCGGCCTGCGTGCGCAGCGCCGATCAAAGCCGGAAGGGTAGCGAAAAGCACCGCTCAGGGGAATGCCGGCGCGGCTGGGTGGTGAGGAATGTGCCGCGTTTGCCCGAGAAAGATTGTATACGCGTTGCATCACAGCCTCGGTACTTCGCTTGTGCAAGGCAGGTGGCCCCAGTACCATTACGGCTCTCTTTTTCCGGCAGGAGCGGTTGCATGATTGCGGGCAGTATGGTGGCACTGGTTACGCCCATGGATGCACAAGGTGGTCTTGATTGGGACAGCCTGAGCAAACTGGTGGATTTCCACCTGCAGGAGGGCACCAATGCCATCGTCGCAGTCGGCACTACCGGCGAGTCGGCGACCCTTGAGGTGCCTGAACACATCGAAGTGATCAAGCGCATTGTCGATCAGGTCGCCGGGCGCATTCCGGTTATCGCCGGCACCGGTGGTAACTCCACCCGTGAATCGGTCGAACTGACCCGCGCCGCCAAAGATGTCGGCGCCGATGCCTGCCTATTGGTCACCCCGTATTACAACAAGCCGACTCAGGAAGGTCTGTACCTGCACTTCCGCCACATCGCCGAATCGGTGGCCATCCCGCAGATCCTCTACAACGTGCCGGGCCGCACGGTCTGCGACATGCTGCCTGAGACGGTTGAGCGCCTGGCCAAGATCGACAACATCATCGGTATCAAGGAAGCCACTGGCGACCTGCAGCGCGGCCAGGAAGTACTGGATCGCGTAAGCAAGGACTTCCTGGTCTATTCCGGTGATGACGCCACTGCCGTCGAGCTGATGCTGATGGGCGGCAAGGGCAATATCTCGGTAACCGCCAACGTCGCCCCGCGCGCCATGAGTGATCTGTGCGCAGCTGCCATGCGCGGTGAAGCGGCGATTGCCCGGGCAATCAACGACCGCTTGATGCCACTGCACAAGGCGCTGTTTATCGAATCCAACCCGATTCCGGTGAAATGGGCTCTGCATGAAATGGGTTTGATGCCAGACGGTATCCGTCTGCCACTGACCTGGCTCAGCCCACGTTGTCATGAACCGCTGCGTCAGGCCCTGCGCCAGTCCGGCGTATTGGTTTAATTGAGGAATTACTACGCATGAAGCGACTCACCGGACTCTCCGCCCTGGCCCTGATCATCGCTGGCACCAGCGGTTGCGGCTGGATCTATGGCGAAAACGGCTATTTCCGTGACCGTGGCAGCGACTACCTCGAAGCCCGTCAAACGGCCACGATGCAAATCCCGCCAAACGTCGACGCCAAACGTATCGACCCATTGCTGCCCGTGCCGCAGCAGGTCGCCACCACCACCGACACTGGCGAATTTATCGTGCCGCGCCCGCAAGCCCTGGCTGTAGCCGGTGATGCCAGCGAGTTCAGCCTGCAAAAGAGCGGCGAGTCGCGCTGGGTCGTGGCGCAGCGCGTACCGGCTGAAGTCTGGCCTGTAGCGCGTCAGTTCTTTGCTGACAACGGCTTCCAGATTGCTGAAGAGCGTCCGCAAACGGGCGAATTCAGCACCTCCTGGCAGCGTTTTGATGCCCTGTCCGAGTCCATGGCCCGTCGTCTGAGCAGCCGTGTATCCGGCGTCAATCCTGATGCCGAAACCCGCGTGCGGGTGCGTATCGAGCCAGGTGTGCAGCGCAACACCAGCGAAATCTTCGTGGTCAGCGCCGAGCGTCCTGCCGGCAGCACTGCCGATGTCGCCTTCACCAACCGCAGCAGCAACCCAAGTCTGGATGCTGCGCTGCTCGATGAAATGCTCGTGACCCTGGCGCGCAGCGCCGAGCAGGGTGGTTCGGTCTCCCTGCTGGCCGCCCGTGATTACGACGCACCGAATCGCGTTAGCCTGTCCGAAGACGGCAACGGCAACCCGGTGCTGAGCCTGGGTGCTGATTTCGACCGCGCCTGGTCCGGTGTCGGTCGCTCCCTGGAAATGGCTGATGTGCGTATCGACGACATCAACCGCAGCCTGGGCGTGTACTACATCAACCTCGCCGAACGCGCGCAGAAGCCGGACGACAAGCCTGGCTTCTTCGGCAGCGTGTTTGGCAGCGCGCCAAGCAAGGAAGAGATCGACGCCCGCGCCGAGCGCTATCAGGTACGCCTGACCGCCGTTGGCGACAGCGTGCAGGTCACCGTGGAAAAAGACCTCAACACCATTGCCCCGTCCGACGTGGCGCGCAAGGTGCTGGACCTGATCCAGGAAAACCTTGGCTGACAGCAGGTAACTGCTGCACCGGCACTACCAATAGGCGAAACCCGGCGGGTTTCGCCTGTTTTGTTTACCAAAGGCGGAAATTCCGACATGAGCACAGCCACCACCCTGAGCCTGAAGAAAATCTATTCGGGCAAAGTCCGTGATCTATACGAGATCGACGACAAACGCATGCTGATGGTCGCCACCGACCGCCTTTCGGCATTCGACGTGATCCTCAACGAGCCGATCCCGGAAAAGGGCAAGATCCTCACCGCCATCTCCAACTTCTGGTTCGACAAGCTCAAGGACCTGGTGCCCAACCACTTCACCGGCGACAAGGTTGAAGACATCGTCCCGGCCGCCGAACTGCCGCTGGTGGAAGGCCGCGCAGTAGTCGCCAAGCGACTTAAGCCGGTCGCGGTGGAAGCCATCGTCCGTGGCTATATCGTCGGCTCCGGCTGGAAGGAATACCAGAAAAGCGGCACCGTCTGCGGCATCCAACTGCCAGCGGGCCTCAAAGAAGCGGCCAAACTGCCGCAGCCGATCTTCACCCCCTCGACCAAGGCCGCCGTGGGCGACCACGACGAGAACATCAGCTTCGAGCAGTGCGAAGCGATTATTGGCGCAGAGCTGGCCGCCAAAGTGCGCGACACCGCCATTGCCCTGTACAGCGCAGCGGTCGAATACGCAGCCACGCGCGGCATCATCATCGCCGACACCAAGTTCGAATTCGGCCTGGATGAAGACGGCACCCTGACCCTGATGGACGAAGCCCTGACCCCGGACTCCAGCCGCTTCTGGCCAGCGGACAGCTATGTAGAAGGCAAGAACCCACCAAGCTTCGACAAGCAGTTTGTGCGTGACTGGCTGGAATCCACCGGCTGGAACAAAGAGCCACCAGCCCCAGCAGTGCCCGCCGACGTCGCGCAGAAAACCGCCGACAAATACCGCGAAGCCCTGACGCGCCTGACCGTCTAAATCGCTGCAGTGCGCGGGTAACCGCGACACAGAGGGGCGCTACGGCGCCCCTTTTTTTGGTTCTTCGCGGGATCGTGGGAAAGAGAGGATTGACAGTCAGGGATGCAGGTAAATTGGCAGTCGCCAAACACACCAACCCCTGCACCCTGCTGTCACCATGCATCCTATTGATCTTGCCGCTTTCTGGCCAGGCTAC
>NZ_JAUXXP010000080.1 GCF_030684895.1 Pseudomonas sp. | reverse complement strand
CGATCTGCACGTTGTGCGCGATCATGATCTGGTTGTCCAGCTTGACCCCATTGCCAATCTGCGTGTCCGACAGTGCACCACGGTCGACGGTGGTATTGGCGCCGATCTCGACATCGTCACCGATGGTCACCCCACCGATCTGCGCGATTTTCTGCCAAACGCCCTTCTCGTTGGCAAAGCCGAAGCCCTCGCCACCGATCACCGCACCCGACTGAATAACCACGCGCTTGCCGATGCGTACGTCGTGATACAGCGTCACTCGCGGAGCCAACCAACCGCCCTCACCGATCACCGAACGCGCGCCGACAACACACTGCGCGCCGACGGTTACGCCGGCAGCGATCTGTGCGCCACTCTCGATCACCGCATAGGCGCCAATACTGGCACTCGCATCAACGTGCGCATCCGCAGCCACCACAGCAGTGGGGTGCACGCCAGGCAACGCCTGAGGCTTGCGGTCAAACAGATGGGAGAGTTCGGCATACGCCAGATAGGGGTTGCCGACGACAAGTGCATTACCGGCATAGCCTTCGGCATCAGCGGCAGTCAACAGCACCGCGCCAGCCTGGCAGCCCGAGAGAAACTTGCGGTACTGCGCATTGGCGAGAAAGCTCAGCTGATCAGCGCCAGCTTCCTGCAAGGTAGCCAAGCCGCTGATCGGCTTGTCTGCGGCGCCACGCACGGTGGCGCCCAGACGCTCGGCCAACTGGCCAAGGGTATAAACCGTAGCACTCATGATCAGCGCAGCTGATTCATGCGCTCGATAACCTGGCGGGTGATGTCGAACTGAGGTTTGACATCAATCACCGCACCGCGCTCCAGCACCAGGTCGAAGTTACCGGTTTTGATCACTTCTTCCACGGCCTTGTCCAGGTTCGGCTTGAGCTTCTTCAGCATTTCACGATCCGCCACAGCCTTGGACTCGTTCAGCTCCTTGGACTGGAACTGGAAGTCACGGGCTTTTTGTTTGAACTCAAGCTCCAGGCGCTCACGCTCAGCGGTCTGCATTTTTTCACCGTCTTTGACCAGACGATCCTGAATGCGCTTGGCGTCGCTCTCCAGGGTTTTCAGCTTGTTCAGCTGCGGACCGAATTTCTTCTCGGCATCCACGGCATAGCGCTTAGCCGCGTCAGACTCCAGCAAAGCCATTTGATAGTTCAATACCGCTACTTTCATCTCGGCAAACGCCGGGGTTGCCAGCAAGGCAACGCTTAACAAAACCAGTTGAGTCAACTTACGCACGGTGCAACTCCTGCAAAACTGTTGGTATTCAAAAATCCGACGCTTAGAACGTCTGACCGAGAGAGAACTGGAAGATCTGCGTATCCGCATCATCCGGTTTGACGATTGGCATAGCCAGGCTGAAGCTCAGCGGACCTAGCGCGGTGATCCAGGTCAAGCCAACACCCACCGAACTGGCCAGTTGGCCTGGATCGATATTGTTGCAGTCCTTCTGGGTCTTGCCGCAATTGGTGTCGAACACATTACCCACGTCCCAGAACAGTGCGGTACGCAGCGAACGCTGATCTTTCACGAACGGCATTGGGAACAAGAGCTCGACGCCGCCTTGTACCAGAACATTGCCACCAAATGGCAGTGGATCTTGATCCGGATCAAAGGCTGTACCAGGGTTAGTCCCTTTACTCGGCGTACTACGCGGCCCCAGGCTGCTGTCCTTAAAGCCGCGCACCGAATTAAAGCCACCGGCGTAATAATGCTCGTAGAACGGTAAATCCGAGGTGGAGCCATAGCTTTCACCAAAGCCCAACTGGGTATGGAAACGCATGGTGTAGGTATCACTTAGCGGCTTGAAGACCTGGCCACGGTAATCCACCTTGAAGAACGACAGGTCGCTACCCGGCACCGTGGTCTCAAACACCAGACTTTGCGAGTGACCACGGTTTGCCAACACACCACGGTTAAGGGTCGACTCGGACCAGCCAATCGACGCCTTGAGGTTCAGGTAGCTGTCACCCTCGGCTTTAGTAAAGTCAAAAATTTCGTCAACGGTATACACCCCGGTACCGATGCTGTCGTTCTGAATAGTCAGGCCGTAAGTCAGGCGAGAAGTGTCACTGATTGGATAACCAATGCTGGCGCCGACGCCGTAGCTGTCTACCGAATAGCTGGAGACACTGGTATTCAGTTCGTCGTAATCGGTTTCACGGAAGAAGGCGTTATAGCCCAGGCTGACGCCGTCCGGTGTCCAGTAGGGGTCAACGAAACCGAAGTTATAGTTGCTCTGGTATTCGCTGCGGGTCAGGCCGACGCTGACCTTGTTACCCGTACCCAGGAAGTTGTTCTGGGTGATCGAGCCACCGAGAATCAGACCAGCGTTCTGGGCAAAACCAACGCTTGCCGTGATGGAGCCGGAAGCCTGTTCTTCAACGCTGTAATTGACGTCGACCTGGTCGTCGGTACCTGGCACCTGCGGGGTTTCGACGTTGACTTCCTTGAAGTAACCGAGACGCTCCAGACGGGTCTTGGACTGATCGATCAGGTAAGTCGAGGCCCAACCACCTTCCATCTGACGCATTTCACGGCGCAGCACTTCGTCTTCCGACTTGGTGTTGCCACGGAAGTTGATGCGGTTAACGTAAGCACGCTTGCCCGGGTCAACGACAAAGGTAATCGACACGGTGCCATCGTCATGGGCTTCTGGCACGCCGTTGACGTTGGCGAAGGTATAGCCTTCGTTACCCAGGCGACGGGTGATCAGCTCGGAGGTGGTGGTCATCACTTTGCGCGAGAACACCTGGCCTTCCTGAACCAGCAGCAGCGCGCGGACTTCGTCTTCCGGCACCTTCAGCTCACCGCTGAGTTTGACCTCACGAACGGTAAACTTCTCACCTTCGTCGACGTTGACCGTGACATAGACGTGCTTCTTGTCCGGGGTAATGGATACCTGAGTGGAGCTGATATCCATATTGATATAGCCGCGATCCAGGTAATAGGAACGCAGACGCTCCAAGTCGCCGGAGAGTTTCTCACGGGCGTACTTGTCATCATTCTTGAAGAAGGACAGCCAGTTGGTGGTCTTCAGCTCGAACAGGTCGATCAGGTCTTCATCGGAAAAGACCGAGTTACCCACCACGTTGATGTGCTGAATGGCAGCAACCGAGCCTTCATTAATGTTGATCTTCAGCGCCACACGGTTACGCGGCTGAGGAATCACTTCGGCTTCGATTTCCGCGGAGTAACGGCCCTGGGCGACGTACTGACGCTGCAACTCGTTGCGCACGCCTTCCAGAGTAGCGCGCTGGAAAATCTCACCTTCAGACAGGCCCGACTGATTGAGGCCTTTAAGCAGGTCTTCGCTGCTAATGGCCTTATTGCCGTCAATCTCGATACTGGAGATAGACGGGCGTTCAACCACAGTAACCACCAGCACATCACCATCGCGACCGAGCTGGATATCCTGGAAGAAACCGGTTTTGAACAGTTCGCGGGTCGCCTCAACCAGCGACCGGTCATCGGCTTGCGCGCCCACATTCAGGGGCAAGGCACCGAATACGCTGCCCGCAGAAACGCGCTGCAGACCGGTGACCCGGATATCGGAGATGGTGAAGGACTCGGCGTGAACTTCGGTGATCATCAGTGCGGCAAGCACCGCAGGTAGCAGCAGACGTTTCATGAAGTCCTTTCTTATTCCAACTGACAATAAAAAATCTGCCGCTTAGCGCGACACGTCTTGTTCGTACCGAGAGCGTAATTCAGCAGCGGTTACAGGCGGCCCAAGTCGTTTACCAGGGCCAGCAACATCACCCCGACGACCAAACTGATGCCGATCTGCATCCCCCAACCCTGTATCCGTTCCGACAGCGGGCGACCACGCACCCACTCGACCAGATAAAAAAGCAGATGCCCCCCATCCAGCACGGGGATAGGCAACAAATTAAGAACCCCCAGACTAATGCTCAAGTAGGCGAGAAATTTAAGAAAATCACTCAAACCTGACTCAGCAGAAGCGCCCGCCACTTTAGCAATGGTTATCGGCCCGCTCAAGTTTTTTACCGAGAGCTCGCCAAACAGCATTTTCTTCAGTGAATTAAGGGTCAGAACGCTCATTGTCCAGGTGTTTTTGGCACCTTCGGCGATGGCCTCTAAAGGGCCGTAGCTAACTTCGCGCAACATCTCAGGCGGCCATTCGCCACCCGCCACACCAGCACCCAGATAACCACTGAGCGACTCGCCTTCACCGCGCACGGCCAGGGTGAGTGGCATATCCAACTGCTGGCCTTGACGCTCCACCAGCAAGTTAATCTTTTTACCCGGCAAGCTGCGGACCTGATCCACCAGTTGCTGCCAATCAGCCAGAGGCTGACCATCCAGGGCCAACAGCCGATCACCTACCTGCAAGCCTGCAGCAAATGCCGGACCTTCGGAATCAAGCTGCGCCAGCACTGGCTGCAGCACCGGACGCCAAGGGCGAATACCCAAGGAGGCGATAGGGTCCGGTTCGCCGGCACCGCGCAACCAGTTATCCAGCACAATCTGCCGAGGGCTGTCGACCGAGGAGCCCGGCTCGCGCACCGCCAGATCCAAGCGACCACTTTCCCCCAAGCGACTGACCAACTGCAGATTCACCGCAGCCCAGCCAGTGGTGGGCTTGCCATCAATTGCAATGATCTCCTGGCCAGCCTGCAGCCCGGCGACATCGGCCAGACTGCCTGCCTCGACCGCACCAATAACTGGGCGCACCTGCTGGCTGCCCAGCATTGCCACAACCCAGAAGAACAGCAACGCAAGCAGAAAATTTGCCACCGGGCCGGCCGCCACAATGGCAATCCGTTGCTGGACCGACTTGCGATTAAACGACTGATCAAGCAGCTCCGGCGGCACATCGCCTTCGCGTTCATCGAGCATTTTCACGTAGCCGCCCAGCGGGATGGCGGCCAGCACAAACTCAGTACCCTGACGGTCATGCCAACGCAGCAACGGACTGCCAAAGCCGACGGAAAACCGCAACACCTTGACCCCACAACGACGGGCGACCCAGAAGTGCCCGTACTCGTGAATGGTTACCAGCACGCCCAACGCAACCAGGGTGCCGACCAGCATATAAAGCGCACTCATCAAACGTCTCCGCGTCGGCGATCAGCGCCGACTCAGCCATTGCTCAGCCAGATCACGGGCCCGACCATCAGCGGCCAGCACCGTATCCAGACTCTCAACCGCCAGGGCGGGCTCTGTGTGCAGAACGTCTTCGATCATACTCGCGATCTCGGGAAAGCGGATGCGCCGCTCCAGGAACGCCGCAACCGCTACCTCGTTAGCCGCATTGAGCATGGCCGGCGCAGTACCGCCGGCCTGCGCCGCCTCGCGCGCCAGGCGCAGACAAGGGAAGCGCTGCTCGTCCGGCGCCTGAAAGTCCAGCCGCGCGATAGCGAACAGATCCAGCGGCGCGACACCCGAGTCGATTCGCTCCGGCCAGGCCAGGGCATGACTGATCGGCGTGCGCATATCTGGATTGCCCAACTGGGCCAGCACCGAACCGTCGACATAATCGACCAGCGAATGGATCACGCTCTGCGGATGCACCACCACTTCAATCTGCGCTGGCGTGGCGTCAAACAACCAGCAGGCCTCGATCAGCTCCAGGCCTTTGTTCATCATGCTCGCCGAGTCGACCGAGATCTTGCGCCCCATCGACCAGTTCGGGTGCGCGCACGCCTGCTCGGGGGTGACCGCATGCAACTGCTCCAGCGGCATTTCGCGAAACGGCCCACCCGAGGCGGTCAGCAGAATACGCCGCACGCCAACTTGCTGCAGACCGCGCGCATAGTCGCCTGGCAGACACTGAAAAATCGCGTTGTGCTCACTGTCGATCGGCAGCAGTACGGCGCCGCTTTTACGCACAGCCTGCATAAATAGTGCGCCCGACATCACCAGGGCTTCTTTGTTGGCCAACAGCACCTTCTTGCCGGCCTCGACCGCCGCCAGGGTGGGCGGCAAGCCTGCCGCCCCCACGATGGCCGCCATCACCGCATCCACTTCAGGGTGCGCAGCCACTTCACACAACCCCTCAGGACCATGCAGCACCTGAGTGGCCAGGCCGGCAGCACGCAGACCTTCCTGCAGGTGCCGAGCTTGCAGAGCCTGCGGCACCACGGCAAAGCGCGGGCGGTAGATCATGCACAACGCTTCCAACTCAGTCAGGCGACTGAAGCCGGACAGCGCAAACACTTGATAACGCTCAGGATGGCGAGCAATGACATCGAGGGTACTCAGACCGATCGAACCGGTCGCCCCCAGCACGGTAATCTGCTGCGGGTGACTCACAGTGCGCCCCAGCCCGCCAGCCACAGCAACGCAGCGAACACCGGAATTGCCGCTGTCAGGCTGTCGATACGGTCCAGCACACCGCCATGGCCCGGCAGCAGATTACTGCTGTCCTTAACCCCGGACTGGCGCTTGAACATGCTTTCGGTCAGATCGCCGACCACCGAAATCAGCACCACCACAGCGGTGCCAAGCAAACCGAGCAACAAACTGGCAAACGACCAGTCACGGTAAATCGCTACGCCCAGGCAAATCAGCAGAGTCGCCAGCAGACCACCGAACACCCCTTCCCAGCTTTTACCGGGACTGACCTGTGGGGCCAGCTTGCGCTTGCCGAAGCGCCGGCCGGCGAAATAGGCGCCGATATCCGCGCCCCACACCAGCACCATCACCGCGAGAATCAGCCAGTTTGCTTCAGGCCACTGCTTGAACAACACCAGGCCCTGCCAGGCCGGCAGCAAAATCAGCAAACCAATCAGCAATCTGACCGGAGCCTGCGTCCAGTAACGGCTGCTGGCGGGATAACCCAAGACCAGAAAGGTCGCCACCGCCCACCAGACAACCCCCAGCAACAACACCCAAGGCGCCAAGGCGGGCAGCAGATACAAGCCAAACAACAAGGCCGCCACCAGCGCGGCGTAGGCCACGCGCTGCGCCTGCGCAGTAAAACCTGCCAGGCGCGCCCATTCCCAGGCGCCCAAGCTGACCACCGCGCCGATAAACAGCGCAAACAGCGCGCCATCCAGCAGAAAGAAGCCACCCAGGGCAAATGGCAACAGCAGCAGCGCGGTGATAATTCGTTGTTTGAGCATCAGCTGCGGGCCTCAGCAGTCACCTGATCGCTGGTTTTCCCAAAGCGACGCTGGCGACTAGCAAAATCGGCCAAGGCTTTGCGCATGGCGTCGTGTTTGAAATCCGGCCAGTACAGGTCGGAGAAATACAGCTCGGTGTAGGCCAGCTGCCAGAGCAGGAAATTACTGATGCGGTGCTCGCCACCGGTGCGGATGCACAGATCCGGCAGCGGCAAATCGCCGGTGACCAGACAGCTCTGCAGCAACTCAGGGGTGATGTCTTCGGCGCGCAAATGGCCACCCTGAACCTCACGGGCCAAGCGCTGTGCGGCCTGGGCGATGTCCCACTGGCCGCCATAATTGGCCGCCACCTGCAACACAAAGCGCTTGTCGCCGGCAGTCTGCGCCTCGGCCTCACGCATCGCAGCCTGCAGCTCAGGGTGAAAGCGTGAGCGATCACCGATAATGCGCAGGCTGATGTCATTGGCATCGAGCTTCTTCGCCTCGCGGCGCAGCGCACTGAGGAACAGCTCCATCAGCGCACTGACCTCCTCGGCCGGGCGCTGCCAGTTTTCACTGGAGAAGGCGAACAGCGTCAGCACCTCGACGCCCGCCTCAGCGCACACTTCGATCACCGCGCGCACCGCATCAACACCGGCTTTATGGCCAGCCACGCCGGGCAGTAGGCGCTTCTTCGCCCAGCGATTGTTACCGTCCATGATGATCGCCACATGCCGTGGCACGGCGAACGGACTACCGTCTTTGGTCTTTTCCATGACGATATCCTGGCCGTTAAACGGCCATCAGATCCGCTTCTTTCTGCTTCACTGCGACTTCGATTTCCGCGACGAACTTGTCCGTCAGCTTCTGGATTTCGTCGGCTGCACGGCGCTCTTCGTCTTCGCTGATTTCCTTCTCCTTGACCAGATCTTTCAACTGGCTCAAGGCATCACGACGAATATTACGCACCGCCACACGACCATCTTCAGCCGCATCACGCGCCTGCTTGGTGAAACCCTTACGGGTTTCTTCAGTCAGCGCCGGCATGGAGATCAACAGCAGCTCACCGAGGTTGGTCGGGTTAAAGCCCAGGCCGGAGCTCTGGATTGCCTTGTCGACAGCCGCCAGCATATTGCGCTCGAAGGCTACAACCTGCAGGGTCCGCGAATCCTTCACGGTGACGTTGGCCACCTGGTTCAGCGGGGTGTCGGAACCGTAGTAAGGCACCATCACGCCGCCGAGGATGCTCGGATGCGCCTGACCAGTACGGATACGGCTGAAGGCATGGAGCAGCGATTCCAGGCTCTTCTGCATGCGTACCTGGGCGTCTTTCTTGATCTCATTGATCATGTTTATCTTCCTCAATCAGAGTGCCTTCAGCGCCGCCAACTACAACATTCAGCAGGGCGCCTGGCTTGTTCATGTTGAAAACACGCAGCGGCATATTATGGTCGCGGCACAGACAGATGGCCGTCAGGTCCATTACGCCCAGCTTGCGGTCGAGCACCTCATCGTAGGTCAGACGCTCAAACTTCTCGGCATGCGGGTCTTTGAATGGATCGGCAGTGTACACACCATCCACCTTGGTCGCCTTGAGCACCACGTCGGCATCGATTTCGATGGCGCGCAGGCAAGCGGCCGAGTCAGTGGTGAAGAACGGATTGCCAGTGCCAGCGGCGAAAATCACCACCTCACCGGTTTTCAGATGACGCAGCGCCTTGCGCCGGTCGTAGTGATCGGTCACCCCAACCATGGAGATGGCCGACATGACGATTGCCGGGATATTCGAGCGTTCCAGCGCGTCGCGCATGGCCAAGGCGTTCATCACGGTAGCCAGCATGCCCATATGGTCGCCGGTTACCCGATCCATGCCAGCCGCACTCAGCGCCGCGCCACGGAACAGGTTGCCACCACCGATCACCAAACCGACCTGCACGCCGATACCGACCAGCTGGCCGACTTCCAGCGCCATGCGGTCAAGCACCTTGGGATCGATGCCGAAATCTTCCGACCCCATCAGGGCCTCGCCGCTAAGTTTGAGCAGAATGCGCTTGTAGCGCGGTTGACGACCACTCATCTGCTGAGCCATTGCGAGTCTCTCCTGCGGCGTTTGAATTCTGTGCAAACCTTCGGTTCGCTTTTATCGAGCGCTTCGACAGCGCCCTGAGTCATTGGTGCCAACGCCCCAACCACTCCACAGCTTAGCTGTGCCCTCAATTTGACAAAGAGGCCGCGCGCGTTAGCGGGCAGCCTCTTTGGGGCGACAGCTGATTAGCCGTCTTACTGCTTGCTGGCAGCCAGTTGGGCAGCAACTTCTTCAGCGAAGTTATCGACCGGCTTCTCGATGCCTTCACCAACCTTGAAGTAGGTGAAGGAAACGATTTCAGCACCGGCTTTCTTGGCCAGAGCACCGACCTTGATTTCCGGATCCTTAACGAAGGCTTGCTCAACCAGGCTGGCTTCAGCAAGGAACTTCTGGATACGACCAGCAACCATCTTCTCGACGATTTCGGCCGGCTTGCCTTTGATCTTGTCTTCGTTGAGGCTGATGAACACGGCTTTCTCGCGCTCAATGGCTTCAGCGGAAACTTCCGTAGGCAGCAGGAATTCAGGGTTGCTGGCAGCAACGTGCATAGCGATGTCTTTAGCCAGCTCAACAGAGCCACCTTTCAGAACAACAGCAACACCGATCTTGTTACCGTGCAGGTAAGTACCGACCACGTCACCTTCAACGCGAACCAAGCGACGAATGTTTACGTTTTCGCCAACTTTACCCACCAGAATCAGACGATCAGCTTCACGCGCCTCGATCAGCGGAGCAGCATCGGTCAGTTTGTCAGCAAAAGCTTGCTCAACGCTGGCAGCAACGAAGGCCTTGAAGTCATCTTGCAGAGCCAGGAAGTCAGTCTGCGAGTTCACTTCCAGCAGAACGGCAGCTTTGCCGTCGTCTTTAACAGCGATTGCGCCTTCGGCAGCCACGTTGCCAGCTTTCTTGGCAGCTTTGATCGCGCCGGAAGCACGCATGTCGTCGATGGCTTTTTCGATGTCGCCGCCAGCCTTGGTCAAGGCTTTCTTGCAATCCATCATGCCTTCGCCAGTACGCTCACGCAGTTCTTTAACCAACGCTGCAGTAATTTCTGCCATTTCAAAATCCTCTGGATAGGTTGTTAACCATTCCACCCGCCAAAAACGGGCGCTCAATTCGTAACGCACTGCCGACAATGACTAGAAACGATTGCAACTGCACGTCGGCGATGGTTTTCAAGGTGGCAAAAAGGGGGCCAAGCCCCCTTTTTGCGAACTAAGCAAACGCTATACGCGTTTTACTTAGCCTTCAGCAGCTTCTGCAGCCGGGGCTTGCTCGACGAATTCGTCGGTGCCGCCGTTAGCGTTGGTGCGACCACGGATTACCGAGTCAGCCATTGCACCCATGTACAGCTGGATGGCGCGGATGGCGTCATCGTTACCTGGGATGATGTAGTCAACGCCTTCAGGGCTGCTGTTGGTATCGACGATGCCGATAACTGGGATACCCAGCTTGTTGGCTTCGGTGATAGCAATGCGCTCATGGTCAACGTCGATCACGAACAGAGCGTCTGGCAGACCGCCCATGTCCTTGATACCACCCAGGCTGCGATCCAGTTTTTCCAGATCACGGGTGCGCATCAGGGCTTCTTTCTTGGTCAGCTTGGTGAAAGTGCCGTCCTGGGACTGAACTTCCAGATCACGCAGACGCTTGATCGAGGCGCGGATGGTTTTGTAGTTGGTCAGCATGCCGCCCAACCAGCGATGATCGACGTACGGCGAACCGCAACGTGCTGCTTCTTCAGCAACGATCTTGCCAGCGGAACGCTTGGTGCCCACGAACAGAATCTTGTTTTTGCCCGAAGCCAGTTTCTCAACGAAGGACAGTGCTTCGTTGAACATTGGCAGGGTTTTTTCAAGGTTGATGATGTGGATCTTGTTGCGCGCGCCGAAAATGTACTTGCCCATTTTCGGGTTCCAGTAACGGGTCTGGTGGCCGAAGTGCACACCGGCCTTCAGCATATCGCGCATGTTGACTTGGGACATGATAGTTCCTTGATAAGTCGGGTTAGGCCTCCACGTATCCCGATCTCCAACCCGGCGAACTTGTCGCAAGGCACCCAGGAAACCGTGTCGATACGTGTGTGGGTTTAAGCTTTCGGGCACACAGCCCGTAAAGCGGCGCGTTTTATATCATAAAAGTCAGGGGCAAGCTACTCGCAGACCGCAACATATGCAGCCGACTCAGTGGCAGGTTTTCACGTAGCGCTTATGGCGGGCGGCTTGTAGCTGTTAAGATGACGCCCTTTCTGTTCGCGTTCGAGAGCCGCACATGACCGTCACCATCAAAACGCCCGACGAAATCGAGAAAATGCGCGTAGCCGGTCGCCTGGCTGCCGAAGTTCTGGAAATGATTGGCGAGCACGTCAAGCCCGGCGTCACCACCGAAGCGCTCGACCGTATTTGCCATAACTATATTGTCAACGTGCAACAGGCCATCCCCGCGCCGCTCAATTACAAAGGCTTCCCCAAGTCGATCTGCACCTCGGTCAACCATGTGGTCTGCCATGGCATCCCGAATGACAAGCCGCTGAAAGAAGGCGACGTGATCAACATCGACATCACCGTGATCAAGGATGGCTACCACGGCGATACCAGCAAGATGTTTATGGTTGGCAAAGTGCCTGAGTGGGCCGAGCGCCTGGCCAAGATCACCCAGGAGTGCATGTATAAAGGCATCGAACTGGTCAAACCCGGCACTCGCCTGGGCGATATCGGTGAAGTGATCCAGAAGCACGCCGAGAAGAACGGCTTCTCCGTGGTGCGCGAATACTGCGGCCACGGCATTGGCGCGGTGTTCCATGAAGAGCCGCAAGTGCTGCACTACGGCCGCGCCGGTACCGGCATGGAACTGCAGGAAGGCATGACCTTCACCATCGAGCCGATGATCAACCAGGGCCGCCCGGAAACCCGCACCCTGGGTGACGGCTGGACCGCGATCACCAAGGACCGCAAGCTCTCCGCCCAATGGGAACACACCATCCTGGTGACCGCTGATGGCTACGAGATCTTCACCTTGCGCAGTGATGACACCATCGCCCGCACATCGGCCTGAGCCTCTCGCTGAGTCTGCTGTATAGATAGAAGGAAGGCCGCAATGCCGCAGGTAGATCCCGAGCTGTTCGACCGCGGCCAGTTCCAGGCGGAACTGGCCCTCAAGGCCAGCCCTATTGCGGCATTCAAGAAGGCTATCCGCCACGCCCGTGAAGTGCTCGACGGGCGTTTTACCAGCGGCCGCGATGTACGCCGTCTGGTCGAGGACCGTGCCTGGTTTGTCGACCAGATCCTGCGCGAAGCCTGGGACCGCCTGTCCTGGAGTGAAGACGCCGATATCGCTCTGCTCGCCGTCGGCGGCTATGGCCGTGGCGAGCTGCACCCCTTCTCCGACATCGACCTGCTGATCCTCCTCGACAACGCCGACCACGAAACTTTCCGCGAACCCATCGAGCGCTTCCTTACCCTGCTCTGGGACATCGGCCTGGAAGTCGGGCAAAGCGTGCGCAGCGTGGATGAGTGCGCCGAAGAGGCACGCGCCGACCTGACGGTGATCACCAACCTGATGGAAAGCCGCACCATCGCCGGCCCCGAACGCCTGCGTCAGCGTATGCAGTTGGTTACCAGCACCGAGCAGATGTGGCCGAGCAAGCAGTTCTTCCTGGCCAAGCACAAAGAGCAGCGCGCCCGTCACGGCAAATACAACGACACCGAATACAACCTGGAACCCAACGTCAAAGGCTCGCCCGGTGGCCTGCGCGACATCCAGACCATTCTCTGGGTCGCGCGCCGGCATTTCGGCACGTTGAACCTGCACGCCATGGTCGGCCAGGGCTTTTTGCTGGAAAGCGAATACGCCCTGCTCGCCTCCAGCCAGGAGTTCCTCTGGAAGGTGCGCTACGCCCTGCACATGCTCGCCGGCCGCGCCGAAGACCGTCTGCTGTTCGACCACCAGAGCCGGGTTGCCGCCCTGCTCGGCTATGAAGACAGCGACAGCAAGCGCGCCATCGAACGTTTTATGCAGAAGTACTACCGCGTGGTGATGGCGATTGCCGAGCTCAGCGACCTGATCGTCCAGCACTTCGAGGAGCAGATCCTCAACGCTGGCGAAATCGGCCAGGCCACGCCGCTTAACAGTCGCTTTCTGCTGCGCGATGGCTATATCGAAGTCGCGCACCCCAATGTGTTCAAGCGCACGCCGTTTGCCATCATGGAAATCTTCGTGCTGATGGCCCAGCACCCGGAGATCAAAGGCGTGTGCGCCAACAGCATTCGCCTGCTGCGCGAACACCGCCACCTGATCGACGATGATTTCCGCCGCGACATCCGCAACACCAGTCTGTTTGTCGAGCTATTCAAAAGCCCGCAAGGCATTCACCGCAACCTGCGGCGGATGAACCGCTACGGCATCCTCGGCCTGTACCTGCCCGAGTTCGGCCATATCGTCGGGCAGATGCAGCACGACCTGTTCCACATCTATACGGTCGATGCGCACACCCTGAACCTGATCAAGCACCTGCGTAAATTCAAGTGGACTGAGCTCGCAGAAAAATTCCCCCTGGCCAGCAAGCTGATCGACAAGCTGCCCAAGCCCGAGCTGATCTATATGGCCGGGCTTTACCACGACATTGGCAAAGGCCGTGGCGGCGACCATTCGGAGCTCGGCGCGGTAGACGCGGAAGCCTTCTGCGTGCGCCATCAGCTGCCGAACTGGGACTCCAAGCTGATCGTCTGGCTGGTGCAGCACCACCTGGTGATGTCCACCACCGCACAGCGCAAAGACTTGTCTGACCCGCAGGTAATCTTCGATTTCGCCCGCCTGGTTGGCGACCAGACCCGCCTGGATTACCTCTACGTGCTGACCGTGGCCGACATCAACGCCACCAACCCCAGCCTGTGGAACTCCTGGCGCGCCAGCCTGCTGCGCCAGCTGTATACCGAGACCAAGCGTGCATTGCGCCGTGGCCTGGAAAATCCGCTGGACCGCGAAGAGCAGATTCGCCTGACGCAGATCGCCGCCCTGGACATCCTGGTGCGCGGCGGCACCGACCCGGACGACGCCGAGCAGCTCTGGTCGCAACTGGGGGACGACTACTTCCTGCGCCATACGGCCAGCGACGTGGCCTGGCACAGCGAAGCGATCCTGCAGCACGCCAACAACAGCGAGCCGTTGGTGCTGATCAAGGAAACCACCCAGCGCGAATTCGAGGGCGGCACGCAGATCTTCATCTACGCCCAGGATCAGCACGACTTCTTCGCGGTGACCGTGGCGGCCATGGCCCAGCTCAACCTGAACATCCATGACGCACGGATTCTCACTTCCACCAGCCAGTTCACCCTCGACACCTATATCGTGCTCGAAGGCGAAGGCGGCTCGATTGGCGAGAACCCGGCGCGGATCAAGGAGATTCGCCAGGGCCTGATCGATGCGCTAAAGAACCCGGACGATTACCCGAACATCATCCAGCGCCGCGTACCGCGCCAGCTCAAGCACTTTGCCTTCGCGCCGCAGGTGAGCATTCACAACGATGCGCATCGGCCGGTGACCATTCTCGAAGTCACCGCACCGGATCGACCCGGCTTGCTGGCACGGATCGGGCGGATTTTCCTCGACTTCGACCTGTCGCTGCAGAACGCCAAGATCGCCACCCTGGGCGAGCGAGTGGAAGACGTGTTCTTCGTCACCGATGCGCACAACCAGCCGCTGTCCGACCCCGAGCTGTGCACGCGCCTGCAGGAAACCATGGTCGCGCAGCTCTCCGACGCGCCAGGCCCGCAGGTCGAACCGAGTCGAATCACTATTTAAACCACTTAGCCTTATTACCCTTGAGCCGCCTGACATTACCGATGCAGGCGCTGGAAGACCTCAGGAAGCAACAATGAACGACGCGTTAAACCAGCTGCAGCCCTACCCGTTCGAAAAGCTCCGCGCCCTGCTGGGCAGCGTGCAAGTAGCCGCCGACAAGAGCCCGATTGCCCTGTCGATTGGCGAGCCAAAGCACCGTTCGCCGGAGTTTGTCGCCGAGGCATTGCGCGCCAACCTCGACCAGCTTGCGGTCTATCCGACCACCCTGGGCATTCCGGCGCTGCGTGAAGCCATCGCCAACTGGTGTAACCGCCGTTTTGGTCTGCCGGCCGGCGTGCTCGACCCGGCGCGCCATGTGCTGCCGGTCAACGGCACCCGTGAAGCGCTGTTTGCCTTTACCCAGGCGGTGGTCAAACGCAACGTCTCGCCATCTCAAGAATCGGGCCTGGTAGTCAGCCCCAACCCCTTCTACCAAATCTATGAAGGCGCGGCTTTTCTCGCCGGCGCGCAGCCGCACTACCTGCCGTGTTTGGAAGAACACGGCTTTAACCCGGACTTCGACGCCGTCAGCGACGAGGTCTGGCAGCGTTGCCAGATCCTCTTTCTCTGCTCGCCGGGTAACCCGACCGGTGCGCTGATTCCGCTGCCGACGCTGAAGAAGCTGATCGCCCTGGCCGACACGTTCGACTTCGTGATCGCTGCGGATGAGTGCTACAGCGAGCTGTATTTCGATGAAGGCCACCCGCCGGCCGGCCTGCTAACGGCCTGCGCCGAACTGGGCCGCCATGATTTCAACCGCTGCGTGGTATTCCACAGCCTGTCCAAACGCTCCAACCTGCCGGGCCTGCGTTCGGGCTTCGTGGCCGGCGACGCCGACATTCTGCAATCATTCCTGCTGTACCGTACCTACCACGGCTGCGCCATGCCGGTACAAACCCAGCTGGCCAGCGTGGCTGCCTGGAACGACGAAGCCCATGTACGTGCCAACCGCGAGCTGTACCGCGAAAAATTCGACGCGGTGCTGGCGACTCTGGACGGCGTGCTGGATGTGCAGCGTCCGGATGGCGGCTTCTACCTGTGGGCGAAAACGCCGATAGACGATGAAACATTTACCCGCGAGCTGTTTGCCCGCGAGCATGTCACCGTGGTGCCCGGCTCGTACCTGTCGCGCGCAGTGGACGGCCACAACCCGGGCGCCGGCCGTGTGCGCATGGCCCTGGTCGCGCCGCTGGCCGAGTGCGTGGCGGCAGCCGAACGTATCCGCGATTTTGTGAAGAGCCTCTGATGAGCAAAACCTTGTTTGGCATAAAAGCCTGCGACACCATGAAAAAAGCCCGCACCTGGCTCGACGAGCACGGGGTAAGCTACGCCTTTCATGATTACAAAGCCTGCGGCATAGACCGTGGCAACCTGGAAAAGTGGTGCAACGAGCATGGCTGGGAAACCATCCTGAACCGTGCAGGCACCACCTTCCGCAAGCTGGACGAGGCGCAGAAAAGCGACCTCGATCAGCACAAGGCGATCGAACTGATGCTCGCCCAACCGTCGATGATCAAACGCCCGGTGCTGGATCTCGGCAACAAGACCCTGGTTGGCTTCAAAGCCGACCGTTATGCCGCCGAACTGGTTTGAACCCGTCGGCCCACACGAATTTGCGGTAAGGAAAACAGCATGAGCACAACCCTCTTCAGCCTGGCTTTCGGCGTTGGCACCCAAAACCGTCAGGGCTCCTGGCTGGAAGTCTTCTACGCCCAACCGTTGCTCAACCCAAGCAGCGAGCTGGTCGCCAAGGTCGTGGAAAAACTCGCCTACCAGGGCGGCAACCAGGCCATCGCCATCAACAACAGCCAGGCCGGCGATCTGGCCGAAGCGCTGAAAAATGTCGATGCTGGGCAATCCGCCCTGCTAACCCGCCTGGCCGAAAGCCAGAAGCCGCTGGTGGTCACCCTGCTCGCCGAAGACGCCGCGCTGACCAGCACGCCTGAGGCCTACCTCAAGCTGCACCTGCTGTCGCACCGTCTGGTCAAGCCACACGGCCTGAACCTCACCGGTATCTTCCCACTGCTGCCGAACGTGGCCTGGACCAGCCAGGGCGCAGTCGACCTCGGCGAACTGGCTGAGCGTCAGCTGGAAGCGCGCCTGAAAGGCGACCTGCTGGAAGTCTTCTCGGTGGACAAGTTCCCGAAAATGACCGACTACGTAGTGCCGGCTGGCGTGCGTATCGCTGACAGCGCGCGTATCCGCCTGGGCGCCTACGTGGGCGAAGGCACCACCGTGATGCACGAAGGCTTCGTCAACTTCAACGCCGGCACCGCAGGCCCCGGCATGATCGAAGGCCGCGTGTCTGCGGGCGTATTCGTCGGCAAGGGCTCGGACCTGGGCGGCGGCTGCTCGACCATGGGTACCCTGTCCGGTGGCGGCAATATCGTCATTTCGGTTGGCGAAGGCTGCCTGATCGGCGCCAACGCCGGCATCGGCATTCCGTTGGGCGACCGCAATACGGTGGAGTCCGGCCTGTACATCACTGCCGGCACCAAGGTGGCGCTGCTCGATGCCGATAACAAATTGGTCAAGGTGCTCAAGGCCCGCGACCTGGCCGGCCAGCCGGACCTGCTATTCCGTCGTAACTCGCAAACCGGCGCCGTGGAGTGCAAGACCCACAAGTCGGCCATTGAGTTGAACGAAGCCCTGCACGCCCATAACTGATTGCGCGCAACGCCTGTGGGAGGGGCTTTAGCCGCGACTGAAAATAGTCGCGGCTAAAGCCCCTCCCACAATGCTCAGAACACCCTGCAGCCTTGAGGCTTCCATGTCGCAGACATCCCCCTGGCGCACCGACTTCCCCGGCATCTCGGCCCTTGCGGCCGAAGGCCAGACCTATCTGGACAGCGCCGCCACCGCGCAAAAACCCCAGGCCATGCTCGATGCCCTGCTCGGCTACTACGCCGGCGGCGCAGCCAATGTGCATCGCGCCCAACATCTGCCGGGCGAACGCGCCACCCGTGCCTTTGAAGCCACGCGGGAAAAGGCTGCACGCTGGCTCAACGCAGCCGACGCACAGCAGATCATCTTTACCCGTAGCGCCACCGAGGCGTTCAACCTGCTGGCTTATGGCCTGGAACAGCAATTTCAGCCAGGCGATGAGATCGTTATCAGCGCACTGGAACACCACGCCAACCTGTTGCCCTGGCAGCAACTGGCGCTGCGTCGACAGCTCAAGCTGGTGGTGCTGCCGCTGGATGCCCAGGGCCTGATCGATCTAGCCCAAGCTGCGCAGCTGATCGGCTCGCGCACCCGTTTGTTGGCGGTCAGCCAGCTATCGAATGTGCTCGGCTGCTGGCAGCCGCTGCAGCCATTGCTGGCCCTGGCACAAGCGCAAGGCGCGCTGACTGTAATCGATGGCACCCAAGGCGTGGTACATGGCCGTCAGGACGTGCAAGCACTGGGCTGCGATTTCTATATCTGCTCCAGTCACAAGCTCTATGGCCCGGACGGTGTCGGCCTGCTTTATGGCCGCCCGCAGGCCCTGGAACAGCTGGCGCATTGGCAGTTTGGCGGCGAGATGCTGCTGCACACCGACTACTACAACGCCAGCTTTCGCCCTGCGCCACTGGGCTTTGAGGCCGGTACGCCGCCAATTGCCTCAGTGATCGCCTTAGGCGCCAGTCTGGATTACCTGAGCAACCTCGACGCCAATGCCGTCAGCGCCCATGAAGCTGCCCTGCATAGCCAGCTGATCACTGGGCTGCAGCAGCGCCAAGGCCTGAGCCTGCTCGGCACACCGACTGTCGCCTTGGCCAGCTTTGTGGTCGACGGCGTGCACAACGCCGACCTCGCTCACCTGCTGACCGAGCAAGGGATTGCCGTGCGCGCCGGCCATCACTGCGCCATGCCGCTGCTGCAGGGCCTTGGCCTGAGCGGGGCGATTCGCGTATCCCTGGGGCTGTATAACGATGGCAGCGATCTGCAGCGTTTCTTCAGCGCCCTGGATCAGGCCCTGGAGCTGTTGCAGTGAGCCTGCCCGCCAGCGCCCAGACGGCGCTGCAAGCCTTTAGCGCCTGCCCCGGTTGGGAACAGCGCGCACGCCTGCTGATACAGTGGGGCGACCAGCTTGCCCCGCTCAACGACGCAGAACGCTGTGAAGCCAACCGGGTGCAAGGCTGTGAGAGTCAGGTGTGGCTGCTGGCCGAGCCCGACGGCGCGCACTGGCAGTTTCGCGCCAGCAGCGATGCTCGATTATTGCGGGGTCTGCTTGCGCTGCTGCTGGCACGGGTCAATGGCCTGGCACAGAGCGAACTGACGCAGCTGGATCTGCCGGACTGGTTTACCCAGCTCGGCCTGGCCCGCCACCTGTCGCCCTCACGCAGCAATGGCCTGCAGGCCGTGCTGACGCGAATGCAGCAATTGCTGAATGCCGACGATCAGGGCGCAGCGCGCCACTGATCGGCATTGCCGGAGTACAAGGCCTGCTGCAGACGCTCCAGCTCACCGCTCTGCGCCAGACGGCGCAAACCGGCATTGAATACCTTACGCAGCTGATCGACCTGGGCATCGCCTTTGCGAAACAGCAGGTGCAGCGGCTCAGCGTTCAACAGCCGTGGGTGATGGGTGATTGCAGCCCGCGCTTCGGGGGCAAATATACGCCGCAGCATGGCGTAGCCCACCGCCCGGTCCTGCGGATGAAAATCCACGCGCCCCAGCTCCAGCAGGCGAAAGCCGGTGTCTTCCTTGCCGCTTTGCTGCACCTGCAACTGCCCGCCCTGCACCGCCGCATCGAACTGCGGACCATAGGAGTAGCCCAGGGTGGTGGCGATGCTAAACGCCTTGAGGTCTTCCACATGCTGCCAGTCAAGTACTCGGTCCTTACGCTGGAACAGCACCACTTCGCCCTTCACTACCGCATCGCTGCAGGTACTGACGCGCTGACGGGCACTGTTGCAGATGTACGGCATTACCGCATCCAGGCCACCCTGCTCGAGCATCAGCAGGTTACGGTCCCAGGGGTAGTAGACGAATTCAACCTGATAACCGGCTGCCGTGAAGATATCGCGCACCAGCCGCGACAGGGCGCCACCATCCTCGCGGTGCTGGTCGACATAGGGCACCCAGTCGCCGGTACCAATCCGCACAAGCGGGTTGGCATGGGCACTCAGGCAAGCGGAAAGCGCTGCAAACAGCAGCGCAGATCGCGGGAAATGACATAACACATGACGCAGCAGGGACAACACAGCACACCTCAATAAAACGAAAAACAGCATATCCCTGCTGAACAGCGACCTTAACCGGTCGTTTTTACAGATTAGTCAACACGCGCGGCTATGCATCAGGCGAGCGCGGTCGCTGCGCCGGTCGCCGCGTACCAGCGACTAATTTATCGACGATACGCGCAGCAGCCACCATGCCGAAGGTGGCGGTCACCATCATTACGGCGCCAAAACCGCCGGCGCAGTCGAGTTTGACCCCCTCGCCGACAAAAGCCTTGTACTGACACACCGTGCCATCAGGCTTGGGATAGCGCAGCTGCTCGCTGGAGTAGACGCACGGCACGCTGTAGTTGCGCCCTGGCGTGCGCGAGAAACCGTAGTCGCGGCGCAGGGTGGAACGCACCTTGGAGGCCAGCGGATCATTCCAGGTCTTGTTCAGGTCGCCGACCTGGATCTGCGTCGGATCGATCTGCCCGCCCGCGCCGCCGGTGGTAATCACCTGGATCTTGCGCCGCTTGCACCAGGAAATCAGCGCCGCTTTGGCGTTGACGCTGTCGATGCAATCGATCACCGCATCCAGGTGCTCGGTGATGTACTCAGCCATGGTCTCGCGGGTCACAAAATCCGCCACCGCATGCACCACGCAAGCTGGATTGATACCGCGAATACGCGCCGCCATCACCTCGACCTTGGGCTGACCAACCGTGCTGTCGAGGGCATGCAGCTGGCGGTTAGTGTTGCTGACGCAGACATCATCCAGATCAAACAGCGAGATTTCGCCCACTCCAGAACGCGCCAACGCTTCCGCCGCCCAGGAGCCCACACCGCCAATCCCGACCACCGCCACATGCGCAGCCGCCAGCCGTTCGGCGCCCTGGCGGCCATACAGACGGGCGATCCCGGCAAAGCGTTGTTCATCCACAGGCATTCTTCTCTCTCGCAAGCCACAACCGGCGCGCATTATAGGTAGCCGACGGGGTGCACCCAAGCACTGTCTTGGTCTAGACCGCCTGAACCGATGAACAGCCGTAGCATATGGCCATCATATGAACCATCAACCCCCTTCAGCGTTCTATCAGTATGCCGCTGCGCACCGCTATACAGCCCAATGGCTGCGGCGTAGCATGCGCCACCCGACGTCCGTCGCTTTTTATTGCCCCTTCGCTGGACCTGCACACTATGCCTTCGCGTAAGTTTGGACTGAACCTGGTCATGTTCCTGGCGATTGCCGCCCTGTTTACTGGTATCTGGGCGCTGTACAACCGCCCAATCACCGCGCCTGACTGGCCCGAACAGATTTCCGGCTATTCCTTCTCGCCCTTCCGCGCCGGGCAGAATCCGCAGCAGGGCAGCTACCCCAGCGATGAGCAGATGCGTGCCGACCTGGAATTGCTGAGTACCCAGACCGACAACATCCGCACTTACTCAGTAGACGGCCCGCTGGGCAACATTCCCCTGCTGGCCGAAGAGTTCGGCCTGCGCGTGACCCTGGGTATCTGGATCAGCCCGGACCTGGAACGCAACGAACGGGAAATCACCAAAGCCATCGAAATTGCCAATAACTCCCGCAGCGTGGTGCGCGTGGTGGTCGGCAACGAAGCCCTGTTTCGCAAAGAGGTTACCGCAGAGGGCCTGATTGCCTATATCGACCGCGTGCGCGCGGCGGTCAAGGTGCCGGTGACCACCTCCGAGCAGTGGCACATCTGGCAGGAATACCCGGAACTGGCCGAGCACACCGACCTGGTCGCCGCCCACGTACTGCCCTACTGGGAGTTCGTGCCGATGGAAGACGCCACCGACTTCGTCCTCGAACGCGCCAAAGACCTGAAAAAGCTCTTCCCGAAAAAACCCCTGCTGCTCTCCGAGGTTGGCTGGCCGAGCAACGGCCGCATGCGCGGCGGCGCCGATGCCTCCCAGGCGGACCAGGCGATCTACCTGCGCACGTTGGTCAATGCGCTGAACGCCAAGGGTTACAACTACTTCGTTATCGAAGCCTTCGACCAGCCGTGGAAGGCCAGCGACGAAGGCTCGGTAGGCGCCTACTGGGGCGTATACAACCTTGATCGCCAGGCCAAGTTCGCCTTCGAAGGGCCGGTGGTAGCGATTCCGCAGTGGCGCTTGCTGGCCATCGCCTCGGTGGTGCTGGCCCTGCTCAGCCTGGCGCTGATGCTGATCGACGGCAGCGCCCTGCGCCAGCGCGGACGCACCTTCCTGACCATCGTCGCCTTCGCCGGCGGCTCGGCCCTGGTGTGGATCGGCTACGACTACAGCCAGCAATACAGCACCTGGTTCAGCACCCTGGTCGGCCTGCTGCTGGGTATCGGTGCCTTCGGCGTGTTTATCGTGCTGCTCACCGAAGCCCATGAGCTGGCCGAAACCGCCTGGACCCGCGCGCGCCGCCGACCGTTCCAGCCGGTGCTAGCCGACAGCGCCTACCGGCCCAAGGTGTCGGTCCACGTGCCCTGCTACAACGAGCCGCCGGAGATGGTCAAACAGACCCTCGACGCTCTGGCCGCACTGGATTACCCGGATTACGAAGTCATCATCATCGACAACAACACCAAAGACCCGGCCGTATGGGAGCCGGTAGAGGCCTATTGCAAAGTGCTGGGCCCGCGCTTTCGTTTCTTCCACGTCGCACCGATTGCCGGCTTCAAGGGCGGCGCGCTGAACTACATCCTGCCGCACACCGCACCGGATGCCGAAGTGGTGGCGGTGATCGACGCCGATTACTGCGTCGACAAGAACTGGCTCAAGTACATGGTGCCGCACTTCAGTGACCCGCAGATCGCCGTGGTGCAGTCGCCGCAGGATTACCGCGACGGTAACGAAAATATCTTCAAGAAGCTCTGCTACGCCGAATACAAAGGCTTCTTCCATATCGGTATGGTCACCCGCAACGACCGCAATGCGATCATCCAGCACGGCACCATGACCATGATCCGCCGCACGGTGATGGACGAACTGAAGTGGGCCGACTGGACCATCTGTGAAGACGCCGAGTTGGGCCTGCGCGTGTTCGAGAAAGGCTACTCCGCCGCCTATGCCAACCAGAGCTTTGGTCAGGGGCTGATGCCGGACACCTTTATCGACTATAAGAAGCAGCGCTTCCGCTGGGCCTACGGCGCCATTCAGATCATGAAGGGCCACGCCCGCAGCCTGTTCCTCGGCAAGAGCTCCGAACTGAAAACCGGCCAGCGCTACCACTTTGTCGCCGGCTGGCTGCCATGGATCGCCGACGGCCTGAATATCTTCTTCACCGTCGGTGCGCTGCTCTGGTCGGCGGCGATGATCATCGTGCCGCAGCGGGTCGACCCGCCGCTGATGATCTTCGCCATCCCGCCACTGGCGCTGTTCTTCTTCAAGCTCGGTAAGATCCTGTTCCTGTACCGCAAGGCCATGGGTGTTGACCTGGTGCGCTCGTTCCAGGCAGCCATCGCCGGCCTGGCGCTGTCGCACACCATTGCCAAAGCGGTGCTCTACGGCACGTTCACCAAGACCATCCCGTTCTTCCGCACACCGAAGATGGCCAGCAACCATGGCATCATGGTGGCTCTGGCCGAGGCCCGTGAAGAAGTCTTTATCATGCTGCTGCTGTGGGGTTCAGCCATCGGCATCAGCATCGTCCAGGGCTTGCCCAGCGCCGACGTGAAGTTCTGGGTGGCCATGCTCCTGGTGCAATCGTTGCCCTACCTGGCGGCGCTGATCATGGCCCTGCTGTCATCGTTGCCAGCGCCTCAGGCAAGCCCGCAGGAAACCGCCGCGGCCAGCTGAGTACAAGCGAGCTTGAATGCCAGACGGCGGCCAATGGCCGCCGTTTTGCTTTAAGATGGCGGCCTTTCCGCTTGATGCCGCCTTGGAGCCGCAATGACCGCCAACGCCATGCCCCTCTCCCCGACGCTGGAGCTTGCCTGCGAGCTGATTCGTCGCCCATCCGTCACGCCGCTTGATGAAGGCTGCCAGGAACAGATGACGCGCCGCCTTGCCGCCTGCGGTTTCACCATCGAGCCGATGCGGATCGAGGAAGTGGACAACTTCTGGGCCAGCCACGGCAAGGACGACGGCCCCGTACTGTGCTTTGCCGGACACACCGACGTGGTGCCCACCGGCCCGGTACAGAACTGGCAGCATCAGCCATTCAATGCCCTGATCGACGAAGACGGCATGCTCTGCGGCCGTGGCGCGGCGGACATGAAAGGCAGCCTGGCGTCGATGATCATCGCCGTTGAACGCTTTGTTGCCGAATACCCGGATCACAAAGGCCGTATCGCCTTCCTGATCACCAGCGACGAAGAAGGCCCGGCGCACAACGGCACCAAGGCCGTGGTCGAGCGCCTGCGCGCACGCAACGAGCGCCTGGACTGGTGCATCGTTGGCGAGCCATCGAGCACCACCCTGGTTGGCGACGTGGTGAAGAACGGCCGCCGTGGCTCGCTTGGCTGCACCCTCAGCGTACGCGGCAAGCAAGGCCACGTGGCCTACCCGCACCTGGCCCGTAACCCGATTCACCTGGCCGCGCCGGCCCTGGCCGAACTGGCTGCCGAGCATTGGGACGACGGCAACGCGTTCTTCCCGCCGACCAGCTTCCAGATTTCCAACCTGAATGCCGGCACCGGCGCGACCAACGTGATCCCTGGCGAGCTGACGGCGGTGTTCAACTTCCGCTTCTCCACCGAATCGACGGTTGAAGGCCTGCAGCAGCGCGTCGAGGCAATCCTTGCCAAACACGGCCTGGACTATCACCTGGATTGGGCGCTTTCCGGCCTACCATTTCTCACCGAACCGGGCGCACTGCTCGACGCCGTAGCGGCCAGCATCAAGGCAGTCACCGGCCGCGACACCCGCCCGTCGACCAGCGGCGGCACCTCCGACGGGCGCTTTATCGCCACCCTCGGCACCCAGGTGGTCGAACTCGGCCCGGTCAACGCCACCATCCACCAGGTCGACGAACGCGTACTGGCCAGTGATCTGGATGTGCTGACCGAGATTTACTATCAAACCTTGGTCAATCTGCTCGCATGCTGATCTGCCCCATCTGCCAAGCGGCGCTGCAAACGCTCGACAACGGCGTGGCCTGTCCGGCCAACCACCGCTTTGACCGCGCGCGCCAGGGTTACCTGAACCTGCTGCCGGTGCAGCACAAGAACAGCCGCGACCCCGGCGACAACGCCGCCATGGTCGAGGCGCGGCGGCGCTTTCTCGACGGCGGTCATTACGCGCCGCTGGCCAAGCGCCTGGCCGAACTGGCCGCCGGTTATAAGCCCGCGCGCTGGCTGGATATCGGATGCGGCGAGGGTTACTACACCACGCAGATCGCCGACGCCCTGCCACAAGCCGACGGCTACGCCCTGGACATCTCCCGCGAAGCGATCAAACGCGGCTGCAAGCGTGCGCCCCAGCTCAACTGGCTGGTGGCAAGCATGGCCCGCGTGCCACTGAGTGATGCCAGCTGCCAACTGCTGGCCAGCGTCTTCAGCCCGCTCGACTGGCAAGAGGCCAAACGCCTGCTCGCCCCCGGTGGCGGCCTGCTGCGCATGGGCCCGACCCGCGAACATCTGATGGAACTGCGGCAGAAGCTGTATGACGAAGTGCGCGACTACGATGATCAGAAGCACCTGGAGCTGATCCCCGACGGCATGCGCCTGGCCCACAGCGAAACCCTGACCTTTAATCTGCACCTGCAAAGCAGCGAGGCCCGCGCCGACCTGCTGGCCATGACCCCACACGGCTGGCGCGCCAGCGCCGAAAAGCGCGCGGCGGTGATTGCCGAACCCTGCGACGTGACTGTTGCCATCCGCTACGACTGGATCGAGAGACTATGACCATGCGCCAACCGGATATCGAGATTTACCTGAAAGACGCCGACCACATCGCTATCGGTGAGTGGCTCAGCAGCGCGCTGGGCAGCTGCACACCTTGGCAGCAAAAAGGCCAGACCTACAAATGCATGGCCGGTGAAGTACCTGTCACCTGGTTGCCCAAGGCTGTCGGCAAGTGGCACAGCCTGTTCCTGGAAAGCGATACCACCCCCTGGGCTGACGACCTGGCCTGCGCCCAGGCCGCCTTCGCCGCACTGAATGTCGAAGTGCGCTGCGCCCCCGGCGGCTGGCAGGAAGAAGAAAGTGACGAGCAGGCCGACCGCTGGATGCGCATCAGCGCCGATGGGGTAGAGGAAATCACCTGGCGCACCGGCTAACCGAGCGGCTTTCAAACAAGCACAAAAAACCCCGCCTAGGCGGGGTTTTGTTTAACCGGGCGTTTACTTCTTACCCAGTTTCTTAAGCTCTTCGTCACGCAGTTCGCGGCGCAGGATTTTGCCGACGTTGGTGGTTGGCAGTACGTCGCGGAATTCCACGGCTTTCGGCACCTTGTAGCCGGTGACGTTGGCGCGCATGTGCTCCATGACCTGCTCTTTGGTCAGGGTTTCACCCGGTTTGACCACCACGAAGATCTTGATCGCTTCGCCCGACTTCTCGTCCGGCACGCCGATGGCTGCGCACTGCAGCACGCCCGGCAGGGTGGCGAGCACGTCTTCCAGTTCGTTCGGGTAGACGTTGAAGCCGGACACCAGAATCATGTCCTTCTTGCGGTCGACGATGCGCATGTAACCGTCTTCCTGGATCACCGCGATGTCGCCGGTCTTCAACCAGCCTTCGGCGTCAAGGATTTCCTCGGTGGCTTCCTGGCGCTGCCAGTAGCCCTTCATCACCTGCGGACCTTTGACGCACAGCTCGCCAATCGAACCCAGCGGCTGCTCGACGCCTTCATCGTCGATCACTTTGCACACTGTCGAGGGGACCGGAATACCGATGGTGCCGATCTGGATATTGCTGAACGGGTTAACCGAGGCCACCGGGCTGGTCTCGGTCATGCCGAAGCCTTCGCAGATTGAGCACCCGGTCACCTGCTTCCAGCGCTCGGCGGTCGCCAGTTGCAGCGCCATACCGCCGGAGAAAGTGGCCTTCAGGGTGGAGAAGTCCAGCTTGCGGAAGTCCTCGTTGTTGCACAGGGCAACGAACAGGGTGTTGAGGCCGACAAACCCGGTGAACTTGTACTTGGCCAGGTCCTTGGTCATCGCGGGCAGATCACGCGGGTTGGTGATCAGCACGTTGTGCCCACCAATCAGCATCATGGCCATGCAATGGAAGGTGAAGGCGTAGATGTGGTACAGCGGCAACGGCGCGATCAGCACTTCGCTGCCTTCACTCATTTCCGAGCCCATCAGCGCCTTGACCTGGAGCATGTTGGCGATCAGGTTGCGATGGGTCAGCATCGCACCCTTGGCCACGCCGGTGGTGCCGCCGGTGTATTGCAGTACAGCGATTTCGCCATTGTTCGGCGCGGCGTCCTTGGACGCCTGACCACGGCCCTTGGCCATGGCTGCAGTGAACTTGACGGCTTGCGGCAGGTTGTAGGCCGGCACCATCTTCTTCACGTGCTTGACCACGCTGTTGACCAGCAGGCGCTTAAGCGGTGAGAGCATGTCACCGACTTCGGTGATGATGACCGTCTTGATCCCGGTTTTCGGCAGTACTTGCTCAACCAAATGGGCCATGTTGGCCAGGCTGACCAGGGCCTTGGCACCAGAATCGTTGAATTGGTGCTCCAGTTCGCGCGCGGTGTACAGCGGGTTGGTGTTGACCACCACCAGACCGGCGCGCAGGGCACCGAAGACTACAACCGGGTACTGCAGCACGTTGGGCAGTTGCACGGCGATACGATCGCCGGGCTGCAGGTCGGTGTGCTGCTGTAGGTAGGCGGCAAAGATGCCGGACAACTCGTACAGCTCACCATAGGTAATGGTTTTACCCATATTGCTGAAAGCTGGCTTGTCGGCGAAGCGTTGGCAGGACTCTTTCAGTACCGCCTGGATGTTCGGGTACTGGTCAGGATTGATTTCGGCAGCAATCCCAACGGGATACTTATCCTTCCAAAAGTTTTCGGTCATGGAAGCCCACTCCTCAGCAACAGCTTGATCTTCACCGCGCATAGACGGTTGTTTATTGTAGATTTGCGTGTTTTCTGCGACTTGAACGGCAAAAAAATTGCCGGGAGCAATTTTTGTCGTCGCACAGCGACGGCCTCAAGAGGCTGGCCACTATGGATAGCGGATCACAAAAAAGCCGCCCGAGAGTAGCAGCTTTGCCAAACAGCGACTAGCACCAATAAGCGCCGCGGCAGTCACAAAAGTGACCAACACATACAACCTGGTCATCTTTATGATTTCGCTGAAAGTGGCGAGCTATAGGCGTTGCGTAGGACTTGCAGAGATTTCAGCGCAGCCACAGTTGGCCTGCGGCATGCGCTGAAACAGTCACTGCCTTCAATAGATCAGGCGATATCGCGCAGCTCGCGACGCAGAATCTTGCCGACTGGGGTCATCGGCAGCGAATCACGGAAGACGATCTGCTTGGGCACCTTGTAGCCGGTAAAGTTTTCCTTGCAGTAGGCCTTTAGCTCATCGGCGCTGAGGCTGCTGTCGCGGGCCACGACGAATAGCTTGACCACTTCCCCGGACTTCTCGTCCGGCACACCGATGGCCGCGCAGCTGGCGACTTTCGGGTGGGCCATAACCACGTCTTCAATCTCGTTGGGGTACACGTTGAAACCGGAGACGATGATCATGTCCTTCTTGCGGTCGACGATGCGCACGAAACCATCCGGGTCGATCACCGCCACATCACCGCTCTTGAACCAACCCTCGGCATCCAGCACCTCGGCGGTGGCTTCTTCGCGGTTCCAGTAGCCCTTCATCACTTGCGGGCCCTTGATGCACAGCTCGCCGCGCTCGCCCAGTGCTTGTTCAACGCCATCATCATCAATGACTTTGAACGCCGTGCCCGGCACCGGAATGCCCACCGTACCCAGACGCACTTTATCGCCATAGGGATTGGTGCTGGCCACCGGTGAGGTTTCGGTCAGGCCATAGCCTTCGGTCACGGGGCAACCGGTCATCGCCTGCCAACGCTCTGCAGTGGCTTTGACCAGTGCAGTACCGCCTGAGTTAGTCAGTTTGAAGTGAGAGAAATCCAGGTTCTTGAACTCGGGGTTATCCATCAGCGCGACAAACAACGTGTTGAGCCCCAGCAACGCGGAGAACTGCCACTTGCCCAGCTCCTTGACGAAGCCCGGAATGTCACGCGGGTTGGTGATCAGCACGTTGTGGTTGCCGTTGACCATCATGCACATGCAGTTCGCGGTAAACGCATAGATATGGTAGAGCGGCAGCGGCGCAATCATGATTTCCTGACCCTGCTTCATCAGCGGGGTGCCATCGCTGCCCAGCTGCGACAGGCAGGCATCGACCTGCAGCATATTGGCCACCAGGTTGCCGTGGGTGAGCATCGCGCCCTTGGCCACGCCCGTAGTGCCGCCGGTGTATTGCAGCACGGCGATGTCTTCCTGGCCGACCTTGACCGGTTTCAGCGCGTGGCCATGACCCTGCTTGAGCACATCCTTGAACGACACCGCCTGCGGCAGGTGGTAGTCGGGGACCATCTTCTTGACCTTCTTCACCACGGTGTTGACCAGCCAGCCCTTGAGGCTCGGCAGCAGGTCGCCCATCTTGGCTTCTATCAGGTAGTCGATCTCGGTATCCGGCAGCACGTCCTGCACCAGCTTGCCAAACATGTTCAGGTACACCAGCGCGCGTACGCCGGCATCCTTGAACTGGTGGCGCATTTCGCGGGCGGTGTACAGCGGGTTGGTGTTGACCACAATCAGCCCGGCGCGCATGGCGCCGAACACGGCAATCGGGTACTGCAACACGTTAGGCATCTGCACGGCGATGCGCTCGCCTGGCTGCAGGTCAGTGTGTTTTTGCAGGTAAGCGGCAAAGGCCGCCGAGAGCCGATCAAGCTCGGCATAGGTTAGGGTCACGCCCAGGTTGCTGAAAGCGGGCCGGTCAGCGAACTTCTTGCACGAGCGCTCGAACACCTCGATCACCGACTTGTAAGCCCCCAGGTCGATGTCATTGGGGACGCCGGCCGGGCGTTTGTCGCTCCAGAAATCAGGCTGCATTATTTTTATCCTCTTGCCCTGAGATGATCCTAATCCGCGCTGCGGAGTTGGCTGGAAGTTAACAGCTAACGCCAAACAGGCAAATAGCCGGGCAGCGTCATTGACGTACTGAATCTTGCCGCTCCGTGTGGAACTATCCTGCCGCGCCGCCTATAACCAATCTGCACCCTACGCTGACGGCTCCCCATGCCTATCGTTCTATTCGTTGCAACATTGCTGTTTCTCTTCGCGCAATTGGCGCAGGCCGAACCACAACTGCGCATGGCCACCCTGGAATACCCGCCCTATAGCTCCGAACACCTGCCAGATGGCGGCAGCATCGTCGCCCTGACCCGCCGCGCCTTTGCCGTGCGCGGCTATCCGGTACAGATCGACTTTCTGCCCTGGGCGCGAGTACGCGTGGAGTTGGGCAACGGCAACTATCAGGGCGCGCTGGCGCTATGGCCCAAGGAGATCAAAGAGGAAGGCCTGCAGCCCTCGCGCCCGCTGTTCTACAGCGAGCTGGGGTTGTTTATCCGCAACGGCTATCCGCTGCAGTTCAACCAGCTGCAGGAACTGCGCGGCAAAACCCTGGGCATCGTGCGCGGTTACGGCTACCCGCAGCATATTCTCGATGCCGGGCTGACGCTTGAAGACGCCGTGGACGACATCAGCAACCTGCGCAAACTCAATGCCCGACGCTTCGACATGGTGCTGCTCGAACGCATCGTCGGTAACCACCTAATCGCCAACGATGAGCAACTGCGCGGCAAGCTCAGCTGGCACGGCAATGTGCTGGAGCGTATCCCGCTACTGGTCGGTTTTGTGCCCGCCAAAGCTGGCGAACCGGATTGGAGCGAAATCTTCGAGCAGGGTCTGCGCGATCTGTTTGGCAGCGGTGAATATATGCGGATACTGCGCAGCCATAACCCTTAAACCCGCACGGACTTTGCGCCGCGCCGCGCGGAGTGCACAATGCGCAGCTTCTGCAGGCTTAAGGGATTCGCCATGCTCCACCAAGCGTTCTGGCTCAACAGCACCGATGCAGCGCCCCTCTTTGTCAACCGCTGGTATGCCGAACAGCCGCCGAAAGCGTTGCTGATGGTCGCCCACGGCATGGCCGAACACAGCGGGCGCTATGCACGCCTGGCTGAAGCGCTGGTGGCGCAAGGCTTCGAGGTCTATGCACATGACCAGCGCGGGCATGGCAAAACCGCCGAACACGGCCTGCTCGGCCACTATGCCGACAACAAAGGTTGGGAACTGGTGGTTAATGACCTGGCCAACCTCAACCACCATATGCGCCAGAGCCACCCGCAAACGCCGATTTTCCTGCTCGGCCACAGCATGGGCAGCTACATCGGCCAGGCCTACCTGATGCAGCACAGCTGCAGCCTGCAGGGCGCGATTCTCTCCGGCTCCAACTACCAGCCCGTGGCGCTGTACCGCGTCGGCCAGTTGCTGGCGCGTTTCGAGCGCTGGCGGCAAGGCCCGCAGGCTTACAGCGCCCTGCTCGAATTCGCCTCATTCGGTTCGTTCAACAAGGCCTTCAAACCCAATCGCACGGCCTTCGACTGGCTGAGCCGCGACCCGCTGGAAGTCGACAAGTACGTCAACGACCCGCTGTGCGGTTTCCGCTGCAGCAACCAGCTGTGGGTCGACCTGCTCGGCGGCCTGCAACAGATCACCCCACTGCACAGCCTGGCGCAGATCGACAACAGCCTGCCGTTACTGGTGATTGGCGGCGCCTGTGACCCAGTCAGCGACGGCCATCGTCAGCAAGACCTGGGCAATGCCCTGCAAGCCTCCGGCAACCCGCATGTGCAGATAAAAATCTATCCGGACGCCCGTCACGAGTTGCTCAACGAAAGCAACCGCGACGAAGTGACCGCCTACATCATCGACTGGTTGCAACAGGCCCTCAGCCAACCGCGCCAGCGCCACCTACAGAGTCAAGAGAGCCATCCATGACCCAGAGCAGCAACACGCCCTACGACGTTCTTGAAGTCGGCCAGACCGCCAGCTACAGCAAAACCGTCAGCGAACGCGATATCCAGCTGTTTGCCGAAGTCTCCGGCGACCACAACCCGGTGCACCTGGATGCTGATTACGCCGCTACCACCATGTTCAAGGAGCGTATCGCTCACGGCATGTTCAGCGGTGCACTGATCAGCGCCGCCGTGGCCTGTGAGCTGCCTGGCCCGGGCACCATCTATATCGGCCAGAGCATGCGCTTTACCGCACCGGTCAAACTCGGCGACACCCTCACCGTGCGCCTGGAAATCCTCGAGAAGCTGCCGAAATTCCGCGTACGCGTGGCCACCCGTGTGTTCAACCAGAACGATGAGCTGGTAGTGGACGGCGAAGCGGAAATCCTCGCCCCGCGCAAAGCACAGACCGTTGAGCTGACTAAGTTGCCGCCGATCACCATCGGCTAAGAACCTGCTTCGGATCTGCTGCGCGTCGGCCCTGCTGCGTTAAAAACAGGCTCGAAATGCTCATGTACAAAAGTACACTCCGCTTTCTCGCCTGTTTTTGCCTTGCAGGGCTCTAGCTCGCGAGATCCGAAACAAGTTCTAAGCTTGCTGCCTCAGGCCGCTGCCTGCGGCGGCGCACTGTCCTTCTACACAATCGCGCCTGGGCAATCCGGTTCGGCGCTTCTGGAGATACCCATGTCCCTGTCCATGTACCAAGCATCCATCCCGGTCTTCACCCGTCAGTTGAACAACCTGTCGACCATCCTCGGCATCGCCGCAGCCCACGCCGAAGAGAAGAAGATCGAGCAGAGCGTATTTCTCAATGCGCGCCTGGCCCCCGATATGTTCCCCCTGAGCCGCCAGGTGCAGATCGCCTGCGACGGCGCCAAAGCTGGCGCTGCGCTGCTGGCTGAAGTAGAAGCACCGAGCCATGCCGACGACGAAACCAGCTTCGCCGAACTGCAAGCGCGTATCGCCAAGACCTTAAGCTTTCTGCAAGGCCTGAGCGCCGCGCAGATCGACGGCAGCGAAGCACGCACCGTCACCCTCAAGCGCCGCGACAAGGAAACCCATTTCCAGGGCCAAGCCTTCCTGCTTGATCACGTGCTGCCGAACTTCTATTTCCACCTCACCACCGCCTACGCCATCCTGCGACATAACGGCGTGGCCATCGGTAAGCGTGATTTTCTCGGCACCCGCTAAAAATCTATTTGCGATCTGCTGCGCGTCGGCCCTGCAGCGTTAAAAACAGATTTTAAGAGTCGACAGCCTTACAGCCTCGCCCACTGCCCATCGCCCCGATGGGCCTGCAGGTGCGGCAACACCGCCGCCAGCAAGGGCTCTTTGAACGCTTCCTGAAAGCGGTGGGCCAGGCCGGGGATCAGTCTCAATTCGCTGTTTTTGATATGCGCCGCCACATGCACGCCGTGCATCACCGGCAGCAGCGGATCGGCCGTGCCATGCACCACCAGGGTTGGCACGCGCAGACGGTTGAGCAGCTCGACCCTGCTCGGTTCCGCCAGAATCGCCAACAACTGCCGTTGCACGCCTTCCGGGTTGAACGCCCGGTCGTAGGCAATCTGCGCCTGTTGCAGCAGTAACTGCCGGTCATCGCTGACCGTCGGGCTGCCCAACGCGGCCAGCAGGTCGGCCTGCTGCTCCAGGGCTATCGCGCGGTTGGGCGCTTCACGTTTGGCCAGCAGACTCAGCAGCGCGCTGCTTGGCGCCGGCAACCCCTGAGCACCGGAGCTGGTCATGATCAAGGTCAGGCTCTGCACCCGCTCAGGTGCAAGGTCGGCCATATGCTGGGCAATCATCCCGCCCATGCTCGCGCCCAGCACATGCACCTGATCCACCGCCAGGGCATCCAGCAGGCCCAGGGCGTCCTGCGCCATATCACGCAGGCCATAGGGCGCAGCCACCGACAGGCCGAGCCGATAACGCAGCGCTTCGTAGGTCAGATTGATTGCCGGCGCCGTGCCGGCCCAAGTGCTCAGGCCGACATCGCGGTTATCAAAGCGAATTACCCGAAAGCCCTGCTGACACAGGCGCGCCACCACTTCATCCGGCCAGTGGATCAGCTGTCCGCCCAAGCCCATCACCAGCAGCAGGGCCGGATCGCTGTCGCGGCCAATGCTCTGGTACGCCAGACGTACCTCACCCACATCCGCCGTATGCGTCGGCACCTGAATATCACAACGCTGCGCCGCAAAAACCGGCAGGCCGCACAACAGTGCAGCGAGAAGAATCAACCCACGCATAACATCACCCAGACCCGGGACAGCAGAACGCAGCACCCCATTAAGACGCGAGTGTGGTGATGTTTGTACGAGCGCGCTGCCACACAAGCGTGACAGTTTGATGAAGGGAGACGAGCGGTCTTCCTATAACGACAAGAAGCGCCAACTAAAGCCCTTGCCACAGCTGATCAGAACCGTGGGAGGGGCTTTAGCCGCGACAGAACGCTATCAGGCCAGCTCGGTGCGCAACTGCCGTGCGGCAGACACCATATTGATCAACGCCGCCTCAGTCTCGGGCCAGGCGCGGGTTTTCAGGCCGCAGTCCGGGTTGACCCACAGGCGTTCGGCGGGAATACGCTGGGCGGCCTTGCGCAGCAATTTGACCATCTCACTGCTGTCCGGCACCCGTGGCGAGTGGATGTCATAGACGCCGGGGCCAATATCGTTGGGGTAGTCGAAGCGTTCGAATGCTTCCAGCAGCTCCATGTCCGAGCGTGAGGTCTCGATGGTGATCACGTCGGCATCCATGGCGGCGATGGACTCAATCACATCGTTAAACTCGCTGTAGCACATATGGGTGTGGATCTGCGTTGCATCGCGCACGCCCGAGGCGCACAGGCGGAAGGCTTCGGTGGCCCAGTTCAGGTACCCCTGCCACTGCGCCTGACGCAGCGGCAAACCTTCACGGAAGGCGGCTTCGTCGATCTGGATGATCTTGATGCCGGCCGTTTCCAGGTCCACCACCTCGTCACGAATCGCCAGGGCCAACTGCCGCGCCTGCTGTTCGCGGGAAATATCGTCACGCAGGAAAGACCACATCAGCATGGTCACCGGGCCGGTCAGCATGCCCTTCATCACTTTGCGGGTGAGGGTTTGCGCGTAGCCGATCCAGGCCACGGTCATGGCTTTTGGCCGGCTCAGGTCGCCATAGATCAGCGCCGGCTTGACGCAGCGCGAGCCGTAGCTCTGCACCCAGCCGAAACGGGTAAAGGCATAGCCATCAAGCTGCTCGGCAAAGTACTCGACCATGTCGTTGCGCTCGGCCTCACCGTGCACCAGCACATCCAGGCCGAGGTTTTCCTGCACCTCGACGGCGTGGCGAATCTCGCTGTGCATGGCCTCGGTGTAATCACTCGCCGACAGTTTGCCGGCCTTGAACGCCTGGCGTGCCAGACGGATCGAAGCTGTCTGCGGGAACGAGCCAATGGTGGTCGTAGGGAACGCCGGCAACTGCAGACGCGCGCGCTGCTGCTCGATACGTGTGGCAAATGGCGATTGGCGTTGGCTATCGGCGGCAGTAATCGCGGCCAGACGTGCCTGCACGGCCGGTTTGTGGATGCGCGGTGATTGCGCGCGGCTGGCCTGCACGGTTTGGCTTGCTGCCAGTGCGGCCTGCACCTGGGCGTTCTGCGGGTCATTCAGGGCGGTGGTCAGCAGCGCGACTTCCTCGCACTTCTGCACGGCAAACGCCAGCCAGCTTTTCAGCTCGGCATCCAGCTGGTCTTCCCGGTTCAGATCGACCGGGCTGTGCAGCAGCGAGCAGCTCGGCGCCACCCACAGGCGCTCACCCAAGCGCTCCTGAGCCTGCTGCAGAATCTGCAGAACCGGCTGCAGATCAGTGCGCCAGACGTTGCGGCCGTTGACCACACCCAGCGACAGCACCTTGTAGGCCGGCAGGCGGTCGAGAATGCTCGGGAACTGCTCGGGGGCGCGCACCAGGTCGATATGCAGGCCATCCACCGGCAGGCTGGCGGCCAGGCCGAGGTTGTCTTCCAGGCCAGCGAAATAGGTGGCGATCAGCTTCTTGCCGGGCTCGCGCTGCAGCAGGTTATAGGCACGCTCGAAGGCATTCTTCCAGGCTTGCGGCAGGTCCAGCACCAGAATCGGCTCATCGATCTGCACCCACTCCACACCCTGGGCGGCCAAGCGCTGCAGGATCTCGCCATAGACCGGCAACAACCGCTCCAGCAGGTCGAGACGATCGAACTCGCTACCCTTGGCCTTGCCCAGCCACAAATAGGTCAGCGGGCCAATCAGCACCGGTTTGACGCGATGGCCCAGGGCGCGCGCTTCTTCTACTTCATCAAACAGTTGCTCCCAGCTCAGCTGGAACTGCTGATCGGCGCTGAATTCGGGGACCAGGTAGTGGTAGTTGGTATCGAACCATTTGGTCATCTCTTGCGCGTGCGCACCGCAGCAGGCGCTCTGGCTGCTCTTGTTTGCAACGGCACCGCGCGCCATGCCGAACAAGGTATCCAGGGTCGGCTTACCGTCTGCCGGGCGGAAACGTTCGGGGATCACGCCGAAGCTCAGCGAGTGGGTCAGCACCTGGTCGTACCAAGCAAAGTCGCCGACCGGCAGCAGGTCGATGCCGGCGTCCTTCTGCAGCTGCCAGTGGGCGGCGCGCAGCTCGCGACCCACCGCTTGCAGGCCGGCTTCGTCCAGCTCGCCTTTCCAGTAGGCCTCCAGGGCTTTTTTCAGTTCACGGTCGCGACCGATACGCGGAAAACCAAGGGAATGGGACAAGGCCATGTCAGAACGCTCCAGCAGATCAATAAGATGCTGGCTATTCTCGGCATCCTGTCTAAGTGAGACAAACTCAATCTATTCGCCTTGATCTATAGTTTTATTCATGTAGGGTGGATGACGCTTTATCCATCCACCACCGCCCGTGTTTGCCAATGGTGGATGAAAACAGCGTCATCCACCCTACCCTCCCGCCGAGGCCCGCCATGCTCGAATTGCGCCACCTGAAAACCCTGCATGCCCTGCGCGAAAGCGAAAGCCTGGTGGACGCCGCCGAGCGCCTGCACCTGACTCAATCAGCACTGTCGCATCAGTTCAAAGAGCTGGAAGAGCGCCTGGGCATGCAGCTGTTTGTGCGCAAAACCAAGCCGGTGCGTTTTACCAGCGCCGGGCTGCGCTTGTTACAACTGTCCGACACGGTATTGCCGCTGTTGCGCGGTGCCGAACGCGATCTGGCGCGCCTGGCTGGCGGCACTGCCGGACGCCTGCATATGGCCATCGAATGCCACAGCTGCTTCCAGTGGCTGATGCCGACCATCGATCAGTTCCGCGATGCCTGGCCGGAAGTCGAGTTGGACCTGGCCTCGGGTTTCTCCTTCGCTCCGTTGCCGGCCCTGGCCCGTGGCGATCTCGACCTGGTGGTAACCAGCGATCCACTGGAGCTGGCCGGTATCACCTATGTGCCGCTGTTTACCTACGAAGCCATGCTGGCCGTGGCCAACCAGCATCCGCTGGCGAGCAAGCCGTGCATCAAACCGCAGGACCTGGCCACAGAAACCCTGATCACCTACCCAGTGGACCGCGACCGCCTGGATATCTTCACCCGCTTTCTCGAACCAGCGGATGTTGAGCCGGCCCAGGTGCGCACCTCCGAGCTGACGGTGATGATGATGCAGCTGGTGGCCAGCGGCCGTGGCGTGTGCGGCCTGCCCAACTGGGCGCTGCATGAATACAGCTCGCGCGGTTACGTGACCGCCAAGCGCCTGGGCGACAAGGGCCTGTTCGCCACCCTGTATGCCGGCATCCGCACCGATATGCTCGATGCGCCGTTTATGCGCGATTTTCTGCTGACCGCCAAGGACACCTCCTTCGCCAATCTGGAAGGCGTCAGCGTGGCACGCGGCTAAGCTTGCATAACCCGCCGCCTGAATATCGAGCACTGCATGCGCCGTTTGCTCACCGCCCTGCTGGTTTGTGTCGGCTTCTGCCAGCCCGCACAGAGTCAGGAACAGATCCGCATCGCCATCGGCGAATGGCCGCCCTTTATCGGTGAGACGCTGCCGCACTATGGCGTGGTGCCGCAGTTGCTCAACGAAGCCTTTGCCACCCAGGGCGTCAGCGTGGAATACGGCTTCTTCCCGTGGAAGCGCGCCTACACGGAGGTCAAGCAGGGTCGCTGGCAAGCCTCGGCGATCTGGGGCCGTACGCCGGAACGCGAGGCCGACTGTCTGTTTTCCGCGGTGGTGTATCGCGATGAAGTGGTGCTGTTCTACCGCCGCGACAAACCCATCGCCTGGGACGGTAGCCTAGCCGGAGCCGAGCAGCTCAATGGCCTGCGCATCGGCATTCCACTGGGTTCGGCGAAGATGCCGGTGCTGGAACAAGCCGAACAGCGCGGCTGGGTGCAGTACGAAGCCAGCGGAGATGAGCTGATCAACCTGCGCAAACTGGCCGCCGGGCGCATTGATGCGGTGGACATCGTCAAAGGCTCGGGCAGCCATGTGCTCAATCAGCTCAGCGCCAAGGAGCGGGCACGCCTGACCACCACACAAACCTATGAGGCCTGGGATTACCACCTGATCTTCTCCCGCCAGTTGCCCGAGAGTGAACGCCTGCAGCAACTGTTCGACCAGGGCCTGCGTGAACTCAAGGACAACGGCCGTTACGCACAAATCTGGCAGCAGTTCAACACCCCCGCCGCCCCCGAATAGCCCTCTCGCATCAAACCACGGCAAAGCCTGTTACAACTGCAGGCTTGCCCAGCCGTGACCAACAGTCATAGCATGACCACCGGTCACAACCACTGATAAACCTCCATGCGCTACCAAGATCAACTCTTCGAACAACGCGAGAACGCCATCCTCGCCGCCGCCCGTCAGCTGTTTGCCGAGCAGCCCTGGGACCGCGTGACCATTGCCGAAGTGGCGATTGCCGCCGGTATCGGCAAAGGCACGGTGTACAAGCACTTCCCCAGCAAGGAAGCGCTGTATGCGCGCCTGGTGCTCGACCTCAGCCGCGAAAACCTCTTGGAACTGCGCAAACTGCATGCCGCCAGCCCCGCGCAGGACGCCATGCGCCGGGTGATCCACCGCGCCTTCGAGCAGATGCTGGCCAACCCGATCCAGGCGCAGCTGTGCCTGCACTGTGACCGTCCGGAGTTTCAGGAGCGCCTGGAAACCCCGTATCGCCAGCAGTTCCTCGATATGGAGCGCGAATTCCAGCTGTTCTTCAGCGACATGCTCGGCGTTGCCTTGAACAACCAGGCACTGAGCCAGGCCGACTGCCAGAACCTGTTGTGGGGCGTCGAAGCCTGCGTCAACGGGGTGATGGCGCGTATCGCCTCCGGTGGCTTTGCCCACTGGGCCGAGCCGATTGCCCTGGATGATTACTTTGCCCGCGTCACCGATTTCATCATTGCCGGCCTGCGTACCCAGGCGGCCGAACTGCTTGCTCAAGCGCCCGCTCAACCACATAGTCACGAGTAACCTGCCATGTTCACTCAGCTGTCCAAACGCCCCTGGTTGATCGCCATCGCCATCAGTCTGTTGCTCGTGCTCTGGCTGATCAGCGGCTCGCTGTTCAAGGCTCAGGAAACCGCCTCAGCCGATGCGCCTGCAGAGGAAAAGGGCCTGACCAAGGTTGAAGTGCAGTGGCTGGAAGCCAGCCCGATGCAGCGCCAGCATGTGGTGCAGGGGCAGATCGAAGCCTGGCGCCGAGTCGAATTGCGTTCGCAGATCAGCGGCACGGTGATTCGTCTGGATCAGGACAAGGGCAACCCGGTCAAGCAAGGCCAACTGCTGCTCAGCCTGTCCACGGACAACCGCCCAGCCCAGGTGGCCAAGGGTGAAGCCGATGTCCGCCAGCGCGCCGCCGATGCCAGCGCCGCCGAACGCCTACGTGAACGCAACCTGGTTTCCAGCAACGAGCTGATTCGCCTGCAAAGCGAGCTGGCCAAGGCCCGCGCCGAGCTTGACCTGGCGCGTATTCAGCTAAGCAACACACAAATCAGCGCGCCGTTTGCCGGGGTGTATGACCAGCGCATGGTCGAGCTGGGCGATTTCGTCCAGCCGGGGCAGAGCCTGCTGACCCTGGTGGACATCAGCCAGCTCAAGGTCAGCGCGCAGATCGCTCAGCAGGAAGTCACCCAGCTCAAGCTGGGGCAGCCGGTTAAGGTCGAACTACTCGACGGCCGTGAATTACAGGGTGAGCTGCATTTTATCGCCGCCGCCGCCGACCCCGGCTCACGCAGCTTCCGCATTGAAGTCAAGGTCGATAACCCGCAGGCCCTGCGCCTGGCGGGTGCCAGCGCGACCTTGCATGTGCAAACCGGCGAAGCCCTGGCCCATCGCCTGTCGCCCGCCCTGCTCAGCCTGGATAAAGCCGGCCGGCATGGCGTCAAGTGGGTCGATGACGAGCAAACGGTGCAATTCACCCCGGTGCAGTTGATCAGCGTCGACAACCAGGGCGCCTGGGTCAGCGGCCTGCCGCACAAGGTGGCCTTGATTACCCTCGGCCAGGGATTTGTCGAGCCGGGTCAGCAGGTGATCAGCCAGCTGGCCAAAGGGGGCAGCTGATATGCATAGCCTGATCGCTGCGGCGCTGGACCGTAGTCGCACCAGCCTGTTGTTGCTGCTGTTTCTGATGCTTGGCGGCCTGACGGCGTATTTCGCCATCCCCAAGGAAGCCAACCCGGACGTCAGCATTCCAATCATCTATGTCTCGGTGAGCCTTGAGGGGATCAGCCCGGAAGACGCCGAACGCCTGCTGGTACGTCCCCTGGAGCAGGAGCTGCGCAGCCTCGAAGGGGTCAAGGAAATGCGTTCCATGGCCAGCGAAGGTCATGCCTCGGTAACCCTGGAGTTCGACGCCGGCTTCAATGCCAAGCTGGCCCTTGCCGATGTGCGCGAGAAGGTCGATACCGCCCGCAGCAAGCTGCCGGAAGAGGCCGAGGAGCCGACGGTCAATGAAGTCAACGTGGCGCTGTTTCCAGTGCTGTCGATTGGCCTGTCCGGGCCGATTGCCGAAACCGAGTTGGTGTACATCGCCCGACGCCTGAAAGAAAACGTCGAAGGCATCGCCGAGGTGCTCTCGGTGGAAATCGGCGGCGACCGCGAAGACCTGCTGGAAATCGTCGTCGACCCGCAGGTGCTCGACAGCTACGGCATCGATTACAACGAGTTGTTCAACCTGGTCAGCCGCAACAACCGCCTGGTCGCCGCCGGTAGCCTGGACACCGGTGCCGGGCGCATGAGCATGAAAGTGCCCGGAGTGATCGAAAACCTCGAAGACGTGCTGTCCATGCCGATCAAGGTAGTGGGCAACAGCGTAGTGACCTTCGGCGATGTCGCCACCATTCACCGCACCTTCAAAGACCCCACCGGCTTTGCGCGAATCAATGGCCAGCCGGCGGTGGTGCTGGAGGTGTCAAAGCGCAGCGGCGCGAACATCATCGACACCATCGAGCAGGTCAAGGCGCTGATGGTCAAAGCCCAGCCGCTGCTGCCCGAAGGCCTCAAGGTCAGCTACATCATGGACCAGTCGCAGCAGGTGCAGAGCATGCTCAGCGACCTGCTCAACAACGTCATGACCGCCATCGTGCTGGTGCTGATTCTGGTGGTGGCGAGCATGGGCATGCGCTCGGCTCTCTTAGTCGGACTGACCATTCCAGGGGCCTTTCTCACCGGCATCCTGCTGATCTGGATGCTCGGCTTCACCCTGAATATCGTCGTGCTGTTCAGCCTGATTCTGGTGGCCGGCATGCTGGTGGACGGCGCCATCGTGGTCTCCGAGCTGGCCGACCGCTACCTGCATCAGGGGCAGACGCCACGCCAGGCCTGGGCCAACGCCGCCACGCGAATGGCCTGGCCGGTGATCGCTTCCACCGCCACCACCTTGGTGGTGTTTCTGCCGTTGCTGTTCTGGCCCGGGGTGGTCGGCCAGTTTATGAAATACCTGCCAGCCACGGTGATCGTCTGCCTGCTGGCTTCCCTGGCCATGGCCCTGGTATTTCTGCCGGTACTCGGCGCAGTCACTGGTGGCCAACCGCTGCCGCAAGCCACCCAGCCTGGCCGTGGCGCCGTCGGTTATCGCCGCCTGCTTGGTACGCTGCTGAAGCGCCCCGGGCTGACCCTGCTCGGCATGCTCGCGGTCATTGCACTGATCTACACCGCCTACGGCCGCTTCAACCATGGCGTGGAATTCTTCCCCGAAACCGAGCCGGAAAGTGCACAGATCTGGCTACGTGCTCGTGGTGATCTGTCGGTACAGGAAAAGGACACGCTGCTGCAGAAAGTAGAAAAACGCCTGCTCGGCATGAGCGAGGTCAAGGCGCTGTACGCCCGCTCTCTGGCGCAACCAGGCGGCCAGCTCGGGGCAGATGTAATCGGCACCCTGCAGTTCCAGTTCGTCGAATGGCACGAGCGGCGCTCGGCCGGCAAGATTCTCGCGGACATGAGCACACGTACCGCCGACATCCCCGGCATCGTCCTGGAATTCCGCAAACAGGAAGAAGGCCCGAGCAGCGGCAAGCCAGTGAAGCTGCAGATCAGCTCGCTGGACCCGGCCAAGGCCGATCAATGGGTCGAACAGGTACGCGCCAACATGCAGCGCCTGGGCGGTTTCAAGGACATCGAAGATGACCGCGCCCTGCCGGGCATCGAATGGCGGGTCAAGGTCGACCGCGAATCGGCCGCGCGTTTCGGTGCGGACGTGCTGAGCGTGGGCAATGCGGTGCAGATGGTCACCAATGGTCTGAAGCTGGCCACCTATCGCCCGGAAGACGCCACCGATGAAGTGGATATCCGCGTGCGTTTGCCAGCCAACTGGCGCTCCCTCGACCAACTCGGCCGCCTGACCCTGAAAACCCCGGCCGGGCAGATTCCGCTAAGCAACTTCGTCTCCCTGCAACAGGCGCCCAAGGTCGGCACCCTGCGCCGGGTCGACGGCAATCGCACCATCACCCTGCAGGCCGACATTGCCGAAGGCGCACGCCTGGACGAACGCCTGCAAGCCCTGCGTGAGGCCATGGGCGAGGTGTCCAGCGATGTGCAGGTGAAGTTCGCCGGCGAAGATGCCGACCAGCGTGAAGCGGCGACCTTCCTCGGCACCGCCTTTGCGGTGGCGATCTTCCTGATGTTTATCATCCTGGTGACCCAGTTCAACAGCATCTATCAGGCGCTGCTGGTGCTCTCGGCCATCGTGCTGTCCACCGCCGGGGTGCTGATGGGTTTGCTGGTCAACGGCCAGTCGTTCGGCATCGTCATGGTCGGCATGGGCCTGATCGCCCTGGCGGGCATCGTGGTGAACAACAACATCATTCTGATCGACACCTACAACCAGCTGCGCCGCCAGGGTTTGGAGCCGCGCGAAGCAGCGCTGGAAACCGGCAGCCTGCGTCTGCGCCCGGTACTGCTGACCGCCGTGACCACGGTACTCGGCCTGGTGCCGATGGTGATCGGAGTCAACGTCGACCTGCTCACCCCAAGCCTGGGCTTTGGCGCGCCGTCAACCCAATGGTGGACCCAGCTGTCCAGCGCGATTGCCGGCGGCCTGAGCTTCGCCACCGTACTTACCCTGCTGCTGACCCCCTGCCTGCTGGTGCTCGGCTCGCGCTTCGAGCGGCGCCCGCCGCCGCTGGAAACCTTCGATGACGACCTGCTCGACTTGCCGGAACATCTGCTGGCCAGTGCCACCGGTAAGACCGAGCTGCAACGTACACCGTAAACCGCACGCCCAGGTCAGCAATGGCCTGGGTGTACGTACCCTCCCCCAACGAAAGCCTGGACTGCCGGTTGCGACTGGGTAGTCGGCGCAACAGCCCGTACACTCGGCGCACCATTGCCGAGGGCCGACCATGCGCACGCTTTATCAGTTTCCGATTTCCCACTACTGCGAAAAAACCCGCTGGCACCTGGACCACAAGGGCCTCGACTTTCAGGTCGACAACCTCTTTCCCGGCCTGCATCGGCTAAAGAGCAAGCGCCTGGCGGACATCGTCACCCTGCCAATTCTCAAGGATGGCGAGCAGGTAATCGGCGACTCGACGCAGATCGCCCTCTATCTGGAACAGCGCTATCCGGACAAGCCGCTACTCCCAGCCGATGCCGCGCAACGCGCCGAAGTACTGGAGCTGGAAGAACAGTTCGACCGCCTGGGCGTGCACGTGCGCCGTTGGCTGTATGGCCAGATCAAGCAGTGGGACTCGGTGATGCACGCCATGCTCAAGGTCTATCGCCCGCTGCTGGGCCTGCGCGACCTGATGAAGCCGGTGCTGATCAACGGTGTGCAGCGCCTGTATGGCGTGACCCCGCCGCGCGTGGCGAAATCCCAGGCCGAATTGCTCGAAGGCTTGGCGTTGATCGAATCGCGCATCCACGGCGATCCATCACGCTATCTGGTCGGTGAGCAACTGACCCTGGCCGATATCAGCGCCGCCGCGCTGTTCGCCCCGTTGTTCACCCCCGCCGGCACGCCGTGGGCCGGTATCGCTGGACATGATGCCAAGACCCAGGCCTTTCTCGATGAACTGCACGCCCATCCGGCCGGCCAGTGGGTACTGCGCCGCTATGCCGAAGACCGTCAGCGCCGCAACTGATTGACCCGATTAAAGGATGAGCCCATGAACATCAGCGATATTCCCTTTGGCATCACCGACTGGAGCCAGGTCGAACGTAGCGAACATGCCGGCGAAACCGGCATGGCCTACTGGCGCACCCAGGTGTTTGGCAGTATCCGCGTACGCATGGTCGAGTACAGCGCCGGCTACCTGGCCGATCACTGGTGCCAGAAGGGCCACATCCTGCTGTGCCTGGAAGGCGAACTGCACACCGAGCTGGAAGATGGTCGGCGCTTTGTGATGACGGCCGGCATGAGCTATCAGGTCGCCGATCAGGCCGAGGCCCATCGCTCATCCACCACCAGCGGGGCACGGCTGTTTATCGTCGACTGAAGGCTTTATCAGGCCGGATCAGTTGCGCTCGGAACTCAGCAGCATCAACAGCGACACCGGCTGCTCGCTCTCCGGGTGCAACGGCTCCTGCAACCACTGCAGGCGCCAGCCGGTTTCGCTGAACAGGCCCAGCCAGGACTCCAGCGTGCGGAAGAACCAGGGCATCGGCTGGGCAAAGCCCTCACCGAAGCCGGCAAAGGTTTCCACCCGCCAACCATCGCGATAACCCGCGTCATTGCAGGCGCGCCAGGGGTGCAGGGTCTGAATCAGCAGCCGACCATCTTCTGCCAGCAAGCCATGCAGGGCATTCAAGGTTGGCGCCAGGGGCTCTTCCAACAGGGCGAAATTGCCCACCAGCGTATCGAAACGCCCCAGCTGCGCGGCCTGGCTTTCCAGCTCGGCATAACCGCAGACGCGGTACTGCGAAGTACCTGTAGCCGCCTGCTGCGCCACAGCAATCAGCGGCGCAGAGGCATCCACACCGACCGCCTCAATGCCATGCTCGACCAGCCCACGGCACAACCAGCCCTCGCCACAGCCCAGATCAAGCACACGCTTGGGCGCCAAGGCGAGAATCGCTTGAACGATGGCGGCATCAGTCACCAGCCGGCGGCTTTCGATGCGCTTCTCGCGCACCGCCGCCGTCCAGGCATCGGCATTAGCCTGCCAGCTGAGGTTGAGTTGCTCCCGATGGTCGCGTTGCATAGCTCACTCGTCGCCTGTTCCGTCATGGCTAAATTCTAGCAATCTGCCTACACACGCAGTGCCAGGGGCAATCCTGCGCCAGTTAGCGCATATCTGTGTTGCCGCTGATCACTTAATCAGCGCGCCAGCGCGTAAAAATCAGCAAAAAATCCTCTGTCTGCCAAGCCCATCCCTGCCTGCCCCATGTACCAGCGGCTAAACTGCAGACAGTGGCCAGCTGAGAGGACCTCAGTGTTCAAGCCCGCTGATGTTATTCAGCAACCTGTCAAACCTATGGATGAGTACATCAGGCTAAATGAATATGGGCGCACCTTGGCAACTCGACATCACCACCCTGCCAGCCGGCGAACAACCCAGCCGGCGCAAGCGCACCAGTAAACTGAAGGTCACCTTCTGGCTGCTCTTTCTACTGCTGTGCATCGCCGCCGGCTTTTGGCTTGTCGAGGAAGTACGCACCTCACGCTTTCAGGCTCAGGAACTCAGCCGCTACGCGCAAACCCTCAGTTACCGGGTCAAGCCGGGGCCCAGCCCGTCGATCATCTACCCCAAGGAAGGCCCCTTCGATAAACGCCAGGGCTACACCTACCTGCCCTTGATGCTGGAACGCCTCGATCAACGTGGCTTTACCGTGCAGCAACAGGCGCAGTTCTCTCCCGCCCTGCTCGACTATGCCCAGCGCGGCCTGTTTGTACCCTACCCGGAGAAGATCCAAAGCGGCCTGCGCATCAGTGACTGCAGCGGTACGCCCTTCTATGAGTTCCGCTACCCACAACAGCGCTACCCAAGCTTTAACGCCATCCCGCCGCTGGTGGCCGGCAGCCTGCTGTTTATCGAAAACCGCAAGTTGCTTGATCCTGAACACCCCCTGGCCAACCCGGCAGTGGACTGGCCACGCTTTGTGATGGCGGCCATTTCCCAGGTCGGCAAGCTGCTGGATATGCAAGACCAGTCTGCAGGCGGCAGCACCCTGGCCACCCAGCTGGAGAAATACCGCCACTCACCGGACGGCCTGACGTTATCGGGTACGGAGAAACTGCGGCAGATGCTCTCCGCCAGTGTGCGCGCCTACCAGAGCGGCCCGCAGACACTGGCCGCGCGGGAAAATATCGTGCGCGACTACCTCAACAGCGTGCCGCTCTCCGCCGCCCCCGGGCATGGCGAGGTGCATGGCCTGGCCGATGGTCTGCGCATCTGGTTCGGCGCGGACTTCGCCCGGGTCAATCTGCTGCTCGACCCGGCGCGCTCGCCGGATGCCAGCCTGGCCGAGCGCGGCCTGGCACTGCGCCAAGTGCTGGCCCTGATGATTGCCCAACGCCGTCCGTCCTATTACCTGGCCCAGGGCCGCAATGACCTGGCCGAACTGACCGATAGCCATATCCGTTTGCTCGCGGGTGGCGGCCTGATCGATACAGCGCTGCGCGATGCCGCCCTGCAGCAACCACTCACCTACCGTGACTGGGCACTGGAGCCCAACCTGCAGCCGGTGGACAACAACAAGGGCATCAGCGTCTCGCGGGCGCGCCTGTCAGCCATGCTCAATATGCCGCTGTATGACCTGGATCGCCTCGACCTGAGCGCCACCAGCACGCTGAACAACGAGCTGCAGCAAGCCGCCAGCCACTACCTGCAGCAATTGGCCGACCCGGAATTTGCCGGCAAGATCGGCCTGTTTGGCGAGCGCCTGCTGTCGCCGGAAAAAACCGCCGACGTGCGCTACAGCTTCACCCTGTTCGAGCGCACCAGTAACGGCAGCGTGGTGCGGGTGCAGACCGACAGTACCGACCAGCCATTCGATATCAACGAAGGCAGCAAGCTGGAGCTGGGCTCCACCGCCAAGCTCAGAGTGCTGGCCACTTACCTGGAAATCATCGCCGAGCTGCACCAACGGCACGCAGGGCAGAGCCCCAGCGAATTGCGCGCAGTCAACGCCGAAGACAACCTGACCCGCTGGGCCGTCGATTACCTGCAAAGCACGCCCAACGCCAGCCTGTCGGCCATGCTGGATGCCGCGCTGGAACGCAAATATTCTGCCAGCCCAGGCGAGCGCTTCTTCACGGGCGGTGGCATCCACACCTTTAGCAACTTCCGCCGCGAAGACAACCAGCGCATCGCCAGCATGCGTGAAGCCTTGCGCGAGTCGCTGAATCTGCCGTTTATCCGCCTGATGCGCGACCTGGTGCGCTACAGCACCTACCAGGGCCCGAACAACAGCGCCGAGCTACTCAAGGACGACAAGGACCCGCGCCGCCAGGCCTATCTGCAAGACTTCGCCGACCGTGAGGGCACCACCTTCCTGCTGCGCTTCTGGCGCAAATACCAGGGCCAGCCCGAGCAACAGCGCCTGGACACCTTTCTCAATGGCCTGCGCCACACCTCAGTGCGCCTCGCCGCCGTGCACCGCTACCTGATGCCACATGCTGACGAAGCCAGCTTCGCCGCCTTCCTGCACAAATACTTGCCCCAGGAAAAACTCAGCGATAAACGCATAAGCGAACTGTATAAAAATTACGGCCCGGGGGCTTACAACTTGCCTGACCAAGGCTATATCGCCCGCGTCCACCCGCTTGAGTTATGGCTGCTGGGCTACCTGATCGAACAACCACAAGCCACCTTCAGCAATGCGGTTGCCGCCAGCCAGGACGAACGCCAGGAAGTCTACGGCTGGCTGTTCCGCAGCCGCCACAAGAGCGCCCGCGACAGTCGTATCCGCATCATGTTGGAGGTGGAGGCCTTCCTCGACATTCACCGGCGCTGGCAGAACCTCGGCTATCCCTTCGCTCACTTGGTGCCGTCGCTGGCCACAGCCATCGGCAGCTCCGGTGATCGCCCGGCTGCGCTGGCCGAGCTGGTCGGAATTATCCAGAACGACGGTATTCGGCAACCCACCGCACGCATCGACAGTCTGCACTTTGCCGCCGATACGCCCTATGACACCCTGGTGGTACGCGAACATACCGAGGGCAAGCGGGTGATGGCCTCGGAAGTCGCAGCGGCGCTGCGCAGTGCCCTCGCCGATGTGGTTGAGGCCGGCACCGCACGGCGCTTGCTGGGCAGCTTTACCCAGGCCGACGGCCAACCGCTCAAGGTCGGCGGCAAAACCGGCACCGGCGATAACCGCATCGAAACCGTCGGCGCCGGTGGCCGGGTACTCAGCTCGCGGGCGATGAACCGCACCGCAACCTTTGTCTTCTACCTCGGCCCACGCCACTACGGCACCCTTACCGCTTTCGTCCCTGGCCGCGCCGCAGAAAGCTTCCGTTTCACCTCAGCGCTGCCGGTGCAGGTACTCAAAGGCATGGCGCCGATTCTGCTGCCCTACCTTGAGCCGGATACCCACAGCCAATGTCTGCCGCCTACGCCTGCGGTTCAGGCCAGAACCTTGTAGGGTCGAAATAAAAACTGCCCGCAATAAAAACGGGAGGCCAGTGGCCTCCCGTTTTATTCAACCCTGCAACTATTACTTCGCCTTGTAGATGATCCCTGGGCTGCACTGCACCATCTGGTAGTGGTTAGGCAGGCCATTGAGTGCTTCAGAAGCGCCGAGGAACAGATAACCGCCCGGCTTCAACATCGCATGAATGCGCGTGAGGATGTCCTTCTTCACTTCAGCCGAGAAGTAGATCAGCACGTTACGGCAGAACACCACATCGAACTTGCCCAGGCTGGCATAACTGTCCAGCAGGTTTAGCGGGCGGAACTCAATGCGGCTACGAATCGCCGGCTTGACCACCCAGCGCCCCGGCCCCTTGGGGTCGAAATAGCGCTGCAGACGCTCCTGGGAAAGCCCGCGGCCCATCGCCAGACTGTCGTACTCACCGGATTTGCAATTGATCAGCATGGTCGGCGAGAGGTCGGTGGCAACAATCTGCAAACCGCCCTTGAGCTGACCGATATTGGTCTTCTCGAACTCATCGATGGTCATCGACAGCGAGTAGGGTTCCTGCCCGGAGGAGCAAGCGGCCGACCAGATGCGCAGACGCTGACCCGGGCTGGCCTTGATCATCTCCGGCAGCACGCGGTTTTTCAGCACCTCGAACGGATAGGTGTCGCGAAACCACAGGGTTTCATTGGTGGTCATGGCATCGACCACCTGCTCGCGCAAACCACTGCGTGGCTGACTCTGCATGCGCTGCACCAGCTCACCCAGAGTCTTGATGCTGTTCTGCTCCATCAACTTGTTGAGCCGACTGGAAACCAGATACTGCTTGTTGGTGCCAAGCAGGATGCCGCAGGCTTTTTCCAGGAAAGTCCGGAACTGCTCGAAATCCAAATTACCTGTAGACACTCGCGAGGCCTCGACAAACATATGATTCACTGAGGGCCAGGCCCTCAGTCCCCTGCCGCGATATTGATGCGGTCAGCTACCCGTGCCGCCAGGTCATCCGGGCGAAACTTGGCGAGAAAATCATCCGCGCCCACCTTCTTCACCATGGCCTGGTTAAACACGCCAGATAACGAAGTATGCAGGATGATGTGCAGCTTTTGCATGCGCGGATCGGCGCGGATCTCAGCGGTCAACGTATAGCCATCCATTTCCGGCATCTCGATGTCGGAAATCAGCATCAAAAACTCCTCTGCAGGATTTTTGCCTTCTTCGACCATCGCCTTCAGATAATCCAGTGCCTGACGCCCATCATTCAGCGCCACCACCTCCACGCCGACAGTCTCCAAGCAACGGGTAACCTGCTTACGCGCCACCGATGAATCGTCGCAGGTCAGCACACGTTTGCTTACCGCACGCGCCTGGGTCTCGGCATTCAGCACGCCTTCGGAAATAACTTCCGATGTCGGCGCCACCTCGGCCAGAATTTTCTCGACATCGATGATCTCGACCATCTTGTCGTCCAAATGGGTGACCGCTGTCAGGTAATGGTCACGCCCTGTGCCCTTGGGTGGCGGATGAATTGACTCCCAGTTCATGTTGACGATGCGCTCGACCGAGTGCACCAGAAAGCCCTGAACCTTGGTGTTGTATTCAGTGATGATGACGAAGCTGTTGTCGATATTAGCCAGCGGCGCGCTGCCGGTAGCCATGGACAAATCAAGAATCGGGATAGTACCGCCACGGATATTGGCGACACCGCGAACGACCGGACTGGATTTCGGCATGATGGTGAGCTTCGGGCATTGCAGCACCTCTTTCACCTTGAATACGTTAATCCCATACAGCTGGTTGCTGTTCAGACGAAACAGCAACAACTCCAAACGATTCTGTCCAACCAACTGAGTTCGCTGGTTAACCGAATCCATCACACCGGCCATACCCAAACTCCTTATTTGAGTAACAGATTGCTGTCAGCGTAGCAGGCGGCACGCGCCTTGCTATCCAACCCATATGAACACTGAAACGACAACTAACCGACACTCACTGGCAAAATGCCGCTACTGGCTGGCAGTTGTACCCGCTTTGCTGGCACTCGGCTATAGCGCCTTGGCAACAGCCAACGCCACGCGGCCTGAACAACTTATCGGCGCTGGCGAAGTTTTTCTTGAGCAAGCGGTGAGCGATTATTTACAGCGTAGCAACATCGCTGGCCGCCATGAGATTCAAATCAACCGACTCGACCCCCGCCTGCGCCTGCCGCTGTGCCCGCAGCCGTTGACTACCACTCTGGAAAGCCCTGCCGAGCCGATTGGCCGGGTGACCTTGCGCGTACGCTGTGACGGTGATGCACCCTGGACAGTTTTTGTACCTGGGCAAGTGCGCCTGTACCGCGAAGTGGTGATCGCCAGTCGCCCGCTGAAACGCGACAATCTGCTGACGGAGATGGATGTGGTGTTAGCCGAGCGGGATGTTGGCCTGCTCAACCAGGGCTATCTCACAGCCCTTAAGCAGGCAATCGGCAAAAAATTGACGCGACCACTGTTACCCGATCAGGTGCTTGCGCCGATTCATGTGCAAGCAGCCGAGGCCATACGCAAAGGTGATCAGGTAGTGATCAGCGCCCGCAGCGGTGGTATTAGTGTGCGCATGCCGGGCGAAGCCTTGTCGGACGGCACGATTGGCAAGCAGATCAGCGTGCGTAACCAACGCTCCAACCGGGTGATCCGGGCTCGTGTAGTTGGGCCTGGACAGGTTGAAGTGGCGATGTAGGCATGATTCTTGTTTTAACTTTGTGCACTTGGTGAGCTGACGATTATCCACACTGTGTTTAGACTGTTACCTGACGCACACTTTTTTGCCCTAAAGTTTTTCAGGGCAATGCCGACAAGCTAGGCAAGCGTCCAAACACTGTTCGAGGTTTTGCATCATGGTCATTGACATCAACCGGCTCAACAATGCCGCATCGCCAGCCAATTCGGGGCGGGCCGGCAGTGCGCAGGCAGGTGGCCAGAACGAAGCCATCGGCGGTAAACAACCTGGCAACGTACCCAGCCCCGCCGAGCAGGCGCAACAAGCCGGCAAAAGCGGCGAGTCGGTACAGCTGAGCCGCGAGGCCCAACAGTTGCAAAAAGTCAGCGAAAAGCTGCGCGATCAGCCGACCGTCAATAAAGAACGCGTCGCCCAGCTCAAGCAGGCGATCGAAGACGGCAGTTATCAAGTCGATAGCCAGCGCGTTGCCAGCAAACTGCTTAATTTCGAATCCCAGCGCTAGTCACCGGGCTACGCTGGGGTAATTGGCCGCCCAATAGACACTGCACGACACACCCTGCAGCGTCTGTTACCCCGAAGAGCCCGCAATGCACGACACCAGCCTGCTTGAACTGTTCACCAACGATATCGGCACCGCCGAGCAGTTGCTTGAATTGATCGACACCGAATTCCAAGCCCTCAGTGACCGCGACCTCCCCCGCCTGCAAAGCATCCTGACGGAAAAACTGCCGCTACTAACCCTGCTCGACCAGCACGGCAAAGAGCGCAGCCAACTGCTTACCAGCCTTAACCTCAGCCCCGACCGCACCGGCCTGCAAGCGCTTGCCGCACAGTCCACCCAAGGCGAATTGCTGCTGGAGCGCGGCGATCAACTCAACGCCCTACTGGAACGCTGCCAAACGGCCAACCTGCGTAATGGCCGGCTGATTCGCTCCAGCCAGGCCTCGGCCAACAGCATGCTCGGCATTCTGCGTGGCAACGAGACGCCGAGCCTCTATGACAGCCGCGGCAGTGCCGCTAGAATCGGCCAGCAGCGCCCGCTCAGCCAGGCCTGAAACCTATAAAAGGCACAGGGGACATACTGTCATATTGCCAGTATGCTAGTGCCATAGCATTTGCTCGGAGAGTTATGGACCGTGTCCAGTCCTTTTAGCCAGGAAGATGGCCCGCAGCCACCCAAGGTGCTCAAGGCACCGGTGGAAATAGTTGCCAACCTGCGCCAACTGCAACAAAACCATGACCCGCTGATCATTACCTTCCACGAACGCAACCAACGTTTCCAGAGCTACGTGATCGAGGTTGATCGCGACAAAAACCTGTTGATTCTTGATGAGCTGGTGCCAAACGATGGCGAGCGCTACCTGGCCAATGGCGAGGCGTTCAATGTCGAAGCCTTCCATGAAGGTGTACGCGTAGCCTGGAAAAGCGAACAGAACGTGCGCATCACCGAGCATGAAGGCGCGCGCTGCTACTTCAGCCCGATGCCGCTTGAGGTGACCTATCACCAACGGCGCAGTGCCTTCCGCGCCCCGCTCAAGCAGACCGAGCTGATCAAGATCGAATTGGCCGGCGACAAACTGCGCACGGCCATACCTGGGCATTTGCTGGACATATCGGCAACCGGCTGCAAATTGCGCTTTCCCGGCAATATCAGCAGCAGCCTGCAAGCCGGCCAGGTATACGAGCGCTTTACCGCGAAGTTTCCTTTCGGCGCCATGACCACCGCCATTGAGATGCGTCATGTGCAGTACGAGGAGAAGGTCGATACCACCTTCGTCGGCGCACGCTTCCACCGCATCAACGGCCAGGAGCAGCGCCTGGTCGAACGTTTCGTCTACCAGTTGCAGCGTGAAGCGCGCCGCTTTGAAAGTGACGGACTGTTCTAGATCAGGATATTCAACGCCGCCAGGCGTGATAGATCCTCAGGCCGATCGACATCCCACAACGCAGGCAGCAGCGCCGGACACCAGTCCAGTTGCTGCAGGCGTTGCAGTGTCATATCGAAGACCCGCTCAGTGCCCCACGGCATATCGCTGAACAAGGCGGCGTCCACGCGGCGTAACCCCAGCAGCACATAACCACCATCCTCTGCCGGGCCGATCACCACGGGCTGTTCCTGCAACGCATGGCATGCGGCCTGCAAATAAGCACCGTCGAGCGCCGGGCAGTCATTGCCGATCAGGATCACCGCATCGCTTTCCGCTAGCCCCAGGGTAGCAATACGGCGCATGCGCTCACCCAGATCGCCCGCTGGCTGCTCGACCAGTGTCCAGCCAAGGCGTTGCGCCAGCTGCTGCAAATCAGCACCGGGCAAATCATCCAGCCACAGAAAGCGCCCATTAATGCCATGGGCAGGCAACTGCAAGGCGCGCTCCAGCAGCAACTGCTGCAAATCACAGGCGCCCTGAGCACCCAAGGCTGGGATCAGACGCGTTTTTACCCGCCCGGCAACAGGTGCTCGCGCGAGCATATGCAATGAAATCGACAGGTTCATAGCAGCGACCCTCGACGGTACTGACGCGCCAGTTTTTCCGGACTGGCACCACAGTAATAGGCCAGTCGCAGGCACCACATCAGCACCACGGTACGCCAGATTCCGTGCTGCTCCCAGCGCCGGCTGGAGGTCGATAATGGCGGGCGCAGACAACGCGGCCGAGCCAGCGCCTTAAGCCGCCGGCACAGCTGCAAATCCTCCATCAGCGGAATCGGCGCGTAACCGCCCAAGGCCTCGAACCGCTGCCGCGTGACAAAAATCCCCTGATCACCCGAGGCAATACCGCTAAGGCGCGAACGCAGGCAGATCATCGCGCCAATCACTCGGAATGCCAGGCCTGGCCCAGATAGGCGCACATCAAAACGTCCCCACAGCGGTCGCTCGCTCAACGCCTGCTGCAGACTGCTGAGGGACTCGATACTGATCCGCGTATCGGCATGCACAAACCACAGGTACTCGCCACGGGCCACCGCCGCACCCGCGTTCATCTGCAATGCACGGCCAGGGGCCGTTCTCAGCAACTGATCAACCCGCCCCAGCGCCAGCTCGCAGGTGCTATCACTGCTGCCGCCATCGACCAGGATCAACTCGGCACCGGCGGCGCGCAAATTCGCCAGATCATCCAACAAGCCAGGCAACGCCTGGGCCTCATTGCGCACCGGGATTACCACGCTAAGCAGCGGCGTCATCCGCGCGTCTCTGTTTGAGTGGGCGGCTCCCCTGCTGGTTCGCCACCAGGCTCTTGCACTGCGCTGCTGTCATGCATCTGCTCATGCACCACCTGCTCATCGACACGCGGGTCGAGTGCCGCGGTCAGCGGCGAGCTGGTGGTGCTGTCGGGCATGGGAATGTGGTGCAGCGGCGCATCATCGACCTGATGCAGGTGAGTGACACGCTCTGGCCGGATACGCAGCACCAGAATCAAGGCGCAGGCGCAGACGAAGGCATACAGCATGTTGGCGCCGAGAAAGCGCATCAGCACACCGGCCAACAACGGCCCGATACTGGCGCCGACGCCGAAGGTCACCAGCAGCATGGCCGTCAGCGATACCCGTCGCTCGGCCTCAACATGGTCATTGGCCAGTGCCACTGCCAGCGGGTAGAGGCTAAATTGCAACGCGCATACCGCAAAGCCGCCGGCAAACAACAGCGGCAAGCTGGCTTGCGGCAGAATCGCCAGGGGTAGCGCTGCCAGCGCCAGCAAAGCGGCGCAACCACGAATCAGTTGCACGCGGTCATGCCGATCAGACAACCAGCCCAACGGCCACTGCACCACCAAGCCGGCGATAATGCAGCAACCCATAAACAAACCAATCTGCTCGGTGGACAAGCCCATGCGCGTGCCATACAGCGGTGCCAGGCCGTAGAACGAACCGATAAGCAGCCCTGCCACGACGATAGTGGTCAGCGACAACGGCACGCGGTCGATAAAAAAGCGCATTTCCAGCGGCGCTGGATGCAAGGGCGCGGGATGCAGTTTGCGGGTCAAGGCCACCGGTACCAGGCACAGGGCAAAGCACAGCGCCACCAGCATCAGCAGCTCAAGACCGAGCGTCGGATGCACCACCAAGACCAGCTGACCGAGAATCAAACCGAGGTAAGAAGCCCCCATATAGCCGGCGAACACCTGGCCACGTTGGCTGGTTTCAGCCTGCTCATTGAGCCAGCTTTCAATCACCATGTACTGGCACATCATGCCCAGGCCAACCAACATCCGCAGCAGCAACCAGCTGGGCAGCCAATCGCTCAAGCCATGCCCAAGCACCGCAGCGGTGACCACCCCGGCGCAGGCGACATAAGCGCGGATATGGCCGACCCGAGCAATCAATCGATGACCAATCTTGCCGCCCAGCACCAAGCCCAGGTAATTGGCCGCCATCAGCGCGCCGACCCACAGCCCATCAGCCGTTTGCGCCAGCCGCAACGCCAGGTAAGTGCTCAACAAACCCGAGCCCAACAGCATCAACAGGGTGGCGAAATACAGCGAACTGAATGACTTGAGGATCACAGACATGGGGCGGCGCATGGCTCCATAAAGGCCGCCGAACGCATGCTCGGCGGTAAGGTTTTTAGAGCCTGTTTACGATCTCGCGAGCTAGAGCCCTGCAAGGCAAAAATAGGGGAGGAAGCGGAGTGTACTTTTGTACATGAGCATTCCGAGCCGGTTTTTAACGCAGCAGGGCCGACGCGCAGCAGATCGTAGGCAGGTTCTTAGGCGTGGGCCGCCAACACGCGACGTTCCCACGGGGTAATTTCGTCAAAGAAGCTGGTGAGCTCCAACGTCTTGCTGGCAATGTAGCCTTCGATGAACTCTTTGCCGAACAGTTCCAGCGCCAACGTACTGCGCTTGAGACGCTCAATCGCGGCATGCATGGTACAGGGTAGCGCCAATTCATCCGGCACTTCGAACTCACCCTGGATCGGCGCGCTGGGCTGCAGTTGCTGCTCAATCCCATACAGACCTGCCGCAAGGCTGGCGGCCAACGCCAGATAAGGGTTGGCATCGGCGCCAGGCAGGCGATTTTCCACCCGTCGCGCAACCGGCGCACTGGCCGGAATACGCAGGCCAGCGGCGCGGTTATCCTCCGACCAGCAAGCATTGTTCGGCGACGCATAAGGATGGCAAAGGCGCTGGTAGGAATTCACATGCGGGGCAAATAGCAGGGTGAAGTCGGCCATGGCCGCCTGCTGCCCGGCGATAAATTGGTAAAACGCTGGCGTTGCCTGACCATCGGCCGCGCTGAAGATATTCTGCCCACTGCCCTGCTCCACCACGCTTTGATGAATATGCATGGAGCTACCCGGCGTATGCGCCAATGGTTTGGCCATGCACACCACAGTAAGGCCATGCTTGAGCGCGACTTCCTTGAGCAGGTGTTTAAACAGAAAGGTCTGATCCGCCAGCAGCAGCGGATCACCGTGCAGCAGGTTGATTTCGAACTGGCTGACGCCCATTTCGTGCATAAAGGTATCGCGCGGCAAGCCCAGGGCCGCCATGCACTGATAAACCTCTTGGAAGAACGGGCGCAGGCCGTTGTTGGAACTCACGCTAAAGGCCGAACCACCGTCTTCACGCCGGCCATCCAGGCCCAGCGGCGGCTGAAACGGCTGCAGAGGATCGGCATTACGGGCAAACACAAAAAACTCCAGCTCGGTCGCCACCACCGGCTGCCAGCCATGGCGGGCGTAACGCGCAAGAACCTGTTTAAGCAGGCCGCGGGTCGACAACCCGGAGCTGCGTCCGTCGAACTCATCGGCATCACAGATGGCTAGCGCGCGCGGCGTTTCACTCCAGGGCAGGCGATGAATCTGCGTAGGCTCGGCATTTAAGGCCAGGTCACCGTCATCACTGCCGTAATAACACGGTGCCGGATAGCCACCCATGATGCATTGCAGCAACACCCCGCGCGCCAACTGCAAGCGCCGCCCCTCGAGAAACCCCTCAGCCGTCATCACCTTGCCGCGCGGCACGCCATTGAGATCGGGCGTCACGCATTCGATTTCATCAACACCACGCAGCAGTTCAGCCAGGGCGGTGCGGTCGAGGGTACTCATTTGCTGTTGTCCTTATTGATGCAAGAGGCCGTAGTCGAACGGCGAGGCGTACAAAATACGCACCAGCCGTTCGATATTTCAAGCAAAGCCACATCTGACACTTAACGTACAGGCTATAGCGTTAAATACATCGATAAATTAGATATTAATGATCATGCACACTCGCTCCAAAAACCATCTTTAAAGTGTCAGAAAATTATAATAACTACATGATTTATAAATAATTAATCCGACTATCGATAGCGTCGATGATTACCATGCCCAGCCTGCACTTCTTCATCAAATTTTCATCCGTATCATTGGCTCCGTACTCACTTACTACCCGCCCTTACGAGGAGCCTGAACATGAAAAAGCAAATTCTCACCGCCGTGATCCTGAGCAGCCTGTCCATCAGCGCCTTTGCCCTGCCACAGAACAACCCGCAGCCACTGCTGGGTGAAAAGCAGGACAGCAGCGTCAAAACCCTGATGGGTTTTGGTAGCAACCTGCAAACTGAAGGTGGCGCTGATCGCCTGCAAGAGCGTCTGCGTGTAGCCGAAGACGGTGCCGACCGCACTGGCGCGAACCGTGTCGCTGAAGGTGGTGCTGAACGTACACCCGGCCTGCGCTTTAGCTGATCACAGCTAATAGGCAATACAAAAAGGTGCTTTTTCGAGCACCTTTTTTGTTTATTGCGCAGGCGATTCCAACTGCGCCAAGCGCTCTTCCAGCGCGGCGATGCGCGCCTCCAGAGCCTCCAGGCGCTCATCCTGCTGACCACCCGCCGTTGCGCGCTGCGGCTCACTGGCCCTGGCCGCCAATGCCGCCTGCAAATCCGCCGGGTCACCCAGCAGGTGCATATAACGGTCTTCACGCTGTCCGGACTGACGTGGCAACAGGCAAGCCAGTTCGCGGCTGATCAGCCGCTCAAGGTGATGCTGCACCTGCTCGGCATCATCAAAATCATGCATGCGGCTGCTGCGAGTCAGCAGTTCGTTGATGGTCTGCGGGCCACGCAGCAGCAATAGGCCCAACAACACCACCTGCGCCGCCACCAGCTCCAGCGCTTTGTCGGCACGGTGCTCCCAGCGATCCGCTCGGCTGCCCATCACCAGGCGCGCCATTTCGCGCCCTTCCAGGCTACGCAGGGCCTGACCAACCTGGCCGGCGGTCAGATTCAGCACCGGCTCGCGGCTGGTTTTCTGATTGCAGGCCAGCACCAGCGCATTCAGCGTCAGGGGATAAGCTTCCGGGGTGGTCAGCTGCTTTTCAATCAGGCAACCCAGCACCCGCGCCTCGATAATCGTCAGGATTTCAATCGTCGGTGCGCTCGTATCTTCGTTGGACATAACCACCTCATGGCCTCGCAAAGGCCCTAGCCTAGCCCGCCTGACGGTCGGTTGATAGGCATAAGCGCCGCAGGGCGGGGCTCGCACTGCGCCAGCGCGTAACAGCGGGTCACTGTGGTAGAGTCGCGCGCTATTTTTCAGCGTGGCCTTGTTTCATCCCCCGCGAAAAGCCTCATAACGCGCACTGCAGCCATGCATCCAGCCCCGGCGCCCCGAGCCCGGCAGGCAATAGGAAGAGATCGCAGGCCTGCCCGCCAAGTAGAGATGCATGTCATGACCACTGCCCAACACCCGCTTGTCCAACTGTTCAACCGCACCAGCCTGGTGCTGCAAATTGCCATCGGCCTGGTGGCCGGTATTGCCCTGGCGCTGTTTCTGCCTGAAGCCGCGGCGAGCGTCAGCTTCCTCGGCACGGTGTTTGTATCGGCGCTGAAGGCCGTGGCACCGGTGCTGGTATTCGTACTGGTGGCGGCGTCGATTGCCAACCATCAGCAAGGCCAGCAGACCCATATCAAACCGATTCTGCTGCTGTACCTGATCGGCACCTTTAGCGCGGCGCTGATCGCGGTGGCCGCCAGCTTTGCCTTCCCGTCCAGCCTGACCCTGGTGAGCAACAGCGCCGAGCTGTCGCCACCCGGCGGCATCAGCGAAGTGCTGAAAACCCTGCTGCTGAATGTGGTGGATAACCCGGTCAATGCCCTGCTCAAAGGCAACTTTATCGGCATCCTGGCCTGGGCCATCGCCCTAGGCTTTGCCTTTCGCCACGCCAGCCCGAGCAGCAAGCAAATGCTCGCCGACCTCTCTGGCGCAGTCACCAGCATCGTCAAACTGGTAATCCGCCTGGCGCCACTGGGGGTTTTCGGCCTAGTTGCGGCCACCCTGGCCGAGTCGGGCATGTCAGCCCTGCTCGATTACCTGCACCTGTTGCTGGTACTGGTGGGTTGCATGCTGTTTGTCGCCCTGGTGAGCAACCCGGCGATTGTCTACTTCAAGACCCGCCGCAACCCCTATCCGCTGGTGCTGACCTGCCTGCGCGAAAGTGGCCTGACGGCGTTCTTTACCCGTAGTTCGGCGGCCAATATCCCGGTCAACCTGCAGCTCTGCCAACGCCTGGGCCTGCATGAGGAAACCTACTCGGTGTCGATCCCACTGGGCGCGACCATCAACATGGCTGGCGCGGCGATCACCATCACCGTGCTGACCCTGGCCGCCGTGCACACCCTGGGCATCGCCGTCGATCTGCCGACAGCCTTGCTGCTCAGCCTGCTCGCCTCGATCAGCGCCTGCGGCGCGTCGGGCGTGGCCGGTGGCTCGCTGCTGCTAATTCCGCTGGCGTGCAGCCTGTTCGGCATTCCCAATGATGTGGCCATGCAGGTGGTAGCCGTCGGCTTTATCATCGGCATCGTCCAGGACTCTGCGGAAACCGCGCTGAACTCCTCCACCGACGTGCTGTTCACCGCAGCCGCCTGCCAGGCCGAACAACGCGCCTAAGCACCTGCCGAAACACGAAAAGGCTTACCCCATGGGTAAGCCTTTTTTATGCACGCCACTTCTGGCAGCAACCTGCGGATCAGCACTCCAGGCTGTTTTTTATGACTCAACCGATAAACGTCACATGCACGGCGTTTGAATAGCCCAACGATTCCGGTAGGCTTTGCCGCTTATTTATAAGGAGTAACTCCCATGGCCCGCGCCACTGCCCGTCACATCCTGGTTGCCAGCGAAGACAAGTGCAACGAACTGAAAGCCGCAATCGAAGGCGGTGCCGACTTCGCCCAGGTCGCCAAAGACAACTCCAGCTGCCCGTCCAGCCGCAGCGGCGGTGACCTTGGCTCGTTCGGCCCAGGCCAGATGGTCAAGGAATTCGACACCGTAGTATTCAGCGCCCCGATCAACGTGGTGCAAGGCCCGGTGAAGACCCAGTTCGGTTATCACCTGCTGGAAGTGACCAGCCGCCAGGACTGATCCTGCCTGTTCGCTGGGCCGCCCGGCCCGGCGAATCCCTTCGTTGCGCACTGCACCGCCAGGTACAGCGCCTCTGACCAACAAGCGCAAACCTCGGGCAATAGCCAGGTATACTCGCCGGCCTTTTCTTCTCGCACCCGCGGACCTTGCCATGACCCAGACTCCAGCAGCTGAACCCACCCTCACCGTTCAGCCTGCAGACAGCGCCGCACCGTCCGCTAGCGAGAACACCGCAACTAGCTCATCTAAAACCGCCGGCTTTGCCTCACTGTTCGGTGCAGCCAAGGCTGCTTCAGGCAAACAGGACGACCAGCCCTGGCACCAGAAAGGCAACAAGTCGAGCCACGAAAAGAAGATTGGCCCAGCGCCAAGCGGTACCCGCCGCGCCATGGGCAAACGCTAAAAACCTGCTTACGATCTGCTGCGCGTCGGCCCTGCAGCGTTAAAAACAGACTCAGAATGCTCATGTACAAAAGTACACTCCGCTTCCTCGCCTGTTTTTGCCTTGCAGGACTCTAGCTCGCAAGCTCGTAAACAGGTTTTATACGGTCTAGGCCCAGCGCGCCCGCAAACGCTCCTGCAACCAGCCGCCGCAAAAATTCAGCAGCAAGCCGAGCATCACCAGCAGCGCACCGACTAACTGCAGGCTGCTCAGGCGCTCATCGAGCAGCAATGCCGATGAGGTCAAACCGACTACTGGCACCAGCAGCGAGAACGGCGCTACCTGGCTGGCCGGGTAACGCGACAGCAAGCGACTCCACAGGCCATAGCCGAGGATGGTCGCGCCGAATGCTAGGTAGACCAGCACCAGCAGCGTATCCAGGCTGAAACCGCGTAGCGCCGACTCGATCACCTCGGGGCCTTCCAGCAGCCAGGACAGCGCAAAAAACGGCAGCGGCGGCACCAGGCTGCCCCACACCACCAAGCCCACCAGATTCACCTTACCCAGCTTGCGCGTGACGATATTGCCCAGCGCCCACATGGCGGCAGCGCACAAGGTCAGCAGAAAACCGGCCAGGGTCATCAGGCCATTACCCTGCGCGCCAATCAGCAGCAAACCACCGGCCGCCACCAGCAGCCCGAACAGGTTGGCCAAGCGAAAACGCTCACCCAGCAACAGCACGGCAAACAGCAGGGTAAACATCGCCTGCGATTGCAGCACCAGCGACGCCAGACCGGCCGGCATGCCGACGGACATGGCGGAGAAGAGAAAGGCGAACTGCCCCAGCGAAATGGTCAAGCCATAGGCCAGCAGCCAGCGCAGCGGAATCTGCGGACGCTTGATAAACAGCACCGCAGGAAAAGCTGCCAGCAGAAAACGCAACGCCCCCAAAAGCATCGGCGGCATCTCGTGCAGGCCGATCTTGATCACCACAAAGTTCATGCCCCAGACGATGATTACCACCAGGGCCAGCAGTAAATCCTTGGGTTGCATGGGCGCTCCAGATTAATCAATCAACGCCTATTAAAGCGGCCAGCCGCGCCATAACGCCCATACAGAAACCCGGCAAATAAGCCGTACAGCGCATCACTGATCGGCAGATTGCAGTGCCACAGGTGCCGCAAACGTCTCGAAGGGCTAGAATCGCAGCCCTTAGAATTTGTTTCGGATCTCGCGCCGCGCGAGCGAGGCCATTTTTATCGCGGTAGCGCCGACACGCAGCAGATCCGAGATACACCCATTAACCCGCAACGACGAGATACCCCATGGGCGCCCAGTGGAAAGCCAAACCTAAAGAAGCCGCCGCCAACGCCAGAGGCAAGATCTTCGGCCGGCTGGTCAAGGAAATCATGATCTCCGCCCGCAACGGCGCCGATCCGGACCTGAACCCCAAGCTGCGCCTGGCGATCCATCAGGCGAAAAAAGCCTCGATGCCCAAGGAAACCCTCGACAGGGCGATCAAGAAAGGTGCCGGCCTTTTGGGTGACACCGTGACCTTCCACTCCGCCACCTATGAGGGTTTCGCCCCGCATCAGGTGCCGGTGATCATCGAGTGCCTGACCGACAACATCAACCGCACCGTAGCCGAAGTCCGCGTGCTGTTCCGCAAGGGCCAGATGGGCGCCTCCGGCTCGGTAACCTGGGATTTCGACCATGTGGGCATGATCGAGGCCAGCACTGAGAACGGCGCTGACCCGGAAATGGCCGCCATCGAAGCCGGCGCTCAGGATTTCGAGCCCGCCGAAGACGGCAACACCCTGTTTATCACCGAACCAACTGACCTGGATGCCGTGTGCCGCGCGCTGCCGGAGCAGGGTTTCAACGTCAACTCGGCGAAGATCGGCTATATCCCGAAAAACCCAGTGAGCAGCCTGACAGCAGAACAACTCGAAGAAGTCGAAGCCTTCCTCGAGGCGCTCGACGCTCACGATGACGTGCAGAACGTCTATGTCGGGCTTTCCGGCTAAACAGAGGCTGACCAGGCCCGCCGCGCAGGATGCGCCGCGGGCCCACGAGCGGCACAGATTAATGTGCGCAGTTCGTCGTACTGGCAGATTGACCACTCCACGCATCGCGCAAAGCGAGTAGAATCGCCGCCCGCCGCGCCACCAGCGCCCGGCGTGTACACAAGGACGTTGTCACACAGGAGTTTTACCGTGCACAAGTTTCTGATTCTGGCCGCCTGCCTGCTGCTCGGCGCCTGCGCCAGCAACCCGCAAACGACCTACCAGCAAGAGGTCAAGGCGGGCAAAACGCCAATGGCCAAGAGCGCCCTGGAAGCCATCCACAACACCCAGGCCATCCCGCTGCCGCTCAATCCTGGCCTGCTGGCGCCGCAATGGCCGATCAGCGCCGATGAGCCGCGCCTGGATTTCGGCAGTTCGATCTCCAACTACCGGATCTTTTCCCTGCAGCTGAAAAAAGGCGAGCGCTACACCCTAAACGTGCACTCGCTGTGCAACGAACCGTGCATGGGTGTCAGCAAATACGCCCTGAAGCCGCGCGCCATGCTGCTGGATGCTTACGGCGCAGTGATTGCCGACAAGCCTTCGCACGCCGAAGCCGTGGTCGGCCAGATCAGCCTGAGCTGGGATGGTGAAGCCGCAGAAGATGGCACCTATTACCTGTTGGTGGCCGCCGACAACGACGACATCGGCCAGACCATCGTGATCGACGATGTCTGGGTCAATAACTCGCCGCTGATGGCGGTCAAGGTTGACATGCAAAGCTCGCCGTTCGGCAAGATCAGCGCATTCTCCAGCACCCGCACCAAGTGATTGCTCAACACCCTCGATAACTCAACAACCCGCTTCCCTCGACACCCCCGGCACCCTATATCAAGGTGCCGGGGGTGTCGTATCTCCGTGCAACACCTGATCAAGGATGAGCCATGAAAACTCTGCATTACCTTGTAGCCGCACTGTTCAGCCTGAGCCTGACCGGCTGTGTATCTTTCACCCCGGCCGGCCCGATTGGCGACCCTAAACAGCGCGCCAGTTACACCCAGCCCCGCGCAGTCATGGTCGATGACGTGCAGATCTCCGACAGCAAGGTCAACGAAAACCTGCGCAAGACCTTGAGCAGCCAGTTCACCGAACAGCTGAGTAACCGTATCGAACGCGGGGAGTACTTCGCGAAAGTCATCAGCTTCCCGGCTACCCTCGGCGAGCAGGATGTAACGCTCAAGCTCAACCTCAATTCGCTCAAAGGTAAGCGCACACCTCATCCGGCTTATTTCCCCGGCGCCCTGCTGACACTGACCATGTGGATCTGGGTCAATGGCCCCATCTATGTCGACAAATATGACCTGGCCGGTGAGCTGTCGATTACCGATGCCCAGGGCAAACTTCTCGCCAGCAGTCGCCAGCAGGTCAAGCTCAACCAGAACACCGGCCTCTGGGACAACGACTACTTCAACATGTCGCTCGGCTCAGACCAGCTCAACCAACTGGTAGAACAACTGCTGCAAGACAGCACCCGTCAACTCGCTCGCCCCTAACAAGGACGTTACACATGAAAGCATTGTTTGCAGCTCTACTCGCCACTGCCCTCCTCTCACTAACGGGCTGCCTGTCCTACTCGCACAAGGATCTGGCCCAAGTTGAGCAGTGGCCACTGACAGCGACCGAGCAACCTACGCAATCGGCCTACCTCAAGGTTGATAGCCAATACCTGTTCAATGACCAAACCCGCGCCGGCGGTTTCAACCAGGCAAACCTGGAGAAACTGATCGTCAAGCAGTATCAGGACAGCAAGCGTTTCAGCAACGTCACCACGGCCAAGCAGAACTCCGACCTGTATGTAAGTGTGCGCGTCAGCAATCATGAGCGCGGCAGTATTGCCAGCGCAGTCATCACGGGCGCCACACTGTTTGTCATACCCGGCAAGTTCAGCAATGAGCTGAGTATGGAAACCACCTTCAAGGACGCTTCCGGCAAGGTGTTGGGACGTATAGCGAAGAGCGAAACCATCACCACCTGGATGCAGCTGCTGCTGATATTCGCTCTACCTTTCAACGAGTCGGTCGACCCAATCCTCGACCAGCTGACCCAGAGCAGCCTGGAAGAAGCCGCACGACAGAAGTTGATCTAGTCACACAACACCGGGAACCACGACCGCAATGGTCGTGGCTCTAAACAGCTCACCCACCCACTTATTGATCCACCGCAAGACGCTCTACGCCCAGCGCCTTAGCCTATATCGATGACTTCCACTGCCATCGACGAGGTTTCCATGAGCATCACCTCTGCCAGCATCTGCGCGGCGGCCGACCAGCTGCAGGGTTTTGTCGGCTTCAATGCCAAAACCGGGCGCTATATCGTGCGTTTCTCCGAAGACTCCTTCGGCCTCGACGTGCTGGAAAAAAGCATCACGCCTACGTGCGAATTTGTCTGGCGCGCCTTTGACGGCGAGCTGATGAACCTCGACCGCGCACGCCTGCAACTGCTGCTGGAACAGAACATCGATGACCGCCTGGCCATCAGCGAACCGCTGCGGGTCTATGTGCGCCGCAGTGATATGCCGGAAATCAGCGCCGAGCGCCGACGCCTTAACGCCTGAGTGATTAACGGGTTTACACGCCCGTGGCCGAATAGGCCCCGGCTTGTTCACTTACGCCCTCACAGCCGCCGCCCGCAGCAGACTAAGCTCGATTGGCCGAATTCATTCGCCCAGGAGCCTGCCGATGTTCGATGTGCTGATCAAGAACGCGCTGTTTTTCGATGGCAGCGGCGCGCCTGGGGTGTTGCGCCACCTCGGCATCCGCGACGGCAAGCTCGCCTGCATCAGTGCCAGCGCCCTGGATGAAAACGCCTGTGGCCAGGTGATCGATGCGCAAAATCGCTGGGTGACGCCCGGTTTTATCGACATGCACACCCACTACGACGCCGAACTGGTGGCCGCCCCTGCGCTCAAGGAGTCGGTACGCCATGGCGTGACCACGGTAATGATCGGCAGCTGCTCGATCAGCATGGTGCTGTCCAGCCCCGAGGATTGCTCTGATCTGTTCACCCGCGTCGAATCGGTGCCGCGTGAACATGTGCTGCCGCTGCTGCAGGCACGCAAGACCTGGAACAGCGCCAGCGAATTTGCCGCCTTTCTCGATCAGCATCCGCTGGGGCCGAATATTTGCTCGTTCCTCGGCCACTCCGATTTGCGCGTCGCCGTGCTCGGCCTTGCGCGCGCGGTGGACGCCCAGGTGCGCCCCAGCGAAAGCGAGCTGCAACAGATGGAGCGCCTGCTGGAAGATGCGTTGGACGCTGGCCTGCTCGGCCTGTCGAGCATGACCAACCCATGGGACAAGCTCGATGGCGACCGCCAGCGCTCGAAATCCCTGCCCTCGGTGTATGCGCCCTGGGCCGAGTACGCGCGACTGAACAAGATTCTGCGCCGGCGCGGGCGTATTCATCAGGGCGCGCCGAACCTGGTGACCAAGCTCAATGTGCTGGCCTTTCTCTGGGACAGCATCGGCGGCGGGTGGCGCAAACCGCTGAAGACCACCCTGATCACCCTGATGGATGTCAAAGCCGACCCTTGGCTGGCGCCGGTACTCGGCCCGCTGACGCGCTGGATCAATCGCCTGACCCATGCCGACTTCCGTTGGCAAACTCTGCCGGTGCCGTTTGAAACCTATGCCGACGGCATGGAGTTCGTGGTCTTCGAGGAATTTCCCGCCGGCCAGGCCGCCCTGCACCTGGCCAACCACGACATGCGCAGCCAGCTGTTTCAGGACCCGGCCTACCGCCTGCGCTTTCGCCAGGACGTCGAGAAGAAATTCGGTCCACGGGTATGGCACCGCGACTTCGACGACGCCTGGATTGTTGATTGCCCGGACGCCAGCGTGGTCGGCAAAAGCGTCGGCGAACTGGCCAAAGCGCGCGACGAACACCCCGCCGATCTATTCCTCGACCTGCTGGTGGCCCACGGCCCACGCCTGCGCTGGCGCACCCTGATTGCCAACCATCGCCCCGAGGTGGTGGAAAAGCTGGTGTGCGAACCGAGCACCCTGATCGGCTTTGCCGACTCCGGCGCACATATCCGCAATATGGCCTTCTACAACTTCGGCGTGCGCCTGCTCAAACTGGTGCGCGACGCCGAGTTACGCGGCCAACCGGTAATGCCGATGGAAACCGCGATCTGGCGCCTGACTGGCGAGCTGGGCGAGTGGTTTGATATTGACGCTGGCAGGCTGTATGAGGGCGCGCGCGCCGATCTGGTGGTCATCGACCCCAGCGCACTGGATGAATCCCTGGCCAGTTACCAGGAGGCAGCGATGGAGGCCTTCGGCGGCCTGCAGCGCATGGTCAACCGTGGCGCGGCGGTGGATGCCGTGCTGATCAACGGGCGCATCGCCTTTCAGCACGGCGAGTTTGCCAGCGACCTGGGGCATGCGCGCGGCTACGGGCAGTTTCTCCGCAGCAACGCCTAGCTCAGTTGCAGGGCATGCGACCTACGGCATAACGGCGGCGCGCCAGGCTGGCATAATGCGCGCCGCACAGCCCGGCAACGTAACGCCGGGCCGGTATTGAAAGGACTCTAACCGAAATGCCCCGCACACTTTGGCAGGCGGCCTGGCGCTGGCTTTGCGGCCTGCTGCTAGTGAGCCTGCTAACCCCACCACTGCAGGCCGATGACAGCGGCACCCTGCGCTACCCACGCAGGGCCGATGGCGATGAATTTCGCTCCCTCTATGCCCTGGCGCAGCTGCAACTGGCACTGGATAAAGCCGGCAGCCCGCTGCGCCTGGAGCCTTCGCACTACAGCATGGAGCAGGAACGCGCCCTGGTTAACCTGGAGCACAACGATCGCCTCGACGTGGCCTGGAGCATGACCAGCATCGAGCGCGAACAGCGCCTGCTGCCGGTGCGTATTCCACTGGACAAGGGCCTGTTCGGCTGGCGCATTGCTCTGCTGCCCAAAAGCCGCGCGCAGCTACTCAAGAATGTGCGCACCCTTGATGACCTGCGCCAGTTTTCCGCAGGCCAGGGCCACGACTGGCCTGACAGCGCAATCCTTCGCAGCCATGGTTTGCCGGTCAAGGTTTCATCCAATTACGGCAGTCTGTTTCGCATGCTGCAGGCGCAGCGCTTCGACTACTTTCCGCGTTCGGTGATCGAAATCTGGGACGAACTGGAACACCCGCGTGCAAGACAACTGATCGTTGATCCGCATGTACTGCTGCACTACCCCACGGCGCTGTATTTCTTCTTCTCGCGCAAACGCCCGGAATTAGCAGAAACCGTGCGCATAGGCATGGAGAAGGCGATTGCCGATGGCTCCTTCGAGCGGCTGTTCCAGCAGCACTTCGCCGCCAGCCTGCAACGTGCGCAACTCGACCAGCGTCAGCTGATTGAGCTGCATAACCCGCTGCTGCCCAGCGCCACGCCCTTGCAGCGGCGCGAGCTGTGGTTCACGGCGCCATCGGTACGCTAGGCGCAGGCTGCGCCAGAGTAGTTTGCACAAGCTGGCGGCTGTGTGCGCCGAAGCGCTTGAACAGCTCCACCAGCATCTGCTCCAGCAGCGGATCGGCTTGCGCCTGGGCCAGCTGATTACCACCGCTAAAACCTGGAGCCGCTGAAGGCTTGCGCGCCAGCCACTGGCCAATCAACTCATCAAAGGCATCGGCACTGGCATAGGACTCGGCCGCCACCACCTGCTGCGCGTAATCCACCGAATAGGCCGGGTAACTGTCCTGCGGGTTCTGGGTATAGGCCTGCAACAGGGGCGAGGCCGCCTGTTCGTCCATCAGCTGCTGCATACGCTCCAGCTGATATTCCTCGATGGCCGTGTGCCGATCCGCCACGCGGGCAATCGCTGCCAGACGATCGTCGGGATAACCAGCGGCGCCTTTGAGCGCGATAAGCATCAGTTCGGCCGTGGCAAAGCCCGGCACAGTCTTGGCGTGGTAGGGCTGGGTCAGGTCCTGCATGTAGTGCAGCGCCCAGCCGAGAAAACGATAGCCCCAGTAGTCATGCCCGCTTTCCAGAGCCAGCCGGGCCAAGCCGGTGTACTGGTAGATGCGCCAATGCGGCAGGGTGCGGCGCAGATAGGGCGCGGCCTGCAACACCAGCGCCGGCTCGTGGTAATAGCCGATATGGAATGGCGCTTGGGAGGAATACTCGAAGCGTGCATCGCCAAAGGGTTGCACGCCAAAGTTGTACTGCCCGCCGACTTCGCCTGGGTTGTCGCTGAACAGGTTGATGTCGTGGCCATAATCCGGCTCATCGGCGGCACTGCTGAGCACCTGCACCGCACTCACCGCCTCACCCGGCTGCAGGGCCAGATAACGCCAGTGGCTCCAGGGGCCGATCTTGCGAAACACCAACACCTGCTCGGCATCCAGACGCGCCCGACCTTCATCGGCCTGCCCCGGCAGTTGCTGCACGAAACCGGCCAGGCGAATCTGCGGATTGACCCGCAGCGCCTGCAGAAACGCACCGCGTCTGTCAGCCGCAGTTGTGGTCGCAGCGCTGAAACGCAAGGCATCCGGACGCACTGGGTAATCCGCAAAATGCGCGCGGGCAAAGGTTTCCTGCTGATCCAGCAGCTGCTCGATGGCCGGAGCCTGAGCCTCGAGAAAAGCCTCCAGCGGCTCATAGGTCAAGGTGCGCTGCAGCTCGGGCACGGCCTGCAACGCCAGCTGGCTACCCAGCGAGTGATTGGACCAGGCCAGCGCGCTTAACGGCTGGCACGCCAGGCAACAGGCAGATAGCAACAGGAGCAATGGTTTCACGGAGACTCCGACAACAGATGGCAGTGCAAAGAGGCGTAGCCTAACGCCAAAGCCGCCATCTGGCACTGTCGTAACAAGTCAGCGTATTCACCAATCGAGCAGCGCGCCGCACACCCAACCAGGCTGGGTTAAAAGACAAAAACTGCAGCGGCCACCAATAGCCCCGTCACCAGCAGCAACCCCAATGCCAGCAAAGCTTTGTTCAGGCTGCCTGGCACACTGGCGGGCGCCGCCGCAGCGCGCATCGGATTGGCTTGCGCAGTCGTGCGCAGCGGGTTGGCCTGGCTGCTCGGCGAGCTGGACAGCGCCGCTGGCTTGAGCGGCTTGGGCAGGTCCACGGCGCGCATAAACAGCGTGGCATCTTCATCCTCAGTCGGCGCCACGGTGCTTTTCGGACCGATCACCAGCAAGCTGACCGAGCCCATCTTCAGCTGGTCGCCCGGCTGCAGCACTGCAGTGCTGACCTTCTGCTGGTTGATCAGCAGGCCATTGGCCGAGGCCAGGTCCTTGACCTCCAGCACGTCATCCTTGAGGTAGAACTCGCAGTGCCGACGCGACAACTCCTGATCGCTGAAGCACAGCTCGCACTTCACCGAGCGACCAAAGGTCATGGAGCCGTTGATATGAAATTTCTTGCCTTCGTGCTCGCCCTGAATCACCTGCAGATACCAGCGTGCGGCGTGCTCGGCCTTGGTCTTGCTGCGCGCCGGATCGACCAGCAGCAGCTCCACCGAACCCAGGCGCACACGGTCGTCGGCGCGCAGCTGGAAGCGCGTATTGATCCGCTCGTCATTGACGAACGAGCCGCCTGGGCTGCCGACATCGGTCAGGTAGTAGAAGCCATGGTCCTGGCGGATTTCCGCATGAAACGGGCCGATGCTCGGGTCTACCAGCACCAGGCTATTGCGGCTGTCCTGGCCGATGGTGAAACGCTCGTCGACCAGCCAGATCGGCGCCTGACGATTATCACTGAAGTGAATTTTGAGCATCTGCGCACTCCGCCAACATCCGTTAAACAGCCACCAGTAACTCGCCGCACCTTGCCATCAACAGCCGGCACCATGGGCAAGGCGCGCATGCTGCCTGCCAATCAGGCCAGTAGCAATACGCCAGCACCTCGACTTAATCAAATAGGTTGTTCCACAGCCGCTTGACCGGGTTAACCGGTGCTGGCTGCTCAGCAGCTGCCGGCCGGCGCCGAGGCGTTTGGGCCAGGCGCACACGCTGCTCGTGGCCATCGAGCAACTGCAGCAATTGCTCGTTGGCCGGTTCCACTTCCAGGCCCTGCTGCACCAGCGCCAAGGCCAGAGCAAACTCGCGGCGCTTGTAGGCGGCTTCGCTTTGCTCGATATAGCGCTGCGCCACCCGGTTGATCCCGGCCAGCGCCAGCAGGTTGTCCGGCTCCCAGGCCAGTACCTGGCGAAAGTAGTGAGTGGCGCTGTCATCTTCAGGCAACAGTAACTGCTGATCGGCCAGGCGCTGCTCGGCCAGTTGCAGGTACTGATTGATCCGCGCCTGCAGCACACGCGCCAGGCCATCCAGAGCCTGGGGGTTGTCCGCATCCAGCGCCAGTACCTGGCGGAACAGGTAGTCGGCGTTGTCCTGCGCGGGCTCCAACAGGCTACCGTTTTGCAGGCGCAGTTCGGCCCGCGCCAGGTAGTCGCTGATCTGTTTTTGCTGATACAGGTAATAACCGCCGCCGGCGCCGGCCAGCAACACGATGCCGGCGAGCAGCCAGACCCACAACGCACTGCGCGCAGTTTTGCCTCTGGCCGGTTTGCTCAGGCTCAGCGCCGGGGCGATGCGCGTGCTGTCCGGGTCATCGCGGGTCAGTTCATCGAGGCTGGCTAGCAGTACCTTGCAGTCGGCAAAACGCTCATCCGGGTCTTTCGCCAGCATGCGCTCGAGCAACCACTGGTAGTTCTGCACATGCGCCGGCAGCTGCGGCACGTCCATCTGCAGGTGGTTCATCACGGTCTGGGTGTAGTTGGCGGCGCGGTAGGGATTACTGCCAGTGAGCATCTCCAGCAGGATCACCCCCAGGCTGTAGATATCACTGCGCGCATCCAGCGCCTGGCACTGCGCCTGCTCAGGGCTGCTGTAGGACGGGCTGCCGACGGCGATGCCGAACTGGGTCAGGTCATGGTCCAACTCGACTTCCTTGGCCACACCGAAATCGGTGATTACCGCTGTGCCGTCGCTGCGAAAGAGGATGTTGGCTGGTTTGATATCGCGGTGTACCAGGCCTTTGTCATGCACCACGGCCAGACCGCTGGCCACCTGCTGAACGATCCGCAGCGCACGCGGCAGGTCGAACACCTCGCCTTTGTGCTGCGCCAGATCACCGCCGGGGACGAATTCCATGGTCAGGTAGTGGCGCCCATCGGCGAGCTGGTCAATGTCATAGATGGTGATGATCGAGGGGTGGTGCAGGGACGCCACGATGTGGCCTTCCTTGAGAAAGCGCTGGCTGAACGCCTGATCATCCGCGCTCAGCAGTACCTTGATCGCCACCTTGCGCTGCAGCGACGCCTGGGTGGCCAGGTACACCTCGGCCATGCCGCCTTTACCCAGGCGGCCATGCACCTGATAACCGGGGATCTCGAGCAATTGTTCAGTCATGGGAGTCAGTGCACACCGGCAGGTTAGGGCTTGCGAGAGGTAAACAGACGACTGAGCAAACCGCGCGGTTTGGCCGGGGCGCTGGGCACAGCCGCATCACGGCCGAGCACGATACAGGAGATATTATCCTTGCCACCCATTTCGTTGGCCTGCGCCAGCAGCTGGTCCACCAGTTCATCGAGGGTCTGGGCGCTGCTACACAGCTGCTGGATCTGCGCGTCTTCAAGCTCGCCAGTCAGGCCGTCGCTGCACAGCAGCAGCAACTCATGCTCACCTAGCGAGCCGTGCTGCAAACCCACCTGCAACGGCTGATCATCGCGGCCCAGGCACTGCAGAATGACATTGCGCTGCGGATGGCTACGCGCCACCTCGGCGCTCATCTGCCCGGCATCGATCATCGTCTGCACCCAGCTGTGGTCATGAGTCAGGCGCTCGATATGCCCGGCGCTGACCCGGTAAGCGCGGCTGTCGCCGACCCAGGCAATGCTGAACGCAGCGCCAGCAAAGCGCACCGCCACCAGGGTCGTGCCCATGCCGCGCTGCTCATCGGCACACGCCACGCTGAGAATCTCCCGATTGGCCGCATGCACCGCCTCGAGCAATTCATGACCGTCGGCGCAAGCCGCCTGCAAGGTCTGCAGCGCCAGGGCACTGGCCACTTCGCCGCATTGATGGCCGCCCATGCCGTCGGCAATCGCCCACAGATTCAGCTGCGGGCAGCACAACAGGGCATCTTCATTATGCCCACGCACCCGCCCAGGCACGCTCTGGCCGGCATAAATCAGCGCTTGTTCCATCAACGTCTCAACCTAGGGGTTCAACAGTCACACAGCAGCCCGGCTGCGCGCGGCGTAATAAACCCATGATGCGGCGGCAAACTCAGGCTGTCACCGCCAGCCGCCGATTTTGCCGGTGAACTGTTAACCAGTCGAACCCAGGCTTGCATCCAAACACCCGGATAACGCCTCAGCTATTCGCCCAGCATGGGCGTAGACTCGAAATACCAGCCTCGCCTCACCGCGAGAGGGTGGCCCGCTCCAGAACATTCAACCACGACATTGTCAGAGGTGAAGATCATGAGCAAAGGTATGGATTCAAAGAAACAAGTGAAGAAAAAGCCGCTGAAAACCGCCAGCGAAAAGCGCCTGGACAAGAAAGACAAGCAAGGTGCGAAAACCCTGCTTGGCAGCCACGCCGCCAACGTCTGAGGCACCGCCTGAGGCATGCATCGCGCTTGCGCTCAGGCATCCACTCACCGTCGCAACAGTACCTGCAATGCACTACCGCCTACTCCCCGCCCCGCTCAAACCACGTGCCGACAAGTTCTACCGCAGCCAACGCTCAGCCATGCGCGCTGCGGCGGGTGCAGAGCTATGGGTGGCAGAAGACCGAGAAATCGTCGCCGCACTTTGCCTGCACAAAATCGCACACGGCCATTGGCTAACCAGCCTGCTGGTCGATAACACGCGGCGTGAGCAAGGCATCGCGCGCCAGTTGATCGAAACCGCGCTGGCCGATTGCCCTACACCGGTCTGGCTGTTCTGCCATCCACAGCTAAGCGATTTCTACCTGCGCCTGGGCTTTGCCCCCTGCACCGACCTGCCTCAGCCGTTGGCTGAACGCCTGAGCCGCTATCAGCGCAACAAAAGTCTGCTGGCATGTTCCCGCACATCTTGCGCAGGCCTTACGGCACAAGGGCTGGAACCTTAGTACCAGGTCAAACGAACACCATTCGGCAGATAGCACCTCATACTGGCACTTTGCTCAATTTTACTATTGCCATCGCCAGGGCAAGCTCTGCATGCTTAGCTCATAACAACGACAACAATGGCCTTTACCTATGCGCATATCGCGGTTGCTCAGGCGCCTGCGTAACGACTTCCAGTTGTCCATCATTACCTTGATGGGCCTGTTTGGCGTGATTGGCATTACCCCTTATGCCGTCTACCGGCTAGCCACCGGTAACTACCTGGTAGGCTCCGCCGACACCGTAATTGTGGTTTCCACCGTGCTCGCGGTGCTTTACGCCTGGCGCACCGGTGACACCATCAAACCTGGTATTTACCTGGCCAGCATCTTCTCTGCCGGCGCAACGCTGATCGCCATCAACCTGGGCGTCAACGGCCTGTTCTGGATCTACCCGCTGATCCTCTTCAACTTCTATATGGTGTCGCCCACCAAGGCCTTGATTGCCACCACTCTGGTGCTCACCACCCTGGTCGGTTACGGCCAGCTGAACCCGGGGGCGGTGTTTGAAAGCGACTACCAGATGGTTTCATTTCTGGTCACCAGCATGATGGCCAGCATCCTCAGTTTCGTCTTTGCCTACCGCACCAGCAGCCAGCGCGACCAGCTGCAACAACTGGCCATCCATGACCCGCTGACCGGTGCCCGCAACCGCCGGGCAATGAATGAAGAGCTGAAGATCGCCGCCTCCATCTACCGCCGCCATGGCAACAGCTACGGCGTGCTGGTGATGGACCTCGATCATTTCAAACGGATCAACGACAACCATGGCCACCAGGCCGGCGACCAGGTGCTGGTGGACTTTGTTGAACTGATCAAAAGTTCCTCGCGCAAGGAAGACCGGCTGTTCCGCTTCGGTGGCGAAGAGTTCCTCCTCCTGCTACCCAACACTGAGCGCGCTGGTCTGCTGGCGGCCGCGCAACACCTGCAGCAGCAAGTGGCGCAGCACCTGCGTGGGCCTGGCGGGGCGGTGACCATGTCGGTCGGCGGGGCCATCCTGCGCCGCGACGAACATTGGGAAAGCATGCTGCAGCGCGCCGACGAACGCCTGTATCGCGCCAAGAATGCCGGGCGTGACTGTATCGTTATTGATGACGGCGTCGATAAAACCAGCAGCCTGCCTATCGCCTGAGCCTAGGGTCTGTTGCCGTTTCGTCGCGAACCGCGTTGCTGCGAAAAATCTCGCCAGGCTAGGCGGAGGACGCAGGTAATGGTTGTTCCCTTGCCAAGTCCTCCAACACCGCATGGCGAGATTTTGCGCGCAACCCGAAGGGCCGGGCCTGTTTTAGCGCGATACTGCGTTTCTCGACACTCATTTGGAACAACCAAACTTCGTGTCTCGTGCCTTGCCTCGCGCTAACACAGGCTCCG
>NZ_JAUXXP010000072.1 GCF_030684895.1 Pseudomonas sp. | reverse complement strand
GCGGGAATAGCTCAGTTGGTAGAGCACGACCTTGCCAAGGTCGGGGTCGCGAGTTCGAGTCTCGTTTCCCGCTCCATTTTCTTTCGGTAGAAAGCATCAAAAACGCCGCTCACTGAGCGGCGTTTTTGTTTCTGCTGTTTTTAGTGGCTACAAAAAAAGCCCGCCGGTTATGCCGTGCGGGCTTTTTGCTTCTGGTTGCGGCTTAGTGCCTACCGCCCTGGGCAGGCATCGCTAGCAGCTGTTTTTCCTGGTTCCAGTCGAAGGGTTCGTCGTTTTCTTCGGCGTAAAAGCGACGTTCTTCGAGGGTCTGGTACATCTCGATTTCTTCGTCGGGCATGAAATGCAGGCAGTAGCCGCCGAAGAACCACAGCAGGTCGCGTGGTACTAGGTGGGCGATTTGCGGGTAGCGCTGGAAGATCTGGCTGATCAGGTCCTGGCCCAGGTAGAGGCTGGCTTCCGGATCGCTCGGCAGGTCGCTGAGCAATTCGTCGTAGCGCTCCAGATACATGGCGTGGCTGTCATCGAGAATCTGCTCGGCTTCGCCCAGGGCGACCAGGATGGTGCGCAGGTGCTGCAGCAGGGCGAGGTGATGGTCGATGTGGGTGTTGGCCATGGGGCAATCCTGTAGGTAAAACGGGCGCGCAAGTATAAGGCTCGCGTCGCCCGCTGTCCTGTCGGTTTAGCGGACTTTACCCGCACCCAAGGTCAGCTCTTCCTTGGCGAAGTCATCGACATCAATGACTACCCGGCGCGCGGCTTCGGCCTGATGCAGGCTGTGCGCCTCATCTGCGCTGAGTACGCCGGCAGCCAGCGCAGCATCGATCAGGCTTTGTCCTGGCAGTTCCTCTACCTGGCCGGCTTTGATGGCCTTGTGCAGTTTTTTCTGCAGGCCTTGTACGTCCTGCAGCAGGTTCATCGCATATTGCAGGGCGCCCACCGGGTCCTGTTCGGCTTGTGGGCGGTAGCAGCCTTCGAGCAGCTCCTCCAGCGCCGGATCGCCGCTGTTACGCCCGATAATGCCGGCCACTTCGGCGTCCAGTTCATCGCTTGGGCCTTTATGTCGGCGGCCCAGCGGCAATACCAGCAAGCGCAGGGCGCAGCCGAGCAGTTTGCTGGGGAAGTTGCTGAGCAGCTCTTCTAGCGCCTGTTCGGCCTTGCCCAGGCTTTCTTCCACGGCCCAGCGCAGCATGGGCTGCGAATGCTCGGGATAACCGAGGTCGTGGTAGCGCTTGAGCGCCGCCGAGGCCAGGTACAGGTGGCTGAGTACATCACCGAGGCGCGCGGACAGGCGTTCGCGGCGTTTCAGTTCGCCGCCGAGCAGCATCATGCTGGTGTCGGCGAGCAGGGCGAAGGACGCTGCCAGGCGGTTGAGCGCGCGGAAATAAGGGCGGCTGATACGGTCGCCGGGCACCTGGCTGAAAACGCCAAAGCCGAGGCTGAGCAGCAGGCTGCTGGCGGCGTTGCTCACGGCAAAGCCGATATGTTGCAGCAGCAGTTCGTCGAACTCCTGCAGCGCCTGGTCCTGGTCTTCGCGGCTGGCCAGGGCCATTTCCTTGAGTACGTAGGGGTGGCAGCGAATCGCGCCCTGCCCAAAGATCATCAGGTTGCGCGAGAGGATATTGGCCCCCTCCACGGTGATAAAGATCGGCGCACCTTGCCAGGAGCGCGCCAGGTAGTTGTTCGGGCCCATGACGATGCCCTTGCCGCCGTGCACGTCCATGGCGTGGCTGATGCACTCGCGGCCGCGTTCGGTCAGGTGGTATTTGAGGATGGCCGAGAGCACCGAAGGCTTCTCGCCCAGATCCACCGCATTGGCCGTGAGGATGCGCGCGCTGTCCATCAGCCAGGCGTTGCCGCCGATACGAGCGAGGGCTTCCTGAATGCCCTCGAAGGCCGACAGCGGCACGTTGAACTGTTCGCGCACCTGGCTGTACTGGCCGGTGGTCAGGCTGGTGAACTTGGCCGCGCCCGTGCCGACTGCCGGCAGTGAGATGGAGCGGCCCACGGACAGGCAGTTCATCAGCATCATCCAGCCTTTGCCGAGCATTTCCTGGCCGCCGATCAGGTACTCCAGCGGGATAAACACATCCTTGCCGGAGTTCGGGCCGTTCATAAAGGCGGCGCCGAGGGGCAGGTGGCGACGGCCGATTTCGACGCCGGGCGTGTCGGTGGGCACCAGGGCTAGGCTGATACCGAGGTCTTCCTCTTCGCCCAGCAGGTGCTCGGGGTCATAGGCCTTGAAGGCCAGGCCGAGCAGGGTGGCGACCGGGCCGAGGGTGATGTAGCGCTTTTCCCAGTTCAGGCGCAGACCGATAACTTCCTCGCCCTGCCACTGGCCTTTGCAGATGATTCCGGTGTCCGGCATGGCGCCGGCGTCGGAGCCGGCCAGGGGGCCGGTGAGGGCGAAGCAGGGGATGTCTTCACCGCGCGCCAGGCGCGGCAGGTAATGGTCACGTTGGGCGTCGGTGCCGTAGTGCAGCAGCAGTTCGGCCGGGCCCAGGGAGTTGGGCACCATCACGGTGGAGGCCAGGTCGCCGGAGCGGGTGGCCAGCTTCATTGCCACCTGGGAGTGGGCGTAGGCGGAAAAGCCCTTGCCGCCGTATTGCTTGGGGATGATCAGGGCGAAGAAACCATGGCTCTTGATATGTGCCCAGGCCTCGGCAGGCAGGTCCATCTGCTGGCCAATCTGCCAGTCGCTGACCATGGCGCAGAGTGCTTCGGTTGGGCCGTCGATAAACGCCTGTTCTTCCTCGGTGAGCTGCGCCTTGGGGTAGGCGAGCAGGGTGTCCCAGTCCGGGCGGCCGCTGAACAACTCGCCATCCCACCACACTGTGCCGGCTTCGATGGCATCGCGTTCGGTGGCCGACATCGGCGGCAGCACGCGCTTGAACCAGGCAAACAGCGGTGCAGTGAACAGACTACGGCGTTGTTGCGGCAGCAGCAGAGGCAAGGCCACTGCTAGCAGTAGCAACCAGAACAGGCCCATCAGCCAGACCGGTGCATGGCTGAACACGCCCATTAGAATCAAAAAACCGGCCACTATGCCCAGGGCGGGCAGGGGCGCGGTGCGGCGGTGAGCGAGAAAGGCCGTGCCAAGCAGCAGGGCGAGTAACCAGAGAGCGAGCATGCAGAATCCTCCATGATGACAATGCGTTTGTACGCACCATCACGAGCGTAGTCGTCATTGATGGCGACAAGAGCGGTGAGCTTGGCCGAATCGTCGTGACATTGGCCGGACTCGCATCGCTAGACTGGTTTCTCAGTCATTGGCTTTCAATCATGAGAAACCCTGATGCGTGAATACCTCGAGCCCGGCCGCTTCATCGATAGTGACCACCCAGCGCTGGTGGAGTTCGCAGAAAAGTTTCGCGGCACCAGTCGCGATCCGCGCAAACAGGCCGTCAGCCTGTACTACGCGGTGCGTGATGAAATTCGCTACAACCCCTATGTATTCAGCCGCGACGCCGACACCTTGAAAGCCAGTCACGCATTGCAGGCAGGGGAAAGTTACTGCGTGCCCAAGGCCACTTTGCTCGCCGCCTGCGCCCGCCATTGCGGCATCCCCGCGCGTATCGGCCTGGCCGATGTGCGCAACCATTTGGCCACTCCACGGCTGCTGGAGATGCTGCGCAGTGAAGTATTCGCCATGCACGGCTACACCGAGTTGTACCTTGAGGGCCGCTGGGTCAAGGCCACGCCGGCGTTCAACCTGGCGCTGTGCCGGGTATTCAAGGTGGCGCCACTGGAGTTCGATGGCCTGAGCGACAGCGTATTTCACCCGTTCAACCAACAGGGCGAGCGTTATATGGAATACCTACACGACCACGGCCAATTTGCCGACGTGCCGGAGCAGCTGTTCTTCGGCCATCTGGCCGCTTGCTACCCGCATCTGTTTACCGAGGAGGCGCTACCGATCAGTGGCGACTTCGCCGCCGAGGTCGTGCCCGGCTGATGTATCGACAGGGCTGATAAGCACCATCGGAAACTGCCGGGTTTAATCTGCGCCTGGCGCTGGTAGGCTGCTGCCCAGCCGTGGGGGCGGCAGTTTTGCGCAAAGATACTGTGGTGGTGAGGTTCCAGGCGCTAGACTTGGGCCACTTCGCGCTGCGTGGCGCAGCCCCTCTCGAATTTCTTTTTATCTGATCAGGTGTGCGCATTTTTATGAGTACTGCTCTGTCCATTCGCCAGTTGACCAAGACCTATGGCAACGGCTTCCAGGCGCTGCACGGCATCGACCTGGACGTGGCTGAAGGCGATTTCTTCGCCTTGCTCGGCCCCAACGGTGCCGGTAAATCCACCACCATCGGCATTCTTTCCACCCTGGTAACCAAAAGCAGCGGCACAGTAAATGTGTTCGGTCACGACCTGGACAAGCAACCCTCGGCGCTTAAACGCTGCCTGGGTGTGGTGCCGCAGGAGTTCAACTTCAACCAGTTCGAGAAGGCTTTCGACATTGTCGTAACCCAGGCCGGCTACTACGGTATCCCGGCGAAAATCGCCAAGGAGCGCGCCGAGCAGTACCTCAATCAGCTCGGCTTGTGGGGCAAGCATAATGTGCCATCGCGCGAGCTGTCCGGTGGGATGAAACGCCGCCTGATGATCGCTCGTGCCTTGGTGCATCAGCCGCGTCTGCTGATTCTCGATGAGCCGACCGCTGGGGTCGATATCGAACTGCGCCGCTCGATGTGGAGCTTTCTCACCGAGCTGAACGAGCAGGGCATCACCATTATCCTGACCACCCACTACCTGGAAGAGGCCGAACAGCTGTGCCGCAACATCGGCATCATCGACCACGGGCGGATTGTCGAGAACACCAGCATGAAGGACCTGCTGAAGAAGCTGCATGTAGAGACCTTCCTGCTCGACCTCAAAGAGTCGCTGCTGGTTGCGCCACAACTGATCGGCTACCCGGCGCAGTTGCTCGACGGACATACCCTGGAAGTGCAGGTGGACAAGGCCCAGGGCATTACCGAACTGTTCCGTCAACTGGCTCTACAGAATGTCGAGGTGCTCAGCTTGCGCAATAAAACCAACCGCCTGGAGGAGCTGTTCGTCTCCCTGGTCGAGAAGAATCTGGCGAAGGTGGCGGTATGAGCACGGCGTATCTGAACTCCGAATTCACCGCCAACATTGTGGCGCTGCGCACCATCGTTTACCGCGAGATCCGCCGCTTTACCCGCATCTGGCCGCAGACCCTGCTACCGCCGGCGATCACCATGGTTCTGTACTTCGTGATCTTCGGCAACCTGATTGGTAGCCAGATCGGCGACATGGGTGGCTTCACCTATATGGAGTACATCGTGCCGGGGCTGATCATGATGTCGGTGATCACCAACTCCTACGGCAACGTGGTGTCGAGCTTCTTCGGCAGCAAGTTCCAGCGCTCTATCGAGGAGCTGATGGTCTCGCCGGTTTCGCCGCATATCATCCTCACCGGCTATGTGGTCGGCGGCGTGCTGCGCGGCTTGGCGGTGGGTTTTATCGTGACCTTGCTGTCGCTGTTCTTCACCCACCTGCAGGTGCATCACCTCGGCGTGACCGTGCTGGTGGTGCTGTTGACCGCGACCATCTTCTCCCTGGGCGGTTTTATCAACGCCGTGTTCGCGCGCAACTTCGATGACATTTCGATCATCCCGACCTTCGTGCTGACGCCTTTGACCTACCTGGGCGGGGTGTTCTATTCGATCACCTTGCTGCCGCAGTTCTGGCAGACGGTGTCCCTGGCCAACCCGGTGCTGCATATGGTCAACGCCTTCCGTTATGGCATTCTCGGCGTTTCCGATATCCGCATCGGTGTGGCCATCGGCTTTATGCTGGTCGCCACCGCCGTGCTGTATGGCGTGTGCATTCGTTTGCTGGTCAGTGGCCGGGGGATGCGTCAGTAGCCGATAACCAACATCGGGAAACATTTTTAACGGCTGATCTGCGCGGCTCGGCCGTTAGACTCAGCCTCTACAAAGAATTAGGGGTTGTATATGTTTGCCCGGCCACCCGCTCTGCTCGGTACAGTTGTGCTGTTGTGTTCGCTTTTCAGTGTGCAAGGGCAGGCCAATGAAGGGCCGCTGGTCGAGGTGGTCAAGGCTGAGCGAAGCCTGGTGCGCGACGAGCTGGTGACCTTTGGTTCGCTACGCCCTGACGAGTCGGTGATGATCCGCCCGGAAATCGCCGGGCGAGTGGCGCAGTTGCATTTTCGTGAAGGTCAGCGCGTCGAAGCGGGTGCGCTGCTGGTCAGTCTGGATGATTCGATCAGCCGCGCCGAGCTGGCCCAGGCGCGGGCCAACCTGAACCTGGCGGAAAAAAACTTCGAGCGCGCGCAGATGCTGTTCAAGCGCGGTGCCAGTAACGCCCAAGCCCTGGATGAGGCCAGTGCCCAGCAGCAGGCCTCGCGGGCCAGTCTGGCGCTGTCGCAAGCACGGCTGGACAAGACGCGCATCCTCGCGCCCTACGATGGGGTGTTGGGTTTGCGGGTGGTCAGTCCCGGCGATTACCTCAGCGAAGGGCAGGACATCGTCAACCTGGAAGTGCTCGATCCGCTCAAGGTGGATTTCCGCATTCCGCAAAAAGCCGTCAGCCAGATTCGTCTCAAGCAGGTGATCGAAATCAGCCTGGATGCCTATCCGGGCGAGCGCTTCACCGGTGAGATATTCGCCATCAACCCGCGTCTCGACGAAGCCGGGCGCAGCCAGGCGATTCGTGCACACATCAGCAACAGCGATGGCCGCCTGAGCCCTGGGCAGTTCGTGCGGGTCTCGGTGATTCTCGCCGAGCGGCCGAATGCCCTGGTGATTCCGGAAGAAGCCATCATGCCGGTGGGCGACAAGCTGCTGGTTAACCTGGTGGTCGATGGCAAGGTCGAGTTGCGTGAGGTCAAACTGGGTAAACGCCTGGCTGGCAAAGTTGAAGTGCTGGAAGGCCTGCAGGGTGATGAAACCCTGATCAGCGCCGGTTGGCAGAAGGTCCGTGCCGGCGCGTCGGTACGCACCAAGGTGGTGGAGCAAGCGCCATGACCCTGTCGGATATCTGCATCCGTCGGCCGGTATTTGCCACCGTACTGTCGTTGATTGTGGTGCTGCTTGGCTTGATGGCCTATGACCGTCTGGCCGTGCGCGAGTACCCGAATATCGATGTGCCGATTGTCACGGTCAACGTCACCTATCCGGGCGCCAGCCCGGAGATCATGGAGTCCCAGGTCGCCCAACCGATCGAGGATGTGCTTTCGGGCATCGACGGTCTGGATTTCGTCAGCTCCATCAGCCGCTCGGAAAACACCCAGATCACCGCGCAGTTTCGCCTGGGCAGCAACTCCGATGAAGCCGCCAACGATGTACGCGACCGTCTGGGCCGTGTGCGTGGCCTGCTGCCGGATGAAGTCGCCGAGCCCATTGTGCAGAAGGTCGAGGCCGACGCCCAGCCGGTGATCTGGATCGCCTTCTACAGCGAGCGCTACAGCGCCATGGAGATCACCGATGTGCTGGAGCGGGTGATCAAGGATCGCCTGCAGACCATCCCCGGCGTCTCCGAAGTGCAGATTCGCGGCGCGCGCACCTTTGCCATGCGCATCTGGCTGGACCCGGAGAAACTCGCCGCGCACAACCTCACCGTGCAGGACGTGGAAGACGCCCTGCGCCGGCAGAATGTCGAGATCCCCGCCGGGCGTATCGAATCGCAGCAGCGCGAATTTACCGTGCTCTCGGAAACCGACATGAATACCCCGGAGCAGTTCAACCAACTGATTCTGGATGACTCGCGCGGCTACCTATTGCGCCTTGCCGATGTCGGCTATGCCGAAATCGGCGCCAAGGACGAACGCAGCATCGTCCGTTACAAGGGTAAACCTGCGGTATCGATGGGCATGATCAAGCAGGCCACGGCCAACCCGCTGGACATCTCCGATGGCCTGGCTGAGGCGATGCCGGATATCCGCTCGCTGTTGCCGGAAGGCATGGAAATGGCGGTGGCCAACGACAACTCGCAGTTTATCCGCGAGTCGATCAACAACGTCTTCGTCACCATCTGGGAAGCGGTGGGGCTGGTCATCCTGATCATCTTTATCTTCCTGCGTTCGCTACGCGCCACCATTATTCCGCTGGTAACCATTCCGGTATCACTGATCGGCGCATTTGCCTTGATGTCGTTGATGGGCTTCACCATCAATACCCTGACGCTGTTGGCCATGGTGCTGGCCATCGGCCTGGTGGTGGACGATGCCATCGTTATGCTGGAAAACATTCATCGGCATATCGAGGAGGGCATGCAGCCGCTGCAGGCGGCGCTCAAAGGCAGTCGCGAGATTGCCTTTGCGGTGATCGCCATGACCCTGACCCTGGCTGCGGTTTTCGCGCCTATCGGCTTTATGCAGGGCACCACCGGCAAGCTGTTTACCGAATTCGCCTGGACCCTGGCCGGCGCGGTGCTGGTGTCCGGTTTTGTCGCCCTGACCCTGACGCCAATGATGTGCGCGCTGCTGCTCAAGCCGCATCAGGTCGGCGAGCGGCATAACCGCCTGTATAACCTGATCGAAGATTTTCTCAACGGCCTGACCTACAGCTACAAACATCTGCTGGCCAGGGCGCTGAGTGCCTGGGTGCTGGTGGTGGGTGTGCTGGTGCTGACCATCGTGGCCTGCGTGCTGCTGTTTGCAGGGCTCAAATCGGAGCTGGCGCCCACCGAAGACACCGGCACTATTATCGGTGTGTTCAATGGCCCGGATGGCGCCACCATCGGCTACACCGGGCGTTATGCCCGCGAGATCGAAGCCGCTTACGCCAGCATCGCCGAGACCAACCGCTATATGGTGATTGCCGGTTTCCCGACTGTGGCCCAGGGCATTTCCTTTATGAAGCTGGAAGACTGGGCCGAGCGTTCGCGCAGCCAGTTTGAGATTCGCAACGAGCTGCTACCCAAGTTGCAGGATATTGCCGGGGTGCGCGCCTTCCCGGTCAACCGGCCGCCGCTGGGGCAGAGTGCACGTAATCAGCCGGTCAACTTCGTGATTCGCTCGTCGATGGAGTACAGCGAGCTGCAGGTTTATGTCGACGAGTTGCTCAACGCGCTGCGTGATTACCCAGGGCTGGAAAGCCTGGACAGCGACCTCAAACTCAACGCGCCGCAACTCAAGGTGGCGGTCAACCGTGAGCAGGCCGTGGCGGTGGGGACCGATGTGGCGACCATCGGCCGCAGCCTGGAAAGCCTGTTCGGCAGCCGCCAGGTGACGCGCTTCAAGCAGAACGGCGAGCAGTACGACGTGATGGTGCAGTTGCAGGGTGTTGATCGCAGCAACCCGCAGGATCTTGACCGCGTCTATGTGCGCGGCCGCGATGACAGCATGGTGCAGCTGTCCAACCTGATCGAGGTGCGCGAGACCGTGGCGCCGCGCGAGCTTAACCACTTCAACCAGTTGCGTGCGGTGACGGTGAGCGCCAACGTTGGCAGCGGCTACACCCTGGGCGAAGCACTGGCGCATCTGGAAAATACCGCGCGCACGGTGTTCCCGGCCGAAACCCAATACGACTACACCGGCACCTCACGGGACTTCAAAGAGTCCAGCGCCGGTATTGCGCTGATCTTCGCGCTTGCATTGGCGTTTATTTTCCTGGTGCTGGCAGCGCAGTTTGAGAGCTTTACCGACCCGTTGATCATCCTGTTCAGCGTGCCGCTGTCGATGGCTGGGGCTTTGTTGGCGCTGACGTTATTCGGCGGCACCTTGAATATCTACTCGCAGATCGGTCTGGTGACGCTGATCGGCTTGATTACCAAGCACGGCATCCTGATCGTCGAATTCGCCAATGTGCTGTTGCGGCAGGGCCATGAGCTGCGTGGTGCGGTGATTGAGGCGTCGGTGCAGCGCCTACGACCGATTCTGATGACCACTGGGGCGATGGTGCTGGGTTCGCTGCCCTTGGCGATTGCCACTGGGGCAGGGGCGGAAAGCCGTCAGCAGATCGGCATGGTGATTGTCGGCGGCCTGCTGGTCGGCACCTTCTTCACTCTGTTTGTGATCCCGACCCTGTATATGCTGCTGCGCCGCTGGCAGCCGATTAAACAGGACGCGTTAGAGAGTGCTGCGGCGTAGCCCGGATGTAATCCGGGAGCGGTGTGGCAGGCAATAAATCTCCCCGGATTGCATCCGGGCTACAAACTGAGCCTGTGGGAGGGGCCGGGCGGCGTTCCGCTTTAGCCGCGATAGAGTCGCGGCTAAAGCCCCTCCCACCCAAACTGGAATCTGGCGCTTAGTCGACCTTAAGCACCAGCTTGCCCAAGTTTTCGCCACTGAACAGCTTGAGCAGGGTTTCCGGGAAAGTCTGCAGGCCGCTGACGATATCTTCCTTGGATTTCAGCTTGCCGCTGGCCAGCCAGCCGCCCATCTCTGCCGCTGCTTCGGCAAAACGCGGGGCATAGGTCATCACCACCATGCCTTCCATGCGCGCGCTGTTGACCAGCAGGTTGAGGTAGTTGGACGGGCCTTTGACGGCTTGCTTGTTGTTGTACTGGCTGATCGCGCCGCAGATGATCACCCGCGCCTTGAAGGCCAGGCGGGTGAGCACGGCATCGAGAATGTCGCCGCCAACGTTGTCGAAATACACGTCCACGCCTTTTGGGCATTCGCGCTTGAGGCCGGCGATCACGTCTTCGTTCTTGTAGTCGATGGCGCCGTCGAAGCCCAGTTCATCGATCAGGAACTTGCACTTGTCCGCGCCACCGGCAATGCCGACCACACGGCAGCCTTTGAGCTTGGCGATCTGCCCGGCAATGCTGCCGACCGCGCCGGCGGCGCCGGATATCACCACGGTTTCACCGGCTTGCGGCGCGCCGACATCAAGCAGGGCGAAGTAGGCGGTCATGCCGGTCATGCCCAGCGCCGACAGATACAGCGGCAGCGGCGCGCGCTTGGGGTCGACCTTGTAGAAGCCCTTGGGCTCACCGAGGAAATAATCCTGCACGCCGAGCGCGCCGTTTACATGGTCGCCCACGGCAAAGTCCGGGTGCTGCGAGGCGATCACTTCACCCACACCGAGTGCGCGCATCACTTCGCCAATGCCAACCGGCGGAATATAGGACTTGGCATCGTTCATCCAGCCGCGCATGGCCGGGTCCAGCGACAGGTAGGCGTTCTTCACCAGAATTTGCCCGGGGCCGGGTTCACCGACGCTGTTTTCCACATAGCTGAAAGTTTCGCGGCTGGGCAGGCCGACCGGGCGTTGGGCAAGCAGGAACTGACGATTGAGTGGGGCAGTCATGGCAGGTACTCATTGAGCGGAAAGACTGTTGATAGCCCGTAGTGGCGCCATGGGCAAGATTTGCCCATGGGACGAATGGCTGTTAATCCATTCGAGTGATGGGTGCCCTGGGGTGTTAATCACTCATTTGGATGGGGGCATCACCAGCAGTTTGATAGTGCTGCCTTGGAATCATGGAGCTGATTAGACTCGCGGCAGTTTTTAATCCTTGCGAGGACACGCACATGAGCTTTAGCTTTTCCGGCCGGGTTGCCCTGGTCACCGGTGGTGCTGCTGGTATTGGTCGCGCCACGGCACTGGCATTCGCCAACGAAGGCCTGCAGGTGGTGGTGTCTGATGTCGATGTGGCGGGCGGCGAGGCGACAGTTGCGCTGATCCGCGAAGCTGGCGGCGATGCGCTGTTTGTGCGCTGCGACGTGACCCGCGATGCCGAGGTCAAGGTACTGATGGAGCGCACACTGGGTGCCTATGGCCGTCTGGACTATGCCTTCAACAACGCCGGCATCGAGATCGAGAAGGGCAAGCTGGCCGAGGGCAGCGAAAGTGAGTTCGACGCCATCATGGGCGTCAACGTCAAAGGCGTGTGGCTGTGCATGAAGCACCAGATTCCGTTGCTGCTGGCCCAGGGCGGCGGTGCCATCGTCAATACTGCTTCGGTCGCCGGTCTGGGCGCTGCGCCGAAGATGAGCATCTATGCTGCGTCCAAGCACGCGGTGATCGGCCTGACCAAATCGGCGGCCGTCGAATACGCGAAGAAGAAAGTGCGGGTTAACGCGGTGTGCCCGGCGGTGATCGACACCGATATGTTCCGCCGCGCCTATGAAGCCGACCCGAAGAAGGGTGAGTTCGCCGCTGCTATGCATCCGGTCGGGCGTATCGGCAAGGTCGAGGAAATCGCCACCGCAGTGCTGTACTTGTGCTGCGATAACGCGGCGTTCACCACCGGCCAGGCGCTGGCGGTAGATGGTGGCGCCACCGCTATCTGATTTCCTTCAGCGATAAAAAAGCGTCCATCGTGGCGCTTTTTTTATACCTCGCCATTTCTTTCACACGATTGGCCACTAAAGTCACTGCAGTGTTCTACGCCGCTGTTCAAGATCGCCCAGCGCTTTGATCAAGGAGTAAGCAAGCCGTGACAGCTGACCCGTTATTGACCCTGTTCCTGCCTATCGCCCTGGGCATCATCATGCTTGGCCTGGGCTTGTCGCTGACCCTGGCGGATTTTGCCCGGGTGGTGAAGTTTCCCAAGCCGGTGCTGATCGGCTTGAGCTGCCAGCTGTTGCTGCTGCCGCTGGTGTGTTTCTTCCTGGCCAAGGCCTTTGGTCTGGCCCCGGCACTGGCTGTTGGTTTGATGCTGCTGGCCGCCTCGCCGGGCGGCACCACGGCCAACCTGTATAGCCACCTGGCCCATGGTGATGTGGCGCTGAATATCACCCTGACGGCGGTCAATTCGGTGATTGCGGTGCTGACCATGCCGCTGATCGTCAACCTGTCGCTGGCCTACTTTATGGAAGGCGATCAGGCGTTGCCGTTGCAGTTCACCAAGGTGGTGCAGGTGTTTGTCATCGTGCTCGGCCCGGTGGCGATTGGCATCTGGATACGCAGCCGCTTTCCTGGCTTTGCCGCACGTATGGAAAAGCCGGTAAAAATCATCTCCGCGCTGTTTCTGCTGATCATCATCATTCTGGCGGTGGTCAAGGATTGGCAGACTTTTGTCGACTACGCACCGCTGGTCGGCGGTGCGGCGCTGGCGTTCAATTTGATCAGCCTGGCGGTGGGCTACTGGGTGCCGCGCCTGTGCAAGCTGAGCCTGCGCCAGTCGATTGCCATCGGCATGGAAATCGGTATCCACAACGGCACCCTGGCGATTGCCCTGGCATTGAGCCCGATGCTGCTGAATAACGCGACCATGTCGATCCCTGCGGCGATCTACAGCATCATCATGTTCTTTACTGCGGCGGCCTTTGGCTGGTGGGTGAACTTCGCCCATGGCAAAGAATTGAAAGCCACTGAATAGGTATGGCCGAGTATAAAAAATGACCGGGAGTCATTTTAACGTCGCGTAGCGACGGCCCGCAGGGTGGCCGCCATGGATGGTAGGCCATAAAAAAGCCCGTCAATTGGACGGGCTTTTTATTCTGCTGCCGGTTTAGTGCAGCGGCAGTTCAACGCCTTCAAACAGCTCTTCCAACTCGACCTTGCTGTGGCATTGCACGGCTTTGGCCATCATGTCGCGGGTCAGGTGCGGGGCGAACTTCTCGATAAAGTCGCACATAAAACCGCGCAGGAAGGTGCCGCGACGGAAGCCGATCTTGGTCACGCTGGCTTCGAACAGCTCGCCGGCATCCAGCACCACCAGGTCCGGATCGAGTTTTGGATCGACGGCCATCTTGGCCACGATGCCCACGCCCAGACCCAGGCGTACGTAGGTTTTGATCACGTCGGCGTCGGCGGCGGTAAACACCACTTTTGGCGTCAGGCCGCGATGGCTGAAGGCTTCGTCGAGTTTGGAGCGGCCGGTAAAGCCGAACACGTAGGTGACGATGGCGTATTCGGCCAGGGCTTCCAGGGTCAGCTTCGGCAGCTTGGTCAGCGGGTGACCCTGGGGCACCACCACGCAGCGGTTCCAGCGGTAGCAGGGCATCATGATCAGGTCGTTGAACAGCTCCAGACCTTCGGTGGCGATGGCGAAATCCACAGTGCCGTCGGCGGCCATTTCGGCGATCTGCATCGGTGTGCCCTGGTGCATGTGCAGGGCCACGTCCGGGTATTGCTTGATAAAGGCGCTGATCACCGGCGGCAGGGCATAGCGCGCCTGGGTGTGCGTGGTGGCAATCGACAGGGTGCCTTTCTTCTCATTGGAGAATTCCTGGGCGATCTGCTTGATGCTTTCGACCTTGCGCAGGATTTCCCCGGCGGTGTTGATGATGCGCTCGCCTGCCGGGGTGATGCGGGTCAGGTGCTTGCCGCTGCGGGCGAATACTTCAACCCCCAGCTCGTCTTCAAGTAGGCGGATCTGTTTGCTGATGCCGGGCTGCGAGGTGTAAAGGCTTTGCGCCGTGGCAGAAACGTTGAGGTCGTGATGCGCGACTTCCCAGATGTAGCGCAGTTGCTGAAGCTTCATAAAAATCCCTCAAAGCAAAAAGACAGCCGTTCAGGTTACCGGCGTTTTATATAACCATAATGATGATTAGAGCATTAAATCTAGACCAAATATTTAAAAATGTAGCCTTTCTTTAGGGTTCACTGCGGCTGCGATGCTGCAGCATTGGCACCAGATACACCGGTACTTCAGACAACTGCACCAATCGCGACGCGGTGCGCCCCAGCGGAATGTCCATATCCGTGCCGTGGCTGTGGCTTCCTAGGACCAGCAAATCCACGCCGAGTTGCTGCGCTTCATCGAGTATCACCAGCGGCGGGTCACCCTGTACTACGCGCACGGCCTTGATCAGTTCAAGGTCATGCAGGGCCTCGCCGATCTCATCGCGAAAGCCTTCCAGCACCCGTTGCTCGATACTTGCCATTACCGTGCTCAGGCCGTTGGTACGCAGGTCCTTGAGGCGCTCTTCATCCAGGTAGGTTTGCAACACCGACTCGGCAAACAGGCCCATGGGCTCCACCGCGTGCACCACATACAGGCTGGCATTGAAGGAACGAGTCAGTGCTAGTGCATGCTGCAGGATGTAGGGGGCGTATAGGCCTAGATCAGTGGCATAGAGAATCGAGCGAATCATGCGGCCTCCTTGACTGCCTGACGGGCGGGCCTGATCTGAGCTTAGCAGTGCCATCGACAAGTCAAAGAAAGCCGAGGTTTTGAGGACGAATGGTTATATACGCAGGGAGGTAGGGAGCTGAGCGACGAGGGCGGTTGAGCGCCTTCGCGCGGGGACTAGAGTTGTGGTTCGTTGCTGATGCCGTGCGGTACATGACCGGTGGGCACCACTTTGTTGGCTTTTTCGCAGTGGCCGGTCTGGTCGTCGAAGAATACGTCGGCGCCGAAGGTTTCCAGAATCGCGGCTTTTTCCAGGCCGCCGAGGAAGAACGACTCATCCAGGCGGATATTCCACTCGCGCAGTGTGCGAATCACCCGCTCGTGGGCTGGCGCCGAGCGCGCGGTAACCAATGCGGTGCGAATCGGGCACTGCTCTTCGGGAAACTCCTGTTGCAGACGGTGCAGGGCGGCGAGGAACGGTTTGAACGGGCCGCCGCCGAGCAGCTCGCGGGCTGACTGGCGTTCGTGACTCTGGAAGGCTTCCAGGCCGGCCTGTTGATAGACCCGCTCGGATTCATCGGAAAACAGCACGGCGTCGCCGTCGAAGGCAATGCGCAGCTCATTGCTGGCTGCCCGCCGAGCACCGCCGGAGAGAATGGTCGCCGCACCAAAGCCGGCGCGCAGCGCGCTGCGCACATCTTCGGCGTGGGTGGAGAGAAACAGATGACAACCGAATGCGGCCAGATAAGGGTCGGGGCTGCGCCCGCCGACAAAGGCCGCGCGGGAGATGCCCAGGCCGTAGTGCTGGATTGAATTGAACGCGCGCAGACCGGTGTCGGCACTGTTGCGCGAAACCAGAATCACCTCGACCCGCTGCTGCTGGAGGGTCGTGTTAAGCGCCAGGAGTTTTTCCACCAAGGGAAAGGCATCACCAGGCGGGAGGATCTCGTCCTCATGCTCGATCTGGTACTGGCGATAGGCCTCGACGCCTTGGCTTTCATAGATCTGGTGGCTGTCGCGCAGGTCGAACAGCGCCCGCGAGGAGATCGCCAGTACCAGTTTGTCGCCTAATCCCTTGCTCATGGCTGTGTCCTATTGCGCGCGTTGTTCGAGGAACCGCAGGGTCTGATACAGCATCTCGGTGCGCGGCATAGCGCAGCCTGCCTGGGCCGCAGCGGCCAACGGCGCGGCGTAGATGGCATGCAGCTCCAGTGGGCGCTGCAGGGCAAAGTCGTGGTACATGCTCGGCAGGTAATCGGGCATGCGATCAGTGGCCGCCAGCAGCTTGCCGGCAAACCCGGCAGGCAACTGATAGCCACAGGCACCGGCGGCATCCACCACTTCCTGCATGATCGCTTCGATCAGCGTACGGCTGTCGGCGTTGCCCATCAATGCCGTGGTGGCGCTGTTGAGCAGCACGGCCAGGCCGTTGTAGGGCACGTTCCACACCAATTTCTGCCAGCGCGCCTGGTTCAGTTCGGCCATGGCGGTGGAGTCCAGCCCTGCTGCCTGAAACAGCGCGCTGCCTTGTTCGAGGATCTGCTGACGACTCTCGGCATCGTTCGCAGGACCCGAGTGATAGCCCAGGTTGACGCTGCCCAGCGCCTGGTGCTCGACCACCCCCGGTGCGCTGCGATGGGCGCAGATGTAGCAAAGGCCGCCCAGCAGGTGCAGCGAGTCCGGCAGCAGCGGGCGCAGCTCGTCTTCTACGGCCAGGCCGTTCTGCATCAGCACCACCTTGGCGCCGGGGGCGGCGGCCTGGCTGATCAGCGGGGCCAGTTCGGCGTTGCTGGTGGTTTTGGCGCCAATCAGCAACCAATCGCAGGGCGGCATATCGGCAACCGACTGGTACGCCTGCACCGGTTGCAGGTGCAGGTTACCGTGCAGGGCGCTATTGACCTGCAGGCCCTGGCTGGCGACTGCGGCAAATTCGCTGCGCAGCAGAAAGTGCACATCAAAGCCGGCGCGGGCCAGCATCAGGCCATAAAAGCCGCCAATGGCGCCGGAGCCGATAATGCCGATACGGGGAGTTGGGGTCATCAGGGTAAGTCCTCTGCGGGGCGCGACAGCGCAGTGTCCAGCGCCTGAATAAGTGCGGCGGGCTGCAGGCTGCTCTGCAATGCGCCATAAAATTGGCCATCCTGAACCACGAATAACGCGGGTAGATGAAATACCTCATAACGTGTCACTAAACCGCCACTGTTGGCCGCGTCGACCCAGGCCAGGCGCTGTATCGGCAGGGGCAAATTAGGCAGCTCACGCCGCGCCCAACGGCAACTGGCACAACCTATGCTGGTAAATATCAGCAGTGAAGTGCCAGGCAAGTCGAGTAGATGGCGATCTGCATCTAAATCGGTCAGTTCCAGTTCAGTCACTATACTGGCCAGTGTGGTATCAAATTGATGGCATCCGAGGTAGTCATAGATGCGTCACTTTCTGCGTCATCCCAGTGATATGCCGGTTGAATTAGTGCTGCGCAAACAGGCATTTGTACCCAAAGAGCGGCTCAACAATATCAGCCTCGGTGGTGTGGCTTGCAACTCCAACCGCGCTTTTCGCCGTGGTACGGCCATCGAATTGCGTATTCCGCTGTTCGGCGAGCACGCGCGCTATCCGGGCCTGGTGGCCTGGTGCCGCAAGCAGGAGGGCAAATACCTGGTGGGTATCGCCTTTGTCGATGAGGACACGCTGTTTCGCGCGCGTATGGTCGAGCAGGTCTGCCAGATCGAGCATTATCGCCATCAGCGCGAGCAGGAACTGGGCTGCAGCCTGCCGGTCGAGGTGGTCGCGCAGGAGTGGATCAGCCAGCATGCCGCCGAGTTCTCCCGCGCTAGCCTGAATTAGTCGAATCCTCCCATCGGCGCGGCTTAAGCCGCCAAGCCCATTGTCGAGCCAGGCCTATACGCGCTAAGGTTCGGCTTCCCCGCTGTGCTCATATTGCTGTGCTCCGCCACACGGGGATCGCTGGCGGCCGGCACCCGTGACCTGATGACTCTGACTGATGAATAGCACGATGGCTGATTTACCGATTGATGACCTGAACGTTGCCTCCAACGAAACCCTGATAACCCCCGCACAGCTCAAGCGTGAAATTCCGCTGACCGATGCTGCGTTGCGCACGGTTGCCAGTGGTCGTGAGGTAATCCGCAATATTCTCGATGGCAAGGATCATCGCCTGTTCGTGGTGGTCGGGCCGTGCTCGATCCACGATATCAAGGCTGCCCACGAGTATGCCGAGCGCCTCAAGGCGCTGGCTGCCGAGGTATCGGACAGTCTGTATCTGGTTATGCGGGTGTATTTCGAGAAGCCGCGTACCACCGTCGGCTGGAAAGGCCTGATCAACGATCCGTTTATGGATGACTCGTTCAAGATTCAGGATGGCCTGCATATCGGTCGCCAGTTGCTGCGTGACCTGGCTGAAATGGGCCTGCCGACTGCCACCGAAGCCCTCGACCCGATCTCCCCGCAGTACCTGCAGGACCTGATCAGCTGGTCGGCCATCGGCGCGCGCACCACCGAATCGCAAACCCACCGCGAAATGGCTTCTGGCCTGTCCTCGTCCGTGGGCTTCAAGAACGGCACTGATGGCGGCCTGACGGTGGCGATCAACGCCCTGCAGTCGGTCTCCAGCCCACACCGTTTCCTCGGTATCAACCAGGAAGGTGGCGTGTCCATCGTCACCACCAAAGGCAATGCCTACGGCCACGTGGTGCTGCGCGGTGGCAACGGCAAGCCGAACTACGATTCGGTGAGCGTTGCCGTTTGTGAGCAGGAACTGACCAAGGCCGGCATTCGCCCGAACATCATGGTCGATTGCAGCCACGCCAACTCCAACAAAGACCCGGCCTTGCAACCGCTGGTGATGGACAACGTGGCCAACCAGATCCTTGAAGGTAACCAGTCGATCGTCGGCCTGATGGTGGAAAGCCACCTGGGCTGGGGCAACCAGTCGATTCCCAAGGACCTCAGCCAGCTCAAGTACGGCGTGTCCATCACCGATGCCTGCATCGATTGGGAAAGCACCGAGAAAACCCTGCGCGGCATGCACGCCAAGCTCAAGGATGTGCTGCCGAAGCGTCAGCGCGGCTAAGTACAGCGGCTGTAACAAAAACGGGCTTATGCGTTATGCATAAGCCCGTTTTTTATATTTGGGTGCTATGTGGAGTTGCGCAGAGGCTTTGTGGGAGGGGCTTTAGCCGCGATAAAAGCTCGCCGCTGAAGCGCCTCCTACAGAGCAGCCCATAGGATGGGTTGAGCGCAGCGATACCCATCAATCAAGCGTCCCGCTTGCCCCAGTTAAGAATCGCCAGGGTCAGCAAACCGGCAACAATCCCCCAGAACGCCGAGCCCACAGAGAACAGGGTCATGCCTGAGGCGGTCACCAGAAAGGTGATCAGCGCCGCTTCACGCTCTTTCGGCTCGCTCATGGCTTGGGTCAGGCCGCCGATGATCGAGGCAAATAGCGCAAGCGCGGCGATGGACAGAATCAGCGCTTTTGGCAGTGCGGCAAACAGCGCGGCCAGGGTGGCGCCGAAGATGCCGGCGATGCCGTAGAACACCCCACACCAGATGGCGGCGGTGTAGCGTTTTTTCGGGTCTTCGTGGGCTTCCGGGCCGGCGCAGATCGCTGCGCTGATGGCCGCCATATGGATGCCGTGGCTGCCAAATGGCGCCAGCAGCATCGACGTCAGTCCGGTGGTGGTCAGCAACGGGCTGGCCGGCACGTCATAGCCATTGGCGCGCAGCACCGTCATGCCCGGCAGGTTCTGCGAGGCCATGGCGACGATAAACAGCGGGATGCCGATGCTGATGGCCGCGGCCAGGGAGAAGCTCGGTGTGGTCCATTCCGGCACCGCCAGTTGCAGCTCGAAGTGTTCAAAATTGAGCAGGCCGAAGACTCCGGCCAGTACGCTGCCGACAATCAGCGCCGCGAGCACCGCATAGCGCGGCAGCAGGCGTTTGCCCAGCAGATAGGCGAGCAGCATGGCCACCACCAGCACCGGCTGCTGTTCTGCTGCCACGCAGATTTCCAGGCCAATCTTGAACAGCACGCCAGCCAGCAGCGCGGCAGCGATGGAAGCGGGGATGCGGCGCATCAGGCGGTCGAAGGTGCCGGTCAGGCCGATCAGCACAATCAGCGCCGAGGCGAAGATATAGGCGCCAATCGCTTCGCTATAGGGCACGCCAGGCAGGCTGGTGATCAGCAGGGCGGCGCCAGGAGTGGACCAGGCGATCATGATCGGCGCGCGATAACGCAGCGACAGGCCGATGCAGCAGATCGCCATGCCAATCGACAGCGCCCAGATCCACGATGAAATCTGCCCGTTGGTCAGCCCTGCGGCCTGGCCAGCCTGGAACATCAGCACCAGCGAGCTGGTATAGCCGGTGAGCATGGCGATAAACCCGGCGACTACCGCCGAAGTCGAGGTGTCGGCCAGCGGCCGTAGGCGGGTTTGCGGCAGGTCGTGCATCAGAGCAGTCCGGTGTCGGCGAAGATGGGGTACAGCGAGGCTACCAGCAGTAAGGCCATGCCGATATTGAAGATGCGCAGCGCTCTGGCGTTGCTCAGCCAGTTGCGCAGCAGGCTACCGGCGACCGTCCACAGGCCGACGCTGGGGCAATTGACCAGGGCGAACAGCGCGGCGATCAGCAGCACATTGACCACGAAGTTCTCTTGCGGTGTATAGGTGGTGATGGCGCCAATGGCCATGATCCAGGCTTTCGGGTTGACCCATTGGAAGGCCGCCGCTTGCAGAAAACTGAACGGTTTGCCGCTGGCCGTGGCCTGGTTGTCCGGTGCACCGGAATTGGCGATTTTCCAGGCCAGGTACAGCAGGTAGGCCGCGCCCAGATAGCGCAGCACGCTGTAGAGCAGCGGCACGTGCTCGAACAGCTGCCCTAGGCCGAGGCCGACCGACGCCACCAGCAGCATAAAGCCCAGGCTGATGCCGAACATATGCGGCAGGCTGCGGCGCAGGCCGAAGTTCACACCGCTGGCGAGCAGCATCATATTGTTCGGGCCCGGCGTCACCGAGGTAACAAAGGCAAAGGCGATAAAGGCGAGCAGCAATTCGGTGGTCATGGCGCAGCACTCAGGGACAGTGCTGCTCAGCCTAAGGGGCGTGGGGCAGGGCGTCGCGGTACAGCGAGGCGGGTAATGGGCGTAACAGTTTGAACGTGTTTTTGGATAATACCGGCACAGTTTTGCCGGTGCGGCAGTACAGTCCGTAGCCCGGATGCAATCCGGGACCACTCAAGCGGCCTGACATGCGCCCCGGATTGCATCCGGGCTACCCAGGGCTAAGCGTGTGGTTTTAGCGCCCCGCCAGCGCCTGGTTGACCTTGAGCCAGCCCTGCACCGCGTCATCACCCACTTCGCCGAAGGTCCGCTGTAGCAACCGGGCCTGTTCGCGGCGCAGCGCCTGTTCCAGCTTGGCGCCTTCAGGAGTAAAGCCAAGCAGGCGTTTGCGCTTGTCGTCTTCGGCGGTCAGGCTTTGCACCAGATCCATTTCCAGCAACTGGCGCAGCGGAGTATTCAGCGCCTGCTTGCTCACATCCAGATAGCCCAACAGCTCTTTTATGCTCAGGCCGGGGTATTTGGCGATAAAGAACAGAATGCGGTGGTGCACCCGCGACAGCCCGCGACGTGCGAGCATTTCATCGGCTTTGGCGGTGAAGGCCTGGTAGCCGAAGAAGAAGGCTTCCATGGCGGTTTGCTGAGTGATTGTGCTTTTGAGATCCAGCATTAAGGTCAAGCCTATTGACGTATCTGCGGTGGTCGTCGTAGTTTCAGGCAAACAGAATTTCGGTCAAACAGTTTGACCTATTTTTATTTGCCTTTGCTACCGGTGATATCCATGGCCTTCTCCGAACGTGTTGCCCGCCTGAAAAGCTCCCTGATCCGTGAAATCCTCGCCGCGGCGCAGCGTCCGGAAGTCATGTCATTTGCTGGCGGCCTGCCGGCCGAACCCATGTTGCCGAAGGTCGAATGGGCTGAGATGCCGGTGAGCATGGGTCAATACGGCATGAGCGAAGGCGAGCCGGCGCTGCGTGAGGCGATTGCCGCCGAAGCCCGTGCCCTTGGCGTGCCCTGCGATGCCAGCCAGGTGCTGATCGTCAGCGGCTCGCAGCAAACGCTGGATCTGGCCAGCAAGCTGTTTATCGATCCGGGCACCGAAGTGCTGCTTGAAGCGCCGACCTACCTCGCCGCGCTGCAGGCCTTCCAGCTGTTCGGTGCCGATTGCATCGCCGTGCCGCAGGAAACCGATGGCCCGCAGATCGAGGCCTTGCGTCAGCGTCTGGAAAACCATAAACCGGCTTTCGCCTACCTGATCCCAACATTCCAGAATCCGTCGGCGGTGCGCTACAGCGAAGCCAAGCGCGACGCCGTGGCGGCGCTGCTCGACGAGTTTGGCGTGACCCTGATCGAAGACGAACCCTATCGTGAGCTGGTGTTCGATGCTGGCAGCGCCACGCCGATTGTCAGCCGCCTGCAGAAGGCCAGCTGGATCTACACCGGCACCGTGTCGAAAACCCTGCTGCCAGGCCTGCGCGTTGGCTATCTGATTGCCACCCCGGATCTGTTCCCCTATTTGCTGCGCCTCAAGCAGTCGGCCGACCTGCACACCAACCGCATTGGTCAGTGGCAGGCGCTGCAGTGGCTGGGCAGCGAGAAGTACCGTGGCCACTTGGCCGAGCTGCGCGACTTCTACCGCATCCGTCGAGATGCCATGCAGGCGGTGCTGGAAGAGCATTTCAGCGACCTGGCCGACTGGCAGATTCCCCAGGGCGGGCTGTTCTTCTGGTTGACCCTCAAGCAGCCGCTGGACACTCGCACGCTGCTGGCACCGGCGCTGGCGCAGAACGTGGCGTTTATGCCGGGCGAACCCTTCTTTATCGACCCGGACGCTCATCCGGGCCATTTGCGACTTAACTTCAGCCACGTCGCACCCGAGCGTTTGAGCGAAGGCCTCAAACGCCTGGCCGAGGTGATTCGTCAGGCGCAAGCAAGCTAGTCCACACGTTCAAGCAGGTTAGGAGGAGGGCGATATGTACAAGGTTTATGGCGATTACCGCTCGGGCAACTGCTACAAGATCAAGCTGATGTTGCACCTGCTGGATCAGCCCTATGAGTGGATACCGATCGATATCCTCAAGGGCGAGACCCAGAGCGACGCCTTCCTGGCCAAGAACCCCAACGGCAAGATCCCGGTGCTGGAGCTGGAAGACGGCACCTGTCTGTGGGAGTCCAATGCCATCCTCAACTTCCTCGCCGATGGCAGCGCGTTTCTGCCCACCGAGCCGCGCCTGCGCACCCAGGTGCTGCAGTGGCAGTTCTTCGAGCAATACAGCCACGAGCCTTACGTCGCGGTGGCGCGTTTTATCCAGCTCTATCAGGGCCTGCCTGAAGCGCGCCGCAGTGAGTACGAGGAGTGCCATGTGCGCGGGCACAAAGCGCTCAAGGTGATGGAGAAGCAGCTGCAGCGCACGCCGTATCTGGTCGGGGAGAACTTCTCGATTGCCGATATCGCGCTGTATGCCTACACCCACGTGGCGGACGAAGGCGGCTTCGACCTGACCCCCTATCCGGCCATCCGCACCTGGCTGGCGCGGGTTGCCAGCCACCCGCGCTATATCGGCATGCTCGACTGACACCCGCTGGGTGAAATGAGCGGTGAGAGGCGCTGCGATTTCTCACCGCTCAGTCGCCAGTTCCCTGTAAAAAGCACTTATCATTCAACGATCTATCTATTCGACTGGGTCGCGAATGCCATCTGCTGTTCAGCGCTACAAGCGGCTGTTGTCCGCCGCCCTGGCGCGCTACTTCCCCCATACCACTGCCTATCTGCGCGCCGAGCGTGAAGCGGCTGCGCCGCTAAACAAGCCTGCACCTCGGGCGAAAAAAGCGCCTGCCAAGGGCCAATCTGCTAGTGCGAAGCTGCCGGCTAAACCGCGCCGCGCGGCGAGTAAACCGCGTATCCAAGGCATTTACGGACCAGCCATGCTGGCGGTCGAGGCTACGCAGAGCCAGGCCATGCGCGAACAGGTGGCGCGAGCGGTGACGGCCGGTTTGCTTAGCGCGCCATCGGCTGAGCAGTGGGCGATGATTCTTAGTAATCATCCGCTGACGCGCATCTTCGCCGGTGCCGGCTCGGGCAAGTCCACCACGTTGGTGCTGCGGGTGGTGTTTATGCTCTGTCACCTGCGCATCAAGCCCGAGCAACTGACGGTGATTTCCTTTACCAATGCCTCCTGTGCCGAGCTGCGCGAACAGCTGCTCAAGGTGTTGGGCTTCTTCAACTATCCCTTCGATGCCGTGCAGGCACGCCAGTGCGTGCGCACCTTCCACTCGGCTATGGGCAGCGTGGCCAAGAGCGTGCTGGATAACCCGCGCTGGTTCGAACAGCTGGATGACCCGCAGGCGGCGAGCCGCGAACTGGATAACCCTCTGAGCGCCGCACGGCTGCGACCGGCCCAGCAGCGTCTGCTCAAACAGGCCTATCAGCAGTGCTATGCCGAGCAGCCGGCGTTTCGGCAAAAGGTGCACAGCCTGCTGCAGTTGCCGCCGCCAGCCGATACGGGTAAGCGCCTGCCCAAGGCGCCATTGGATGCCTACAAGCTGGCAGGCGAGTTCAGTGCTGCGCCGCTGTATGAGGCGTTCTACGCTCAGGCCGGGTTTGCCGAGAGCATCGGTATTGAGGTGTCAGCGCTGCAGCCGCAGATACTGACGGGCCCGACTGCTGTACGTGAATTTAGCGAAGCGCTGCTGCTGTTCTGGCCGTACTTCGAGCGTTCTCTGCAGACGCAGGGACTGATGACCTTTAATGGTGCCTTTGCCCAGCTGACGGCGCGGTTGAGCGCTGGCGGGCAGGGCGTTTCGGTGCAGTTGCTGGCGCCCTTCAGCCATCTGCTGATCGACGAATTTCAGGACATCTCACCGCAGATCGTCCAGTGGCTGCAGGCCGTGCAGCGTACGCTGGCCGGGCAAGGCACAACCGTCAGCTTGATGGCCATCGGCGATGACTGGCAGTCGATCTACGGTTGGCGCGGCAGCTCGCCGGAGCTGTTTATCGACTTTGATCGACACTTTCCTGGTAAAGGCAAAGCCAAGCGCAGCGCGGTGCTGGCCCTGGCCAACAACTACCGTTCGACTGAGCCGATTATCCGCGACGCCGAAGCGCTGCTGGGCGGCGTGCAACATAAACAGGCAAAGGCCAGTCAGGCGATCAAGGCCACCCAGCCGGGCGATCATGGTGTGCGCCTGATCCAGCGTTTCGACAGCAAGGCGCGCCTGCCGGAGCTGCTTAAACAGATCAGCGAGCAGTGCGCCTATGCGGCCGAGCGCAACAGCCGTGAACGCAATGCCGTACTGCTGCTCAGCCGGCGCAACGAACCGCTGCAGGCCATCACCGCGCAGCTGGGCAAGAAACTTCCGGTCAAGGCCTACACCATTCATCGCGCCAAGGGCCTGCAGGCCGAAGTGGCAATCATCCTCGACGACTGCCACCCTCCCGAACCGCATCCGCTGCGCAATGCGCTGTATGCCTACTCCGGCTTCTTCAGCAACAGCTACGACCAGGCCATGCAGGATGAAAGTCTGCGCCTGGCCTACGTGGCGATCACCCGTGGGGTCAGCCGGGTGTTTTGGTACTGCCAGAAAACCCAGGGCGCAACGCGCATCCTGGCAGGGCGGGGCAAGTAGAGGTTCCCGCCCGGTGTCAGTGCTGCGATGTCGTTGGCAGATTGGCTAAATCACTCCGCTTATTCACCCAGACGGGATCGCTGCACTTGTTGGCCAAAGCCGCATAGGGGCTGCAGATTCGCTGCGGATGGCTGCAAATCCCACCGTTTTGTCTCAGTAACCCTCGGGCTAGAGCCTTAGAAATAAATTGACGCAACTTCTGCGAGTGGTTAGCTTTGCCTTTTTATGTAAATGCTAATTGTTCGTATTAGCGTTAAATATGGAGGTTGGAGTGAATGCATTGACGCGTGTCGCTCGTGGGGGCTCCCCGTGGAGTGATATCTATGCACCCACTTATAGGTTCTATTCCCCCGAGGGCGGGGTTGAGGCCAGCGGTTGTTTCCAGGCCATCGAAACACCGGCAGGTGAGGATGGTCACGGCGTTGAACGGGCAGTAGCAGCGGCCTTTGCCCAGGCCAAGGCCGCGGGTTTGAATCAGCCGCTGGTGGTCGGGGTGATTCCCTTCGACAAGCAGCAGCCGTCCAGTTTGTTTGTCCCGCGCCACGTTTCGCGCCTGTTGCCAGTCGCACCGCCGACCAGGGTTTGCGGTTTACCCTGCGGCAAGGCCCGCCAATGTACCGAGCAGCCAGATCAGGCTGGTTTCAAACAAGCTGTCGGCCGAGCGGTTGAAGTGTTGCGTGGCGGCCAGGTGAGCAAGGTGGTGCTGTCGCGGCTATTGCAGCTGGAGTTCGACAACGCACCCTGCGCCGCCACGGTGTTCCAGGGGCTGCGCCAGCAGAACCCCGAGGCTTACCACTTTTCCATGGATTTGCCGGATGGCGGCGTGCTGATCGGCGCCAGCCCCGAGCTGTTGCTGCGTCAACACGGTCGGCACTTTACCTCCAATCCACTGGCCGGCTCAGCCAAGCGCCTGGCTGACCCAGCTGCTGATGCGTTGGTAGCGCAGACGCTACTGCAATCGACCAAGGACCTGTACGAGCATCGTCTGGTAATCCAGGAGCTGGATCGCCAATTGCGCCCGCTGTGCCGCAGTCTGAACGTAGCCGATGCACCTTCGTTGTTGAAAACCGCGCGGCTCTGGCATTTGTCGACGCAGATCGCTGGCGAGCTGGATACGCCTGCATCGGCGCTGAGCCTGGCCTGTCGTCTGCATCCGACGCCGGCGCTGTGCGGCTTCCCGACGGCGGCGGCCAAGCGCCTGATCGCCGAACTGGAACCGTTTGATCGCGGCGTATTTGGCGGCATCGTCGGTTGGAGTGATGCCGATGGCAACGGCGAATGGGCGGTGGTGATCCGCTGCGGCATCGTCGAACACACGCGGGTCAGTCTGTTTGCCGGCGCGGGGCTGGTTACCGCGTCCTGTCCGGAATCGGAGTGGCTGGAGACCGGCAACAAGCTCGGCACCATGCTCTCGGCCTTCGGTCTGGAACGGGAGGCACTATGAGTCTGGTGCCGTTCACGCCCTGGCCGGCGGAATTTGCCGCGCGCTATCGCCAGGCCGGCTACTGGCGCGGTGAGCCGCTGACGCAACTGCTTGAAGCTCAGGTGCAAACGCAGCCCGAGGCTATAGCGCTGATCTGTGGTGATCGCCAGCTGAGCTATGCCGACGTGGCTGCGCAGGCCGCTCATCTGGCTCAGCGCCTGGCCAATCAGGGCTTCGCTCCGGGTGATCGGGCGTTGGTCCAGCTGGGTAATCAAGCTGAGTTCTATATCGTCTTCTTTGCCCTGCTCAAGGCGGGTATTGCCCCGGTCAACGCGCTGTTCAGCCATAGCCGCCTGGAGCTACTGGCCTACGCCGGACAGATCCGCCCGCGGCTGTTTATCGGCAGTCGCCAGCATCCGCTGTTTGTCGATGATAGTTTCCTCGACGAATTGCAGGTCGTTATCCCTGAGCTAGATACGCTGCTGCTCGATGGTGATGCCGACCCTGCGCGTTCGCTGAGCGCCTGGTTGCGGCCGACTGCCGCGCTGCGCGCCTATGCGCCGACGCCAGCCGATCAGGTGGCGTTCTTCCAGCTTTCCGGAGGCAGCACCGGCACGCCGAAACTGATTCCGCGCACTCATGACGATTACGCCTATAGCGTGCGCCGCAGCGTGGAAATCTGCGCGTTCGACCGCCACACCCGCTATCTCTGCGCGCTGCCGGCCGCGCACAACTTTGCCTTGAGCTCGCCTGGCGCGCTGGGGGTATTGCATGCCGGCGGTTGCGTGGTGCTGGCGGCCGATCCGGGGCCGGCGACCTGCTTCCCGCTAATCGCCCGCCACCAAGTGAATGTCAGCGCCTTGGTGCCGCCGGCACTGTCGCTGTGGTTGCAGGCCGCTAGCGGGAGAGCGGCAGAACTGGCCAGCCTGCAACTGTTGCAGGTCGGTGGCGCGCGCTTGCCGGAGGCGCAGGCACAGCGCATCGGCAGCGAACTGGGTTGTCGCCTGCAGCAGGTGTTCGGCATGGCCGAGGGGCTGGTCAATTACACCCGTCTCGATGATGACGAGGCGCACGTCTATGGCACTCAGGGTTGCCCGATGAGCCCAGCGGATGAAGTGCGCGTGCTCGACCGCGCCGGCAACCCGGTGGCGGTCGGTGAGATCGGCGCGCTGCTGACCCGTGGCCCGTACACCATTCGCGGTTATTTCCAGAGCCCCGAACACAACGCCCAGGCCTTCGATGCCGAGGGTTTCTACCGTTCTGGCGATCTGGTGCGACTGCGCGCCGATGGCTATCTGGAGGTGGTCGGGCGGATCAAGGACCAGATCAATCGCGGTGGCGAGAAGATCGCCGCCGAAGAAGTGGAAAACCTGCTGATGGCGCACCCGGCAATCACCCATGCAGCGCTGGTGGCGATGCCCGACACGTCGCTGGGCGAGAAGAGTTGCGCCTTTGTGGTCAGCCGTGACCCGGCGCTCAAGAGCATCGCCTTGCGCAAGTTTCTACGTGGCCTGGGCCTGGCCGACTACAAGCTGCCCGACCGTTTCGAACACCTCGACAGGCTGCCCATGACCGCCGTCGGCAAGGTCGACAAGACCCGTCTGCGCCAGCGTATTGCGGCGCATCTGGCTCCTACTGAATTAGCTCCTACTGAATAAGGAAATCCCCTCATGGCTATCCCGGCTCTGCAGCCCTACAGCATCCCCAGCGAATGGACGCCCAACAAGGTCAAGTGGACGCTTGATCCGGCCCGCGCGGTGTTGTTGATTCACGATATGCAGGCGTACTTCGCCGACTTCTGGGAGGCCGACAGCGCCTTCGTTCAGGCCTTGGTCGAATGTCTGGCAGCGGTGCGTGCGCAGTGCAAGGCCTTGGGCATTCCAGTGGTCTACACCGCCCAGCCCGGCGTGCAAAGCGACGCCGAGCGGGCTTTGCTCAACGACATGTGGGGGCCGGGCATTACCCAGCACCCCGAGCGCCAGGCGATCATCGTCGGGCTGGCCCCGGAGCCCGACGATACGGTGCTGGTGAAGTGGCGCTACAGCGCCTTTCAGCGCTCGCCGCTGGAGCACATGCTCAAGGAACTGGGGCGCGACCAACTGATCATCGGCGGCATCTACGCCCATATCGGCTGCCTGATGACCGCTTGCGACGCTTTTATGCGCGACATTCAGCCGTTCCTGCTGGCCGATGGCGTAGCCGACTTTAACCAGGCCGACCACCAGATGGCGCTGAATTATGTGGCGACCCGCTGCGGCCAGGTGATTCGCTGCGCCGATGTGCTCAACTTGGGCCGCGCGGGCGCTCCGGCGTTGACCCGCGCCGCCTTGCAGGCGCGCCTGCTGAGTCTGCTGGATGAACTGGACGAACCCTTCGATCCCGACGAGAACCTGCTCGACTATGGCCTGGACTCGATCCAGGTGATGGCGCTGCTCAGTGAGTGGCGCGCGCAAGGTCTGGAACTGAGCTTTACCGACCTGGCCAAGACGCCGACGCTGAACGGCTGGTGGAGCCTGATCGAACAACACGGCGGTGCCGCATGAGGCGCTTGGGAGTCGCCCAACAGGGCCTGTGGCACGGCTATGTGCTGAATGAAGACCGCGCCATGTTCAACACCGCCGAATGCATCGCCTTCGCCGGCAAGATCCAGGCGGCACCGCTGATCGCCGCGCTGCGCCAGGCGGTCAGTGAGTGCGAAGCGCTGTCCGGGCATTTCGTGGTCGATGGCGAGCAGCTGTGGTTCAACCCTGCCGAACTGCCGCTCAGTGTGGCGCAGGTGCAAATACCGGTCGGCGTCGATGCCCAGGCCTGGGTGCAGCAGTGGGGCATGGCCGAGATTCGCCAGCCGTTCGATCTGGAACGCGAGCAGCCATGCCGCTTCACCCTGTTGCAGGGCGAGCAGGCGGATTTTCTCTACGGCTGCATTCACCACATCGCCCTCGATGGTTATGGCAGCAACCTGCTCTATCAGCGCGTTGCCGAGCTGTATGGCGCGGCAACGCGCGGTGAACCAGCCGCGCCTTGCGAGTTCGGCGACTACGCCGCAGTACTTGCGGAAGACGCCGAGCGCGAAAGCCAGGGCCGCACGGCTGCAGCCCGCGACTACTGGTGTGAACAGCTGGGTGCGCTGCCCGAGGCAGTCAGCTTTAGCGAGCGTGTCGCGCCGATTTCGGCGACCTTCCTTCGTCATTCGGCAGTGTTTCCGCCGGCGCTGTGGCAGGCCCTTAATCAACTGGCCGAGGCCAACAAGCTCGGCTGGCCAGACTTGCTGCTGGCCGCACTGTCGGCGCAGTTGCGCCAGGTCAGTGGCAGCGCCGCCCAGGTGTTCGGTCTGATGGTGATGAACCGCATGGGTTCGGCCTCCTTCAACGTGCCCTGCATGCAGATGAACATCGCACCGCTGTGCCTCGATCTGAGTGATCAGGTCAACCTGCTCGAAGCTGCGCAGAGCATCGGCAAGCTGCGCCGCAGCAGCCGCAAGCATCAGCACTACCGCTACGAGTCACTGCGTCGCGACCTCGGTCGGGTTGGCGGCGAGCAGCGCCTGTTCGGCCCGCTGATCAATATCATGCCGTTCGACCGGCCGCAGACCTTCGGTGACTGTCCGGCGCGGACCATAAGCCTGAGCGCCGGCCCGGTGGAAGACCTGACCCTGGAAGTGCACCTGGGGGCTAACGGTTTGCCGCTGCTGGATTACGACGCCAACCCGGCGTGCTACAGCCAGGCGCAGGTACGCGCGCTGCAGGAGGAATTGTTCAGCCTGCTGGCCGCCTGGTTGCAGGCCCCGCAACAGCCGCGTGATCAGTTGCTGAGCGCCTGGAGCGCGCAGTACCGCGCGCAACATTTGCTGAGCGCGCCGACCGCCGAGCAGGCCGTAATGGCCGAGGTCGGTTGCGTGCTGTTGGCCATTCGCGCTCAGGCCGAACGGCAGCCGCAGCACCTGGCGCTGTGCCAGGGCGAGCGCCGACTCAGTTACGGTGAATTGCAGGCGCAGGCCGAAACCATCGCCGCCGCCTTGAGTGAACGTGGCGTACAGCCGGGCGAGCGGGTCGGGGCGATGCTCAGTCGCAGCCTTGAGGCGATTGTCGTGCAGCTCGGCGTGCTGCTGGCCGGGGCGGTGTATGTACCGCTCGATCCGGAGCAGCCTGGCGAACGCCAGCGGCTGATCTGCACCACCGCGCAGCTGGCCCTGGTGGTCACCGAGGCGGCGTTCCGCCATCGCCTGGCCGATAGCTACAGCGGCCCAATCGAACTGGCTGGCGTGCTGCACAGCGCCAAGCGCCTCTGCGCGCCGCGTCAGGGCGAGGCAGCGGCCTACCTGATGTTCACCTCCGGCTCTACCGGCACGCCCAAGGGTGTGGAAATCAGCCACCGCGCGCTGGACCACTTTATTCAGGCGGCGCGCCTGCGCTATGGCGTGGATGCCTCGGACCGCATGCTGCAGTTCGCCCCGTTCAACTTCGACGCCAGCATTGAGGAGGTATTTGTCAGCCTCAGCGCCGGCGCGACGCTGGTGCTGCGTACTGATGCGCTGCTGGAGTCGATCAGCGCTTTTGTCGAGGGTCTCGAGCAACTGGCAATCAGCGTGCTCGATCTGCCGACCGCGTTCTGGAACGAGTGGGTAGTGGCTCTGCGCGCCGGCCTGGTACAGGTGCCGGGTGGGTTGAAGAGCGTCATCATCGGCGGCGAGGCGGTCTATCCCGAACAACTGACGGCCTGGCAGCGCATGGCCCCGCCAGCGATTCGCCTGATCAATACATATGGCCCGACCGAAACCACGGTGGTGGCGAGCACCTGCGATCTGCAAGGCGTTGCGCCGGGCGGCGATAGCCTGCCGATTGGTCAGCCGCTGGCCGCTGTCACGGCGCTGGTGCTGGGCCGTGGCAAACGTCCGGCCGAGGAGGGCGAGCTGGTGCTGTGCGGCGCGCAATTGGCCAATGGCTACCTGGGCAGCGATTCGCAAGCCTTTGCCAGCTTGCTGATCGGCGCGCAACAGACGCCGGTCTACCGCACTGGTGACCGGGTGCGGATAGAGGAAGGCCGTCTGGTTTACCTCGGCCGTCTGGATAACGAATTCAAGATCAGCGGCTATCGCATCCAGCCCGGCGAAGTCGAGTCGCGTCTGCTGGCCTTGAGCGGCGTCGATGAGGCTTGCGTGCAGGGCCTGGAACTGGGCAGCGGGCTGCGCCGGCTGGTGGCCTTTATCAGTGGTCCGCGTGACGACGTGCGCGGCATTCGCCAGGAGCTGGCCAAGCTGCTGCCGGCGGCCATGGTGCCGACCGACTACCGGCACTACCCGGCGTTGCCGCGCACCGCGACCAACAAGCTCGACCGCAAGCGCCTGCAGACGGAGTACCTGCAAGGCTCACGCGAGCAGGCGCTGGACGATGAGACCCAGCAACGGGTGCGCAGCATCTGGCAGCAGATTCTCGGCGTCAGTTCGATTCAGGCCGCCGACAATTTCTTCGAGCTGGGCGGGCAGTCGCTGCAGACCATCCAGATCGTCAACCGCCTGGCCAGTGAGTTCGGCACGGCGGTGAAGGTCTCCGATGTTTTCGATCACCCGCGGCTGGCGGACTTCTGCCACTTCCTCGACAGCCGCGTGCTGCAGAGCGAGGCGCAGGTGGAACAGGTTTGGTAAGGAAGCGTCATGCAAATCAACAGACAAATGGATTTCAGCGGTCAGACCATCTGGGTCACCGGTGCCGGCCAGGGCATTGGCCGCAGCGTGGCGGAGGGGTTTGCCCAGTTGGGCGGGCAGGTGATCGGCTTCGATTTGAGCTTCCCCGAGCAGAATTACGGCTTTACCCGCTATGTGCTGGATATTGGCGATGCCCAGGCGGTGCAGCAGGCCTGCTTTGAGCTGCTGGGGGCCCACGGGGTGATCGATGTGCTGGCCAGTGTTGCCGGCGTGCTGCGTCTGGCACCGATTGAGGAGCTGGCACTGGAGGACTGGGACGCCTGCCTGCGGGTGAATGTCTCCGGGCCGTTCTACCTGCTGCGTCAGCTGATGCCACGCTTCAAGGCCTGGCGGCGTGGCGCAGTGGTGGCGGTGAGCAGTAACGCGGCGCATGTGCCGCGCATGCAGATGGCTGCCTACAGCGCGTCCAAGGCGGCGCTGAGCAGTCTGATCCGCACCGCCGGCCTGGAGCTGGCGACCCATGGTGTGCGCTGCAACCTCGTGTCGCCGGGCTCCACTGACACACCGATGCAGCGCGGCATGTGGCACAGCAGTGACGCGCCGGCGCGCACCATCGCCGGCTTTCCCGAGCAGTTCAAGCTGGGCATCCCGCTGCAGAAAATCGCCACCCCGGAAGAGGTCGCCAGCGTTGTGCTGTTCCTGGCCTCCAGCCTGGCCAGCCACATCACCCTGCAAGACATAGTGGTCGACGGCGGCGCAAGCCTGACTGACTGAGAGGACGCACATGAGCACTAATATCATCGGCCTGCTGAACCAGCTGGCCCGCCAGGGCGTGCAGCTGAGTCTGAATGCTCAGGGCCAGCTGGTTTCCCAGTCGAGCAAGGACGCCATCACCCCAGAGTTGGGCCAGCTGATCCGCGCTAACCGCGACGCCATCGTCACCTGCCTAGCTGCCGCCAACGCCTTTGCCGCACCGATCCAGGCGCAGCACGCCGAGAGCGGCCCGCTGTCGTCGTCGCAGAGCGGTTTGTGGTTTATCGAGCAGTACGAGGAAAGCTCGCACCTGTACAACATGCCGGTGTATTTCCGCCTGACCGGCGAGCTGGATGTGCCGGCGCTGGCGTTTGCCTTCGATGCGCTGGCGCAGCGCCACGCCAGCCTGCGCACGCGCTTTGTGCGCAATGCCCAGGGCCGTGGCGAACAGCAGATTTTGCCGCAGCGGCCGCTGCAATTGGACGTTGAGGATTTGTCCGCCCTTGAGCCACAAGGCCGCGAGGCGCAGGTGGCGCAAAGGGTGCGCGAGGAGATCAATCGGCCCTTCGACCTCACCACGGGCGAGCTGACCCGTGTGCACCTGCTACGCCTCGGCGCGCGTGAGCATGTGCTGCTGATCACCCAGCACCACATCATCTCCGACGGCTGGTCGGTGAAGAACATGTTTGCTGACCTCAAAACCGCGTTTCTGGCCTTCCAGAATCGCCAGCCATTGAACTGGCAAGCGCCGGCGCTGAACTACATCGACTACGCCAGCTGGTTCAATTCGCCGCTGTTTCGTGACTATCACGAGCAGTTCAAACCGTTCTGGGTCGAGCGCCTGCGCGGTATTGCCGATGTGCACAGCCTGCCGCTGGATAAACCGCGCCCGGCACATCAGGCCAGTGGCGGCGAGCTGGTGTTCTCGACTATCGACAACGCGCTGTGGGCGCGTTTCAAACAGCTCTGCCAGCGCCACAATACTTCGCCCTTTATCGGCCTGCATGCGCTGTTCGCGCTGCTGCTGGCGCGCCACAGTGGCGAGCGCGACATCGTTATCGGCACGCCGCTGGCCTACCGCGAGCGCCCGGATATCGAAGGGCTGGTGGGCTTTTTCGTCAACACCCTGGTGCTGCGCACCCAGTTGCCTGAACGGCAGAGTTTTAGCGATTACCTGCAGGCTTGCCGCAAGGATGATCTGGAGGCCTTCGACCACCAGCTTTACCGCTTCGAGGCGCTTAGCGAAGCGCTGGGCATGGATCGCCATACGGCGATCAACCCGATTTTCCAGATCATGCTGGTATACCAGGCGCGGGTCGATTTCAACGACCTGATTCCCGGTTGCCAGGCGGTCGAGGAAACCTCGCCGGTGCTGCCGGCCAAGACCGATATCTCGGTCAAGGTCACCGAATTGATGGACTCGGTGCGGGTTGACTGGCTGTACGCCACGGCGCTGTTCGAGCACGCCACGGTCGAACGTTATGCCGAACGCCTGTTGTTGCTGCTGGACGCTGTGGTCGAACAACCCGAGATGGATATCTGGGCGCTGCCGCTGCTCGATCAGCCACTGGTGCAGCAAACCGCCGCGCGCCTGTCCGCGTTGCCTCGTGAATACCCCAATCGGCGCACGGCACTGGGCTTGTTCGAGGACATGGCGCGGCTGCATCCGCAGCGCTCGGCGCTGGGTGTGGGCGAGCAGGCGATAAGCTATGCCGAGCTGGATGCGCGGGCCAATCGCCTGGCGCATTGGCTGCTCAGCCAGGGCTGCGGTCCGGGTGCGCTGCTGGGCGTACTGGCACGCCGCGAGAATGCTTTCGCCGTGGCGGTCATGGCCATCTGGAAAATCAACGCCGCCTACGTGCCGCTGGACCCGGCCTACCCGCGTGAACGCTTGCAACACATCCTTGGCGATGCCGGAATTGAGCTGATCGTCGGCCAGGGCCAACCGCCATTCGCATTGGATGCTGGCGTGCGCTGGGTCGATCTGCAGGATGCCAGCCTGCAGGCGCAGCTGGACGGCATGCCACCGACCACCCCGGCGCTCGGCCACGATCCGCAGCAGCTCGCTCAGGTGATCTACACCTCCGGCTCCAGCGGCTTACCCAAGGGCGTGATGGTCGAGCAGGGCAGCCTGGTCAACCTGCTGCAGGACCATGCCCAGCGCCTGCAACTGGGCTGCGAGGCGCGCATGTTCAACTGCATGTCGCTGTCCTTCGACGCCGGCAATATGTGTGCGCTACTGCCGCTGACCCAGGGTGCGAGCCTGATTTGGGGCGACTCGGACGAAGGCCTGCTGGAACAGCTCGAATGCAGCGCCAGCAGCCATATGATCTGTCCCACGGCCTTGCTCGCGACCCTGCCCGAGCGCGAGTTGCCGGCTTTGCAGGCCATCGGCTTCGGCGGTGAGGCCTGTCCGACCGGGTTGATCGAGCGCTGGGCCGGACGCGTGCGCTTGATCAATATGTATGGGCCAACCGAGGCTACGGTGACTGCGCTGTGCAAGCATTTGCTGCCAGGCAGCAGTCTGAGCATAGGTACGCCCATCGACGGCATGCAGGCGCTGATTCTTGATGAGCTGGGCAACCTCTGCCCAGTCGGCGTACCGGGTGAACTGTGCCTGGCCGGCCTCGGTCTGGCGCGCGGCTATTTGAACCAGCCGCAGCGCACGGCGGCGGCATTCCGCGAACACTGCGTGGCTGGCGTGACCCTGCGCCTGTACCACAGCGGCGACCGTGCGCGGCTGCTGGGCAATGGTGACTATGAATACCTGGGCCGGCTGGATGAGCAGATCAAACTGCGCGGCTACCGCATTGAACCGGGGGAGATCGAAACCCAGCTGACTCTTAGCTGCCCGGCGCTGCAACAGGTCAAGGTACTGGTGCTGCGCGATGGCCAGCGCCAGGCCCTGGTCGCCTACGCGGCGCTCAAGCCCGGTGCAGCTCAGCCGGCGGTCGAGGCGGTGCTGCATGACGTGGCGCAGCGCCTGCCGGAATATATGGTGCCGAGTAGCCTGGTGCTGCTTGAGCAGATGCCGCTGACGCCGAATGGCAAGCTCGACCTGCGCCAGCTGCCGAAGATCGATCTGGCGGCTGGCGGCGAGCATACGCCGCCGGCCAACCCGCTCGAAGTCGAGATCCTCGCCATCTGGCAGGCCGTGCTGAACCAGCCGCTCGGCGTGCAGAGCGACTTCTTCCAGCTGGGCGGCGATTCGATTCTGAGTATCCAGCTGACCACGCGCCTGCGCGATGCCGGCTATCCCTGCTCGGTCAAGGAAGTGTTCGAGGCCAAGACCGTACGCCGCCTGTGCCGGGTGCTGGGCAGCAAGCGTGAGGCGGTCGCGGTACAGGCCGAACAGGGTGTGCTGACCGGCGAGTTCCCCTTGCAGCCGATTCAGCGCTGGTTCTTCGAGCAGCCCCTGGCCACCCCGCGGCACTGGAACCAGGGCGTATTGCTGCGCCTGCCTGCGGGCGTTGCGGTGACGCAGTTGCGCGGTTATTTGCAGCAGTTGTTGCAGCATCACGATGCCCTGCGCCTGGCGGTGACGCCGACCAGTCAGCGTTACCTGGAGAATCTGCCGCTGGCAGCGCCAGCAATCCTCGATTACGCCGAACTGGGCGAAGCCGGTTTGCAAGCGGCACTGACCGAACTGCAAAGCCACTTCGAGCCGATGCTGGGGCGTAGCCTGAGCTGGGCGCTGGTGGAAAACCTGCCGCAGGGTCGCGGGCTGTTTATCGCCTGTCACCACCTGGTGGTCGATGCGGTGTCCTGGCGCATCCTTGCCGATGATTTGGCGCGCCTGCACCGTGGCGAAGCGCTGCCGGCCAAGACCAGCAGCTATCGGCAATGGGGCCAGGGCCTGCTCGCTTATGTGCTGCAAGCCGGCGCGCAACTGCGCTTTTGGCGCGAGCGCATGGCGGCGATGGACTATCGCATCCCGGCCGACTGGATCAGCGTCGAGCCGACCCAGGTGCATCTACTTGAGCTGGAACCGGCGCTAACTCAGCAACTTAGCCAGCACGCCACCCAGGTATTTGCCTGTGAGGTGCGCAGCCTGTTGCTGGCCGCCTTGACCCGCACGCTTAGCGAAATGGGCCTGGGCCAGCGTCAGTGGATTCTCCTGGAAGGCCATGGCCGCGAGTCGATTGACCCGAGCCTGGATGTCAGCCGCACCCTGGGCTGGTTCACCAGCATGTACCCGCTGGTGCTGGATGATCAGGCGGACTGGGCGCAGCTGATCGCGCAATGCGCCGAGCAGCTGCGCCAGGTGCCGGATAACGGCGTCGGTTATATGCCATTGCGCGCCAGCCTGGCGGAACCCAACCCCTTACCGTTGCCGCCCGTGGCGTTGAATTACCTGGGCAGTGCGCGCAGTGGCCTGGGCGACTGGCAGCCGTTGCCCATCGCACCGGGCCGGCCGAGTGCGGCGGACAACCGTTCGGCGGAGCTGATCAGCCTGCATGGCGGGATTTTCGATGGCCGCCTGACCCTGCGGCAGATCGGCTGCCTGCGCGGCGATCTCAGCGAGCAGTTGCTGCAGCGTCTGCGTCGGCACCTGAGTGAACTGGCCGAGCTTGCCGTGGCGGTGCAGCCATGACAGTGATGCAACAGAACCTCGGCGTGCCGCTGCTGGGCACGCACCTGGCGCAGGTGTTCGCCGAGCATGCGGATGCCATGGCGTTGGGCTGGGCAGGCCAGCGTTACAGCTATGCACGCCTGGCCGTGCGCACGGCGGCGATTGCTGCGCAACTGACAGCACGGGGCGTGCCGCCGGGCGCGCGGGTCGGTTTGTACCTGCAGCGCTCGGCTGACCTGTTGGCGGCGACGTTGGCCTGTCTGCATAACGGCCTGTGCTTTGTACCGCTGGACCCGGAGTTCCCCCTTGAACGCTTGCAGGGCATTGCCTACGACGCCGAACTGGCGCTGGTGTTGCAGGATGCCGGGGGTGAAGGCCGCTTTGCCATGCCGAGCCTGCACCTGCGAGACGGTGAAGGAGGCGAGTTGAGTTGGCCGGCGCTGGATGAGCAACTGCCGGCCTATATGATGTTTACCTCGGGCTCCACCGGGCGGCCCAAGGGGGTGGTGATCAGCCGCCGCGCCCTGGCCAATTTCCTTAGCGCCGCTAGCCGTAGGCTGCAGTTGGGCAGCGCCACCCGCTGGCTGTTTATCACCACCCCGGCCTTCGATATTTCCCTGCTGGAAATGCTCGGCCCGCTGTGGGCCGGCGGTGCGCTGGAAGTGGTTGGCAACTCGGCACATAAAGATCCGGACGCGCTGCTCAGGCTCTTGGCCGAACATCCCGAAATCAACACCTTGCAGGCCACTCCGGCGTTCTGGCGCATGCTGCTCAAGGCCGGCTGGCCGGGACGCGCTGGGCTGACTGCGCTGTGCGGTGGCGAGGCACTGGATGCGCCCTTGGCCGAGCGTCTGGTGCCATTGGTTGGCCAACTGTGGAATTGCTATGGCCCCACCGAGGCCACCGTTTGGTCGCTGATGGCGCAGGTGCAGTTGCCGCTCGGCGAGCAGGGCGTGTTGCTGCGCCAGTCCCTGGATGGCTACCGTCACTGGGTGCTGAACGAGGCGGGTGAAGCCTTGGCCATTGGCGGCGAGGGCGAGCTGTGTATCGAAGGGCCGTCGCTGGCCAGCGGCTACTGGGCGCGCGCGGATCTGACCGCACAGAGCTTTATTGCCTGGCAAGGTCGCCGGCTGTATCGCACTGGTGACCGCGTGCAGCGGGTCGGCGAGGATGCCTACCGTTATCTGGGGCGGCGCGACGAGCAGATCAAGCTACGCGGCTTTCGTATCGAACTGGGCGAGATCGAAGTCTGTCTGCGGCGTATCGACGGCGTGCAGGACGCGGCGGTGCGCTTGCATGGCAGCGGCGATGACGCCTGCCTGGTGGCGTACGTGGAGCTGCGCGAAGGCGCTGGATTGGGCCGTATGACCATTCGCCGCGCGCTGCAACAACGGCTGCCGCACTACATGATTCCGGCGCGTATTCTGCTGCTCGATAGCCTGCCGAAAACCGCCAGTGGCAAGCTGGATCGAAAGCGCCTGCCGGCTCCTGAATAGTTGTAGGTTGGGTTAAGGAGCAACGCGACGAAGCCCAACACGTCATGGCGTGTTGGGCTTCGCTGCGCTCAGCGCCAACCTACAGACATTCGTTCAGTTCTTGAGCGGCTGCGCATCGGACTTGCCGAGCAGCTGTTCGATATCGGCGATCACCTGCAAGGCAGCCTGCGGGCCGCCGAGGGAGGTCCATAGCGAACCATCGACTGCGCCGAAGCGTTTGCCCTGGATTGCCGACAGTTGCTTGAACGCTGGGGTCTGCTCGGCCTGTTGCAGGGCTTCCACCGCTTCGCCGCTGGTGCTCAGGGTGCCGATTACCAGCCAGTCGGCGTCCAGCAGTTGCAGCGATTCCAGGCTCAGGGCCATGGAATGGGTGTGGCCGGGGTCCTGTTGGTAGCTCGGGCGCAGCAGGCCTAGGTCACTGATCACGCTGCTGGCGAAGGAGTCCTTGAACATGTAGGACGGGCCCTTGGGGTTCCAGCGCACGATGCTGAAGGTCTCGCCCTGGTGAGCCTTCAAGCGTTCGCGGGCTTCGGCGGCGCGGGCGTTGTAGCGTGCCAGCAGCGCATCGGCGGCAGCGCTTTGGTTGAGCGCGTTGGCGGTACGCTGCAGGCTCTCCTGCCAGGGTTTGGCCCAGGCGAAGGTGATCACCGTGGGGGCGATTTCATTGAGGATCGCCAGTTGCTCGGGTTTTACCGGGCCGGTGAGGATCAGGTCGGGTTCCAGCTCCAGCAGGGTTTCCAGGTTGGGGTTGTCGATATCACCGACTACCTTGATCCCGGCTACTGCTTGGTTGTCGAGATAACGCGGTGGCGCGGCCTGGCCACGGCCGTTAATCGTGCCCACCGGGGTGATGCCCAGGGCCAGCGCCGCATCCAGATCCAGCTCACTGAGGGTAATTACCCGTTGCGGCGCGCTCGGCACAGTAACCGGGTTGCCGAAGGCATCTTCGATCTGGCGGGTGTCGGCCATGGCGGCCGCGCTTAACAGCTGGCTGGCGAGCAGCAGGGGCAGGCTCCAGCGCAATACAGTAGTCATCGGATTAGTCCTGTTCAGGGTGAGCGGGCGTGCGTCGGCGCGGCACCACCACCGGGGCGCCGTCATCGGGCGCGGCGAGGATGTCCACGTCGGTGTGGTAGAGCTGGTCGACCAGGGCTTTGTTGATCACCTCACGGGCCGGGCCCATGGCGGCGATACGGCCGTTATCGAGGGCGATGATTTCATCGCAATAGCGCGCGGCCACGCCCAGGTCGTGAATCACGATCAGTACGGTGCGGCCCTCGCCGACGATATTCAGCACCGCTTCCATGACCTCGGCCTGGTGGCCGATATCCAGGGCGCTGGTGGGCTCATCAAGCAGCACCAGGTCGGTGTTCTGCGCCAGGATCATGCCCAGCCAGGCGCGCTGGGCCTGGCCGCCGGAGAGCGAGGAAGCGACTTGCTGCCAGATGTCCTGCAGCTGCATGGCATCGCGGGCGCGGGCGACCTGGCGGGCGTCTTCCGCGCTCCACTGGTTGAACCAGCCCTGGTGCGGGTGACGGCCGTATTGCACCAGCTGCTCGACGCGGATGCCTTCGGCCATCACCGGGCGCTGCGGCAGAAAGGCCAGCTCGCGGGCCAGGGCTTTCATTGCGTAGCGTTGCAGCGGAATGCCGTTGAGTTCGAGCTGGCCGCCTTGCAATGGCAGTTGCCGAGCCAGCAGCTTGAGCAGGGTGGATTTGCCGCTGCCGTTTGGCCCGACAATGCCGATCAGCTTGCCCTTGGGCAGCTCGAACGAGACGTCCTGCAGCACGCGCTTGGCCTGGTAGGCAAAGCTCAGGTTGTGCGCGCGCAACTGCGCAGGTCGGGTCGGGGGTATTGGCGTGGACAACAGCGTCATCAATCGGAGCCTTTGCGGTCTTTAAGCAACAGAATCAGCAGCAGAACGCCGCCGAGCAGTCGAGTCATGATCCCGGTGGGAATTTCTTCGGGCTGCGCCAACAGACGTGCCAGGGTGTCGCTGCCCACCAGCAGTACCGCGCCGCACAAGGCTGCCAGCCAGATCGGTGCAAGGTGATCACGGGCCAGCCAGGAGGCGATGATCGGCGCGGCCATGGCGATAAATATCACCGGGCCGCCGATGGCGGTGCCCAGCGCCGCCACCAGAATCGCCACGCCGAGCACCGTCAATTGCAATGCTGCGACCTTGATGCCGAGGTTCTGCGCGGTGGCCTCACCGAAGCGCAGCAGCGCCAGTGGGCGGTTAAGCCAGGCCAGTAGTGGGCAGAGCGCCAGCAGAATCAGCGCAATCGGCGCGACCGTCTGGTAGCTGGCCCCGGCGAAGTGGCCCATGGTCCACAGGTAGATGCTGCCCAGGTGCACCAGCGGCTGCGTGGCCATCATAAAGTCACCGATGGCGCCGAGCAGCTCCGACAGCGCGATGCCGATGACGATAAACAGATAGCCCTGCTCGCCAGGCCGGCGGCACAACACAAACAGCGCCACCGCAGCCAGCGCTGCACCCAACGGCGAGGCCCACCAGGGCCAACTGCCAACAGTCAAATAAAGAGCAAAACCGATCACTGCCAGCGATGCGCCTTCGTTAACGCCGACCATATCCGGGGTGGCCAGGCGGTTGCGCACCAGGGTCTGGATCAGGCAGCCGGCCATGCCCATGGCGAGTCCTGCGACAACCACAGCGGCGACCCGTGGCATGCGGATCTTGAACACCATGATGTCATTGAGCTTGCTGCCCTGGCCGCTTAGCGTGGCCAGTACATCGAGCACGCCCATACGCCCGGAGCCGAGGCTGATGGCCATGATCACCAGCGCCAACAGCACCGTAAGCACCAGCAGGCTGAGCAGCCAGGTGCGCCGATGCAGCAGCAGGTTCAGTTGGCCCAGACGCAGATGCCAGAGCCCGGAGGGTTGATGGCTGGGCATGCTTATTTCACCGCCAATAGAGAACGGAAGCCGCCGCGCAGAACGATGGCGATCAAGGCCGGCGCGCCTAGCGCAGCGAGGAGAGTGCCGACCGGCAGCTCGTAGGGTTGCACCAGCCAGCGCGCGAGGATGTCGGCGGCGAGCAGAAATAGCATGCCGAACAGGCTGGAAAACAGCAGCTGGCGTAGCAGCGCTACCGGTTCCAGCAGACGCGCGCTGTAGGCAGCCAGAAAGCCGACAAAGCCAATCGGCCCGGCCAGGGCGATGGCGCAGGCGGTCAGCAGGGTGGCGGCGAGCAATACGCCAACGCGCACCCAAGTGGTCGAGATGCCTAGGGCGCGGGCCTGGCTGTCGCCCATCTGCATCAGCGTCAGTTGCCGGCAAAGCAGGGCCGCGAGCACCAAGCCGAGCAGCGCCAGCGGGCTGACTGTGATCACGGCAGACAGCTTGGAAGCCGAAAGTGAGCCGAGGTTCCAGTAGCGAAACTGCTCCAGCGCCACCCGGGTGGAGAGCAGTAGAAAGTTGGCGATGCCGCCAAATACCGCGGCCAGCGCCATGCCGGCGAGGATCAGCTTGAGCGGGCTGGCCTGGCCAAGCATTACGCCGATGCCGAGCACCAGCAGGTTGCCCAGCAGCGCTCCGGCACCGGCCCAAAGCAAATAGCCCTGGGTAGACTCGACGCCAAAGTAGATCAGTCCGATTACCAGGCCGAGCACCGCGCCGGCATTGACCCCGAGCAGGCCGGGTTCGGCCAGCGGGTTGCGCGTTGCGCTTTGCAGCAGGGTGGCGGCCAACGCCAGGCTTGCGCCGACCAGCAGTGCAGCGAGAGTGCGTGGCAGGCGCAGGCTGTTAACCACCATGGCCAGTTTGTCATCGGCCAGGCTGCTGGGGCTGCCGAGTAGAAAACCAAGCACATCCGCCGCGCCGTATTGCCCGGCACCGGTGGCCAGGGATAGTGCCAGCAGGCCGAGCAGTAACAGGCTGCCGGCGAGCAGGACGTGACGTTGCTGGATATGGAGCGTGTGGGTTAGTTGGCTCATGGTTCTACTGGACAGAATTCGGGTAACCCCGGCGACAGGTGCCGCCGGGGTACGGGTGTTACAGGTCGTAGCTAAAGCCGACGAATACCGTGCGGCCCATCAGGAGATGGTCGATGGACTGCGCCACATCATCGCGCTTGGTATCGGTCAGGTTATTTACCCCGGCCTTGAGCGCGAGTTCCTTGGTGGCCTGGAACTTGGTGCCCAGGCTCAGGGTGGCGTACGCCCCTGACTCGAAGCTGGCGGATTTTGCCGGCACTACCAGCATCTGGCTGCCGGTGTATTGGTAGTCGAGGTTCAGGCCCAGTTTTGGTAGCGCCTGCCAGTCGATACCGATATTGCCGACATGCTGTGGGGTGTAATCCAACTCTTTCCCTGTGTCGCGATTTTCGGCGTCGGAGTAGGTGTAATTGAGGCGTGCGGCGAAGGCGTCGGTGAAAGCGTAGCTGCCCTGCAGTTCATAGCCCTGGATTCGTGCTTTGCTGATGTTGCTGTAGGTCATCACTTTTGGCATGTAGCCAGCCGGTGGATTCCATCTGTCGCTGGTGATCATGTCCTTAACATCGTTGTTGAAGAACATGATGCCGGCTTCGAGGCGCTCGTTCTGATACTGGGTGCCCAGCTCGTAGCTGACCGAGGTTTCGGGTTTCAGGTCTGGATTGCCAACTAGTTGGCAACGGCCTTGGCAGGCCAGCACGCTATAGGTGTCATCTGACTGGGTAATATCCGGAGCCTTAAACGCCTTGCCTGCACCGCCCTTGAGCACCCAGTTGTCCGTCAGGTTGTAGACACCGTAGAGGCGTGGGCTGAATGCACCGCCGAATACTTCGTGGTCATCCCAGCGTCCGGCGAGGGTGATATCGAGGGCGCCAAGGGAGAATTCGTCCTGCAGGTAGATGGCTTTCTGGTCGACTTCGGTTTCCTTACCGAGGTTCTGGTTATGCTCCAGAGTGGTACGGCGCAGCTCGCTACCAGCGGTCAGCAGGTGGCTGCCGAGGGTGGTGGAAATCTGCCCGTCAACCGTGTGGTTGTTCTGCTCCACTTCGCCGACGCGGCCGCGCAGCCTGGTCATGATCTGCGAGTCGTCAGTCAGCTCGACCTTTTCGTAGTAGTAGCGCACGCGGGAGTTGAAACTGTCCCAGTTGCCGTTATGGGCCAGGCCGAACGTGGTGCGATCCATGTCCTGCACATTGGTGGTTAGGCGGGTTGCAGCAGGGGCACTCGCGTTATTCCAACGAGCCTTGCGCTCATCCTTGCGGTGGCTGATATCCAGATCGATACTCTGCTGCTCGTCGAGCAACCAGCTTAGTGAGCCCAGGACATTGGCGCCTTGGCGCTTTTCCGTGGCGTCGGTGCCCTTGAGGCTGAGCTTGTCGGTTTGCCAGGCGGCCTGGTCGGTGGATTCGACAATCAGATTGCCCAGCAGCTTGTCCTCAATCAACGCGCCGCTGAGGTAGCCGCTGCTGATATGGCGGTCGCCGTTATCACCCTTGGTCGGGTGCTCGTAGCTGTAGGCCACGCCGGCTTCGGTGCTGTTGGTGGGCTGACGCAGGATCACGTTGACCACCCCGCCCAGAGCATCGGCGCCATACAGCGAAGACATCGGGCCGCGGATCACTTCGATACGTTCAACCGCTGCCATGGGGATCGAGGACAGGTCGAAGTCGTTGGCGTAGTTGGAGGTCAGGGCGTCACGCGAGTTGATGCGGCGGCCGTTGACCAGCAGCAGGGTGTAGTCCGAATCCATGCCGCGAATCTTGATCTCCTTGCGGCCATAGGCCGAGGAGGTGTTGATATGTACGCCAGGCAGGCGCTTTACCGCATCGGCCAGGTCATAGACCGGCATCTTCTCCAGTTCAGCGCGGGTGATGACCGAGGCGCTGGCGGGAACGCTCAACTGGCTGTGGGCCGTTTGCGAGGCGGTGACGATGCTGTCTTTCAGGGTGACGCTGTTGTCGGCCAGCGCCGCGAAAGGCAGCAGACCGCCCAGTACGCCCACCGAGATGGCGCGACGGCGATTGATGTTTCTGACAAAAGACATGACAGGTTCCATTTGAGTAGGTGTTGACTCGTTTACAGCTGATCACTGGTGATCGGCGGTTTCAGCCCGCCTGTGTTGTTATGTCTGCGGTGTGGCTGGCGGCGTCGCGTCGCCGGATACCGCGTTGGAGCAACCACATACCCACCCCCGTGAGTATTCCGACGACCACATAAAAGCCGCTCAACTGGTTGAAGCCCAGAAGCTGGTTGTCTGCGCCAGTGCCCAGGTAGAGCGCCGAAAACAGGCTGCCGAGCCCAGCAGCGACATTGCTGACGGTGCCCTGAAACGCCATAAAGGCGGCGCGCTGGTGTGGCGGCGGGATCGCTGCGGCAATGGTCATGCTGCTGTTGGTGCGCACCGCACTGGCGGCCATAAACAGCACGAAGACCAGGTAAATCGACAGGCCAATCGGTATGGCGAAACCCAGCAGCGTGGTCAGTGCTAGACCGAAGCTGCTGAGCAGAATCACCGTCAGCGCCTGGCCACGGTCGATCCAGATACCACCCAGGCGCATGGCTGCCAGGCTGGCCAGGCCGCCGCAAAGAAACAGCAAGCCGATCTGCTCGCGGGGAAAATTCAGGTTGAACTGGAAGTAGTTGGAGAAGTGCGGCACCAGCAGAAAGTGGCCGAATATCTGCAGCGCGGTGATCGCCAGAGCGCCCAGGCACAGCGGCGATTTCAATAACGGCAGCACCGAGCCGCTGGGCCGCGAAGCGCTGACCTGGATATGCAGCAGCAGGTGACACGACAACGCCAGCGCCAGGCCCACACCGCCGAACACGATAAAGGGCGCTTGCCAACTCCAGCGCAGCGCCAGCTCCAGAGCCAGGGGCACCACCACAATGGCTGCCAGAGAAAAGCCCATGCCGATATAGGCGAGTTTTCGCCCGCGTTCGGCCGGCGGGATGATGTCGAGCATGCTTGCCATCAGCAGTGCGCCCATGGGCCCGGCAACCAGGCCGGAGAGCACAAACAACAGAATCAGCTGTTCGGCGCTGCTGGTCAGGGCGCAGGCCATCAGCAGGGCGAAGCGCAGGGTCAGGAGGATTACCAGCGCCTGTTTTCGCTGCAGGCGATCCAGCCAGGGCGCCGCCAGAGCCATGCTCAGGGCCGAAGCGAGCGTGGCGCCGCCACTGATATAGCCGACATGGCTGGCCTGCATGCCGAGGTGACGAACCAGATCCGGACCCAGGGGCATCACCATCATCAGGCTGCCGATGGAAAGCAGGTTTATCAGCATCGCCAGATGCACGGCTGCTTTCGAGTGTCCTACATCATCCATGTGCATAACCGCTCTAGATTGGGCGCGGGCTGCATCTTAAGTAATGAATCAGTATTTCGCAAACGCTAATCGTTAGCGTTACTATTGGTGTTTTTTTGACGGGTGAAGGCATTGCACGCCAAGGATTTTCCCAAGAAGAACGCTGCTGCTGAGGCGACTAATTTGCCTGCAACGGTTGCTCCGGCGACCTCAACGGATACCTCTGTGGAAGGAGAGATGTTGTCCGAGCTGGCCACGCTGTTCAGTGGCGATCTGGCGCGTTACCGCAATGTTTTTGTGGCGGCGGATGATCCGCGCGAGGCCATCAGTGGTGAGCAATTCCTTCAGCCGCAGATGCTGAGTACGTTGATGGCGCGCTTCCGTCCGCAATTCGCGACGGCCGACCAGCGTGGTTTGGCGTCGATCTGGGCCAATCAGTATTTTATGCGCCTGTTTCCGCCGGTGATCAGCGCGGCGCTGCTGCTGAACAAAAGCATGCCGCTGCAGCTCGAACAGCTGGCGATCATCGTCGATGGCGAAGGCTTGCCGCTGGTGTTCAAGCTGCCTGGGCCGTGCGAGCCGATGCCGCCGCCGCAGAATCCCTACGAGCGTTTTGCTCATCTGCTCGATGACAACCTGCAGCCGTTTATTCAGGCGCTCTGCGCCCATAGCGGGGTCTCGGCGAAGGTACTCTGGAGCAATGCCGGCAACTACTTCGAGGCTTGGCTTGGGCAACTGCAAAAGCGCAGCGATCAGCCGCAGTTATTGCTCGACGGCCAGCACCTGCTAAGCACCGCACACCGCCCGGATGGTTCGCGCAACCCGCTATATGCGCCAATCCGCTATGTCGATATCGAGCACGCTGACGGCCAGGTACGGCCCTGGCGCCAGCGACGTTTGTGCTGCATCCGCTACGTGCTGCCAGGGGTGGAGCTTTGCCCTAATTGTCCACGCTTGAAGCAGCCTAAGTAGCACGTGCTTCTCATCGTGCAGCAGGTTGTGGGTGTATTCGGTGTGAATCAGGTCAGCTTTTAGGAGGAGCGATGAGCTGCTGTTAGCACCTGTAAGGGCTATGTGTGTCCGCGTCCGTGGCGTAAAGCCGATTTCTGATCTGTGCCCAGGCTGCCTGAAACAGCGTGTGACAAGGCGTGGGAAAACCAGCACTCAACGGATGCCAGAAGAACTCAAAGACATGTCCGCCATCATCATGTGTGTCGAAGCGCCACTGCTGGGGTAGCGACTCTGCGACCTCACAAAGCTGAAACGACCAAATCTGTTGCTCGTGCCCGGCATTCCAATTGCCTAGATCCATTACTGCCTGGGCATTACAAATGCCCGATTCTTCAGCAAGCTCGCGCACGGCTGCATGGGCAGGCCGCTCAGCCAATTCAATGGTGCCCTTCACCAGTTGGTAACCCGCTAGTGGATGTTTGAACACCAGCAGGTGCTCCATGCCGTCAATCATCCGCACAACCACAGGGCATGCTTTTGTCGCAAGCAGGTTGGGGTCACAAGCATCTTTCAAGTCAGCCTCCATCAGGGCTTTAGTAATGGGCGCTTTCTCTACCAGGAATGCCATCTGCCTGATCCTTGAGTTTGAAAATTGCGGCGCATGCCAACACAGCCTTAATTGGCATACGGCCAGCCCCGGCCTACCTTTGCGCCGTCACAACAGAAATGCTCGCTTGAGCAGGTCGTAAAGCCCTTCAGGTACAAGCGGTGATGCCGGGGTGAAGCTGGCGCTGGAGTGCCACGCGGCTCTGAACGGCGCGCCATCGCTTTCGTGGCCGTCTAGCCAAGGTTGTTCATAGACCTCTGCGTCGTCAAACCTTGCATCGTAGACTTGGACAATCTCGTGCCCTGGCTTGCCTGCGTAGGTGAAGATGCTTTCCAGCGTGCCAATCAGGCGAATGTCGCTGATCGAGCGGCCCAGTTCTTCCTTCACTTCGCGGACGATGGCGTCGTGGCTCTTTTCGCCGAATTCAATGCCGCCACCAATAGGGCGAAAGAGCATCCGGTTCTCATCTGCATCGTGGAATTGGTTGACCAGTATTTTCCCCTGATGATGGAAAATGCACAGTGCGAGCGGGCGAATGAAGTGTTCTGCCACGAGTAATAATCCCTTTCTTCTGGTCGTCAATCGATCTAACAGTGCCGAGTTGCAGGTGTTGCGGGCAACTGAGCCAGGAAGGCGGCAATCTCTCGGCCGCCGCGTAAATGCACTGTTGTCACCGTCGGGCCTATGGCCATGCGCACTGCCTCGATACCTTGGCGGTAGCCATGGTCGAACTGCCAGACGAATTTAAGAAAGTCCAGAAATGCCCGGTCGAGTTGCTCTCTACAGCCAGCCGGCAGGTCGGGGCGAGGTCGGTTCAATACGCTACGAACGATAACGCGCGTCAGGCAGGTCAGCCTTGGTGTATCAAGCCAGATGATCAGGTCGGCGTTGGGCAGGCGCAGGTCGAAGGTGCGTCGGGCGTAGTTGCCTTCGCAGATCCAGGCATCCGTTGTGAGCGCATCACGCACCCCTTCACGGAACTGCGCCGCATCGGGTTCGACCCAGCCTGGCTCCCAGAACAGGGTGTCGAGATGCACGACGGGTACGCCGAGGCGCTTGCCCAAGGCCCGCGCCAGAGTGGACTTGCCGCTGCCAGCATTGCCCAAAATCACAATCCGTTGCACGAGGGACTTCCATCCGTGGAAAAGGGGCGGCGATTCTGCTGATTTTTACCGGACTGTCAACCGCGCGGTTTTTGGCACATAAGGTCGGCCGGCGGTTAGCCCTTTTTGCCAATTCACGACCCTATCACCTTGGCCTTAAATATCGCGAAACAGGTCGTGTGCGTTAAGCAGGTCGTAGGCGATCTGCGGGCGTTTCTCCAATCCGCGGCGAATGGCGGTGGGGATGGCCTGGCGGGTTTTGCGGCACAGCCCGGGCAGTTCAGCGATCTGGATGGCAATGCCGCGCATGCTGCGCACCTCATTAAAGCCGGGAGCGACGACGACGCGCACGCCGAGCTGCTCGTAGATGCGTCGCTGCAGCTTTTCCAGGTCGGCCAGGCTTTCAAGGTTTTCCAGGCGTTCTAGCAGGCGCTTTTCCTCGTTGCGGGTGAGCAACAGGATGCGCACATCGCTGTTTGCTTGCTGCAACAGCTGCTCGCGCCCGCAATCGCAGGCGCCGGGTGGGCAGGGTTGGCGCAAGGGTGGGGTGCTGGTCATGGGCTCCGATCATAGCCAGCTACGGGGGCTTTTGCCCATGCTCGGGTGTGGACAAATGGCCTATTGGGTGGATAATCCGACCCATCAACCGTGCTGAAGAAAAATTCGCACCATGCGTAAAACCCTGCGTACCGCTTTGATCTGGATGCTAATGCTCGCCCTCCCGGCGCAGAGCATGGCGGCCATCAGCATGCAGTTATGCGCGGTAACCCAGCAGAGCGGGGCGATGGCCCAGGTTGATACGCAAATGGCGGCGCATCATCCCGGCGCGATGGTCATGGCTCAGCCTGCTGAGGCATCTGCCCATGGCGGGCATCACGCCAGCGACAACTCGAGCAAGTCCGTGTCTGCCGCCGATAACAGCCTGTGCAGCCTTTGCGCCTTTTGTGTTGGTGCGGTGGCCCTGAGCACTGTGGTTGCCAGCAATTCCCCACTGCAAGCGGTCGAGCCGTCCCTGGCGCGACTGGATCAGTTTGTCGGTTTTATCGCCGAAACTCCCGAAAGACCCCCACGCCTGTTTCTCGCCTAAGCCAAACCGTGCGTTGACGCACCTGGCGCAGTTGCTGCCCAGGCCCGCGTAACGCGTATTTAGCTATTAGTCGGTGTTTGCCTGCGCAGCGCAGGCAACGCCGCTGCACGCGAGACTATTCGATGATGCGTTTTCTCTTTGCCCGCCGGCAGGCGTTTATCTGCCTGGCATGGCTGCTGCCTGCCGGCAGCTGGGCCGAGTCGCCCGACCCGCTGGACGCCCAGGCCGCCACGCCGGCTGTGCACTACCAATCGCCGCTCAAGGCCTACCAGGGCTTTAGCGAGCAACCGTTACATAACTGGCGCGAGGCCAATGAGTTGGTCGGTCGGATCGGCGGCTGGCGCACCTATGCCCAGGAACCGTATGCCCAAGAGCCGAACCCACAGGAGCCTTATAGCCAGGAAGTCCCGGCTCAGCAGCCCGCCGAGCCGCCGACCAAGCCAATGGAGCCGCATCATGGCCATCACTAAATCGAGTGGCATGAAGAGCGGCGTCGGGCTTTGCGCAGTGGTTGTTCTACTGAGCGGCTGCGCCAGCTTTAGCCAGGATGGTGGTTTTACTCAGGTCGAGCAGGCCAGCCAGGTGCAGTTGGACAAACAGGTGACCTGGGTGAAAACCCCGGAGCAGCGCAGTCAGGTGGCCGATCGGGTTGCCGAGTTACTGGCCGAGCCGCTGACGGTGGATGCAGCAGTGCAGGTTGCCTTGCTGAATAACCGCGACTTGCAGGCGAGTTTCGATGCGCTGGGCATCAGTGAAGCCGAGCGTGTGCAGGCTGGGCGTATCCCCAATCCGGGCTTTTCCTTCGGGCGTTTGGAGAAGGGCAGCGAGGTGGAATACGAGCGCGGTCTGCATATCAACCTGGCGCGGCTGATCGCCATGCCGCTGACCTCCGGCATGGAGGCCAAGCGCTTCGAGCAGGTGCAGCGGCAGACCAACCTGGCGTTGTTCGAGCTGGCCAGCCAGACGCGCAAGGCCTGGTACCGCGCGGTGGCGGCGCAGGAAAGCCTGGCTTATATGCAGCAGGTGATGCAGGCGGCCGAAGTATCGGCTGAGCTGGCCCGGCGGCTGGCGGCGGTGGGTAACTACAGCACGCTGCAACGGGCCCAGGAGCAGAGCTTCTATGCCGATGCAGGGCTGAACCTGATCCGCGCCGAACAGGTCCGGGTGCAGAGCCGCGAACAACTGACCCGCCTGCTTGGCTTGTGGGGCGAGCAGATCGATTTCCGCTTGCCCGAGCGCCTGCCCGAGTTGCCGGCTAAGCCTGAGCAGTTGCCGGATGTCGAGCGTTTGGCCATGGCTCAGCGTCTGGATATCCAGGCTGTGCGCCTGGACGCCGAGCGACTGGCCAGCAACCTGGGGCTGAGCAAGACCACACGCTTTATCAACGTGCTGGAACTGGGCGTGGTGAACAACCGCTCCAATGAGGAGCCGACTCAGCGCGGTTACGAGATCAGCGTCGAGTTGCCGCTGTTCGACTGGAGTGGCGCCAAGGTGGCCAAGGCCGAGGCGCAGTACCGGCAGATGCTCAATCGCGCCGCCGCCACGGCGGTCAATGTGCGCTCCCAGGTGCGTGAGGCCTACCTGGGTTATCAGGCCAGCCATGACATTGCCCGGCATTACCGCGACGAGGTGCTGCCGCTGCGCGCACGCATCGCCGAGGAAAATGTCCTGCAGTACAACGGCATGTTTATCAGCACCTTCGAGCTGCTGGCCGATGCACGCAAACAAATCCTCGCGGTCGACGGCTATCTGCAGGCGCAGCGCGACTTCTGGGTCGCCAAGGCGGATCTGGATATGGCCCTGTTGGGCGCGCCCAGTCTGTCAGCAAGCACACCGGCTATGGCCGCCACCGACGAGCCCGCCGGGCACTGATCAAGGATATTTTCCCATGGTTTCACGACGTGATTTCTTTCTCGGTGCCAGCGCGATTACTGCAGCTGTCGCCACCTCGGCGGTCAGCCGGGTATCCCTGGCCGGCATACCGGAGGCGATGTCCCAGGGCAGCGCCGATACCCAGCCGCCGCTGCAACCACAGAACGGCCGGCCCTATAACCCGGTGGTCACCCTCAACGGCTGGACCCTGCCGTGGCGGATGAACAACGGGGTCAAGGAGTTCCACCTGGTCGCAGAGCCGGTGGTGCGCGAGCTGGCGCCTGGCTACAAGGCTCATCTGTGGGGCTATAACGGCCAATCGCCGGGGCCGACCATAGAGGTGGTGGAGGGCGACCGGGTGCGCATCTTCGTCACCAACAAGCTGCCCGAGCACACCAGCATCCACTGGCACGGCCAACGTCTGCCCAATGGCATGGACGGCGTCGCCGGGCTGACCCAGCCGGCTATTCCAGTGGGCAAAACCTTTGTCTACGAGTTCGTCGCGCGCCGCCCCGGCACCTTTATGTACCACCCGCATGCCGATGAGATGACCCAGATGGCCATGGGCATGATGGGCTTTTGGGTTACTCATCCCAAGGAACACCACCCGCTAATCAGCGAAGTGGATCGGGATTTCTGCTTTCTGCTTAACGCCTATGACATCGAACCCGGCGCAGCCACGCCGAAGATCATGACCATGCTCGACTTCAATCTGTGGACCTTCAACAGCCGCATCTTCCCCGGTATCGACCCGCTGGTGGTGCGCCAGAATGACCGCGTGCGCCTGCGCGTCGGCAACCTGACCATGACCAATCACCCGATACATCTGCATGGCCACGAGTTCGAGGTGACCGGTACCGATGGCGGGCCGACGCCGGTGGGCTCGCGCTGGCCGGAGGTGACCACGGATATTGCGGTGGGGCAGATGCGTCAGGTTGAGTTCCTTGCCGATGAGGAGGGCGACTGGGCTTTTCACTGCCACAAGAGCCACCACACCATGA
>NZ_JAUXXP010000069.1 GCF_030684895.1 Pseudomonas sp. | reverse complement strand
CCACTCGGATGGATAGTCGTTCAGGTGCTCCAGAACCATGCGCACGGCACGTTCACGGATTTCAGGGGAGTAGGTCGTGGTCTTTTTCATAGCCTCATCTTCTCAAGAGTTGAGGCCTCCACGAAACCCGGGGCGATTCAGCATCAGGTCGTACAGGGATTATTTGAAGGTGGGGGTTGTGGAGCGGTTACGATCAAACGGCAGTTCGGCTACGTCAAAGTGCGCTTGCGTGGTCTGGCGAAGAACACGGCGCAGTTGGTCACGCTGTTCGCGCTGTCGAACCTGTGGATGGCGCGCAGACATTTACTGGCAACGGCAGGAGAGGTGCGCCTGTAATGCGGGGAATAGCCGCCGCGAGGTGCTTGTGGCGGCTAAAAAACCAGAAATGAGCGGACGATCTGGTCGGTTTTGATCAATTTACCGCGTTCAAAATCGGCAAGGACTGAAGTCATCCAGAAATACATGACTATTTCAGACCATCCTTAGCCGCCAATAATCTTCATCACGGTTGCACCGCCAGAGAAGGCAATATCCTGTTTGTCACCCAGTGCCTTGACCAACAAGCCCTGCAGTGCAGGTAACGCCTGGTGGCGCGGCTTGTCTAGCAGGTCGCCGATGTAGTGGCGATTGCTCGAGGATAGGCAGCCGTGCAGCCAGCCGGTCGAGGACAGGCGCAGGCGCGAGCAGGTGCGGCAGAACGGCACGCTTTCATTGGCGATTACGCCGAAGTGGCCAACACCGGGGATGGCGTAGCGCAGCGCGGTGGCGTCCAGCGCAGCGTGGGCCTGGACATACTCGTAGCGACTGCCGATCAGCGCCAACAGCTCGGGCATGCCGATAAACTGACGCTGGAAGCCATTGCCATCGCGAGCCAGGTGCCCCATGCGCATCAGCTCGATAAAACGCAGCTCGAAACCGTTAGCCAGGCAGTAGTCGAGCAGCGGCAGCACCTGATCGAGGTTCTGCCCGCGCAGCGGCACCATATTGACCTTGATCTGGATGCCCGCCGCCCGCGCCTGCTGCAGCCCATCGAGGACTGCCGCCAGGTCGCCGCCACGGGCAATCGTGCGAAACGCCGCAGCGTCGAGAGTGTCCAGGGAAATATTCAAGCGGCGGATGCCGCATTCCAGCAGCAGCGGCAATTTGCGCGTAAGCAGCTGGCCATTGCTGGTTAAGCTGATATCGGCCAAACCGAACTGGCTGACGCCGCGCAAAAAAACGTCGAGTTTGGGACTGACCAGCGGCTCGCCACCGGTGATGCGCAAGCGCTCAATACCAGCGGCTTCGATCAGATAGGCCACGCCACGCAGCATGGCCTCGGCCGAGAGCTCGTCTTGCGCTGCGACCAGCCGCTTACCATCGGGTACGCAGTAGGTGCAGGCATAGTTGCAGGCGGCGGTCAGGCTGATCCGCAAATTGCGGAAGCGTCTGCCCTGGCGGTCAACGATCATGCATGACTCCAGCTAAGGTGAGCGCCGAGTATAGGGGCGCCGCCAACGCAGCAGATTCGTTATCCACCCGCTGAATACCTCAGCTAGCCGGGGTGTCGCCCTCACGCTTGCGCTTGTTGCCCATGCGCACGCCGATGTCCATGAGGAACTGGAAGAAACCTTCCTGATCTTCCAGCACATTGCTCCAGAACGGCGAGTGATACAGCGCCACGGCGCCATGCACCAGCGCCCAGGCGGCGCAGTAATGGAAATACGGCGGCACGTCTTCCAGCTTGCCTTCGGCGATGCGGCCCTTGATCAGTTGGGTCAGACGCTCGAAGTTGGAGGCGCGGATCTTGTGCAGTTGCTCAACCATCTCCGGCACCTGGTTGCCCTTGACCACCTTCTCTTCCAGACGGTCAAACAGGCGATAGCGCTGCGGGTCACGCATGCGGAACTCGAAGTAGGCGCGCGACAGCGCTTCCTTGTCACGGTCGACATCGGCCGAGTGCAGCAGCTCGTTGAGATCGCGCTCATAGTCGAGCATCAGGCGCAGGTAGATTTCCGCCTTGGATTTGAAATGTTTGTAGATGGTGCCTTTACCGATACCAACCGTGTCGGCAATCATCTCCACAGTCACGCTGTCTTCACCCTGGTCGAGGAAGAGCTTCAGTGCTGTGTCGAGAATTTCCTGTTCGCGGCGGCGAAACTCACGGACCTTGCGGGGTTCTTTATGCATAAAAGGACTACGGGGTCAAAAAAACGAAGGCGCGTATTATGCCTAACTAACGACAAATTGCACGGATCATCCGACCATGTACGCAGTTCATGACGAGTTTCCGCAACTTCCCGGCCTGCGTTATCTCAACCACGCGGCCGTTTCACCCTGGCCACAACGGGCAGTCGATGCAGTTAGCCGGTTTGCCATCGAGAACGCGCAAACCGGCGCGCGCGACTACGCAAACTGGCTGCAGGTCGAACGCCGCCTACGCGAGCGCCTGCAGCGCCTGCTCAACGCGCCGTCGCGCGCGGATATCGCCCTGGTGAAAAACACCTCCGAGGCTTTGTCCTTCGTCGCTTTCGGCCTGGACTGGCGGGCCGGTGATCAGGTGGTGATCAGTGATGAAGAATTCCCCTCCAACCGAATTGTCTGGGAAGCACTCGCCCCGCAGGGCGTCGAGGTCGTGCAGGTCAATCTGCATCAGGGTGATGCCGAAGCCGCTTTGCTCGCTGCCTGCGGCCCGCGCACACGACTGATGGCAATCAGCGCCGTGCAGTACGCCAGCGGCCTGCGTCTAGACCTGCCGCGCCTGGGCCAGGGCTGTCAGGCGCGTGGCGTGTTGCTGTGCATCGATGCGATCCAGCAGCTCGGTGCCCTGCCCTTCGACGTACAGGCCAGCGAGTGTGCCTTTGCCATGGCCGACGGGCATAAATGGTTGCTCGGTCCGGAAGGGCTAGGGGTGTTCTACTGCCGCAGCGATCTGCGTGCACAACTCAAGTTGCATGAATACGGCTGGCATATGCTCGAGCATGCCGGCGACTACCAGCGCAGCACCTGGGAGCCCGCTCACAGCGCCCGGCGCTTTGAGTGCGGCAGCCCGAACATGCTCGGCGCCATGGCCCTGGAAGCCAGTCTATCGCTGCTTGAAGAGGTGGGCATGGCGCAGGTCGAGAAGGCTCTGCAGGACCGTATGCAATGGTTGATTGATGGCCTGCACAAGGTACCCGGCGCACACCTGCACGGCAGGCTGGAGCGTCAGCAACGTGCGGGAATTCTGACCTTCAGCCTGGATGGCTGGCAGCACCAAGCCCTGTTTGAACACCTGAAGGAGCAGCAGGTGATCTGCGTACAACGCGGTGCAGGCATCCGCCTGTCGCCGCACTTCTACACAGAACCCCGGGTTATTGAAGAGACGCTGGCGCTGCTGCAACAGCTGGCGACTGCTTGAGGACTCAGCAGCGTGCACTGTATTCCAAATCCGTTTAAGAATGACGGTAAACGGCCTGGACGTTCGGCAATCTTCACCAATACTGAGCAGTACTGGTGTGCGGCGTATCCCCCAAGCGCCCCGCCAGGCAAGGTACCGTGGACCGCGTACCTTGATTTACTCCTAATGGTCTTAACCCGGTCTCATCCCCCAGAGGCCGGGTTTTTTTTGTGTTCGGCTTTTCAGGAAAGATTGATCAAACCACCCGAGCCAGCGGGAATAGGCGTTTGAAGTTGGCCGTAGTCTGTTCGGCCAACTGCTCGAAGCTGACGCCACGCAGCACCGCCAGGTACTCGGCTACATCACGCACGTACTCCGGCAGGTTCGGCTTACCGCGATGCGGAATCGGCGCCAGATACGGCGAATCGGTTTCCACCAGCAGCCGATCGACCGGCACCTGGCGCGCTACTTCACGCAGCGACTCGGCATTGCGGAAGGTGACGATGCCGGACAACGAAATATAAAAGCCGATATCCAGCGCGGCCTTGGCCATTTCCCAGTCTTCGGTAAAGCAGTGCAGCACGCCACCCTGCGGGAGCGCCGCTTCGCGTAGCAGCGCCAGGGTGTCAGCACGCGCCTCGCGGGTATGCACGATCACCGGCTTACCGGTAATCCGCGCCGCATCCAGATGCAGACGAAATGACGTTTGCTGCAGCGCTGCGGACTCTGGCTCGTAGTGATAATCCAGCCCGGTTTCGCCGATGGCCACCACCTGCGGGTGATTCAACTCACCGAGTAGCCAGTCCAGCGCGGGCGCTGCACCGGGCTCAAGGTCCAGCGGGTGCACGCCGACCGAACAATCGACATCGGCATAACGCTCAGCCAGGCCTTTGACCGCAGCGGCATTATCGGCGCTGACGCCGATACACAGGAAATGACCAACACCGCGCGCACGCGCAGCATCCAGCGCCGCGTCGAGTGAACCGCCATGGGCGGCCAGGTCGAGGCGATCAAGGTGACAGTGGGAATCAACCAGCATGGGAAACAATCACTTGAAAGTCGGTGCCACAGAGCGGGCACCGCAGTAAGGAGGGGAAACCACTTACATGGTGTGCGTCGGGCGATCCGAGGTCAGCGCACCGGCCAGGTAGGTTTCGATCTTGTTGCGCGCGGTGTTGTCGCCATCATTGAACTGCACACCCACACCAGCGGCGCGGTTGCCCTGAGCACCCTTGGGGGTGATCCAGACGACCTTGCCGGCGACCGGAATCTTTTCCGGCTCGTCCATCAGGTTGAGCAGCATGAACACTTCATCGCCGAGCTTGTAGCTCTTATTGGTTGGAATAAACAGGCCGCCGTTCTTGATAAAGGGCATGTAAGCGGCATAAAGCACGGATTTGTCCTTGATTGTCAGCGACAAAATTCCGTTACGCGGGCCCAAGTTAGGAGGCAGACTCATGCGGCATTCCTGATTTTATTCACTTAATGGCCGATTCTAGCCCGGTCCGGGCAAGCTTGCCCACTGCACCAGCAAGGCTTCGAGAAGCAAGACACGGTTAAGGTTAGCCTTGCCGAGGACTTTCTGACGCTGCGCCAACAACCAATCCTGCATATTCAGCACTTTCGGCTGCGGGGTTTTATCCGCCAGGTACTGCACCACCTTGCGCATGTCAGCCTGGCCAAGCCCGTCTTCATCACGGGTCAATTGGTAGCGCAGCATCAGCTGCGACCACTGGCAGAACCAGTCGAACAGCAATTGCAGGGAGACCGCATTCCAGCTTTCGGCCAGCTGGCTGGGCGCGATCTGCTGTTTAAGCAGCTTCTTTACCCCCTCAACCACCTGCGCACGCTGCGCGATCACGCCCTGCTCATGCATCTTCAGCGCGGCCAGCGGCGAGCCTGCAGCAAGAAACAGCAACTCGTTATGTTCTTCGGTGCTACAACCGGGCAATGCCTGCGCCAGCCATGCCAGGCTCATCGCCTCACTTGGCAATGGACAAGCCTGCTGCACACAGCGGCTTTTCACCGTCGGCAACAGGCGGCTGGGCTGGTGACTGATCAACAGCAGCACGGTATTACCGGACGGTTCTTCCAGACTTTTCAGCAAGGCGTTGGCGGCGTTGACGTTCATCGACTCGGTTGGCTCGACCAACACCACCTTGCGCCCGGCCAATTGCGCGGTCTGCACCACGAAGCTGACTAGATCACGCACCTGATCGACCTTGATCGCCTTGTCGGCCTCCTCCGGCTCCAGAATGTAGTTATCCGGATGGGTGCCAGCCGCCAGAAGATGGCAAGACTTGCACTGACCACAGGCGTTCAAACCATCGGGCTGCTGGCACAACAACCGCGCCATCAGCCGCTCGGCCAGCGCGCGCTTGCCGATGCCGGCAGGCCCATGCAGCAGATAAGCGTGGGCATGCTGGCTACGGCCAGCGAGTTGCTGCCAGAGTGAATCCTGCCAGGGGTAGGCTTCAGCCACGCTGCAGCTCCAGCAGTTGCGGCAGCAGCTTATCCAGAGCCTGTTGCACTTCGCTCAAGGATCGCGCGGCATCCAGAATACGGTAGCGCTGCGGTTGCTCAGCGGCGCGGCGCAGGTAAGTCTGGCGTACGGCATCAAAGAACTGCCGACCTTCCTGTTCGAAGCGATCCAGCCGACCTCGTGCCGCGGCGCGGGCCAGACCCACCTCGACCGGCAGATCGAACACCAGGGTCAGGTCCGGGCGGAGTGAGCCCTGAACGAACTCTTCCAGCAAGGCGATACGCACCTCGGAGAGCCCCCGACCGCCGCCCTGGTAGGCATAGGTCGCATCGGTAAAGCGATCACAGAGCACCACAGCGCCCCGCGCCAAGGCCGGACGAATCACCTGCGCCAGGTGCTGCGCGCGCGCGGCAAACACCAGTAGCAGCTCGGTATCGGCCGCCATCGGCTCATCACTGGGTGCCAGTAGTAGTTCGCGCACCCGTTCGGCCAACGGCGTGCCACCTGGCTCACGGGTCAGCAACACATCGATGCCGTGCTCACGCAGACGCTCGGCCAGGTAATCACGGTTGGTACTCTTGCCTGCGCCCTCCGGGCCTTCCAGGGTGATAAACAAACCGCTCACAGGCTGTCCTTACTGATTATTGGGCGCGACTGGGGCCGGGCTGGAACGATAGTCGGCGCGGCGCTTGAGTTGATACTCACGCACGGCCCGGTTGTGCTGTTCCAGGGTGTCGGAAAATACATGGCTGCCATCACCACGGGCGACGAAGTACAGGCTGCTGCCGGCCACCGGATTGAGCGCCGCATGAATCGCTTCACGGCCGACCAGAGCGATAGGCGTCGGCGGCATGCCGTCGATGGTGTAGGTGTTGTAAGCCGTTGGCTGACGCAGGTCATCGCGGGTAATGCGACCGTTGTAGCGCTCGCCCATGCCGTAAATCACCGTTGGATCGGTTTGCAGGCGCATGCCGATGCGCAGACGCCGCACAAATACCCCGGCAATTTCGCCACGCTCTTGCGGCACGCCGGTTTCCTTCTCGATCATCGAGGCCATGATCAAGGCGTCGTAGGGCTCCTTGTACGGCAGGTCCTTGGCCCGCTGCGCCCACTCCTCAGCCAGCACCTGCTCCAGCCGCACATGCGCCTGCTTGAGCAGCTCAACATCACTCATGCCACGGACAAAGCTGTAGGTATCAGGAAAGAAGCGCCCTTCCGGGTTCAAGCCGGGCAAGCCGAGCGTCTTCATCAGCTCGGCATCGTTCAGTTCACTCAGGGTCAACTCAAGGCGTGTTTCGCGGGCCAGTGCGGCGCGAACCTGGCGAAAATTCCAGCCTTCAACCAGTGTCAGGCTGTATTGCAGCACTTCACCGCGGCGCCATTGGCCGAGCATATCCAGCGCGGTGGCACCTGGGGTCAGGCGATACTCGCCACTGTGCAGGGGTTGATTGCGCAGATTGAAGCGCCAGTAAAGGCGCAGCCAGAAGGCCTGATCGAGGATGCCATCAGCCTCAAGACGATTGAGCACACCACCCGGCGTCGCGCCTGCCGGCACATCCACCAGGTACTCTTCAGTCAGGTTCAGCGGCTGATGCAGCGCCGTGTGTTGTTGCCAGGCGGCAAACGCCACCAGCAGGCCAGCCAGCAACACACCGCCTTCCAGCAGCAGCAAAATTTTACGTATCACGAATCAGCAGTCCAGTAGATCGCGGGCAATGGCCTGCAGTTTACGGGTGAGCGGGCCGACCGGCCAGTCGTGTGCAAGCAAAGCGCGAACTGGCCACACGCCGTAGACGCTGTTGCACAGCATGACTTCGTCCGCCGCCAGCAACTCGGCGTAGCTGATATCGCGTACCTGACACTCAATCCCAAGCGCGGCCGCCTGGGCCAGCAACTCAGCGCGCATCACCCCGGCAACCCCACAACGCGACAGGTCAGCGGTAATCAGCACACCGTCACTGGCCAGCAACAGGTTGCTGTAAACGCCCTCGACCACCCGGCCGCTGGTGTCCAGCATCAGACCCTCGGCATGTTCGGCGTCCTGCCACTCACTGCGCGCCAGCACCTGCTCCAGTCGATTGAGATGCTTCAGGCCCGCCAGCAACGGCTGCTCAGCCAAACGCGTAGCGCAGGCAAACAGGCGTATACCTTGTTCGGCATAGGCTGCGGGATAAACCGGTTTGGCAGTTGCCTGCAAAATCACTCGCGGTTGAGCAGGCTGAGGCGGCGCATAGCCACGCTGCCCATCACCACGAGTGAGGATCAACTTGGCCACACCCTCGCCCAACTGCTGACTGAAGGCCAGCAGCTGGGCACGCACAGCGGGTAGGTCGAGGGGGATTTTCAGCCGCACACAGCCTTCGGCCAAACGAGTCAGATGGCGCTCCAGCAGAACCGGCTGCCCGGCATTTACGGCGATGGTCTCAAACAGCCCATCGCCGTAGGCCAAGCCACGATCCTTGACGGACAGCAACTCGACCGGCTGGCCATCGACCCAGCTCAGCATTAACCGGCGAACCGGCGGAACACCAGCGAGCCGTTGGTGCCACCAAAACCAAAGGAGTTGGACAGCACTATGTCCAGCGCCATGGCCTTGGCCTGGTGCGCAACGAAGTCCAGATCGCAACCTTCGTCAGGGTTATCCAGGTTGATGGTGGGCGGCGCCACCTGATCACGCAGCGCGAGGATGCTGAAGATCGCCTCCACCGCGCCGGCAGCACCGAGCAGGTGACCGGTCATGGACTTTGTCGAGCTGACGGCCAGCTTGTAAGCGTGCTCGCCAAACACCGACTTCACCGCCGCCACTTCGGCTTTGTCGCCAGCCGAAGTCGAGGTGCCATGAGCATTGATGTACTGCACCTGCTCAGGATTCAGCCCGGCATCGCGCAGAGCATTGGTCATGCAGCGCGCCGCACCTGCGCCATCTTCCGGCGGCGAGGTCATGTGGTAGGCATCACCGCTCATACCAAAGCCGATCAGCTCAGCGTGGATGGTCGCGCCACGCGCCTTGGCGTGCTCCAACTCTTCCAGCACCAGCGCGCCAGCGCCATCGGAGAGCACGAAACCATCGCGATCCTTGTCCCACGGACGGCTGGCCTTGGCCGGCTCATCATTGCGGGTCGACAGTGCGCGGGCAGCACCGAAGCCGCCCATACCCAGTCCGCAGGCGGCCATCTCGGCGCCGCCGGCGACCATTACATCGGCTTCGCCATAAGCGATATTGCGCGCCGCCATGCCGATGCAATGCGTACCGGTGGTACAGGCCGTGGCAATGGCGTAGTTCGGTCCCTGCAGCCCAAGATGGATCGACAGGAAGCCGGAAATCATATTGATGATCGAGCCTGGCACGAAGAACGGCGAGATGCGCCGTGGCCCTTGCTCATGCAGCGATTTGCAGTTGTTCTCAATATTGGTCAGGCCGCCGATACCGGAGCCCATGGCCACGCCGATGCGCTCACGGTTGGCATCGGTGACCTCCAGGCCGGAGTTGCGCACAGCCTGAAAGCTGGCAGCGAGGCCGTACTGGATAAACAGATCGAGCTTGCGCGCCTCTTTGGCCGACAAGTATTCCTCGACGTTGAAGCCCTTTACCGCACCACCAAAGCGCGTGGAAAAAGCGGAAAGATCCATGTGCTCAAGCAGGCCAATGCCACTGCGACCAGCCAAAATGCCCTGCCAGCTACTCGGCACATCGTTACCCAATGGCGACAGCATGCCCATACCGGTAACCACGACGCGTCTACGCGACACAGCAATCTCCTTTTCTAGTTATCAACGCCTGGAAAGCGCTTAAAGAAAAGCCGCACACCTGATAAGGGAGTGCGGCTTTTCCGAGTCGGGAGCCGACGATTACGTCTTACGCGTGAGCGGTAACGTAGTCGATCGCTTCCTGAACGGTGGTGATCTTCTCGGCTTGTTCGTCCGGGATCTCGGTCTCGAACTCTTCTTCGAGAGCCATCACCAGCTCAACGGTGTCAAGAGAGTCGGCACCCAGGTCTTCAACGAAGGAAGCGCTGTTGGTTACTTCCTCTTCTTTGACGCCCAGTTGCTCGGCAACGATTTTCTTGACGCGTTCTTCGATGGTGCTCATACGTTGTTCTCACTCCTAATGGGACAAATCTTGGCCACTGTGCTGCGGCCAAGTGTATAGAAAGGGTTTTTAGCATTTCAAGCTGAATGCCGGGGAGCCCCACAAACACTTCAACGACCTGCCTACAAACCTGTTGCAGCTTTATAACGGATTTTAGACAGCATCTATGACAGTTTTCTGAAGCCATCCGTCACATTCAGCTCATGTACATCCCGCCGTTCACAGGGATAGTAGCGCCTGTAACGTAAGCCGCGCCATCAGAAGCGAGGAAAGCGACCACTTTTGCGATCTCTTCGGCCTGCCCCAAACGGCCCAACGGAATCTGAGTCAGCAGCGCATCACGCTGTGCTTCTGGCAATTCGCGGGTCATATCGGTGTCGATAAAGCCTGGTGCCACGGCGTTCACGGTAATCGCCCGAGAACCCACTTCACGCGCCAGCGCACGGCCAAAACCTTCAAGACCGGCCTTAGCAGCTGCGTAGTTGACCTGCCCGGCGTTGCCCATGGCGCCCACCACCGAACCGATATTAATGATGCGACCGTAACGCGCCTTGGTCATGCCGCGCAGCACCGCCTTGGTCAGCCGGTACAAGCTGCTCAGGTTGGTGTTGATGACATCGAACCACTCGTCATCTTTCATCCGCAGCATCAGGTTATCGCGGGTGATGCCGGCGTTATTGACCAGAATCAACGGCTGACCAAGATGTTGCTGGATATGTTCGAGGGTGCTGGCGACAGACTCGCTGTCACTGACATCGAGTACCAGACCGGCCCCTTCAATGCCATTGGCTTTCAGGGTTTCAGCAATGCGTTCAGCACCCGAAGCGGTGGTAGCGGTACCGATAACCACGGCACCCTGACGCCCCAACTCCAGGGCAATCGCCTGACCAATACCGCGGCTCGCGCCGGTGACCAGTGCAACTTTACCTTGCAGGCTCATAACGTTTCTCCTTAATCAGACCAGGGCCGCGTTCGCCGCAGCGAAGGCGTCCGGGGTGTCCAGGTTATGGGTATTGATGCCCTTTACGCAGCGCTTGTTCAAACCAGACAGCACCTTGCCTGGACCGCACTCGACCAGATCGGTCACACCTTGCGCAGACAAGCAAACAATCGACTCAACCCAACGCACCGGGCTGTAGAGCTGAGCCAGCAGATCACGCTTGAGCCCTTCCAGATCAGTCACTGCCGCAGCGCTGACGTTCTGCACCAAAGCAATCTGCGGGGCCTGCCAGTCAATCGCCGCCACCGCCTCGGCAAAGCGCTCAGCCGCAGGGCGCATCAACGCGCAATGCGACGGCACGCTAACCGGCAAGGGCATGGCGCGCTTGGCGCCACGTGCCTTGCACGCCTCAATGGCGCGTTCAACGGCAGCAGCGCCACCGGCGATCACCACCTGGCCCGGCGCATTGAAATTCACCGCACTGACCACTTCACCCTGCGCAGCTTCGGCGCAGGCAGCCAATACATCAGCATCTTCCAGACCGAGAATCGCCGCCATGCCGCCCTGCCCGGCTGGAACCGCCTGCTGCATCAGCTGACCGCGATGCTCCACCAGCTTGACCGCAGCAGCCAGCGACAAGCTGCCCGTCGCTACCAACGCCGAGTATTCACCCAGGCTGTGCCCAGCAACAAAAGTCGGCCGCGCGGCGCTCTCGGCAAGCCAAGCGCGCCACAGCGCAACAGAGGCGGTGAGAATCGCCGGCTGGGTTTTGTCAGTTTGATTGAGTTGCTCTTCAGGACCTTGCTGGGTCAACGCCCAGAGGTCATAACCGAGGGCTTCAGAAGCCTCGGCGAAGGTTTCGAGGATCAGCGGTCGTTGTGCACCATGCTCGGCGAGCATGCTCAGCGACTGGGAACCCTGACCCGGAAAGACGAATGCGAGAGATGCAGACATGGAAACCTGTTCCTAATGATCGTGATCGTCGGTAATACGCGCCCAGCCTAGCCAAGCGCAAGAAACTGACAGTTGGATGACAGGCTGCCCGCTGCGGTCACATTCTAAAGCAGGTGCTCACCCAGGCGACCATGCAATCGCTGCGGTAGATTTTCTTCAATCTCCCGCAATGCTCGGCGAATAGCGCTTTTAAAGCCATCAGGCCCAGCCGCACCATGGCTTTTCACCACAATACCCTGCAACCCAACAAAACTCGCACCATTGTGCTGCGCCGGGGCCAATTCACCCTGCAAGCGCCGCAACAGCGGCAACGCCAAAGCACCGACCATGCGCGCAGCCAGGCTGGATTTAAACAGCGCCTCAATCCGCCCAGCAATCATCGCCGCCAGGCCCTCGCTGGACTTGAGCAAGATATTGCCGACAAAACCGTCGCACACCACCACATCAGCCTCACCGCGATACAGCCCATCACCCTCGACAAAACCGATGTAGTTCAGGCCCTCCGCCTGCTGTAGCAGGCTGGCTGCCAACTTGACCTGCTGATTACCCTTGATGTCTTCAGTACCCACGTTCAACAACGCCACACGCGGACGCACAGTACCCAGCGCCTCAGCGGTAACCGAGCCCATCACAGCAAACTGGTAAAGATGCTCGGCACTGCAATCGACATTGGCGCCCAAATCGAGCAAATGGCAGAAGCCCGCCTGCGTCGGAATGGCCGTGACCATGGCCGGACGATCAATCCCCGGTAGGGTTTTCAGCACGTAGCGCGATAGCGCCATCAGCGCCCCGGTATTACCAGCACTGACACAGGCCTGCGCCGCACCGCTGCGCAGCAACTCAAGACTGATACGCATCGACGAATCCGGCTTGCCACGCAGCGCCTGCGCCGGCCGCTCGTCCATGGCGATAATTTCGCCAGCATGCTCAACGCGCAGGCGTGCACGATCAACATGGGGGTAGCGGGCAATCAGAGATTCAAGCAGAGAGGATTGGCCGACGAGGACCAGATGCAACGAAGGGTATTCAGCCAAGCAGGAGATGCAGGCTGGAACAATGCAGTGGGGACCGAAGTCCCCACCCATTGCATCAATCGCGATGATCGGAGCGGACAAGATTTACTCGTCAGCGCCCTTGTCGATCACTTTACGACCACGGTAAACGCCTTCTGGCGATACGTGGTGACGCAGGTGAATTTCACCGGTGGTTTTCTCGACCGACAGGGTGCTGGCCTCGAGGGCATCGTGCGAACGACGCATGTCACGGGCGGAACGGGATTTTTTGTTCTGCTGAACAGCCATAACTAATTAACTCCTAAACGTTTGGGTCACGCTTTAACTGCGCCAATACACTGAACGGGTTGGACCGCGTTACCTCGTCCTCGCTCGACTCGGGCTCTTCGAGGCCGGTCGGCTGCTGGCAATCTTTAGGGTCATGAGCCGGGACAATGGGCAAGGCAAGCAGAAGCTCCTCCTCAACCAGCGCCAGCAGATCCAATGGGTCTTCACCCAACTCAATCACGTCATAGCCTTGCGGCACTGACTGGGTATTCGCACCCTCTTTCACCACAGCGTAATCACACGCGCTATGGATCGGTAAAGTGACCAGCTCCAGACAACGCTGGCAAACCATCTTGACTTCAACCTCAAGCTCGCTGTGAAAAACTACAGCATTGCGCTCGTCGCGCTCGAAGAAGAACTTCGTACGCACCATGCCTTGGTTATCGGCAAGCGGGCCGCAGAGTCGCTGCAAATCTGACAGTTGCAGCTCACCTTCGAGGGTGGCGCTGCGATCGGCTAATTTGCGCGGATCAACGTGAGGTGGAATCGGGCCATTTGACATAGGCGGCGCATTTTAGGGATGCAACCCGCCGCTGTCAAAGGAAATTCGGCCTGTCCAGCATATGGGCCGACAGCTAGAATCGCCCCCCCCCTGCAAACTCCTATATAGAAGGAAATCGCCGTGCTGCCTCTGGTGCTCGCCTCCAGCTCACCCTACCGACGCGAACTGCTCACCCGCCTGCGCCTACCCTTTACCTGGAGCGCCCCGCACATCGATGAAACACGGCACCCCGATGAAGACGCAGACACCTTGGTGCGCCGCCTGTCATTGGAAAAAGCCCAGGCACTCAGCGCAACCCACTCCCAGCACCTGATCATCGGTTCGGACCAGGTCGCAGTACTCGGCACGCAGATCCTCGGCAAACCACACACCCTAGAGCGCGCTCGCGAGCAGTTACTGGCCGCCAGCGGCAACAGCGTCACCTTTCTGACCGGCCTCACACTACTCAACAGCGCCACCGGCCAACAGCAAACCGACTGCGTACCCTTCACCGTGCATTTTCGGCCGCTCAGCGAGGCGCAAATCATGCGCTACCTGACAGCCGAACAACCCTTCGACTGTGCCGGCAGCTTCAAAGCCGAAGGCCTGGGCATCAGCCTGTTTCGCAGCACAGAAGGCAGCGACAGCAACAGCCTGATCGGCCTGCCACTGATTCGCCTGGTGGACATGCTGCAAGCCAGCGGTATCGACACCCCCTAAAAGCAACAAGCCCGATCAATGACCGGGCTCGCTTTCAGCAGACTCAAGTGTTAACGCAGTGCCGGCCCCTGAAAACCCATCCATAGGGCAATACGCTCAGCCATGCTGGCGCCCAGGGTTTTCGCGAAACGGTCGAATGGCGACTCCTTCACGGTAAAGTCGACCAACTCTTTCTCACCAATCACTTCGCGCGCGACGTAGCTGGTATTACCCAGCGCATCAATTAAGCCCAATGGCAAAGCTTGCTCACCCGACCAAACCAGGCCGGAGAACAACTCAGGATGCTCGGCATCCTTCAAACGATCACCACGCCCCTGCTTAACACTGGCAATAAACTGCTGATGGGTTGCTTTCAACACACCCTGCCAAAACTCAGTTTCCTCAGCTTTTTGCGGCTGGAACGGGTCGAGAAAGGCCTTGTGCTCCCCGGAGGTATACACGCGGCGATCCACGCCGAGCTTCTCCATCACCCCAACAAAGCCAAAGGTTGCCGCAGTCACACCGATAGAGCCGACCAGACTGGCTTTATCGGCATAGATCTCATCAGCGGCACTGGCAATGTAATAAGCACCGGAAGCACCCAGATCAGTGATCACCGCATACAGCTTGATCGCCGGGTATTCTGCGCGCAGACGGCGAATCTCGTCATAGATGTAGCCCGACTGCACCGGACTGCCACCCGGACTGTTGATGCGCAGGATCACACCCTTGGTATTAGCATCCTCAAACGCCGCACGCAGACTGCTAACAATATTGTCGGCACTGGCCGACTCCTGATCGGCAATCATCCCACGCACTTCGATCACCGCAGTATGGCTGCCCGTGGTTGCGCCTTTTTTCATCGCCAGCATGGGCGAGAACAACGCCAGCGCGCCAAAAATGTAAATAAAGGTCAGCAGCTTGAAGAAAATCCCCCAGCGCCGCGCCCGACGCTGCTCCTGCACACCGGCCAGCAGGGTTTTCTCCAGCAGCTGCCAGCTTTTTCCGTCGCCATCAGCCGCTGCCGACGCCTTCCATTCATCTGCCATGCAACACCACCTCAACTGACTGATTAGACGCACGCCGACTTAGCCAGGCGCGCAACTCGGTAAAACATTCTATTGCCAGCGTTGGCTGACACGCACGCAGCACCTGCAAAGGCTGCGCGCCATAACCCACCGCCACACAATCCATGCCCGCGCGCTGCGCCATCAACAGATCGAAGGACGAGTCACCCACCATCAACGCCTGACTGGCAGCAACGCCGCTTTGCGCAAGGATCTCGTGCAGCATCAGCGGGTCCGGCTTGCTCGCCGTTTCATCGGCGCAGCGGCTGTAGTCGAAATAATCCAACCAGCCGCGATCCGCCAGCACCCGCTGCAAACCGTGCCGACCTTTACCTGTTGCCACCGCCAACCTATAGCCCTCAGCACGAAACGCTTCCAATCCTTCAGCTACGCCGCGAAACAGTGCCGACGGCTCGGACTCCAGAGCCAGGTAATTTTCGCTGTAGCTTTGTCGCAAGCGCTGCGCCCGGACCGCATCATGCATATCCGGATACAGGCAACGAATCGCCTCAGGCAAGCCCAGACCGATAATGCCGCGCACCTGCTCATCCGTGCAGCGCGGTAGCTCACAGGCATCGGCAGCCAGGTGCATCGCCGCAACGATCCGACCGATGGAATCGACCAAGGTGCCATCCCAATCGAAGATCAGCAGCTGATAGCCACGCTCCTGAGAATCAGGCACCGAGACGCACCATGGTCCGCGCCCACATTTCATCGACTGGCGCGGCAAGCTTGAGCTGGCCACCTTCAGGCAGCGGCACGACCAATTCATAGGCATGCAAGAACAAGCGCTTACCGCCCAGATCGCGAATTTCCTTGGTGAAATCGTCATCACCGTACTTGCTGTCACCGGCAATGCAGTGCCCAGCATGCTGCGCATGCACACGAATCTGGTGGGTACGCCCGGTCACGGGCTTGGCCTCGACCAAGGTGGCGAACTCACCGAAACGGCGCAGCACACGGAAGATGGTCAAAGCCTCCTTACCTTCCGGGTTGACCTCAACCATGCGCTCACCGGAACGCAGATTGCTCTTTAGCAGCGGCGCATTGACCTGCTTCTTGGCCGTCGCCCAGTTGCCCCGCACCAAGGCCATATAACGCTTGTCCATACCATCGCCACGCAAGGCCTCATGCAGGTGACGCAACATGCTGCGCTTCTTGGCAATCATCAACAGGCCGGACGTATCACGATCGAGGCGATGCACCAGCTCCAGATCCTTAGCGTCCGGGCGCAACTGGCGAAAGGCTTCAATAACCCCGTAATTCAGGCCGCTACCGCCATGCACGGCAATGCCAGCCGGCTTGTTCAGCACGATCAGTGCCTTGTCTTCATAGACAATCGCTGCTTCCAGACGCTGCAAAAGACCTTGGGCCAGCGGCTCGGGCTCATCGCGCTCAGCCAAACGCAGCGGCGGCACACGAATGATGTCGCCGGCCTGCAGCTTGTACTCGGGCTTGATCCGACCTTTATTTACGCGCACTTCGCCTTTACGCAAAATTCGGTAAATCAAAGTCTTGGGCACACCCTTGAGCTGGGTGCGAAGGAAGTTATCGATACGTTGGCCGGCAAGTTCCGGCGCAACCTCGAGCAGCTGGACGCCGGAGGTTGGAGGGGAAGGATTTGTCATCGCGCAATCATAACAATTTTTTATGGAATTGAAGCACTTAATCATTACTGCTATAGTCGGGACGCCGCCAAAAGCGGCCTGGTTTGCGGGTGATCGCCAAAACTGCCACCCCCAACCAACGCAATTCATTTGGGACGTAAGGCCGTCCGACGGGTTATTCAACGAAAGAAAAGCCTCCACGGCTGTGAATAACTCGGAAATAAAGCCTTTAAGCCATGATGCGCAGCCTGCCCCTTTGGACGGTTGCGGTAATAGTTAACCCGCTGCGGATTTTCGCGAGCGGCACCCGAGTTTCAGCGATACGTGTAGGGTGGAGATGTACAACTGTTGGTCCGCGTAGCAGCTCGCTTTACCAAGACGCTTCATCTCGTCCGCTACCAACAGCTGATTCCTCCTCCTGACTTAGTGCTTTCTGTTATCACAGCGAGCAGGAGACGTCCGTCGCGGCCCAGCACAATTGGCTGATCGCCGCTAGACACTGGAACGCTTTACGACCGTTCCTGACGCACCTGACACCGACCCTGAAGTCGTGTGTGCCGAACGCCGCTTCCGCCAGCACCGGAAACCGACGGTATTACATGAAAAGAATGCTGATTAACGCAACTCAACCCGAAGAGCTGCGTGTCGCCCTGGTAGATGGGCAAAAACTCTACGACCTGGACATCGAGTCCGGCGCCCGTGAGCAGAAAAAATCCAACATCTACAAGGGTAAAATCACCCGTGTAGAACCCAGCCTGGAAGCCGCTTTCGTCGACTTCGGCTCTGAGCGTCACGGCTTTCTCCCGCTCAAAGAAATCTCCCGCGAGTACTTCAGCAAGGCCCCAGAAGGCCGCGTCAACATTAAAGACGTGCTCAAGGAAGGCCAGGAAGTTATCGTTCAGGTCGAGAAAGAAGAGCGTGGCAACAAGGGCGCTGCCCTGACCACCTTTATCAGCCTCGCCGGTCGTTACCTGGTGCTGATGCCGAACAACCCGCGTGCTGGTGGTATCTCGCGCCGCATCGAAGGCGAAGAGCGCAACGAACTGCGCGAAGCACTGAATGGCCTGGTCGCCCCTAGCGACATGGGTTTGATCGTGCGCACCGCAGGCCTGGGCCGCTCCAGCGAAGAAATGCAGTGGGACCTTGATTACCTGCTGCAACTCTGGACCGCTATCAAAGAAGCCTCGCTCGACCGCGCTGCGCCCTTCCTGATCTATCAGGAAAGCAACGTGATCATCCGCGCCATCCGCGACTACCTGCGCCAGGACATCGGCGAAGTACTGGTCGATAGCATCGAAGCGCAGCAGGAAGCACTGAGCTTTATCAATCAGGTGATGCCGCAGTACGCCAGCAAGATCAAGCTGTATGAAGACAGCGTGCCGCTGTTCAACCGCTTCCAGATCGAAAGCCAGATCGAAACCGCCTTCCAGCGCGAAGTGAAACTGCCGTCCGGTGGCTCCATCGTCATCGACCCGACCGAAGCCCTGGTGTCCATCGACATCAACTCGGCGCGTGCGACCAAAGGCAGCGACATCGAAGAAACTGCCCTGCAGACCAATCTGGAAGCGGCTGAAGAAATCGCCCGCCAACTGCGTCTGCGTGACATCGGCGGCCTGATCGTCATCGACTTTATCGACATGACCCCGGCGAAGAACCAACGCGCCGTGGAAGAAAAAGTCCGTGAAAGCCTGGAAGCCGACCGTGCCCGCGTACAAGTGGGTCGCATCTCGCGCTTCGGCCTGCTGGAAATGTCGCGTCAGCGCCTGCGTCCGTCGCTGGGCGAAAGCAGCGGCATCGTCTGCCCACGCTGCAATGGTCAAGGCATCATCCGCGACGTCGAATCGCTGTCGCTGGCCATTCTGCGCCTGATCGAAGAAGAAGCCCTGAAAGACCGCACTGCTGAAGTTCGCGCCCAGGTGCCGATTCCAGTTGCCGCCTTCCTGCTCAACGAAAAACGCAACTCGATCACCAAGACCGAACTGCGTACCCGTGCGCGCATCGTGATCGTGCCGAACGATCACCTGGAGACTCCGCACTTCGAAGTCACCCGCATCCGTGACGACAGTCCGGAAGCTCAGTCCACTCAATCCAGCTATGAAATGGCGACCATTGAAGTGGAAGAAGAGAAGCAGGCCGCCGCAACGCGCACCCTGGTTCGCCAGGAAGCCGCAATCAAGACCGCGCCGCAGCGCACTGCACCAACCCCGGTTGAAGCAGTAGCCGCACAGCCTGTAGCTGCCGTCGAGCCAAGCCTGTTCAAAGGCCTGGTCAAGTCGCTGGTCAGCCTGTTCGCCGGCAAGGAAGAAGAAAAGCCTGCCGTCGTCGAGAAGAAAACCAGCGAACGCCCACAGCGCAGTGATGAGCGCCGCAATGGTCGCCAACAAAACCGCAGCCGCGGTGGTCGCAACAACGAAGAGCGCAAGCCGCGCGAAGAGCGTGGCCCACGTGAGGACCGCGCACCGCGCGAAGAACGTGCACCGCGTGAAGAACGTCAGCCTCGCGCAGCCCGTGAAGAGCGTGCTCCACGTGAGGAGCGCGCCCCGCGCGAGGACCGCGCACCGCGCGAAGAACGCAGCCCGCGTGACGTTGTAGAAGTTCGCGAGCCGCAGGAAGTTCGTCAGTCGCGCCCACCGCGCGAAGAGCGTCAGCCACGCGATCGCAAGCCACGTGAAGAGCGCCAGCCGCGCGAACTGCGTGAGCCGCTGGATGCCGCACCGGGTGATAGCGCAACCGCCAGCGAAGAAGTGCGTGCCGAACGCCCGCAACGCGAACCGCGCCAGCCGCGCGCACCGCGCGAAGAACGCCAGCCACGCGCTGAACAGGCTGCAGCCGCCAGCGACGACGAAGCACTGAACGCTGAAGAAGCACTGCAGGACGATGAGCAGGAAGGCAGCGAAGGTGGCGATCGCCCACGTCGCCGCTCCCGTGGTCAGCGTCGTCGCAGCAATCGTCGCGAGCGCCAGAACGATGCCAACGGCAACCCGATCGAAGGCAGCGAAGAAGGCGCAGAAGCCCCAGCCGATGCCGACAACGCAGTAACTGCAGCAGCAGTGACCGCCGCCGTTATCACTGGCGCAGACGAAGCCGTCCAAGCAACCGTTGAAACAGCACCGGTAGTTGTCGAGCAGGAGCAGCCACGCAAAGTCGCTGCAGCTGAAGCGCCACAAGCCGTTGTTGTAGAAGCAGTAAGCAGCCCGGTTGTCGAGGCCAGCGAAGCACCTGTACAGGCCGAAGTCAGCGAAGCTGCACCAGCACCTGCTGTTGTAGAAGCACCTGCCCCGGTCGCAGAAGTTGTTGAAGCGCCAGCTGTGGTTGAAGTTGCCGAGCCGATTGCCGAAGTTGCAGTGGCTGAGGTTGTGGCAGTTGAAGCTGCACCTGCAGTCGCTGTCAGCAGCACTGGCCGTGCACCGAACGATCCACGCGAAGTGCGTCGTCGTCAGCGTGAAGCCGAGCGTCTGGCCCGCGAAGCCGCCGAAGCCCCAGCAGCCTCCGTACAGGTTGAAGCTGCTGCACCGGTAGCTGAAGAGCCGCCTGCAGAAGTGGTTGCCGAAGCCGTAGTTGAAACTGCAGCCGAAGCACCTGCGAGCATCGAAGCAGTCGAGCCCAAGGCCGAAACCGCCGCGCAAGTAGAAGCAGAAGTAAGCCAGGGGCCGCAAAGCTCACTGTTTACTGCAGTAGAAGCTGACGAGCAGGATAAAGAAGCGGTCAAACCGCAGGTCTGATCCGCCTCACGTAATAAGAAAGGGGATGCTTCGGCATCCCCTTTTGCGTTCTGGCTTTTATTACAGCGCGATCAATACGCTGGTCGCAGCCTGCCGCCAAACGCCTTACAACACGTTTGGCTCGATCTCCAAGTCGACCGCGAAACGCTGGGCGATATCCGTCTGGATACGCTGTGCCAGCGCCAACAACTGCGCACCCGTGGCGCCGCCGTAATTGACCAGCACCAACGCCTGCAAACGATGCACACCTGCATCACCCTCACGAAACCCTTTCCAACCCGCACGCTCGATCAACCAGCCCGCGGCCAGCTTGACCTGTCCGTCTGCCTGGCCATTCACCACCTGGGGATAGGCCACCAGATCGGCATGCTCAGCGCGCAAGCGTTGCGCCAGCTCACTCGATACCAACGGGTTCTTGAAGAAGCTGCCGGCATTGCCTAGCTCAGCCGGGTCAGGCAATTTTTCGCTGCGAATGGCGCAGATGGCCTGGCTGACATCCAGCGCAGTCGGGGCACTGATGCCCTGCTCCGCCAGACGCTGACGCACCGGGCCATAATCCAGGTGCAGCGCAGCCGCGCGGCTCAAGGCAAAGCGTACCCGCAGGATCACCCAGCGCCCGCTTTCGCGCTTGAACAGGCTGTCGCGGTAGGCAAAGGCGCAGTCCGCCAGAGAGAACTCGCGCAGCTCGCCACGGTGTCGATCCAAGGCGGTCAAACCGACAAACAGATCCTTCAGCTCAACGCCGTAGGCGCCGATATTCTGCACCGGAGCCGCACCCACGGTGCCGGGGATCAGGCTAAGGTTTTCCAGGCCGGCAAAGCCCTGCGCCAGCGTCCACTGTACAAAGGGATGCCAGGACTCCCCCGCCTCTGCCTCAATCACCACCTGCTCGCCGTCATCGCTGAGTACGCGAATACCGCGACTGGCCATACGCAGCACCAGCGCATCGACATCGCGGGTCAGCAGCAGATTGCTGCCGCCACCGAGCAATAACAGCGGCAACTGCTGCGCTTGCGCATAGCTCAGCGCTTCGCACACCTGCTGATCGTTCTCGGCTTCGGCAAAATGGCTGGCCTGGGCCTCGACGGCAAAGCTGTTATAGGGTTTCAGCGACACCTGAGTGCGCACCTGCAAGCTCATAAGCGCCCCTTGAGTTCGATAACCAGGGCATCACAGGCCTGTTCGAGCAAATCCAGCACCTGGGCAAAACCGGCTTCACCACCGTAATAGGGGTCTGGCACCTCATCCAGTTCCAGCTGATAACGGCGCAGAAACAGATCCAGCTCAGCCGCAGCATTACCCGGGCGCAGCTGCTGCAGGTCGCGCAGGTTGCTATTATCCATCGCTAGAATCAGGTCAAAGGCGTGAAAATCCGCCGCCTTGACCTGCCGGCCGCGCAGCGCGGACAGATCATAGCCACGCTGCTGCGCAGCCTGACGCGTGCGGATATCCGCCGCCTTGCCCACGTGCCAGTCGCCGGTTCCGGCCGAATCGACCTCGATGCGCCCTTCCAGTCCTGCTTCACGCAGCTTGTGGCGCAACACGCCCTCGGCCGTGGGCGAGCGGCAGATATTGCCCAGACAGACGAACAGAACGCGCATCAGGCCCCCAGCAGGCGACGAACCCGCTCCAGGTCTTCCGGCGTGTCGACGCCCGCAGGTGGCGCTTGCAGGGCATCGGCGACATGGATACGCACGCCATGCCAGAGCGCGCGCAGCTGCTCCAGGCACTCGGTGTCTTCCAGCCAGCACGGACCCCAGGCGACGAAGTCATGCAGAAACTGCGCACGGTAGGCGTAGATGCCGATATGGCGACGGTATGGGACGCCTGCTGGCAGCTCGTCACGGTTCTTGGCGAAGGCATCCCGCGCCCAGGCCAGCGGCGCGCGGCTGAAGGTCAGGGCCAAGCCAGTCTTGTCGCTGACCACCTTGACCACATTGGGGTTGAACAGCGCCTGCACATCCTCAATCGGCTCAGCCAGGGTGGCGATGGCCGCCTGTGGATTGGCCGCCAGATTGGCCGCCACCTGATCGATGATTGATGGCGGAATCAGCGGCTCGTCGCCCTGCACGTTGACCACGATGGCGTCAGCCGCCAGGCCCAGCGCCGCGGCCACTTCAGCCAGGCGGTCGGTGCCGGAGTTGTGGGAGGCGTCGGTCAGTACCACCTGCGCACCAAAGCTGCGGCACACCTCAACGATGCGCGCATCGTCAGTGGCGACGACCACCTGCTGGGCGCTGCTTTTGCACGCCTGCTCCCAGACATGCTGAATCATCGGTTTGCCGGCAATATCCTGCAGCGGCTTGCCCAGTAGACGGCTGGAAGCAAAGCGCGCCGGAATCACAACGGTAAAGGCAGTACTCATTTACTTGTCCAGACGCTCGTCGACGGTGAGGGTGCGGGCTTCGGTTTCCAGCATCACCGGGATGCCATCGCGAACCGGGAAAGCCAATGCGTCGGCTTTGCAGATCAGCTCGCTCTTGTCAGCGGCGAGCTTCAGCGGGCCCTTGCACAGTGGGCAGGCGAGAATGTCGAGTAGTTTCGGGTCCATGGGAGATCCTTGAGAGGAAGCAGCTGCTGGGGCGGACGAGGCCGCCGAATGATCAGAACAGTCAGGCGCGCGGCACAAGACGCTGCAATTGCTGATCAAACCAGGCGACAAACGCGGCCGAAGGCTCGGCATCCACCGCCAGGTACCACCAATCGTCAGCCGCAAAGGCACGGCACTTGACCGCATCCTTTTCCGTCATCAACACCGGCAGCGCCGGGCTGAAATTCAGAAGCTCGGCGCTGTACGGCGCGTGGTCGGCAAAGGCATGCGCGACAGGCCGCCAGTGTAGCCCTTCGAGGGTGTTGAAGAAACGCTGCGGGTTGCCAATACCGGCGACCGCATGCAGGGCATGGCCAGCTGGAAAGTGACTGAGCGGCTGTTGCTCGCCACTGCGCAGGTTAACCAAGGTGCGCGGCTGCAGCGTAAAGCCGTAGCCATCCTGCGGATCACTGGATGCGCCGTTATACAGCAGCGCATCGACGCTCTGCAGACGCTCGACCGGCTCACGCAGCGGACCGACTGGCAGGCAATGGCGATTACCCAGGCCACGCGCTGCATCGATCAGCACCAGTTCGAGATCTCGGGCCAGGCGGTAGTGTTGCAGGCCGTCGTCACTGAGGATCAGGTCCAGCGGCTCGGCCGCCAGTAAGGCCGCCACGGCACGACTGCGATCAGGATCGATCATCAACGGCACGCCGCTGCGCTGCACAATCAGCAGCGGTTCATCGCCGGCCACGCTGGCCGCCTGATCAGCCTGCACGCGCCAGGGCAGCTGCGGCGGCTGCGCGCCATAACCGCGACTGACCACACCGACGCGCAGCCCTTGGCGGCGGCAATGCTCGATCAACCAGAGAATCATCGGGGTCTTGCCGGTGCCGCCGACGGTGATGTTGCCGACCACCACGACTGGCACCGGAGCACGGTATATCTCGCCCTCACCCGCCAGAAAGCGCGACCGCTTGCGCTGTACCACCATACGATAGAGCCATTCCAACGGACGCAGCAGGCCCAGCGCCGGATGACCGGCGTACCAGGCAGCAGTGAGTCGTGCGGACAGGCTCATCAGCAGGCAAGCCTCAAGGCGCGGCTTGCGCCTCAATGGTGGTCATGCGCAGGTGGGCAAAGCCCAGTTTGCCGGCAGCATCCATAGCAGTAATTACCGCCTGATGCTGCGTCTTGGCATCGGCGCTGATGATCAGCGGCAGACTGTTATCGCCTTCCGACTCCTTCTGCAGCGCCGCCATCAGGCTTGGCAGATCGCTTTTCAGCAACTGCTTGGCATTCAGCGAATAGCTGCCATCGGCGGCGATCAGGATTTCCAACTGCTTCAGCTCGGTCTGTTCTGGTGGTGTGCCAGTGACGGCTTCCGGCAGATCGACCTTCAGCTGGGTCTCCCGAGTAAAGGTTGTGGTGACCACAAAGAACAGCAGCAGGATAAACACTACGTCGATCAACGAGGCCAAGTTGATCTCGACGCTCTCCCGCGGTTTGCGCCGGAATTTCACGCCTTGTCCTCGCCCATGTCGACATCACGGTCGCCCTGCACCACTTCCACCAGGCGAATCGCCTCCTGCTCCATACCGACCACCAGCTCATCGATCCGGCGTTGCAGGTAACGGTGGAAGAACAGTGCCGGAATAGCCACCATCAGACCTGCCGCCGTGGTGATCAACGCCTTGGAAATACCGCCCGCGAGCAACGCCGCATTAGCCATGCCCGAACCCATAAAGGAGCTGAAAATTTCGATCATGCCCAGCACCGTACCGAGCAAACCGAGCAGCGGCGCAATACCGGCGATGGTGCCAAGAGCATTGAGGTAGCGCTCCAGGTCGTGAATCACCCGCGCGGCGGCTTCCTGAATGCACTCTTTCATGATCTCGCGACCATGTTTGGAGTTAGCCAGGCCGGCTGCGAGGATCTGCCCCAACGGCGAGTTGGCGCGCAGTTCCTTGAGTTTCTGATTATTGAGTTTTTTATCCTTGATCCACTTCCACACCTGACCGAGCAGGTTGGGTGGGGTGATGCGGCTCGGCCGCAGTGTCCACAGGCGCTCGGCAATGATGCCGGCCGCAGCGATAGAACACAGAATGATTGGCAGCATCATCCAGCCGCCAGCTTTAACCAGTTCCCACACGGTGGCAGATCCCCTTCACAAAAGTGGCGCCACTCTAGCATAGGGTCGCGGCCTCGCCGACCGCTGCCGTTCTCATTTTTCCCGCCAAAAACGTGCGTGGTCGCGCAAACTCTGCGCCTGCTCGAATGCGCCCAGGCGAATCCGTACTGCACCGTGCAAAGCTGTGTCATAGGGCTGCGCCGCCACCGCGCGATAACGCGTCATGACCTCCGCATGCGGATGAGCAAAGCTGTTGTGTGCGCCACGGGAGATCAATACAGCAGCCGGCTTAACCTGTGCCAGTAACGCCGCAGATGACGAGCTGCGACTGCCATGGTGCGGTGCGAGCAGCCACTCTGCTGGCATTGCCAGACCGCTATTGAGCAGTGCTCGCTCGGCCTGGCTATCGATATCACCGGTTAGCCACAGCCGTTCGCCATTGGCCTCGATGCGCAACACGCAGGACGCCTGATTGCCAGTGGTTGCGTCGGCCCATTGCCAGGTGCTGAACTCAACGCCATCCCACCGCCAATGTTCACGGCTGCAGGCTTCGGCCGCAAGCGAGCGCGCCAGCTTAGCGGGCTCACCACTGAGTATGCGCCTAACTGGCAGACCGCGGTTGATCGCTGCGGCGCCACCAGCGTGGTCGTTATCGGCATGGCTGATCAGCAGCAGATCAAGCCCACGCACATCCAATGCGCGTAACGATGGCAGCACTATGCGCTCGCCGCTATCGAACTCGCCAAAGCGCGGCCCGGCGTCATACAGCAGATCATGCCCCTGGGTGCGCACCAGTACCGCCAGGCCCTGGCCGACATCCAGCATCCACACCTCGGCTCGTCCGAACTCAGGACGCTGCTGCGGGCTAAATAACAAGGGCAGCAGCAGTAACGCGCCCAGGCTGCGCATTGGCAAGGCGGCCGGCACTAACAATACCAGTGCGCCCAACGCCACCAGCAGCCAGGCCCAGAATGGCAAGGCGCTGGGCAACCAAGCCGGTAGCCATAAGGCCAATTGCGCGAGCAGAGAGAACAGTAGACCCAACACCCAGCCCGCCACCCAAAGCAGCGCAGCCCCCACCCCAGGCACGGGCAGCAATAATGTGCCGAGCAAAGCCAGCGGCACCACCAGCAACCCCACCACAGGCACCGCCACTAGGTTGGCCAAAGGGCCACTGGCACTCACCGGCAAACCGAGCGCCAGTAACAACGGCAGCAAACCAATGGCCATGGCCCATTGCGCGCGCAACAAGGTGCCCCACCAGGGCCAGGCGCCCAGGCGGCCACTGAAAATCAGGATCAACAGCATCACCGCGCCAAAGGACAACCAGAAGCCAGGCTGCAAACTGGCCAGCGGCTCGCCCAGCAACACCGCAAGCAATGCCAGCAATAAAGGCAACCACACACCCAAATGACGAAAGCGCCAGCGCCAGAGCAATACCAGGCCGACCATCACACAGGCGCGCTGCACCGGCACCTCGAAGCCGGCCAACAGGCCATATGCCAATGCCCCGGTAAAGCCCAACACACAGGCGCAGGACAGCCAGGGCCAGTTGCGCGGCCAAAACCCCAGGCGCGCCAAGCCAGCAACCAGACCATATAAAAGCGCCGCCAGCAGACCGATATGCTGGCCGGAAATCACCATCAGATGCACCGTTCCGGTGTTCTGCAGCACCTGCCAATCTGCCGTCGACAGCCCCGAGCCATCCCCCAATACCAAAGCCGCCAACGCGCCTTCGCGGCCATGCGCGGGGGTTGCCAATAACTGCTGACGCAAGCGGTCACGCCAGGCCCCCGCTCCACTGGCAGAGGTCATCAGCTCGCCACTTTTCACCGTGCCCGTAGCGCCAATGCGCTGCGCTAGCAACCAGGCTTCGTAATCGAATGTCTGTGGGTTAACCAAACCATGGGGACGCTTGAGGCGTACTGCCAGGCGCCAGGTTTCACCGGCGCGTACTGCTGGCCCGCCATACCAGGCCAGGCGCAGACGCGCGGGCAGTTTGTCGCGACGTGAGAGCACCTGTTCCAACTGGAAGCGCACCACGCCATCGCCTACTTCTGGCAGGCCGACCACCTGCCCCTGCAACCACAGGGTGCGCAAGTCCAATTGCCGCGCCAACCGATCATCCAGCGCCCACTGCGCCGATACACACGCCCAGCTGAACCCAAACAGAAACAAGGCCATGGGATAGCTGCGAAACGGCAACAGCATCAAACCGGCCACCGGCAGAACAGCCAGCAGCCACAACGGCGGCAAAGTAAGAAGGAAGCGCAGCACCAGCATCCCAGCCACCAGCGCGAAAATCCCTGTGCGCATAGACTCGCTCCGTGAGTCGAATACAGCATTTAACCCATCGATCAGCTTTTGCTTATTTGCTGTCACAAAGTGTGAAAGCAGGCTGTCATCAAAGGGTGCATAATGTCGGCGCTTTTACCCGCCAGAGAGCCTTCATGCCGCGTCGTTTATTCAAGCGCTACATGCCCCACCCAGACCGCATCAAGGGCAATAAATCCCTGCGCTTTCTGGGCAGCCTGATCCACGATCCCAACCTCTGGCACCTCAACCGCCATTCTGTGTCACGCGCCATGGCCATTGGTCTGTTCTGGGCGATGATCCCCATGCCTCTGCAAATGTTAGCTGCAGCGGCTGTTGCCGTACCGGCGCGGGGTAATTTACCCATCTCGGTCGGGCTGGTCTGGCTGACCAACCCTATCACCATGCCTGCGGTGTTTTACTGCAACTACAAGATCGGCGCCTGGCTGATGGGCACCCCAACCATGCACATGCCTGAGAACATCAGCCTGGCCTGGGTTGGACAAATGCTGCAGACCCACTGGCAGCCGCTCTACCTTGGCTCTCTGGCTTTAGCTATTGTCCTGGCGCTCGTTGGTTACTTCGGCACCAACGCTTACTGGCGCTGGTGGGTGCGGCACAACTGGCGCAAACGCCAGGAAAAACGCCGGCAGCGCGACGCGCAACGCTGAAACAAAAAAGCCGTTACTGAGTAACGGCTTTTTTGTTTCAGGCAGCGTAGCTTATTCGTAACGCAGCGCATCGGCTGGCTGAATCTGCGCGGCCCGCCAGGACGGGTAGACGGTGGCCAAAAAGCTCAGGCTAAACGCCGCGCCGCAGATCAGCAGGACATCGGACAGCAGCAGCTCCGACGGCAGGTTGCTGATGAAGTACACGTCAGAGCTCATCACCTGCTGGCCGCTCAAGCGCTCGATCCAACCCACCAGCTGACTGACATTCAGCGCCGCGAGAATACCCAGCACCGCGCCGATCACCGTACCGATCACGCCGATCACCGTACCTTGGACCATAAAGATGCCCATAATCTGCCCTGGCGTCGCGCCCAAGGTGCGCAGGATGGCGATATCCGCCCCCTTGTCTGCCACCACCATGATCAGCGTGGCGATGATATTGAAGGCCGCCACGGCAACGATCAGCAGCAGCAACAGACCAATCATGGTCTTTTCCATTTTCATCGCGCTGAACAGGCTGCCCTGAGTCAGGGTCCAGTCTGCGGAGCTGTAACCGACGCCCAGTTCACCGACAATCTGCGCGGCCACTTGCGGCGCCTGGTACAGGTCTTTCAACTTCAGGCGCACGCTCTGCACCTGGCCCGGCTGCATGCGCTGGATATGCGCCGCATCGGCGACATGAATCAGCGCCAGCGAGCTGTCCAGCTCGGCGCCAACCTTGAAGATGCCGACCACGTTAAGGCGCTGCATGCGCGGGCTGATACCGCCCGGCACGCTGCTCAGCTCCGGCACGATCAGCGCCAGCTTGTCGCCCACCCGCAGCTGGAAGCGCCGCGCGGTGATCTCGCCGAGCACCACACCAAACTCACCCTCACGCAAATCGCTCAGACGGCCTTGCTGCATATGTTTGTCGATGATCGACACCTGAGGCTCCAACGCCGGATCGATGCCGTGCAACTGCACCGGCTGCATCGCCCCGCGTACCGAGAGCATGCCTTCGAGCTCAGCAAACGGCACAGCGGCGAGCACCTGCGGGTTGTTCTTCGCGGCTGCGGCAACCTGCTGCCAATCATCCAGCGGTTGCGCCCCGGCGATGCTGGCATGCGGCACCATACCAAGGATGCGCGTGCTCATTTCCTTCTGGAAACCATTCATCACCGACAGCACCACGATCATCGCCAGAACACCCAAGGCCAGACCGATCATCGAAGTCATCGAGATAAAGGAAATAAAGTGGTTGCGCCGCTTGGCCCCGGTATAGCGGATACCGATAAAGATACTCAGCGGACGAAACATCAGGCGGCCACCAACTTGCCGTCTTCCAGACGCAGGATGCGGTCCATCTGCTGGGCCAGCGCCATGTCGTGGGTCACCACCAGAAAGGCGGTCTGCGACGAGCTGCTCAGCTCCTTCATCAGATCCTGAATGCCCTGCGCGGTGTGATGATCGAGGTTACCGGTGGGCTCATCGAGCAGCACCAAACCGGGCTGATTGACCAGCGCACGAGCAATCGCCACACGTTGACGCTCACCACCGGACAACTCCGACGGCTTGTGCGCCAGGCGATGGCCCAGGCCAACCCGCTCCAGCAACGCCGTGGCACGCTGACGTGCTTCGCTGATCGGCGTGCGGCCAATCAGTAACGGCATGCACACGTTCTCCAGCGCGGTGAATTCCGGCAGCAGGTGGTGAAACTGGTAAACGAAACCCAGGGCGCGGTTACGCAGCAGGCCGCGCTGCTTTTCATTCAGCGCCGACAACTCCTCGCCGGCCAGCCAGACGCTGCCGGTGCTCGGCGTATCCAGGCCGCCAAGCATATTCAGCAAGGTGCTCTTGCCCGAGCCAGAACTGCCGACAATCGCCACGCGCTCACCGGGGTGCAGCTCCAGCTGCAGGTCCTGCAGCACCACCACCGATTGCGGGCCCTCGTCGTAGCTTTTACCGAGGTTGCGACAACTCAACACTGCACGATCTTGCATAACCGAATCACTCATAACCTGATCATTCATAACCTGATCACTCATAACGTAGCGCCTCCGCAGGCTGGGTACGCGCTGCGCGCCAGGCCGGATATAGGGTGGCGAAGAAACTTAGAATCAACGCCGCGCCGCAGACCAGCAGCACATCGGCCAGCATCAGCTGCGAGGGCAGGTAGTCGATGAAATACACATCGGCATTGAGGAATTTGATCCCCAACAGCCCTTCCAGCGCGGCAATCGCACGGCTGATATTCAAGGCGGCAAGGCAGCCCAGCACCGCACCAATGGCGGTGCCGAACACGCCGATCACCGTGCCCTGAACCATAAAGATCGCCATAATCTGTCGCGGTGTGGCGCCCAGGGTGCGCAGAATGGCGATATCGCCCTTCTTGTCGGTGACGACCATGACCAGGGTGGAGATGATGTTGAAGGCGGCAACCGCGACGATCAGCAGCAGCAGCAGACCAATCATGGCTTTTTCCATGCGGATCGCCTGATACAGGTTGCCGTGGGTGCGGGTCCAGTCGCGGGCGTAGTAATCACCCTCACCCAACGTTTGCGCCAGCGCCCAGGCGGTGCGCGGCGCCTCAAACAGGTCGGAAAACTTCAGGCGAATGCCCTGCACCTGATCGGCCTGCCAGCGCTGCAAACGCGCCAAATCCTGCACATGGGTCAGGGCCAGGTGGCCGTCGATTTCGCCAGCGCCGACATGGAATATGCCAACCACGGTAAAGCGCTTGAGCCGTGGGAACATGCCGGCTGGAGTAACAGTGACTTCCGGGGCGACAAAGGTCACCTTGCCACCCAGGCCGACGCCGAGCTTGGCGGCGGCCTTGTCGCCCAGCACCATGCCGAACTCACCGGGCTGCAGTGCATCCAGGCTGCCCTGCTGAAAGAAATTACCGATGATCGAGACCTTGGCTTCTTCCAGCGGATCGACCGCATTGATCAGCACTTTCTGCACCTTGCCGTCGTTGGTCAGCAAGCCCTGCATCTGGCTGAACGGCGCAACCGCCAGCACTTGCGGGTTGCTCTGCGCCTTGTCGGCCAGGCTGCGCCAATCCTTGATCGGCGTGGCGCTCTCGACCGTGGCGTGCGGCACCATGCCGAGCACGCGGGTGCGCATTTCATGGTCGAAGCCGTTCATCACCGACAGCACCAGAATCATCACCAGCACGCCAAGTGCTAGCCCGATCATCGAAGTCAGAGAAATAAAGGATACGAAGTGGTTGCGACGCTTGGCCCGCGTGTAGCGCGTGCCGATAAATACGAACAGAGGTCTGAACATGTCGGGGCTGATTCGAGGGAAAAAGAAACGTCCTTGTGGGGGCTTGGCGAGCAGCCTTACACTCTAAACCAGGGTAAAGTCTGCTGCGCGTCGGACCTGCTACGTTGAAAACTGTCTCGGAATGCTCATTTACATTCGTAAACTGCGCTTCCTCACCACTTTTCGCCTTGCATGCCGCTAGCTCGCAAGACTTTGAACAGGTTCTTCGACCACTACTGCTGCCATGGGTTCGCCATGCCGACTCAAGATGAAGATGATCGCCGCGAATACTATCGTATCGACGATACGATCGCACTGGAATTCACCCTGCTCTCGGGCGCAGAAGCCCTGGCCAGTGACGAGCTTCACGACAGCTCGCCGCTGTTTAACCTGCTCAGCGATCTGCATCTGATGGACTTCGAGTCGCAGCATCTGCTGCGGCATATCACTGAGCGCGACCGCACCCTGGCCAATTACCTCAAGGTCATGAACAAGCGCATCGACCTGCTCGGTCAGGCCGTGGCGCAGAGCCTGCTGCGCGACATCGGCACGCCGCGCAAGGTCAGCCTGTCCGAGGGCGGCGTCAGCTTCAATAACCCTCAGCCCGTGGCAACAGGCGCGCACCTGGCGGTGAAGATGGTGCTGATGCCGCAGGCCCTGGGTCTACTGCTACGGGCCAAGGTGGTGCATTGCCAACCACTGCCCTCACAGCAGTTTGAGATTGGCGCGGAATTTGAAGCTGTGAGCGACGCCCAGCGCCAGTTGCTTGCCCGGCATATCCTGCAACGCCAGGCCCTGGAGCGTCGCCAGGCCCGCGAGCAACCTCTGCAACCCTGATAGCGAGCCACCATGCCCCGTCTGTTCCTGCTTCTCGCCCTGCTCCTGCCTTTCGGCGCTGATGCCGATACCCTGCAAATCCCTATCGGCCAGCAAGGTGCCGGCGAATTGCGCCTGCCGCAACTCGGCGAATCCCAACGCGCGGTACTGGAGCGTTTCGGCCTGGCGGATGAAGAGCACCCCAGCGTTGGCAACCCGCCGATCACCCGCTGGGATTACCGTGAGTTCAGTGTCTACTTCGAGCATAAACACGTAATCAACAGCGTGCGCCATCACCAGCCCGGCGCCGCCCTGCCCGACAAGGAGCAACAGTGACAGTCATCTATGGACATCGCGGCGCCAAAGGCGAGGTGCCGGAAAACACCCTGGCCAGCTTCCAGCAATGCCTCAAGCACGGCGTGCGCCGCTGCGAGCTGGACCTGCACCTGTCGCGCGATGGCGAGCTGATGGTGATTCACGACCCAACCCTCAAGCGCACCACCGGCCATCGTGGCAAAGTCGTCGAGCATGACGCCGCCGAACTGGTGACCTATGACGCCCGTAAAGGTGGCCCTGGCGCCGTCACGCCCTGCCCGATCCCACGGTTGGAAGAGCTGTTCCAGCACTGCGATTTCGAGCACTGGCAGCTGGAAGTCAAAAGCGCCTCGAAGGTTCGCTCGGCGCGCATGGTCAAGGCGATTGCCGAACTGGCTGAACGCTACCAGCTCACGGACAAGGTCACCGTAACCTCCAGCTCCCGCGAAGTGCTCGGCGCTCTGCAGCGCCTGACTCCGCACCTGCAACGCGGCCTGGTCGCCGAATACGCCTGGCTCGACCCTATAAAAGTCGCCAGGCATTACGGCTGCCACCTGCTCGCGCTGAACTGGACGCTGTGCACTCCGGAGCGTCTACTGAAGGCGCAGAAAGCCGGTTTGCATGTCTCGGTGTGGACGGTCAACGAGCCGGCACTGATGCGCCGCCTGGCGGACTTCGGCGTGGATAGCATCATCACCGATTTTCCCGGCCTGGCCGTGGCAACCCTGGAATAACCTCCCGGATAGCCCCAGCTACAGAAACGAAAAAACCGGCCAAAAGGGCCGGTTTTTCGTTAAGCCTGATCAGAAACTTTCGCGATTAGGCCAACGCCAGTCGCTGGAGTCGCTGAACGGGTTCTCCCCGGCCGGCTCAGGCCACCGGCCGGAGCCGCTCAAAAAAGCCGGTTGAGACCATCGAACGCAGCCACCCGGTAGGCTTCCGCCATAGTCGGGTAGTTGAAGGTGGTGTTGACGAAGTACTTGATGCTGTTGGCCTCACCCTTCTGATTCATGATTGCCTGGCCGATGTGCACGATCTCCGACGCCTGGTAACCGAAGCAGTGCACGCCCAGCACTTCCAGGGTTTCGCGATGGAACAGCAGCTTGAGCATGCCCACTGGCTCGTGGGAAATCTGTGCCCGAGCCATGCCTTTGAAGAACGCCTTACCGACTTCGTAAGGGATCTTGGCCTGGGTCAACTCGCGCTCGTTCTTACCAATCGAGCTGATTTCCGGAATGGTGTAAATGCCGGTCGGCACGTCATCAACGAAGCGCCAGCTGCCATTGTCGACGATGCTGCCGGCAGCCGATCGGCCCTGGTCGGCTGCCGCACTGGCCAGGCTCGGCCAACCAATCACGTCGCCCGCCGCGTAGACGTTCGACACCTCGGTGCGGTAGCTCTGGTCAACCTCGATCTGCCCACGGCTATTGACCTTGATGCCGATGTTTTCCAGGCCCAGCTGATCGGTATTACCGGTACGGCCGTTGCACCAGAGGAAGGCGTCCGCCTTGATCTTCTTGCCGGACTTGAGGTGCAGGATCACCCCGTTCTCCACCCCTTCAACACTTTCGTACTCTTCGTTATGACGAATCAGCACGTTGTTGTTGCGCAGGTGATAGCTCAAGGCATCGGAAATTTCCGCATCGAGGAAGCTCAGCAACTGGTCACGGTTGTCGATCAGGTCAACCAGCACACCCAGGCCACTGAAGATCGAGGCGTACTCGGAACCGATGACCCCGGCGCCGTAGATGATGATGCGGCGCGGGGTATGGCCGAGGCTGAGGATGGTGTCGCTGTCGTAGATGCGTGGGTGGTGGAAATCCACGTCCACCGGGCGGTAAGGCCGCGAACCGGTAGCGATAACGATCTGCTTGGCCACCAGTTTCTCCACCACACCATTGGCGCAGACCACTTCGATGGTGTGCTCATCAGCAAAACTGCCAGTGCCGAAAAACACATCGATACGGTTGCGCGCGTAGTAACCGGTGCGCGAGCTCACCTGCTTGGCGATCACCCGCTCGGCGCTTTTCAACACGTCAGGGAAGGAGAACCAGCGCGGTTCGCCGATCTGGCGGAACATCGGGTTGGTGTTGAACTGCATGATCTGCCGCACCGAATGGCGCAGCGCCTTGGACGGGATGGTGCCCAGGTGGGTGCAGTTGCCGCCGACTTCACGGCGGCTGTCGACCACTGCCACCTTGCGCCCGGCCTTGGCCGCGTTCATTGCCGCGCCTTCACCCGCAGGGCCGGAACCCAGCACCACTACGTCGTAGTTGTAGACCGCCATGTTTACTCCTTCAGATCACACCGGAGCACTTGTACCGCGCTCTCGGCAGGGCCAGCACTGCATACGCAGCCTGGCAATCAATACGTTCACTGCAAGCCTAGCCCGTTAGCTGGCCGCAGGACGATTAGCCTTTGCTCGCGTCGTAGGCCAGGGCTGCGGTTTTGCCTTGCGGGTCGCTGTTGATCTCCTCGCACTTCTCACGACTGCCACCACAGATCGAGCATTCCTTCTCGATACCCAGGTTGGCGATACCACCGCACGAACCGGCGATGGGCTTGCGGCCCATCATCACGCCTACAGCCATCATGCCAACAACTAGCAGCATGGTCAGAAATACCACTAAAAACGTCATTGCTCGTCTCCTGCAGCGAATAGCTGCTCGAAAGCCTGAGTTGTCTGTGTGACGAAGGCGTCACCTTCACGGGTCACGAAAAACGCTGCAATGCCCATGCGCTCAGCAAATGCCAGGCCAGGCTCAGTGCCCATGACCATGAGCACTGTAGACAAGCCATCGGCGCGTAAGGTCGATTTATCCACCACGGTTACCGCTGCCAGCGTGTGGGTGATCGGTGCACCGGTCAACGGATCGAGGGTGTGCGAGTAACGCCGCCCCTCTTCCTCGAAGTAGTTGCGGTAATCACCCGAAGTGGAAATACCGTAACCATCCACTGCCAGCACGCGCTGGGCGACACGCTGACCGTCTTGCGGGGCTTCCAGGCCGATGCGCCAAGGCTGACCATCGGGCTTTTTGCCTGCGGCCTTGAGCTCACCGGTGGCCTCAACCATATAGCTGGTCACACCCAGCTCAGTGAAGCGCTGCACGATCTTGTCCACCGCATAGCCGGCGGCAATGCTGTTGAAGTCGACCTGCACATCAACATCCTTGCACAGCTGCTCACCTTCACGACGCAGGTGTTGCATGCCCACTTGCGCACGCGCGGCGGCGAGTTGCTCAGCGGTCGGCACCTTTTCGGCGCGCGCCTTGGGGCCAAAGCCCCACAGGTTGAGCAACGGCTCCAAAGTCAGATCGAACGCGCCGGCACTTTGCTCATGCAACACGCGCCCTGCCTCGACCAACTCCAGCACCCCAGCAGGCATCGCCTGACAGGTACCCGCCGGAGCCTGGTTGAATTGCTCGATTGCGGAATCATCGCGATAGGTCGACATCTGTTGGTCAACCTCAGCCAGGATGGCATCGGTCTCGCGCTTGAGTAACTCAAGGCTCGGCGAATCCTTGCTGCGCACATATTTGACGGTGTAGGTGCTGCCCATGGTCGGGCCGCCAAATTCTTCTACCCGCTCTGAAAACCAACAGCCCGTTAGGGCTGTCAGCAAGCTGACAGCGATAACGGGCCGCAGTAGCACATGGCTCATACTTAACCGCCGAAGTCGTCGAGCAGGATGTTCTCCTCCTCCACACCCAGGTCGATCAGCATCTTGATCACGGCAGCGTTCATCATGGGCGGGCCGCACATGTAGAACTCACACTCTTCCGGAGCCGGATGGTCCTTGAGGTAGTTCTCGTACAGCACGTTGTGGATAAAGCCCTTGAGACCGGTCCAGTTGTCTTCCGGCAGCGGATCGGACAATGCCAGGTGCCACTTGAAGTTGGGGTTCTCGGCCTGCAACTGATCGTATTCTTCAACGTAGAAGGCTTCACGCATGGAGCGCGCGCCGTACCAGAAGCTGATCTTGCGGGTCGACTTCAAGCGCTTGAGCTGGTCGAAGATGTGCGAACGCATCGGCGCCATACCGGCACCACCACCGATAAACACCATCTCGGCGTCGGTTTCCTTGGCGAAGAACTCGCCGAACGGACCATACACATCGATCTTGTCGCCCGGCTTGAGGCTGAACACGTAGGAACTCATCTTGCCCGGTGGCAGATCGTCCTTGCCCGGTGGCGGCGAAGCAATACGGATATTGAACTTCACCAGGCCCACTTCTTCCGGGTAGTTGGCCATGGAGTAGGCACGGATCACGGTCTCTTCGACCTTGGACACGTACTTCCACTGGTTAAACTTGTCCCAGTCGCCGCGGTACTCTTCCTGAATGTCGAAGTCCTTGTAGTGCACTTCGTGCGGCGGGCACTCCAGCTGCACATAGCCACCGGCGCGGAAGTCGACGCTTTCGCCTTCCGGCAGTTTCAGCGTTAGTTCCTTGATGAAGGTGGCCACGTTGGGGTTGGACTCAACAGTGCACTCCCACTTCTTCACGCCGAAGACTTCTTCCGGCACTTCGATCTTCATGTCCTGCTTGACCGGGGTCTGGCAGGACAGACGCCAGCCAGCCTTGGCTTCGCGACGGGTGAAGGCCGCCTCTTCAGTCGGCAGCATTTCGCCGCCGCCATGCTCGACCACGCACTTGCACTGGGCGCAGGTACCGCCGCCACCGCAGGCCGAAGAGAGGAAGATATTGTTGGCCGCCAGGGTCTGCAGCAGCTTGCCGCCAGCCGGTACCACAATGGTTTTTTCGCCGTTGATCTCGATGCTTACGTCACCGCTGGAAACCAGCTTGGCGCGCGCCGCGATAATGATCAGCACCAACGCCAGCACAATGCCGGTGAACATGCCGATGGCGATGAAAATCTCAAAATTGATCATCTATTCATCCCTTCCTTACAACTGCACGCCGGAGAAGGACATGAAGCCCAGAGACATCAGACCGATGGTGATAAAGGTGATGCCCAGTCCCTGCAGACCTTCAGGTACATCGCTGTACTTGAGCTTCTCGCGAATCCCCGCCAGAGCGGCAATCGCCAGGGCCCAGGAAACACCGGCGCCGACACCATAGACGGTGCTTTCCGCCAGGTTGTAGTCACGCTCGACCATAAACAGCGAGCCACCCATGATGGCGCAGTTCACAGTGATCAACGGCAGGAACACGCCGAGGGCGTTGTACAGCGAGGGCACGTACTTATCCAGGGTCATCTCGAGGATCTGTACGATCGCCGCGATCACGCCGATAAAGGTCAGCAGGCCGAGAAAGCTCAGATCGACTTGTGGGTAACCGGCCCAGGCCAGCGCACCGTCCTTGAGCAGGTTGGTGTAGATCAGGTTGTTCACCGGCATGGTGATACCCAGCACCACCACTACGGCAATACCGAGACCAATGGCGGTTTCGACCTTTTTCGAGATGGCGATAAAGGTGCACATGCCGAGGAAGAACGCCAGGGCCATGTTCTCAACAAACACCGCACGGACGAACAGGCTGATGTAGTGCTCCATTAGTAGGCCTCCTTATTGGAAACCTGAGGCGCCATCTTGAAGCTCGGCTTCTCGATCTGGTCTTTTTTCCAGACGCGAATACCCCAGATAAACAGACCGATCAGGAAGAACGCCGAAGGCGGCAGCAGCAGCATACCGTTAGGCTGGTACCAGCCACCGTCGTTGATCACCGGAATGATCTCGTAACCCATCAGTTTGCCTGCGCCAAACAGCTCACGAATGATGCCTAGGGCAATCAACATGGCGCTGTAGCCCAGACCGTTACCGATACCATCGAAGAACGACAGCACTGGCGGGTTCTGCATGGCAAAGGCTTCGGCGCGGCCCATCACGATGCAGTTGGTGATGATCAGACCGACAAACACCGAGAGCTGTTTGGACAGACTGAAGGCAAAGGCCTTGAGCACCTGATCAACCACGATTACCAGAGAAGCAATGATCACCATCTGCACGATCATGCGAATCGAGCCAGGGATCTGGCTGCGAATCATCGAGATAAACAGGTTGGAGAACCCGGTTACCAGAGTCAGCGCGGCAGACATCACCAGCGCGGTTTTCAGGTTCGAGGTCACCGCCAAAGCGGAACAGATACCGAGAATCTGCAACCCGATGGGGTTGTTGTTGAAAATCGGATTAAGCAGGACTTCTTTAATAGTCGGCTGCGACATGATCAAGCCTCCCCTGCACGCAGGTTCGCGATAAACGGACCGAAGCCATTCTGGCCGAGCCAGAACTTCAGCAGGTTGTCCACCCCATTACTCGTCAGGGTAGCGCCCGCCAGGCCATCAACCTGATGCACGGCCTTGGGGCTCTGTGCATCGACACCACCCTTGACGATTTGCACGGCCAGTTTGCCGTCCTCATCGAACAGGGTTTTGCCTGGCCATTGGCCTTTCCACTTCGGATTGTCGACTTCGCCACCCAGGCCCGGCGTTTCGCCGTGCTGGTAGAAGCCCATGCCAACCACGGTATTGAGGTCGCCCTTGACGGCGATAAAGCCATGCAGGGTCGACCACAGACCGTAACCACGCACCGGCAGAATCAGGGTTTCAACCTGACCATCCTTCTCCACCACATACACGGTGCTGAAGCGCTCCTGACGCTTGATCCCGGCAATGTCATCACTGCCCTTGAGCACCGAGGACAGTTTCGGGTCCTTGGAGGCTTTAAGCGGGTCAAAGGTGACTGGGTCTTGGGCATCGGAAAACTTGCCGGTTTGCAGGTCCACCAGCTTGGCGCTGATGGTGCCTTTGAACATGTCCTTAACCTGAGCGCTGGACATGCTGGCATCGCCCAGACCGGCGATCGCCAGAATGCTGCGCTGCTTGTCCAGCAGACGGTTGTCCACCTGGGTCGGCTTCAGCGCCACGGCTGCACCGGCAACAAACACCGAGCACACCAGGCAGACCAACAGGGCCACCACCAGTGTGCGGACGGTGGATTCTTTTTGACTAGACATTGCGCGCCAGCCTCCGCTTGATATTGGCTTGAACGACGAAGTGGTCGATCAACGGTGCGAACAGGTTGGCGAACAGAATCGCCAGCATCATGCCTTCCGGGAACGCTGGGTTGACCACACGGATCAACACCACCATCACACCGATCAAGGCACCGAAAATCCACTTGCCGGTATTGGTCATGGACGCCGACACCGGGTCGGTGGCCATAAAGAACATACCGAACGCAAAACCACCCACCACCAGGTGCCAGTACCAGGGCATGGCAAACATCGGGTTGGTGGTCGAGCCGAGGGCATTGAGCAACAAGCTCAGACCAACCATGCCCAGCATCACACCAGCGACGATGCGCCAGGCGGCAATCTTGGTGATCAGCAACACCAGGCCGCCGATGGCAATGGCCAGGGTGCTGGTCTCGCCGAGCGAGCCGTGAATGGTGCCGACAAAGGCGTCCATCCAGGTAATGCCATTATTGATCACGTTGTCGATGCCGCCAGCAGCCGCCAGGCTCAGCGAAGTGGCACCGGCAAAGCCGTCCACCGCAGTCCATACCGCATCACCGGACATCTGCGCCGGGTAGGCGAAGAACAGGAAGGCACGACCGGTCAGCGCCGGGTTGAGGAAGTTCTTGCCAGTACCGCCAAACACTTCCTTGCCGATCACCACGCCGAAGCTGATACCGAGGGCGACCTGCCACAGCGGAATGCTCGGCGGCAGAATCAGGGCAAAGAGTACCGAGGTGACGAAGAAGCCTTCGTTGACTTCATGCTTGCGGATCGACGCGAACAGCACTTCCCAGAAGCCACCGACGATAAACGCCGTGGCATACACCGGCAGGAAGTAAGCCGCGCCCTGGATAAAGTTATCCCACAGGCTGTTCGGGTCGAACCCGGCCATCGAGCCGATCAGCGCGAAGCGCCAGCCTTCCTGGGCGGCCAGTAGTTCAGGGCTGTTAGCGAAGATCAGGTTGGCCTGATAACCGGTGTTCCACATGCCGAAAAACATCATCGGGAAGGTACACAACCACACGGTGATCATCATGCGCTTGAGGTCGATGCCGTCACGCACGTGGGCGGTGGTCTTGGTTACGCTGCCAGGGCGATAGAAGAAGGTGTCGACAGCCTCATAGAGGGCGTACCACTTCTCGTATCTGCCGCCTTTTTCGAAGTTATGCTCGACTTTGTCGAGGAATGCACGAATACCCATGACTTAACCCTCCTTCTCAATACGGGCGAGGTTATCGCGCAGGATCGGGCCGTACTCATACTTGCCGGCACAGACATAGGTGCACAGCGCAAGGTCTTCTTCATCGAGTTCCAGGCAGCCCAGTTTCTGAGCCATCTCGGTGTCACCGACGATCAGGTAGCGCAGCAATTGCGTTGGCAAAATATCCAGCGGCATCACAGCTTCGTAGTTACCCACCGGCACCATGGCGCGCGGGCTGCCATTGGTAGTAGTGGAGAAGGCGAACTTCTTCGCAGCATTGAGCTTGGAAACGAAGATGTTCATCACCGAGTGCTTGTTGACCCCGGCACGCAGGTAATGCATCAGCTCACGCTCATGCCCTTCAACCAGACAGGACACCTGCAGGTGATAGCGACCGAGGAAGGCGAAAGCGCCCTGCGCGGTACGACCACCCAGCACCGAGCCGGAAATAACCCGGTTGAAACCAGGCTGCAGTTGACCAGCCGTCAACTCGCTGAGGCTGGCGCCCAGGCGCGTGCGCAGCAGGCGCGGCTGCTCAACCACAGGGCCGGCCAGTGCGACAACACGCTCGGTCCAAAGCTGCCCGGTGGTGAACAGTTTGCCGACGGCAATCACGTCCTGATAATTGATCGACCAGACGCTCTTGCTGGCGCTGACCGGATCGAGGAAGTGGATGTGCGTACCCGGCAAGCCCGCTGGGTGCGGGCCGGCGAAGGCTTCGGTGTGCACCTTGCTCAGTTGCTCGCCAGGCAGGCTGGCACCCTCAGCCTTGCACAGAAATACCTTGGCCAGATTGCTCAGCACCTGCAGACCGTTAGTAAAGTCGGCGGCGTACTCGGCAATCACCACAGCCGGATCGGCTGCCAGCGGGTGGGTATCAATGGCGGTGACGAAAATCGAGCTCGGCTGCGCATCAGCAGCCGGCACCTTGCTGAACGGACGAGCGCGCAATGCGGTCCACAGGCCCGATTGCAACAGCACTTCACGCACTTTGGCGTCGCCGACAGTCGCCAGCTGATCCACCGCTACCTGATCAAAGGTGATTTGCTCATCGCCCTCGACATCGATTACCACCGATTGCAGTACCCGCTTCTCTCCGCGATGGATGGCGCTGATCACGCCTGCGGCTGGAGCGGTGTATTGCACGCCTGGCGACTTCTTGTCCGAGAACAGCACCTGGCCAAGCTTGACCCGGTCACCGACCTGAACCTCCATCGAAGGCTTCATACCGTGATAATCGAAGCCTATGACGGCGACGCTACGCACCGGCCTTGCAGCCTCAATGCGCTGCGCCGGCACGCCTGTTATGGGCAAATCAAGCCCATGTTTTATTTTGATCATAGGTTTGCCTAACCACTGATTTATAAGCTTTTTTAGAATACGGACGACACCAACGCAGAAAAATGCGGCACAACGCCAAAAACACGTCAGGCGCTTTGCAGGATGTCGGTCGCGGGAAAAAATCTGGCCGATTATAAGTCGCACCTTCGGCCACTGGCCACCCAAGCGCTTGCTTTTATCCGGTTTAACGTAACAGAAGGCAACAGATGGCGGCTTGACTGCCAAGCCGCCGCGCGCGACATAAGACTAATAGACCAACCGGAGCCCTGCCATGCGCCTGCTACTCGCGCTTACCACCCTACTGCTGCTCAGCGGCGAGTTATTCGCCAGCAACCGCGAACGCCTGCAAGAAGCCAACTTCGCCGCCACCCACGAGCTTGAGCAGAACAGCCTGGAACGCAAGAACCAGAGCGTACTGACTTACCTGTGGGCCGATGTCTACGCGGCCGCTTTTTATGCCCCAACCGAGGCCAGTGCCAGCCAGGCGGTCGCCAAGCCACTCACACAACGTCTGGAGCTTTACTACTTCCGCAACATCGACAGCCAAGACGTGATCAAGGCGGCCTGGGTCACCCTCGAACGCCAGCACGACGCCACTACACTGCAGCGCCTGCGCCCCGAAGTAGACGCCCTGCATGCCACGTTCAGGGATATTCGCCCAGGCGACCGTTACGCGCTGAACTTCAACGCAGGCAGCGGCCTGACCCTGGAAGTGAATGGCAAGGTCGTCTACACCAGCCAGGACCCAGCCCTGGCCAGGGCCTACCTGGGCATCTGGCTGTCGCCCAACGGCCTGTCAGATAAGTTGCGCACTAGCTTGCTGGCCGACTAATTCCCGAAATTCCAGACCATAAAAAACGGGAGCCGAAGCTCCCGTTTTTATGCATTGCCTGCGCTTAGCGCGGGAAGGCGGGCGGGTTAACCCCGGCCATGTCTTCCATCACGCGAACCACCTGGCAGCTGTAACCGAACTCGTTGTCGTACCACACGTACAGCACAACGCGGTTGTCATTGCAGATGGTGGCCTCAGCATCGACCACACCGGCGTGACGCGAACCGACGAAGTCGGTGGAGACCACTTCCTGCGACTGGACGAAGTCGATCTGCTTCTGCAGGTCGGAGTGCATGGCCATCTGGCGCAGGTACTCGTTGACTTCCTCACGGCTGGTGGCTTTCTCAAGGTTGAGGTTGAGAATGGCCATCGACACGTTCGGCGTTGGTACGCGAATGGCATTACCGGTCAACTTGCCTTTCAGCACAGGCAGCGCCTTGGCAGCAGCGGTGGCAGCACCGGTTTCGGTGATCACCATGTTCAGCGGTGCGCTGCGACCACGGCGGTCGCCTTTATGGAAGTTGTCGATCAGGTTCTGGTCGTTGGTGTACGAGTGAACGGTTTCGACGTGACCATTAACGATGCCGTACTGATCATTGATCGCTTTGAGCACCGGCACGATGGCGTTGGTGGTGCAGGAAGCGGCCGAGATGATCTTGTCTTCTGGGGTGATTTCGCCGTGGTTGATGCCGTGCACGATGTTCTTCAGCGCGCCCTTGCCAGGCGCGGTCAGAACAACGCGATCAACACCAGGGCAAGCCAGGTGCTGGCCCAGGCCCTCGGCGTCACGCCATACACCAGTGTTGTCGACCAGCAGAGCGTTCTTGATGCCGTATTGGGTGTAATCCACCTCGGCTGGCGACTTGGCGTAGATCACCTGAATCAGGTTGCCGTTGGCCGTCAGGGTGTTGTTTTCTTCGTCGATGGTAATGGTGCCATCGAACTTGCCGTGTACCGAGTCGCGGCGCAGCAGGCTGGCGCGCTTGACCAGGTCATTGGTCGCGCCTTTGCGCACAACGATGGCGCGCAGACGCAGGCCGTCGCCACCACCGGTTTTCTCGATCAGGATGCGCGCCAGCAGACGACCGATACGACCGAAGCCGTAGAGCACCACGTCGGTGCCTTCGCGGGCTTCACTGTTCTGCTTACCGGCCACTTCAACCAGCTCGTCCTTGACGAACTGTTCGATGCTGCGGCCCTGGCCTTCAGCCTTGAACTTACTGACCATCTTGCCCAGGTCCACCGAAGCGGCGCCCAGTTTGAGCTCGCTCATGGCCTTGAGCACCAGGAAGGTATCGTGCACCGACAGTTCGCTGTCGCCGGTCAGGCGGTGACGCGCGAAGCGGTGGGCCTTGAGAATGTCGATCACCGAACGGTTGATCAGACCACGGCCGTAGATCGAGGTGACCACGTTGTTGTTACGGTAGAGTTGGCCAATCATCGGAATCATCGCTTCCGCAAGGGCTTCTCGATCGATCCACTCACCGAGACACTGGTCGGGCTTCTGAGTCACGGGCAGTACCTTCCACATGTAGGGGCTGAAAAAAGGGGCTACATTATGACGGCGCAGGGCAGCATGAGCAATGCACGACTGTCGTAACTGACACCGCATATAAACGCCCGCTACAATCGCCGACCTTGTGTCCTGACCGTGAGCCGCCCGTGCCTGTACTGCGTCTACCGTCCCTGCCGGCCACTGCCGGCAAACAACACTGGGGCAACCTGCCCGGTGCCGCGCTGAGCCTGGCGATTGCCGAAGCCGCCAGCAATGCCAAACGCTTCACCCTGCTGCTGACGGAAGGCAGCGAGAGCGCCGAGCGCCTGCAAGAGGAGCTGAGTTTTTTCGCTCCGGATTTGCCGGTGCTGCATTTCCCTGACTGGGAAACCCTGCCCTACGACCTGTTTTCGCCGCACCAGGACATCATTTCCCAACGCATCGCCGCGCTTTATCGCCTGCCTGAACTGAAACACGGTGTATTGGTAGTCCCGATCACCACCGCCCTACACCGCCTGGCGCCCAAGCGTTTTCTGCTCGGCAGCAGCCTGGTCATGCAGGTCGGCCAGCAACTCGACGTCAACCAGATGCGCAGCAACCTGGAAGCCGCCGGCTATCGCTGCGTCGACACGGTGTACGAACATGGCGAATTCGCTGTACGCGGCGCACTGATTGACCTGTTCCCGATGGGCAGCCGCCTGCCCTACCGTATCGACCTGTTCGATGATGAAATCGAAACCCTGCGTACCTTTGATCCGGAAAACCAGCGCTCCATCGACAAGGTCGAGTCGATCAAGCTGCTGCCGGCGCGCGAATTCCCGCTGGAAAAGAAAGCCGTTACCGATTTCCGCGGACGCTTTCGCGAACGCTTCGACGTGGATTTCCGCCGCTGCCCGATCTACCAAGACCTCAGCACCGGCATCACCCCGGCCGGTATCGAGTACTACCTGCCGCTGTTCTTCGAGGAAACCGCCACCCTCTTCGACTACTTGCCCGCCGACACCCAGGTGTTTTCCCTGCCGGGCATCGAAAAAGCCGCCGAGCAGTTCTGGGTAGATGCACGCAGCCGCTACGAGGATCGCCGCATTGACCCGGAACGCCCGCTGCTGCCGCCGGCCGATATCTTCTTGCCAGTGGAAGACTGCTTTGCCCGCCTGAAAAACTGGCCACGGGTGGTGGTCAGCCAGGACGATATCGAAGAAGGCGTCGGTCGCCTGCGTTTCAACGCCAAACCACTGCCCGATCTGGCGATTCAAGCCAAGGCCGGCGAGCCACTGGCGGCGCTGCGGCGCTTTATCGAGGAATACCCTGGCCGCGTACTGTTCTGCGCCGAATCCGCGGGACGGCGCGAAGTGCTACTGGAATTGCTCGCACGCCTCAAGCTCAAGCCCAACGAATTCGACAGCTGGCCAGCCTTTACCGCCAGCAAACAGCGCTTAGGCATCTGCATCGCCCCGCTGGATGACGGCCTGTTGCTCGAAGACCTGGCCCTGGTGGCGGAAAGTCCGCTGTTCGGCCAACGCGTGATGCAGCGCCGGCGCCGGGAGAAATCTCGCGATGGCGGCGACAACGTCATCAAGAACCTTACCGAGCTGCGCGAAGGCGCACCGGTGGTGCATATCGACCATGGCGTCGGCCGCTACCTGGGCCTGGTGACCATGGAATTCGACGGCCAGACCGCCGAATTTCTCGCCCTGATGTACGCCGAGGAAGCCAAGCTCTACGTGCCGGTGGCCAGCCTGCACCTGATCGCGCGCTACACCGGCAGCGACGACGCCCTCGCCCCGCTGCACCGCTTAGGCTCGGAAATCTGGCAAAAGGCCAAGCGCAAGGCCGCCGAACAGGTGCGTGATGTCGCCGCCGAACTGCTCGACATCTACGCCCGCCGCGCCGCCCGCGAAGGCTATGCGTTTGCCGACCCGAAAGCCGATTACGCCACCTTCAGCGCCGGTTTTCCCTTCGAGGAAACCCCGGACCAGCAAGCCGCCATCGACGCGGTGCATGACGACATGCTCGCGCCCAAGCCGATGGACCGCCTGGTCTGCGGCGATGTTGGCTTCGGCAAGACCGAAGTGGCGATGCGCGCAGCCTTTATCGCCGTGCATGGCGGCAAGCAGGTGGCGGTGCTGGTACCGACCACCCTGCTCGCCCAGCAGCACTACAACAGCTTCCGCGACCGCTTCGCCGACTGGCCGGTAAAAGTCGAGGTGATGAGCCGCTTCAAAAGCGCAAAAGAAGTCAGCGACGCCGTGCAGCAGCTGGCCGAGGGCAAGGTGGATATCGTGATCGGCACCCACAAGTTGCTGCAGGAAGACGTCAAGTTTAGCAACCTGGGCCTGGTGATCATCGACGAGGAGCACCGCTTCGGCGTGCGCCAGAAGGAGCAGCTCAAGGCCCTGCGCAGCGAAGTCGACATCCTTACCCTGACCGCCACACCAATTCCACGCACCCTGAACATGGCCGTAGCCGGCATGCGCGACCTGTCGATCATCGCCACACCGCCGGCACGGCGCCTGTCGGTGCGCACCTTCGTCATGGAGCAGAACAACCCGACGATCAAGGAAGCGCTGCTGCGTGAGCTGCTGCGTGGCGGCCAGGTGTACTACCTGCACAACGATGTGAAAACCATCGAGAAATGCGCCGCCGACCTCGCCGAACTGGTGCCCGAAGCACGCATAGGCATCGGCCACGGGCAGATGCGCGAGCGCGAGCTGGAACAGGTGATGGGCGACTTCTACCACAAGCGCTTCAACGTGCTGATCGCCTCGACCATCATCGAAACCGGTATCGATGTACCGAGTGCCAACACCATCATCATCGAGCGTGCCGACAAGTTCGGCCTGGCTCAACTGCATCAGCTGCGTGGCCGCGTCGGCCGTAGTCACCACCAGGCCTATGCCTACCTGCTGACGCCGCCGCGCAAGCAGATGACCGACGATGCGCAAAAACGTCTGGAAGCCATCTCCGGCGCTCAGGACCTCGGCGCCGGTTTCCTGCTGGCCACCCATGACCTGGAAATCCGCGGTGCCGGCGAGCTGCTCGGCGACGGCCAGAGCGGGCAGATCCAGGCGGTCGGTTTCACCCTGTATATGGAAATGCTCGAACGCGCAGTGAAATCGATCCGCAAGGGCGAGCAGCCCAACCTCGACCAGCCACTCGGCGGCGGCCCGGAGATCAACCTGCGCGTACCGGCGTTGATCCCCGAGGATTACCTGCCCGACGTGCATGCGCGGCTGATCCTCTACAAACGCATCGCCAACGCTGCCGACGAGGATGGCCTGAAAGAGCTGCAAGTGGAGATGATCGACCGTTTCGGCCTACTGCCGGATGCAAGCAAGAACCTGATACGCATCACCCTGATGAAGCTGCAGGCGGAAAAACTGGGGATCAAGAAGGTCGATGCCGGCCCGCAAGGCGGACGTATCGAATTCGCCGCCGATACCTGCGTCGATCCGCTCACCTTGATCAAGCTGATCCAGAGCGCGCCGAACCGCTACAAGTTCGAAGGCGCGACGATGTTTAAAATCCAGGTAGCCATGGAGCGCCCGGAAGAACGATTCAACACCTTAGAGGCGCTGTTCGAGCGCCTGACACCTTCAACCTAAAGGACTGACCCATGCGCGCATTCCGCACCCTGGCCCTGCTGCCGCTTCTCCTGCTGGGCCTGCTAAGCAGCACAGCTGCCCTGGCTGAAAGCCTCTATCAGGTTGAAGTCATCGTCTTCCGCCAGGCCGTCACGCCGATTTCCGCCGGCCAGCTGCCGCCCGACAACTGGGCGCAGAACGCGCTGCCGGTGGATGGCAGCAACAGCCGCAGCACCGCACTGAATGCCGAAGCCGGCAAACTCAGCCCGTCCAACGGTTATCAGGTATTGCTGCACAAGGCCTGGTCGCAAAACCTGGGCGAGTCGAGCAGCCGCGTTGCCATCAGCACCGGCAATGAACAGTTCGGCCACTACCCCGTCGAAGGCACCATCAGCCTCAAGGCTGGCCGCGTGATCGAGCTGGACAGCGACATCTGGGTCAACCAGCTCGACGCCAGCGGCATCCTCAACGACAGCGAGCGCATCAAGCAGAGCAGCCGCCTGAAAAGCGGCGAGCTGACCTTTGTTGATAATGGCAGCCTTGGCATGCTGATTCGCGTCAGCCCACTGTAGAACCTTCTTACGATCAGCTGCGCGTCGGCCCTAGTGCGTTAAAAACAGACTCGGCAAGCCGCTTGCAGCTAACGCGCTTCAGCGCGGCACGAAGGGCGAGCGAAGCGAGTACTGCTCATTTACATCAGTAAACTCCGCTTCCTCGCCGCTTTGACCAGCCATAGGCTGTTACTACGTAGCGCCTTGCATGGCTCTAGCTCGCAAGATCCTAACTAGCTTCTAAGAACTCAAAAAAAGGGCCGCATTACGCGGCCCTTTTTTTATTGCAACACGACTCAATCAGCTGGCCAGCACTCGCGCCAATACGGCCTTGACCGTGCCCATGCCTTCTTCCAGGGCGCGTTCGATTTCCGCCATGGTGATCAGCGCGCGGGACTTGCCGGCCGCTGGGTTTACCACCAACGCCAGACAGGCATAGGGCAAAGCTAGCTCACGGGCCAGCACCGCTTCTGGCATACCGGTCATACCAACAATGTCACAGCCATCGCGCTCCATTCGCGCGATCTCGGCAACCGTTTCCAGGCGCGGCCCCTGGGTGCAGCCATACAGGCCGTGATTACTGAACGCACAGTGTTCGGCAGTCAGGGCGTTGGCCAACTTGGTACGCAGACCCGCGTCATAGGGGTGACTGAAATCGACGTGGGTGACGTGATCCAACTCACCTTCAAAATAGGTGTGCTCACGCCCGTAGGTGTAGTCGATGATCTGGTGCGGCAAGCAAAAATGACCGGTACCCATGGCCGAGTGGATACCGCCGACGGCATTCACCGCGATGATCGCCTTAGCCCCAGCCTCGCGCAGCGCCCAGAGGTTGGCGCGGTAGTTGACCTGATGCGGCGGGATGCGATGTGGATGCCCGTGACGGGCGAGGAACAGCACTTCACGGCCGGCATAGTCCCCCTTGAGCACCGCCGCAGAGGGTGCGCCATAGGGGGTATCGATATGCAGCGCGGCCTTGATGGTCAGTCCGTCCAGCTTGGTCAGACCGGTACCACCGATAATCGCGTAAACCGTCATCCATTACTCCTCAGTCGATTAATTGCGCATCGCGCAGGCTGCCAAGTGCTGCAAGCCAACGCGGGCTCTGCCGATACTCAATACCTGGAAAAGCCTGCCGACGCATCCGCGCCAGACCTTGCGGCGGTTCCACCTTGAGGCGCTGCAGAGCGCTCAAGGCCAGTTCAGCCGCTGCCCGGTCATTACACACCAGGCCCATGTCACAACCTGCCACCAGCGCTGCCTCGATGCGGCAGGCCGCATCACCGACCACATGGGCGCCAGCCATGGACAGATCGTCGCTGAAAATCACCCCATCAAAGGCCAGCTCGCCACGCAGGATGTCCTGCAACCAGCGCCGAGAAAACCCTGCAGGCTGACTGTCCACCTGAGGGTAGATCACATGGGCGGGCATCACCGCAGCCAACTGCCGACTCAATTGCGCAAAAGGCTGTAAATCGACTGCGCGAATCTGTTCCAGACTGCGCTCATCGACCGGGATGGCCACATGGGAATCCGCCTCGGCCCAGCCGTGACCTGGGAAATGCTTGCCAGTAGCGGCCATGCCCGCAGCGTTCATCCCACGGATAAACGCGCCGGCCAGTAAAGTGGCGCGCTGCGCATCACCCTCAAAAGAACGGCTACCAACCACGGTACTGCGCTGATGATCCAGATCCAGCACCGGGGCAAAGCTCAGGTCTAACCCTGCAGCCAGCACCTCGGTGGCCATAACCCAGCCACACTGCTCAGCCAGATGCTCGGCATTGGTGTTATCAGCCAGCGCGCGCATCGCCGGCAAGCGCACAAAGCCCTGGCGCAGACGCTGCACCCGGCCGCCTTCCTGATCAACCGCCAGCAGCAAATCCGGGCGCACTGCGCGAATGGCCGCAGACAGCTCGCGCACCTGGCGCGGATCTTCGATATTGCGTGCGAACAGAATCAACCCAGCCACCTGCGGCTGACGCAGGATCTGCCGATCCTCAGCAGTCAACCAGGTGCCGGCGATATCCAGCATCAATGAACCTTGCATGGGTGAACTCACAACTCGTCCTTAAATAAGAGGCGCCGTAGCCCACTCGGGGCAGGCGGCCTCGGCAATCTGTACCGCACAGTGAACCGGAACGCGCGCAAAGAGTTCCAGCAAATCGCTGTTGCGCACACGCACACAGCCATGCGACAGCGCCACGCCCATGGGCTCGCTGTCCGGCGTACCGTGTATGTAGATATAGCGGCGAAAGGTATCGACAGCGCCCAGACGATTGCGCCCAGGCTCACAGCCACTCAGCCAGAGAATGCGCGTAAGAATCCAGTCACGCCCGGGAAATTGCGCATGCAACTCGGACGACCAGACCTCGCCCGTCCATCGCCGCCCACGCAGCACAGCGGCATTTGGCAAACCCTCACCAATCTTCGCCCGCACCTTGTGCAGGCCACGCGGCGTGCAGCCGGAACCATTGCGCTCACCGGCGCCATTGAGCGCGGTGGAAACGCTCAGGCGCAGCTGCAGCTGCCCGTTGGCAAAGCCATACAGGCACTGATCAGCGAGGGAAATATGCAGGAAATCGAGAGCAACCATGGGCGGCTAGCTTAGCGGATAGCATCCACCAAGCCCACCCGCCGAGGTCAAACTTTGCTGGGGATGGCTGGAGTCTTGGTGCGCGGCTTGAGCTGGGCGCTGGCTAGAGCTTCGTCGGTCAGGCCGGTTTCCGAGCGCATGCCGGCAGCCAGAAACGGCACCATCAGGCGCATCACCTGCTCAATCGAGGTGTTAACCCCGAAATCGGTTTCCGACATGGCCCGCAGAGCCTTGATCCCGGACATGCTGAACGCTGCGGCGCCGAGCATAAAGTGCACACGCCAGAACAGTTCCAGTGGAGGAATGCGTGGAGCAGCTTCATGCACCAGTTGCATGTAACGGCGGAACACCTTGCCGTACACCTCTTCGAGGTACTTGCGCAGGTGCCCCTGGCTCTGGCTAAAGGCCAGGCCCAGCAAGCGCATAAAGATTGAAAGATCATTACCACTACGCGGCTTTACTGCCAGTGCCTGCTCGACCAGCAACTCAAGTAGCTCTTCCAGGCTGACCTTGGTTTCCGGCTTGGCCTGACGGCGATCCAGTTCCCGCTCCAGGCTTACACAGAAAGGCCCGAGAAAGCGCGAGAACACCGCCTGAATCAGGGCCTTCTTCGAGCCGAAGTGGTAATTCACCGCAGCCAGGTTTACCCCTGCCTTGCTGGTGATCAAACGTAGAGAGGTTTCTGCGAAACCTTTCTCCGCAAAAAGCTGCTCTGCCGCATCGAGAATGCGTTCAACGGTTTCCGACTGGGCCATGACTCTTTTCATCTGAACAAACACTTGTTTGAAACATACGTTTCAGCCGCCCGCCTTGTCAAGCCGGGCAAACCATCTTATGGCCGGGTGGTCACAGACATCCGCTAAAGGCACAGGCTAACCCTAGCTAGACGCCCCGCACGCGGCCCGAGTAACAGTGCGCTGCAACAGACGATATGGAGGTCAATTGAGTAGAGATCAGAACACAAGGATTGCCAACCGCCGATCACTGTATATAATCCCAGTCACTGTACAAAAAAACAGAGCCGACCATGCTAAAACTGACGCCGCGCCAAGCTGAAATTCTCGCCTTCATCAAGCAGTGTCTTGAAGACAACGGCTACCCGCCTACCCGAGCGGAAATCGCCTTGAAACTGGGTTTCAAATCCCCCAACGCTGCGGAAGAGCACCTCAAGGCCTTGGCTCGTAAGGGTGCCATCGAAATGACTCCCGGGGCTTCACGCGGCATTCGCATTCCAGGCTTCGAACCCAATGCCGAGGAGGACGAAGGCCTGCCGGTGATTGGTCGCGTTGCCGCAGGCGCGCCGATTCTGGCGCAGCAACATGTCGAAGAGTCCTGCAAGATCAATCCAGACTTCTTCCACCCCAAGGCCGACTACCTGCTGCGCGTACGCGGCATGAGCATGAAAGACATTGGCATCTTCGATGGTGACCTGCTGGCCGTTCACACCACCCGCGAAGCACGAAATGGCCAAGTAGTGGTGGCGCGCCTCGACGATGAAGTGACCGTCAAACGTTTCAAACGCGAAGGCAATAAGGTCTGGCTGATTGCGGAAAACCCGGAGTTCGCACCGATCGAAGTAAACCTGGAAGAACAGGACCTGATTATTGAAGGTTTGAGCGTCGGCGTTATCCGCCGCTAGCAGGCCGTTGAAAACGTAGGCGAGGCAGGCGAGACAAGGAAAAAATGGCCGAGGAAGCGGAGTTTACGGCTGTAAATGAGTATTCCGAGGGCATTTTTAACGCAGTATCGACAACGCAGGTAGTTTTCAACCACCTGCTAGTGGAGGATCTATGCAGTTCCCACATTCACTGAACCGTACACAATTGCCTTTGTTCGATGCGTTTCTGGCATCAACGGTGACGCCATTACTTGCCGATAGCGCTGAGCTGCCCTGGCAGGATGATGGGACAGAGGCGTTCAGTGAACTGTCGCTGCGTGGCGCAGCCGGGCACTGCCTGAACCTTCTCGCGCCGATTCTGCGTGAGCTTAGCGACAACCACGACGCACGCTGGCTAACCCTGATCGCGCCACCCTCAAGCCTTACCCAGGCTTGGCTGCGCGAAGCAGGCCTGAACCGCGAACGTATCCTGCTGCTGCACCCACGCGGCGAACAAAGTGCGCTGGAATTGGCGCAACAGGCACTGACGCTGGGCCGCAGTCATACCGTAGTTAGCTGGCTGCACCCACTGGAACGCGAAGCGCGGCAACAGCTTGAGCAAGCGGCCCGCCAGGGCAAAGCGCAAAGCCTAAATATCAGTCTGGGGTAATTGGCCAAAGGTCACGCACAAGGAATGTGCGTTTCAGCCATTAGAAACCTGATTTAAGAAACAGCTAACGCGAGCAGAACGCTCTAACTCTGAGTCCAAAGGTGTTCTGCAATCAATGCAGAACCCGTGGCCCTTCTTCCTGCTGAAAATTATTTTCCGCCAGGCGCCCCGCCATCTGCACACCGACATTGAGCATGGCCTTGGCCACCTCGACGTGCTGCCCCTGCAGAAATGCCTTGGCATCAGCAGAGAAATCCAGCACTACCAGCGACTCTTCATCCTCTGCACGACGCAAGGCAATGCGCCCGTCGGGCAATTCAACAATTTCCAGGAATGATGTAGGCATTGGCTTAGCTCTCCACAATAGGCTAACAGTGTAACAGCCGACCCGGGCTCGCCCTAGTCCGCCGGTCCAATCAGCCTCTCACCACTCGCTTAAGGTTTGCCGAAAACGCTGCGCCAGAGCCTTCAACTGCTGACGCCAGACCTCAAGCGTCGCCTGCGCCAAGGGCGCAACTTCTTCATCCAGGCTGACCGCTGTGATCAACGGCGTTGCAGGATCGACCTTGGCTTTTTTACCGGCCTGCGGCGGTTGAAACAGCTCGGCATAGGCCTTGAGCAGCTGAGCTACCCAGCTATCGGCTGCCTGCGCCAGCTCGACCAGCTCACCCAGTTCCTGGCTCGGCGCTGCTTGTAACACCTCATCAGTGAGAAAGCGCTCGGCACGCGGCGCGGCACTATCCGGCAAACGGTAGTAACCGGCAATCTCATGGCACAGGCCGAGCAGCGCACCGTACAGATGAAACAACGCAGCCTCACGCTCGGCCTGGATCAAAGCCAGGGCATTCATGCTCTGACCCTGCTCGGCTTTGCGCCAGGACTCCAGCGCCAGGCCGGCGTAGAAAATTTTCTGATTGGTGCGGGTATAGAGTTCATTGGCCATTGCGGCGCGCTCCATAACGGATTGGATAAGCATACGCGCGCTGGCCAGGGACAGGCGCGCGTTGTGCTAAATCAGCTCTTGTCTTCGACTTTCCACTTGCCACCATCAAAGAACGCACGCCAGCCCGTCGGCTTGCCATCGACCTCGGTCTGCACGTACTGCTCTTTGGTCTTGCGGCTGTAACGGATCACCGCGGCACGGCCTTGCGGGTCTTTCTTCGGTGCGTCGCAGAGAAAGTGGTACTTGGGATCGATCTCGTCGCGATGCGGGATCAGTTCCAACACCAGCGGTGCGCGGGTTTCGCGGTTTTTCGGGAACTGACTGGCAGCCAGGAACAGACCCGAAGCGCCATCGCGCAGGATGTAGGTGTCGTTGACCTTCTCGCACTTGAGCTCCGGCATCTTCACCGGGTCCATTTTCGGCGGCGCCGCTTCACCGCTTTTCAGCAGTTTGCGGGTGTTCTTGCACTCGCTGTTAGTACAACCGAAGAACTTGCCAAAACGGCCAGTCTTGAGCTGCATCTGACTGCCACACTTGTCGCAGTCCAGGCTCGGGCCTTCGTAGCCCTTGATGCGGTACTGGCCCTGCTCCACTTCATAACCACTGCAATCGGGGTTATTACCGCAAATATGCAGCTTGCGGGTCTCATCAAGCAGGTAGGCATCCATCGCGGTCGAACAGATTGGGCAGCGATGCTTGCCAAGCAGCACACGCGATTCCGACTCCCCCTCATCGTCCGCAGCAATCTCATCGCCCGGAACCAGATTGACCGTCGCCTTGCAGCGCTCTTTGGGCGGCAATGCATAACCGGAACAGCCAAGGAATACACCTGTCGAGGCGGTACGAATAGTCATCGGCCGAGCGCAATCGCGACAAGCAATATCCGTGAGCGTTGGTGTATTGGCGCGCATACCACCATCGCTGTCGCCTGCCACTTCAAGCTTCTTCTTGAAGTCACCGTAGAATTCATCAAGCACATGCTTCCACTCGCGCTCGCCCTGGGCTACGTCGTCCAGATGCTCTTCCATGCCGGCGGTAAAGCCGTAGTCCATCAAATTAGAGAAACTCTCGCAGAGACGCTCAGTGACGATATCGCCCATCTTTTCGGAGTAGAAACGACGGTTGTGCAGCGCCACATAACCGCGATCCTGAATAGTGCCGATAATTGCAGCGTAGGTCGAAGGTCGACCAATACCGCGCTTCTCCATCTCTTTAACCAAGCTGGCTTCCGAGTAGCGAGCAGGCGGCTTGGTGAAGTGCTGGCTCGGATCGAGCTTGACCAGCTTGAGCACTTCACCTTGATTCATTTCGGGCAATACATCGTCATCGCCCGGCTTGCTCAGCTGCGGCAACGCCCGGGTGTAGCCATCGAACTTAAGGATACGTCCCTTGGCACGCAGCTCGAACTGCGCAGCAGTGACGGTCACGGTAGTCGACAGGTACTCAGCCGGCGGCATCTGGCAGGCCACGAACTGGCGCCAGATCAGCTCGTACAAACGCTCGGCGTCGCGCTCCATACCCGACAATTGCGTCGGCTTAAGGTTGACGTCGGAAGGGCGAATCGCTTCGTGCGCTTCCTGGGCGCCTTCCTTGCTGCTGTAGGCAATCGGGTTGGCCGGCAGGTACTTCTTGCCGAACTCGCCTTCGATAAAGTCACGCACCATGCTCACGGCATCCGCCGAGAGATTGGTCGAGTCGGTACGCATATAGGTGATGTAACCGGCCTCATACAGACGCTGGGCCATCATCATGGTCTTCTTCACCCCAAAGCCCAGGCGGTTGCTCGCTGCCTGCTGCAGGGTGGAGGTAATAAACGGTGCCGAAGGCTTGCTGCTGGTCGGCTTGTCTTCGCGTTTAGTGATGCTGTAGCTGGAGGCTTTCAGCGTAGCCAGGGCCGCCATGGCCTGGGCTTCATTCAGCGGTTTGAAGGCTGCGCCGTTCTCACGCGCCACTTCAAAGCGCACATTGGCGCCTTTGGCGGTGCCCAGATCAGCGTGTACTTCCCAGTATTCTTCCGGGACGAAAGCGCGGATCTCTTTCTCGCGCTCTACCACCAGCTTCACCGCTACCGATTGCACACGACCGGCAGACAGGCCACGGGCGATCTTCGCCCACAGCAGCGGCGAGACCATGTAACCCACTACGCGGTCGAGGAAGCGCCGCGCCTGCTGGGCGTTGACCCGGTTGATATCCAGCTCACCGGGCTTGGAGAACGCTTCCTGAATGGCCTTCTTGGTGATTTCGTTGAACACCACGCGCTTGTAGCGGCTGTCGTCGCCACCGATGGATTCGCGCAGGTGCCAGGCAATGGCTTCCCCCTCGCGGTCCAAGTCGGTTGCGAGATAGATGGTGTCAGCGTCCTTGGCTAAACGGCGCAGCTCTTCGACCACCTTCTCTTTGCCCGGAAGGATCTCGTACTTGGCCTTCCAGCCGTGTTCAGGATCAACCCCCATGCGCGCAAACAGCTGACGCTTGGCTTTTTCCTTGGGCGACAGCGCCGGTACTTCACCTGCAGCGGCTTTACCACGCTTGACCGGCTCTTTGGCGGTGCTCGCCGAACCACTGGTGGGTAGGTCACGGATGTGGCCGATGCTCGACTTCACCACGTACTCGTTGCCCAAGTACTTGTTGATGGTCTTGGCCTTGGCCGGGGATTCCACGATGACCAGCGATTTGCCCATGGATTGGAAAATTCCTGAAATTCGATAAAAAATGCGGGAGGCGCTGTGCTGCCTGCTAGCGCGGCACCGCTATATATAGTGGTGGTCCGGCCGAGGTCAAGCGCAGCAGTGGCCCGATGTCAGCTCAAGGCCGAGTAAAGAGTGCGGTTTCAGCCTGAATCAAAGCAAAGCGTGGAACCGTCTCGCCGTCCACCTCAACGCTTTCGCAGAACATCTCCAACGGTCGTACCCACAAGCCAAACTCGCCATACAGCGCCTGATAGACCACCATCGCCTGCTCCGTTTCGGAGTGCTGGGCTACGCCAAACACACGGTATTCAGGGCCTTTGTAGTGGCGGTAGAGGCCGGGCTGTAGCTGCATGAGGCATGTCCTTGAAGATTTTCTGCTGATAAACAAAAACCGGGGCACTGGGCCCCGGTTTTTTCCATCTCTTACACCGTTGAAGCTTAGAGGCGTTCGAAGACGGTGGTGATGCCTTGGCCGAGACCTACGCACATGGTCGACACACCGAAGGTGCCGCCATTCTGCTTCATCACGTTCAGCAGGGTACCGGAGATACGCGCACCGGAACAACCGAACGGGTGACCCAGGGCGATCGCGCCGCCATGCAGGTTGACCTTTTCTTCCATCTTGTCGAGCACTTTCAGGTCCTTCAGCACAGGCAGGGCCTGGGCAGCGAAGGCTTCGTTGAGCTCGAAGAAGTCGATGTCATTGATGGTCAGGCCAGCACGCTTAAGCGCTTTCTGAGTCGACGGTACTGGACCGTAACCCATGATAGCCGGATCAACACCGGCCACTGCCATGGCGCGAACCACTGCCATTGGCTGAATGCCGAGGTCTTGGGCGCGCTGGGCGCTCATGACGATCATGCAGGAAGCGCCGTCAGTGATCTGCGAGGACGTACCTGCAGTCACGGTGCCGCCTTTCGGGTTGAACGCAGGCTTCAGTGCAGCCAGGCTTGCCAAGGTAGTTTCCGGACGAATGGTTTCGTCGTAGTCGAAAACCTTCAGGAAGCCGTTCTCGTCGTAGCCTTGCATCGGGATGATTTCATCCTTGAACTTGCCTTCGACGGTAGCTTTGTGGGCCAGACGGTGCGAACGCTCACCGAATGCGTCCTGCTGCTCACGGCTGATGCCATGCATCTTGCCGAGCATTTCAGCGGTCAGACCCATCATGCCCGAGGCCTTAGCCGCGTACAGCGACAGGTGCGGGTTTGGATCGACGCCGTGCATCATGCCAACGTGGCCCATGTGCTCCACACCGCCGATGACGAATACGTCACCGTTACCGGTCTGGATCGCCTGCACAGCAGTGTGCAGCGCGCTCATGGACGAACCGCACAGGCGGCTTACAGTCTGGCCAGCAGCGGTGTGCGGGATCTGGGTCATCAACGACGCCATGCGCGCGATGTTCCAGCCCTGCTCCAGGGTCTGGTTAACGCAGCCCCAGATCACGTCTTCCACTTCAGCTGGATCCAGCTTGGTGTTACGTGCCAGCACGCCGCTGATCAGGTTGGCCGACATGGTCTCGGCACGGGTGTTGCGATGCATGCCGCCCTTGGAACGACCCATCGGGGTACGACCGAAGTCGACGATGACTGCATCTCTAGGATTCAGGCTCATAAATTCACTCTCGCTCTAGTCGTTGCGCGATTAACCGAAAAACTTCTGGCCGTTAGCGGCCATTTCGCGAAGCTTGGCAGTCGGGGTGTACAGCGCGCCCAGCTCGGCATATTTGTCGGCCAGGGCAACGAACTCGGCTACACCGACGGTATCGATGTAACGCAGCGCACCACCGCGGAACGGCGGGAAGCCGATGCCGTAGATCAGGCCCATATCGGCCTCAGCTGCGGTATCAACGATGCCATCTTCCAGACAACGCACGGTTTCCATGCACAGAGGAATCATCATGAAGTTGATGATGTCTTCATCAGTCACTTCACGCTGCTCGGTCACGATGGACTTGAGCAGATCGTAGGCAACCGGATCAGAAACCTTCTTCGGCTTGCCGCGCTTGTCCATTTCGTAGGAGTAGAAGCCTTTGCCGTTCTTCTGGCCCAGGCGATCTGCTTCATACATCACGTCAACTGCGGTACGGCCTTCAACCGCCATACGATCCGGGAAGCCTTCAGCCATTACGTCACGGCCGTGGTGACCGGTGTCGATACCGACCACGTCGGACAGGTACGCCGGGCCCATCGGCCAGCCGAACTTCTCCATGACCTTGTCGATACGCACGAAGTCCACGCCGAATGCCAGCAGCTTGGAGAAGCCACCGAAGTACGGGAACAGCACGCGGTTAACCAGGAAGCCTGGGCAGTCGTTGACCACAACTGGGGTCTTGCCCATTTTCTTGGCGTAAGCAACGGTGGTAGCCACGGCTACGTCGCTGGACTTCTCGCCACGAATCACTTCAACCAGCGGCATCATGTGCACCGGGTTGAAGAAGTGCATGCCGACGAAGTTTTCCGGACGCTTGAGGGCCTTGGCCAGCAAGTTGATGGAAATGGTCGAGGTGTTCGACGCGAGGATTGCGTCTTCTTTAACCACGCCTTCCACTTCGGCCAGCACGATCTGCTTGACCTTCGGGTTCTCAACCACGGCTTCGACAACAATGTCGACAGCGCCGAAGTCGCCGTAGGACATGGTTGGACGAATCGCAGTGAGGGCTTCAGCCATCTTCGCTGCAGTCATACGACCTTTGGCAACGCGACCGCCGAGCAGCTTGGAAGCCTCGGCCAGCCCCATCTGGATACCCTCTTCACGGATATCCTTCATCAGGATCGGGGTGCCCTTGGAAGCGGACTGGTAGGCGATACCGCCACCCATGATGCCAGCGCCGAGTACGGCAGCCAGTTTCACGTCTTTGGCGATTTCGTCGTACTGCTTGGACTTCTTCTTCAGTTCCTGATCATTCAGGAACAGGCCGATCAGGCTGGCAGCAACCGGGGTTTTAGCCAGTTTGACGAAGCCAGCAGCTTCCACTTCCAGCGCTTTATCGCGACCGAAGTTGGCGGCTTTCTGAATGGTTTTGATCGCTTCAACCGGCGCCGGGTAGTTCGGGCCGGCCTGGCCTGCGACGAAACCTTTGGCAGTTTCGAAGCACATCATCTGCTCAATCGCGTTGAGCTTGAGCTTTTCCAGCTTCGGCTGACGCTTGGCCTTGTAGTCCAGCTCGCCGGAGATGGCGCGCTTGATCAGGTCCAGAGCAGCGGCTTGCAGCTTGTCAGCAGCAACCACGGCATCCACTGCACCCATCTTCAGGGCGTCAGCCGCTTTGTTTTCTTTACCACCGGCAATCCACTCAACGGCATTATCGGTACCGATAATCCGTGGCAGACGCACGGTGCCGCCGAAGCCTGGGTAGATGCCCAGCTTGACTTCCGGCAGGCCAACTTTGGCGCTTTCGGCCATGACGCGGTAATCCGCGGCCAGGCACATCTCAAAACCACCGCCCAGGGCGATGCCATTGATCGCGACAACAGTCGGAACATTGAGGTCTTCAAAATCACTGAAGATCTTGTTGGCTTCGAGGTTGCCAGCCACCAGTTCTTCGTCCGGCAACTTGAAGTTGTCGACGAACTCGGTGATGTCGGCGCCGACGATAAATACGTCTTTGCCACTGGTGACAATCACGCCCTTGATCGAACCATCGGCCTTGATCGCATCAACGGATTGACGCAGTTCATTGAGGGTAAGACGGTTGAATTTGTTGACGGATTCACCCTTGAGGTCGAATTTCAATTCGACGATGCCACTCTCAAGAGCCTTAACCGTGATGGCTTTACCTTCGTAAATCATCAACTGATCTCCACGGTATGGAAGCTGAACAGTACACATCGGAGCCAACCAGCAAGCTACTCCACGGCATAGCCGTCTCAGAGTAGCCCCAATCAGCCTGGCACACCCACCGACGCGATAATCGGGCTGTAAAGGCGGTACCTCTTAAGGTAAACGCTCAATTCATACGCCCGTTTGATTTGGGTGTGCACACCTTCAAGGAAAAGCCTCTACTTGTCAATTGGCCTGTAGTGACTGCAAAGGCGTACAAAAAATTACGTTCAGGCTTACCCAGGCGGGTGGATTACTCTGCGGCGAACAGGCGGCCATCCGCAGCGATATACGGTTACTTCGGCAACTCTGCCAAGAGAAGTGTGATCCAGCGCATACCTAGCCAAATGATTTGGCTGCAGGTACAGTCGTTTCAATACGGCCGTTTTAGACCGCCCGTAGCCAAAACAAAAACAATTAGAGCCCAATCAAGGGCGCACGGAGTTTTGCCCATGTCGAGCCGCATGCTTGCCATTGTTTTGAGCACCCTGCTCGCGATCACCCTCCCCCTGTTCAGCGCCGTAACCCAGGCTGCAGATGCCGCCACCAGCCTGCTGAAACTGCACCAACTGCGCCTGGCTGCACAAAAATCCCTTGGCGACTTCTATATGTTCAATGGCATGGAAGGTGACCAACGCTACGCGCGGATGATCAATGACTCGCTGAGCGAGGTGAATAGCCACCTGACAGCACTGACCGATATGCCCGGCGAAGGCGCCAAAGCGCTGCGCTCGCAGCTTGATCAGCAATGGAAGGGTTATCAGATCGACCTCAACAACCTGATCAACGCACTAAAGAGCCAGGGCTTTACCGACCTGCAACCAGTAGCCGACCTGGCAGCCCGCAACCAGCAGCTGATGACCCTGAGCCAGGAGCTGTATACCAAGATTCAACAGGAAGGCAGCTACAGCGTGCCTGCGCTAACCCAACGCAGCCGCGAGCAGAGCATTCTGATGCAAGGTATTGCCGTGGATTACGCCTCGCGCAGCGCCTCGGTAGGCGCCACCTTTATGGGCGGCGGCGATGCACGACCAATCGAGGAGTTGGTCAGCGAATTCGCCAGCAAGATGGCGGCACTGGAGAAAGACCCGAAGAACACACCGCAGCTCAAGCAATCCTGGGAAGGGGTCGCTACCAAATGGCGCTATATTGAAAAGTCGCTGATTAATTACAACGAAAACAGCGTGCCATTTCTGGTCAACAAGTATTCCAACACCATCATCCAGGGCATTGAACAGATTTCCGGCCAGTACGCGGCCGCTAACCTCTGATCGCGACCGCTGCCATCCGTATTCGCTTTACCGGCCTGCCTGGCCGTACTCCGGCCCAGTGCTTGCACTGGGCTTTCTTTATTATGGCCTGCCACCCCTGGCAGCCACCCTTCGGGCCGTCGCTGCGCGACGTTAAAAAATGTTCCAGACAATTTTTGTTCAGGCTTTGGCCTGCAGAAACGCAACAATGTTCTCCAACGCCTCGCTAGCGCCTCGCTCGCCCCAGCAAACCGAGAGCATCTGATTAGTCGCCTCGACCTTGAATGCATCCGCCGGCAGCGCCTGCAGTTGCGTCAACAAGGCCTGATCGGCGCAAGGCTCGCGCCATTTATTCACCCACTGCCCTGGTTCCAGCTGCCAATAGCACCAGCTATCGACCTGACCGCGGCGGCGTGCACGGTGGTATTGCGGACAGGAATGCGGCGGCTGACGCAGCAACCAATGCGGCCATTCCTGACGCGACAACTGCATCGCCACGCCCATACGGCGTGCCTGCAGGCGCACATCCATCTGCCCACGCTGATGGCGCGAGGGCACCAGCCAGGCCAGCGGGCTGAGCAAAAAAGCCAGGAGCAAAAGCAGAAACCAGGGACTCATATCGTTATCTCACCGGCAAAAGCCTGTCATCAGCGCTCAGGACGGCCATACTAAAACCATTGATCCACTTGCAAGGAGAGTTACCCCATGCCTTACCAGCACATTCTGGTCGCCGTCGACCTTACCGAGGAATGCGACCCGGTTATGCACCGCGCGCAGAAACTGGCCGCCAGCAGCGGGGCCAAATTGTCTGTGGTGCATATCGTCGAGCCCATGGCCATGGCCTTTGGCGGCGACGTACCAATGGACCTGTCGATGCTGCAACAACAGCAATTCGACCAGGCCCGCGAGCGCCTGGACAAGTTTTCCGGGAAGTATCCCGACCTGAGCGCCGAACATCGCCACCTGGCCTACGGCCAACCGCGCCAGGAAATCCATCGCCTGGCCGAAGAACAGCAGTGCGACCTGATCGTCGTCGGCAGCCACGGCCGCCACGGCCTGGCGCTGCTGCTGGGCTCAACGGCCAATGACGTGCTGCACGGCGCGCCCTGCGATGTGCTGGCCGTGCGCCTGAAAAAAAACGGCTGACGCAAGCTGCGGGTGAATAACGTCGCCGCGTTATTCACCGCTATCGGGTGAGCTCATGACCAGCGGGCGAATCTTCTGCAGCTGGGTTTCCAGCGAATAGGTCATGCTCGAGGCCATGGAGAAGAAAGTCAGGAACGCCTTGAGGTTGGAGTCACCCTCGCAGGTGGCGTGAATGCGCTGCCAGAACGCCTGATTGACCAGTTGCAGCTGCTGAAACATGCGCACCAGGCCTTTCAATTCCCAATCCGCAGTGCGCCCCTCGCGCAAATTGAAGTACTGCTGCGTCAGGTACAACGACACCGTACGCAGGATGAACTCCTGACTATTGGCGAACGGCAGGTGATGCTGCGCCATGGGTTTGAGCTTACCCAGCACCGGGCAGGCACTGGTTGCCATGATCACCCCGAGTAGCGCACGCAGCCCCTCTTCGAGGCCCACCTGCTTGTTGTACTCGCGCTCAGGTGTACGCACCCATACAGCTACCTTCTTGAACGCAGGCAGGCCCTGGAAATCCTCGATAACCCGGTGCAGGTCGACAGCCGCCGGGCAATGACTGAAGTTGTCCTTGCTCAGCGGGCAATTGCTGCACTGCTGGTATTCAAGACGCGTCCAGGCCGGGGCGCTCTGCGCAGCCTCTGCCTCATACACCCGATCCAGCTCGATCCTATAGCTGAACTGATGATTGTCGTCGAGAGTGATGCGGTACTCGATGGCCATGTCTGTCTCCGCCAGAAGTCTCAAAATCCTGTTTGAGCGCGTTACGTACTAATACATCGGGTTTAACCTTCCAGCTCGGCCCAACGCTCGACCAATAGTTCCAGCTCATGCTGTACGGCCTGCAGTTTCGCCAGCACCTCAGCGGTCTTTTCCGCAGGCTGCTGATAGAAACTTGACGAACCGATCTGCTCCTGCAAGCTGGCGACCTGCCCCTCGAGCACATCAATCTGCCCTGGAATGGCTTCCAACTCGCGCTGCAGCTTGTAACTGAGCTTTTTCTTGCTTGAAGCGGCAGCCGCAGGTTCCTCCGCAACTGGCGTCGGAACCACTGCAGAGGCTAGTTCAGGCTTACCGGCTTTGCTTTCACCCACCCCCAGCAGGCGCGGCGAACCGCCTTGACGCAGCCAATCCTGGTAACCGCCGACGTATTCGCGCACGCGCCCTTCGCCCTCGAAGACCAGAGTGCTGGTCACCACGTTGTCGAGGAAGGCCCGGTCGTGGCTAACCATCAGCACGGTGCCCGGGAAGGTCAGCAGCACTTCTTCCAGCAATTCCAGGGTTTCCACGTCGAGGTCGTTGGTCGGTTCGTCCAGCACCAGCAGGTTGGCCGGTTTGCTGAACAGCTTGGCGAGCAAAAGACGTGCCCGCTCACCGCCAGACAGCGCCTTAACCGGTGTACGCGCACGCTGCGGGCTGAACAGGAAGTCGCCCAGGTAGCTCAGCACATGGCGGTTCTGCCCATCGATCTCGATAAAGTCGCGGCCTTCGGCGACGTTATCGATCACGGTCTTTTCCAGGTCGAGCTGGTGACGCAATTGGTCAAAATAAGCCACATCGATGCGTGTGCCTTCGGCCACTTCACCGCTGGTGGGCTGCAAACCGCCGAGCATCAGCTTGAGCAGAGTGGTTTTGCCGGTACCGTTGGCCCCGAGCAGGCCGATACGGTCGCCGCGCTGCAGCACCATGGAGAAGTCCTTGATCAGGAACGGCCCACCTGGATGCGCAAAGCTGACGTTTTCCAGCACCATCACCTGCTTGCCGGATTTCTCTGCAGTTTCCAGCATGATATTGGCCTTGCCGGTACGCTCACGGCGCTCGCTGCGCTCCACGCGCAGGGCTTTGAGTGCGCGCACGCGGCCTTCGTTACGGGTGCGGCGGGCCTTGATGCCCTGGCGAATCCACACTTCTTCCTGGGCCAGGCGTTTGTCGAACAGCGCGTTGGCGGTCTCTTCGGCGGCCAGGGTGGCTTCCTTGTGTACCAGGAAACTGGCGTAGTCGCCGTTCCAGTCGATCAAGCCGCCACGGTCCAGTTCGAGGATGCGCGTGGCCAGGTTCTGCAGGAAGGAACGGTCGTGGGTGATAAACAGCACTGCCCCCTGGAAATCGGTCAAGGCTTCTTCGAGCCAGGCAATCGCGCCGATATCCAGGTGGTTGGTGGGTTCGTCGAGCAGCAGCAGATCCGGCTCGGACACCAGCGCCTGAGCCAGTAGCACGCGGCGACGCCAGCCGCCGGACAGCTCAGCAAGGGTCTTGTCGGCCGGCAGTTGCAGGCGGCTCAGGGTGCTGTCGACCAGTTGCTGCAAACGCCAGCCGTCACGGGCTTCAAGGTCCTGCTGCACATGCATGAGCTTGTCCAGATCGGCTTCAGTGACACAGTTCTGCGCCAAGTGGTGGTACTGCGCGAGTAGCTCACCCACACCGTCCAGGCCCTGGGCGACCACATCAAACACGGTGCGATCATCAGCCTGTGGCAACTCCTGCGGCAACTCGCCGATCTTCAACCCCGGTGCGCGCCAAACGGCGCCGTCATCGGCCTTCTGGTCGCCCTTGACCAGCTTCATCATGCTCGACTTGCCGGTGCCGTTGCGGCCAATGATGCACACCCGCTCGCCACGGGCGATCTGCCAAGACACCTTGTCCAATAGCGGCATTGCGCCGTAGGCCAGGGAAATATCGGTGAACTTGAGCAGGGTCATGGCACGCCTCAACAAAAAACGACGGGTGAAAGCCGGTAAAACCGCGGCCGAGCAACGGCTTCGTTGCATTCAGCGCACAGCGGTAACCTGGAACACCCAGAAAATCATCCGCAGCTGCCCAAGGCACCCGCAAAACAGGGCGCGCATTCTAACCGAGAAGCACACAGGCCGAGCAGGCAATTTCAGCGCCAGGCGCGCTAAATTCTCCCTGACCATACGCCGCCCTGGCAGCAAGCGCTCTAGCGCGCTGGCCAAGGCTCAAGGGCGATTAGTGCCGACAATTACGCGTTGAAACGCTTTGCGCCTTCACCGCCCATAGGCAAACGACTAAGCTAGGGCCATACGCACTATTTGCCTGGAAGTGTCATGCGCGGTCCCCTGTTCAGCCTGCTGTCCTGCCTGTTGGTTTCCTCCCTGAGCGTCTCTGCGGCCCAGGCCGCCACCCTGACGCAACAACGTCAATATTACGACCAAGCCAAAGCCGCACTGGCCAAGGGCGACAAAGGCCCTTACCAGCGCTATGCCAGCGCCCTGCGTGACTATCCGCTGGAGCCGTACCTGGCGTATGACGAACTGACCGCCCGACTGAAATGGGCGAGCAATGACGAAATCGAGAAATTCCTCGCCGAACATGGCGACCTGCCGCAGATCAGCTGGATGAAGCTGCGCTGGCTGCGCTGGCTGGCCGAGCGCGGCGAGTGGAAAACCTTTATCAACTACTACGACCCGGCGCTGAATTTCACCGAGCTCGACTGTTTGTATGGCCAATACCAGCTGAGCCATGGCATGCGCGCCGAAGGCAGTGCCACTGCCGAGAAACTCTGGCTGGTGGGTAAATCTCAGCCCAACGCCTGCGATCCGCTGTTCGCACTGTGGGCCGCTGAAGGCCAGCTCACCGAACAGAAGCGCTGGCAGCGCGCCAAACTGGCGGCCGAAGCCCGCAACTATGGCCTGGTCACTCACCTGATCAAGACCATGCCGACCTTGGGTAACCACGGCAAAAGCCTGCTGGAGGTAGCACAGAAACCTGAGCTACTTAAGCAAACCGCACGCTTTACCCAAACCGACCCGGCCATGGCCGATGTGGTTGGCCTGGGCCTGCGCCGCCTGGCCCGCCAGGACCCGGAAAGCGCACTCAAGCTGCTCGACGGCTATGCCCAACGGATGAAGTTCTCCAGCGAGGAACAGGTCGCCATCGCCCGCGAAATCGGCCTGACCCTGGCCAAGCGTTTCGATGCCCGCGCGCTGCAAGTCATGGCCAAGTACGACCCTGAGCTGCGCGACAACACTGTCAGTGAATGGCGCGCCCGCCTGCTGCTGCGCCTGGGCCGTTGGGATGAGGCCAACCAGCTAACGCGCCAGATGCCGGCCGAGCTGGGCAACACTAACCGCTGGCGCTACTGGCAGGCACGCAGCCTGCAACTGGCGCAACCCAACAGCCAGGAACCGAAAGTGCTGTACCAGGCGCTGGCCAAGGAACGTGATTTCTACGGCTTTATGGCCGCCGACCAGGTGCAGGCGCCCTACCAGCTGAATAACAAGCCGCTGGCGCTGAGCCCGCAGACCATCCAGAAAGTACGCAACTCAGCGGCGATTCGCCGTGCCTTGGAGTTCCACGCCCGTGGCCAGGTCGCCGATGGCAGGCGCGAGTGGTACAACGTCAGCCGCCTGTTTAGCCGTGACGAAATGGTCGCCCAGGCGCGCCTGGCCTACGAGATGGGCTGGTACTTCCCAGCCATTCGTACCATCAGCCAGGCGCAGTACTGGGACGATCTGGACGTACGCTTTCCGATGGCCCACCGCGACCAGTTGGTGCGTGAAGCGAAGAACCGAGACATTCACTCCAGCTGGGTATTTGCCATCACCCGCCAGGAAAGCGCCTTTATGGCCGATGCCAAATCCCACGTCGGCGCCATGGGTCTGATGCAGCTGATGCCGGCCACCGCCAAGGAAACTGCCAAGCGCTTTGGTATTCCACTGTCATCGCCGCAGCTGGCGTATCGCCCGGATATCAATATTCAGCTGGGTGCGGCCTACCTGAGCCAGATCTACGGTCAGTTCAACGGCAACCGCGTACTGGCGTCTGCCGCCTACAACGCCGGCCCAGGCCGTGTCCGGCAGTGGCTACGCGGTGCGGATCACCTGTCGTATGACGTGTGGATCGAGAACATTCCGTTTGATGAAACGCGCCAGTACGTGCAGAACGTGCTGTCCTACTCGGTGATCTACGGCGAGAAGCTCAACGCGCCGCAGCCACTGGTAGCCTGGCACGAACGTTACTTCGACCAATAACAGCTAACAGGCACGCTCAACAGCACCTGTTGCGCGTGCCTTGCCCGCCTATTCCAGCACCTGCACCGGCATATCCAAGCGCAAGTGCCCCTTGTCACAGGCGATCAGGTTCTGCCCGAAGTACACTTCGCCGTCACGCTCACGGTAGGTTTTCAGGGTGCTCAGCGGTTCGCGATCCGCACTGCGCTCGCCGGTCTGCGGGTCGAGAGTGGTCATGATGCAGCGCGAGCAACCCTTGACCACACGAAACTCCAGCTCACCGATGCGGATGCGCTTCCAACTGTCCTCGGCATAGGGCTCGCTGCCGCTGACCACCAGATTGGGGCGAAAACGCAGCATCGGCAACGACCGACCGACCCGCGCAGACAGATCATCCAGCGATGCCTGACCGATCAGCAGCAAAGGGAAGCCATCGGCAAACGCCACCTTGTTGCCCACCTCGGCATAGGCCGTATCGACCTGCCGCGCACGCGGCTCTGACACCTGCACCAGGCGGCAGGCACGGCCGAGAAACTGGCTCAGCCACTGCGCCGCCTGATCACCGGCATCCGCTACTTGCAAGCTGTCGCGCCAGATCGTCACACCGCGCAGCGGTGCCTGCTCATCCGGCACCGCCACCTGCAGCTCGGCCATACCTGGTGCACTCAGTTGCAGATGCGTGCTGCCCAACCAGCGCGCCTGCAACTGAGTCATCTGCGCCAGCAAACGTTGCGTAAGGAAGCGCCCACTTTCAGCATCGACTACCATCCAGCGACGATCACCCTGCACGCCCAAGGCGTCCAGCGCCGTTTCGCGCAAGACCTCGCCTGCCGCCGATTTCAGTGGATAACGGTACAACCCGGAGAGATGCAACATGAGCCCAGCTTCCGTTTGGCAAAACGCACTTATACGAGCAACCCGCCGCGCTCACAAGCCCGTCTTGGCCCTGCCGCTGCTGGTGCTGCTCAGCGCCTGCAGCGGCACCGCGCCGGATAACCTGGGCATCCATAACGGCCAACTGAGCGCCTGCCCAGACTCACCGAACTGCGTAAACAGCCAGGCCAGTGACGCGCGACACGCCATTGCGCCGCTGCCGCTGAAAGGCTCAACCGAAGAAACCCAGGCACACCTCAAAGCGCTACTCAGTGAAGAGTCACGCGTAAGCCTTGTAGAGGAAGCGCCGGGTTACCTGCGCGCGGAGTTCAGCAGCAAGCTGATGCGCTTTGTCGATGATGTGGAATTTATGATCGGCGCGAGCGCCGTGGATGTGCGCTCGGCATCGCGGCTGGGCTATGCGGATTTCGACGTCAACCGCGAACGCATCGAGCGACTGCGCCAGCGCCTTGGCGAGTAGCGCAGCCCTGGCCAGCGCTACTCCTGCTGGTGGATCAGCGCCAAGCGCTCGTGCACCACATCCACCAGTTTGTCCGGCTGAAATTTGGAGAGGAAGTTGTCGCAGCCGACCTTCTTCACCATAGCTTCGTTGAAGCTGCCGGACAGCGAGGTGTGCAGCACCACATACAAGTCCTTGAGGCGTGAATCGTTGCGGATTTCGGTGGTCAGGCGGTAGCCATCCATCTCCGGCATTTCCGCATCGGTGATCACCATCAGCAGCTTCTCGTGCACATCAACCCCTGCGTCAGCCCAGCTTTTCAACAGGTTCAGCGCGCGCAGGCCATCACTGGCGGCGTGGCAACGAATATCCAGTTGCGCCATGGTGCCCTTGAGCTGACTCATGGCCACGTTGGAATCGTCCACCAGCAGCACTTCGCGGCCCTTGGCGTATTCCAGCAGCGGATCGGCGAGTTTTTCCGGGGAAACCTTGGTGCTCATCGGGCTGATTTCCGCCAGCACCTTTTCCACGTCGATGACTTCGACGATCTGGTCTTCAACCTTGGTGATGGCAGTCAGGTAATGCTGACGCCCTGCCCCGCCCGGCGGCGGCAGGATGGATTCCCAGTTGAGATTGAGGATGCGCTCGACCCCACCAACCAAAAAAGCCTGCACCGAACGGTTGTACTCGGTGACGATGATGGTGCTGCGCTCATCCGGCACTATCGGGCGCATGCCGATGGCTTGGGACAGGTCGATCACCGGCAGCGTTTGCCCGCGCAGGTTAACCACGCCACAGACAAACCGGTGCCGCTGCGGCATCAGGGTCAGTTTGGGCATCTGCAGAACTTCCTGCACCTTGAATACGTTGATCGCAAACAACTGCCGACCCGCCAGGCGGAACATGAGGATTTCCAGGCGGTTCTCACCCACCAGCTGGGTGCGTTGGTTCACTGAGTCGAGAATGCCGGCCATCATGCGCTCCTGTTCACTTATCGATCTAGCCTAGCTCAAATAGCCATGCCCTGGTGTATCGGCCATCTGCCGCGCATCTGAAGGCAGATGGCGCTGCGCCATCATGCGACAAGCGCAGCGACGAGACCAGCCAGGCGACAGTACCGCCCGGCTTATTCCACCAACAGCAACGAATTTTCCGGCAAATGCACGCGCAGCGCGTTCGGCATTACCGCAAAGCGCAGCTTGCGACTTTCCATCGGCTCGCCATCCAGATTGAGATCCAGGCCTTGCGCTGCCTCGACCTCCAGCCAAGGCAGCCGCGCGCTCAAGGCCACGCTCTGCAAACCGTTGATACCGCCAGACAGCAGCGTGCCCAGGGTGCCGACCACATCAGCCGCCGCCGGCACGATGCAGATATCCAGCAAGCCATCATTGACCCACGCCTGCGGGCACAGCACATGCCCGCCGCCGGCCTGGCGACCATTGCCGATGCCGAGGGCAAGAAACTCGCCCTCCCATTGAAAATCCGGCCCGGTAAAGCGGCCGAACGACGACTGCACTTCGGCAAAACGAGTCAGCCCTGTCAAAAAATAAGCCGCGCCACCAAGTACGCGCTTGAGGTCTTCTGAGGTATTGGCGGTGACGTTGGAACCAAAACCGCCGGTGGCCATATTGAGAAACACTTGACCGTCGACTTCGCCCAGATCGATTGGCTGCGCCGGCCTATCCAACAAGGCCAACGCCGCCAAAGGCTCAAGCGGCACGCCGGCGGCACGGGCAAAATCATTGGCCGTACCCAGTGGCAACAGCGCCAGGCTGGCCTGGGTTTTTGCCAGTGCCATGGCTTCGGCCACATCGCGCAGGGTGCCATCACCACCGCCGGCAATCAGGGTCGGATAACCGGCCTGCAACGCCTCATTGACCAGACGCTGCGCATCGCCGCCTTCCCAGGTAACTCGCACATCCAGCTGCCAGCCCTCTTCACGACGCGCCTGCACGGCAGCACGCACCTCGGCATTGAGGGTTTGCTTGCCATGCAGAATCAGCAGCGCTTTACGTTCTTGCATTCCCGGCATCCTTTTCACGCTTCTAGGTAAAGACTCAGCGACACGGCTTGGGGTTGCGCTAGCTTGCTAGCCACGCATAAAACATCAAATAATCTGATTATTAAGCTCAATATTTACGCATTTTTAATCGTATTGATTTATTAGATCATCTGTCCATCGCCCACCAACACTGCCGCCAACAGCCGGTGTTATCAATGAGGATATGCAGATGATCGAAGTACGCCCCCTCGCCGAGCTCGGCGGTGCCCATCACGGCTGGCTGAATGCCCGTCATCACTTTTCCTTTGCCGAATACTATGACCCAGAGCGCATGAGCTGGGGGCCACTGCGGGTCTGGAACGATGATGAAATCGCGCCGCAGACGGGCTTTCCAACCCATCCGCACCGCGATATGGAAATCATCACCTATGTACGCCAAGGGGCCATCACCCACAAGGACAACCTGGGAAACCATGGCCGTACCGAAGCCGGTGATGTGCAGGTAATGAGCGCCGGCACCGGGATTGCACACAGCGAATACAACCTGGAAGACACCACCACCAAGATCTTCCAGATTTGGATTCAGCCCAACCAGTCGGGCCTGCCGCCATCCTGGGGCGCCAAGCCGTTCCCCAAAGGTGAACGCGCCGGCACCTTCGTCACCCTGGCCAGCGGCTTTGCCGAAGACCAGGACGCCCTGCCGATCCGCACCAACGCACGGATGGCCGCCGCTACCCTGCAAGCAGGCCAGAGCACCGAGTACCCGATTGGTGCAGCGCGCCGGGCTTATCTGGTGGCCGCCAGCGGCAGCATCGAGGTCAACGGCGTCAGCGCTCAGGCCCGTGATGGGGTGGCAGTCAGCGATGTCGAGGTGATCCGGGTGATGGCTATCGAAGACAGCGAAATCATCCTGGTGGATGTGGCCTAACAGCGGTGATGGCTTGGCCCGTAGGATGGGTCGGGCCGCGCAGGTTAGCCAAAGGCGTAACCCATCGATATGCCGATGGGTATCGCTTTGCTCAACCCATCCTACGCCGGGTAACCGGTGATTTTACGAATCGTCTGATACAGCGGCTTCAGTTGCTTGTACATACGCTGATAGACCTGCGTGTATAGCTGCTGATACACGCGCTGCGCTTCTGGATTGGGTGTGAACACGTCACCGACCCGGGTCATGGCTTTGATCGCTGTCGGGTAATCCGGATGCAACCCCAGGCCCACCGCGCAGTTGATCGCCGCGCCCAAACCGCTGGTTTCATACAAATGCGGGCGCTCGGCCGGCAGGCCAAAGATATCGGCGGTCAGCTGCATCGCCGCATCGCTCTGCGAGCCGCCACCGGAGACGCGCAGGCGGGTAATTTTCGTGCCCGAACGCTTCTCGATCTTCTCCTTGCCCTGGCGTAGGGCATAAGCCAACCCTTCCAGAATCGCCCGGTAGATGTGCGCACGGGTGTGCACATCGCCAAAACCGATGATCGAACCCTTGGCCTCAAGCCCTGGTTCGCGGATGCCCGGCGACCAGTACGGCTGCAGCATCAGGCCCATGGAGCCGGCTGGCACACTATTGACCAGCTCATCGAATAATGCCTCAGGCTCGACGCCCAGCTCCTTGGCCCGCTGCATTTCGCGCAGGCCGAATTCCTGCTTAAACCAGCTGACCATCCAGAAGCCGCGATAGATCATCACCTCGGTATTGAAGTGATCGGGAATCGCCGAGGGGTATGGCGGAATCAGCGGGATGGTTTCCAGGTAGTTGCTGCGCGTGGTGTTAATCGTCGCCGTGGTGCCATAGGACAAACAGGCCGTGCTCGCCTCGACCCCGCCAGCGCCAAGCACCTCACAGGCCTTGTCGGCGCCGGCAGCAATCAGTGGCAGGCCTTCGGGAATACCAGTGTGGCGGCTGGCGGCTGCCGTGATATGGCCGAGCAACTCACCCGGCTTGCGTAACTCAGGCAACTGCTCACGGCGCACCGGCATGGCCTGCCACTTCCAGTCGCTGTCCTTGGCCCACTGCAAGCCTTTGTAGTCGAACGGCAGATAGGCCACGCAACAGCCCACCGAGTCGACAAACCGGTCGCACAGCCGGTGAGTAAGAAACCCCGAGAGCAGCAGCACCTTGTGGGTATTGGCCCAGATGTCCGGCTGGTTCTGGGCGATCCAGTTGACCTCGGCCTGGGCGCGAAAGTAATCCACAGTGGCCTGTACTCCGGCGATCTTGAACAGCCAGCCCCAGGGCCCGGTGATCCGCCCTTCGACCTTGGCCTGGCGCTGATCGAGCCAGAGCATGGCCGGGCGCAGCGGTTGGCCCTGCTGATCGACATTGATCAGGGTGCCGCGCTGGGTGGTCAGCGATACGCCACGGATGTGACTGCGGTCGATCTCCACCTGTTGCCACAGCTGAGCGCAGGCCTCACCGAGGCTGGCCCAGTAATACTCGGGGTCCTGCTCGGCCCAGCCGGGCTGTTTGGAGTAGTAGGCCTCAAGCTCCACCTTGCCCTTGCCGAGCAGGTTGCCCTGAAGATCGAACAACAGCGCCCGGATACTCTGGGTGCCGTTGTCGATGGCCAGCAGGTAGTTTTTATCGCTCAAGGCACAATCCTTCTTGTTATAGCCCGGATGCAATCCGGGATGATCGTTCCCGGATTGCATCCGGGCTACCGCCTGATTGGTATCGCTGCGCTCAACCCATCCTACGGTCGAACGCGGGCTATGTAGGATGGGTGGAGCAAGGCGATACCCATCATTTCGATGCCGGCAAGCTGTAGCACTGCTGCCACAACGCCAAATAATCCGTTTCTTCCTGCTGCCAGCGCGCATCACTCCAACCCAGGCGGGCCTGACACAACGCACGCACATTCGGCAGCTCGGCCGCTGCGCCCTGAGCCAACAACAGGCCAAGGCGGGTGCGGCGCAGTAGCAGATCATCCAGGTGCAGCACCAGCTCCTGCTCGGCGGCCCAGGCCATTTCGGCCCACAGCGTATCCGTGCCGGCCACCTGCTCGACGCCTAGCTCTTCGAGCAGCGCAAGCAATTGCGGCAGCGCTCGGCCATAACGACCGATCAGGCGCTTCTGCTGAGCTGGGCTTAGGGTTGGCATTGGTTGGCTGGGCACCGCTGCAAAGGTCGCCGCGCCCTGGTCATCCACCGTACGCCCGACCATGGTTGCGCAGGCCTGCAGCACTTCCAGGGCCAGCAGGCGGAAGGTGGTCAGCTTGCCGCCGGCCAGCGTGACGCAGCCGGGCTCGACCCACAGCGCATGCTCACGCTTTTCATCCGAGGGTTTGCGTCCCGGTTCACCATCGCTGACCACCGGGCGCACGCCGGCCCAAGTCGACAGCACATCGGCCGCACCTATCCCGGCTGCGGGAAACTGCTGAGCGCAGGCATCGAGCAGATAAGTGACTTCGTCCGGACTGATCCGTGCTTCTTCAGCCAACGGGGCCGGGTGATCCAGATCAGTGGTGCCAATCACCGTTGCGCCTTCCCAAGGGAAGACAAATACCGGGCGTTTATCAGACGCGTGCATGAAGCTAAAGGCATGCGCCACCGGTAAGCGCCAGGCCGCCAGCAGCAGGTGGCTGCCGCGCAGTGGGCGGATATGCTCCAGCCCGGTTTTCTGCCGCAGCTGATCGGCCCAGGCACCGGTGGCCTGCGCCACGGCGCGAGTCTTGAAGCGATACTGCAGGCCGCTTTCAACATCTTCGGCAAGCAGGCCGGTGACCCGCCCACCCTCGCGCAGCAACTCGACCACGCGTATGCCATTCAGCGCTTCGCCGCCTTCGGCACGGGCCTCGCCCAGTACGCGCTGCACCAGCCGCGCATCGTCGGTCACCGCATCGAAAAACCGTGTACCACCGAGCAGGCCGTCTTCCTTCAGGCCTGGGGCCAGGTAGCGCAGCTGCTGCAAGGGGTAGTACAGATGATTGCGCTTGCCGGCCAGGGCGTCATACACCGCCAGCAGCCCGCCAAATACCTTGGGGCCAGGAAAGCCACCCTGGTAATGCGCCATAAGAAAACTCAAGGGGTCGACCAACCCCGGCGCTTCCTGCAGCAGGCGCTGGCGCTCGCGCACCGAATCCCGGGTCAGAGCAAACTGGCCCTTGGCGATATAGCGCAGCCCGCCATGCACCATCTTCGAGGAGCGACTGGAAGTGCCCCAGGCGAAGTCGCGCTGTTCCAGCAACAGGCATTTCCAGCCGCGCCGCGCTGCTTCACGCAGAATCCCGGCACCGCTGATACCGCCGCCCACCACGATCAAGTCCCAGTCGCGTGCGGCCAGCTCAGGCAAGGCCTGTTCGCGCCAGGCGGCGTTCCACTGAGTCATCATCAATCCTGCAGGAGCACGCCAGGTGCCAGGCGCTGCTCGGGGTCGAAATGCCCGGCCAAGGCCTTGAGCGTGGCCATGCCCAGTTCGCCCTTCTCCACCGGCAGGTAAGGCGCGTGATCGCGACCGACGCCGTGCTGATGGCTAATGGTGCCGCGGTTCTCGGCGATGGTCAGGCTGGCGGCGTGCTTGAGCTTGTGCCAGCGCGCCATGGCCTCGGCGTAGCTATTGCCAGGACGGAACACATAGGTGGTGTAAATGCTTGAGCCTTGGTTGTAGACGTGGGACAGGTGGGTAAACACATGCACCTGCTCGCCCTCCTCGCTCAGGCCAGTGCGCAGGCTGGTTTCGACCTTGTTCAGCAAGCTGTCGACATTACTCCAGTCGGTGGCGGTTTCCAGGGTGTCCACCGCGTAGCCGGCTGCCCACAGGCCATGACGCAGGTAGGGGAAACGGAAGCGGTTTTCTGCCCATTTTTTGCCCAGCAAAGTGCCGGTAAATACGCCACCAAAGCTCTTCAGCAACTTCTTCGCCTGTTTCAGCGAGGCGGCGTTCTGTGTGCGGCTGCCGGTCACGCCGAAAGTCAGCATGCACTTGCCCTCACGGGCGCCGCGCAGGGCCAGGTATTTCTCCAGCCAGGCGATCTGCTGCGGATGGCCGGCCAGGGCCAGCTGAGTCTGGGTTTCGATGGCGTTGGACAGGCGCAGCATCGACAGCGGCACCCGCGCCTGAGCCAGGCTGCGAATAGCGTTCAGCGCCTGCTGCCAGTTGGGCAGGAACACCGCATAGAAATGCTCCTGTTCGGCCAGGCGAGTGATGCGCACCTTGACCTCGGAAATGATGCCGAAGCGCCCTTCCGAACCCATCAGGATTTCACGCAGGTCGGGGCCGGCGGCAGAAGCCGGGAAGGTCGGAATCTCCAGGGTGCCGGCGAAGGTCTCGACCTTACCGCCGGCAAACAGCTGTTCGATGCGCCCGTAGCGCAGCGATTGCTGGCCGCTGGAGCGGCTGGCCACCCAACCGCCGAGGGTCGACAGCTCCCAGGACTGCGGGAAATGACCGAGGGTGTAGCCCTGGGCGCGCAACTGGCTTTCCACCTGCGGGCCAGTGGCACCGGGGCCGAAAGTGGCGATCAGGCTGTCGTGGTCGATCTCGATCAGCTTGCCCATGCGCTCAAGCGACAGGGTTAGCACCGGTTTGCTGCCGGCCTGCGGGTTGATATGCCCGGCCACCGAGGTGCCGCCGCCGTAGGGAATCACGATCAGATCCTGCTGGCTGGCCCAGGCTAGCAACTCGCGGATCTGCGCGGCGCTCTCCGGATAAGCGACGCCATCGGGGAACACACCAAAATCACCGGAACGCATCGCCAGCCAGTCCGGCAGGCTCTGGCCACGGGCGTGGCGCAGGCGGTCTTCGGCATTCAGACAGATCAGCGGATGGGCCTGCAAACGCGAGGTCGGCACCGTCGCCAGCACCTGCTCCAGGCTGGCATCGGCAAGCAACTGGCCAGGGCCGACCAGTTCAGCGAGAAAAGCCTCGCCATGGGCCGGCAGTTCCACCACTGTTGCTTCATCACCCCAGCCGTTCCAACGTCGCATCTGTGTCTCCCGGATATTTCAGTCACCCTCGATGGCTGCCTATACTAGCTGGCCGCGTCAGGGCGTCACTGTCGAATCGGGACAGGCGCTATCGCCAATCAAGACATTCAGAATAAGAAGATGACCGACAACCTCGGCTACACCTCAGTCCCCTCCCTGCTTAAGTACCTGCGCCACGCCGAGCAATTGGATCTGGATATCGACCAGGCCCTGACGGCGGCCGGGCTCACAGCCGAGGACCTGGCGGACAACAGCCGGCGCATCCCCAGCGAAACCCATGAGCGCCTGCTTGCGCACCTGCTGCGCGTCTCCAATGACCCGCTGTTCGGCCTGCATTGCGCGCGCTTTGTGCAGCCAGGCTCCTGGAGCGTGCTGGGCTATATCACCATGAACTGCGCGACCCTCGGTGAGGCCATGAGCCGCATCGTGCCTTATGAAAAATTGGTGGGTGATATGGGCGTCAGCCGGGTCGAGGCAGGCGCAGACCACGTTCGCCTGATCTGGACCTGCCGTCATCAGGCTGAACCGATCCGCCGGCATATGGTGGAGAACGTACTGGCTTCGTGGTTGCTCTATGCGCGCTGGATCTCCGATTCGGACAGTTCGCCGCGGGAGGTATGGTTCGAGCACGCCCCACCTGAGGGCGTCGATATTGCCGAGTACCAGGCGATTTTCGGCTGCCCGATCCGCTTCGAGCAAAGCAGCAATGCGCTGATCGTGCCGCTGGAATACCTCGCCGTGCCGCTGCGCCAGGCCGACGCCAACCTGTTGCGCACCCTGGAAGAACACGCACTGACCCTGATGGCCGGACTGGACGACAACGAGCCGCTGCCGCAACGGGTGAAGAACGCCCTGCGCCTGCTGCTCAGGGATGGTTTGCCGCGCAAGGAACGGGTGGCGGAGAAATTCAATATGACGGTGCGCACCCTGCAGCGTCATCTGCAGCTGGCCGGCACCAGCTACCAGCAGATTCTCGATGAACTTCGCCAGGAACTGGCCGAGCACTACCTGCTGCGCAGCGACCTGGCGATTCAGGATATCGCCAGCTACCTGGGCTTTACCGAGTCACGCTCGTTCCACCGCAGTTTCAAAGGCTGGACTGGGCAGACGCCGGGCGAATTTCGCGAAAGCCGGCGCAATAGCTGACACCCATGGTGGATGGGTGAAGTGCCATCCACCCTACTCCCAGGCACGCGCTACACCATCACCGTAGGGTGGATGACGCTGTTTTCATCCACCATAAAGCCAGCCAGGTCCTACCCAAGAATCTCGCTAAGCGGAATAAACCTCAGGCTATCGCCCTCGGCCAGCGTGGTGTTTTCCAACACTTCGGCAAAACCCTCGGCCCAAGCGGCGCTGCGCAGCACCCCGGAACTCTGGTTCGAGTAAGGCACCACGCGGCCATTCTCCAGACGCGCACGCAGGTATTCGCGGCGATTGCCCGGCTTGCTCCAAGCGAAACCGGCCGGCATCGGAAAGCCCAAAGGCTCGACCCGCTGCACGCCAAGGCGGCGCAGCAGATACGGCCGCGCCAGCAAACCGAAGGTCACCAGCGTCGAGGCCGGGTTGCCCGGCAGGCCGATCACCGGCACGCCACGGAACTGCCCGCAGGTCAGCGGTTTTCCCGGTTTGATCGCCAATTTCCACAGCGCCAGTTCGCCCTCTTCACGCAGGGCCATACCCAGGAAATCCGCCTCGCCTACCGACACCCCGCCGGTGGAGAGGATCAGGTCGACATCACTTAAAGCACCTAGCGCCGCGCGGGTCAGTTCCAGGTCATCAAGCAGAATGCCGCCGTCCACCACCTCGCAACCCAGACGTTGCAGCCAGGCAATCAGTAAACGTCGGTTGCTGTTGTAGATCTGCCCGGGCCCCAGCGGCTGGCCCGGTTCGACCAGCTCATCCCCCGTAGACAGCACAGCCACGCGTGGCCGCCGGCGTACGGTCAATTCGGCGCAACCCAGGGACGCAGCCAGCCCCAGTTCAATCGGGCCCAGACGCGTGCCGGCCGGCAATACCGAATCGCCGATACGGGTTTCCTGCCCCTGGGCGCGCACGTTCTGCCCGAGCTTGAGCGGCTCGCTAAAGGCAACGCGGCCGTCTTCGTCGAGCACGGCGTTTTCCTGCATTTCCACGCTATCGGCGCCGGCCGGCAATGGCGCGCCGGTAAAGATCCGCGCGCAGGTGCCAGGCTGTAACGGCTGCGGCGCGCTACCGGCCTGGATACGTTGACTGACGACCAGCGGCTCGCCACTCCAATCGGCCAGGCGCAAGGCGTAGCCATCCATGGCGCTGTTGTCCCAAGGCGGCAGATCAAGCGCAGCAACCAGCGGCTCGGCCAATACCCGGCCAGCGGCGTCGCTCAGATTGACCCGCTCGCATTCAACAATCGCGCTGGTCTCAGCCTGGGCCAGCAAACGCGCCAACGCCGCCTCAACGGGCATCAATCCCGGCTTGTCACAGCCGCTCATCCACGGCTCTCGCAGGCGGCCACCGACTTGAGGTGCGGGACAAAATTGCACGGGCGATGACGGTTATCCAGCTGCTCACCGAGGATGCCATCCCAGGCAGTGCGGCAGGCATTGGTCGAACCCGGCAGGCAGCACACCAGGGTGCCGTTAGCCAGGCCAGCCAGGGCGCGGGATTGAATGGTCGAGGTGCCGATATCAGGCACGGAAATCTGCCGGAACAGCTCACCAAAACCATCCACCTGCTTATCCAGCAAACAGCTCACCGCTTCCGGCGTACTGTCACGGCCGGTAAAGCCGGTGCCGCCAGTAATCAGCACCACCTGCACCTGGTCTTCGGCAATCCAGGTAGCAACCTGGGCGCGAATTTTGTACAGATCGTCCTTGAGCAAAACCCGTGCAGCGAGCTGGTGGCCGGCGGCCTGCAGGCGGTCGACAAACAGCTGGCCGGAGGTGTCGGTATCCAGGCTGCGGGTGTCGCTGACGGTCAACACCGCGATATTCAAGGGCACGAAATGTGCCTCGGCCTTGTGGTTCATGGCAGGCTTCCAGTTATGGGCGATAATGCCCGCCGTTATATCACAGGCCCGCTTTCGGAGACTGCGCATGCCCGCTGCAACCACCCTGCCGCGTTGTTCTGTTTTGCTGCTTGCTGGCGGCCGTGGGCAACGCATGGGCGGCGCCGACAAGGGCCTGCTCAACTGGCAAGGTCGCCCTCTGATCGCCTGGCTGCAGGAGCTGGTACGACCGCTGACCGATGATCTGATCATCTCCTGCAACCGCAACGCCGAGCGCTATGCGCCCTACGCGGATCGTTTGGTCAGTGATGATGAGGCTGACTTCCAGGGCCCACTGGCGGGCATTCGCGCCGGCCTGCGCGCCGCACGCCAGGCGAATATGCTGATCCTGCCGTGTGATGCCCCACAACTCGACAGGTCGCTGCTCGAAGCGCTACTGAGCCTGGCCGGTGAGCGCGCAGTCGTGGTGCGCCAGGGCGCGTTTCTCGAACCGCTGTTTAGCGTTATTCCCCGCGCACTGCATGCCGACCTGGAACAGGCCTGGCAAGCCGGTGAACGCAGCCCGCAACGCTGGTTGCGCAGCCTTGATCCATTGACAGTGGCGTGCCCACTCGATGACCCTCGCCTGGCCAACCTAAACACCCCGGACTTGCTGGCGACACGCGGATAAATGCCGGCAAGGGAACTTGATCGGCAAAGTTTCGTCACAAGCAGGGTAAAAACCCCTATCAATCAAGGAGAAACCCATGACTCAGCGGATTATTCCAGCATTGCTGCTTACCTTGGGCCTGGTCGCGCTGACTGGTTGCGCGTCCCCGACTGTAATCACACTCAATGATGGCCGCGAAATCCAGACCATCGACGAGCCGAATTTTGACGAGGATTCGGGCTTCTACGAGTTCGAACAACTCGATGGCAAACGCGCCAAGGTCAACAAGGATCAAGTGCGTACCGTCAAAGAGCTGTAAGCCGATAACCCAGGCGTTGCCATGTACTACTTGCCCAGCGCCTGGGCTCTGAACGATATATTCAACACGTTTGGTCAATAGAAAAAATCAAAAGCTAACCGCTTGTGCGGTAAAACTTTCTCAGTAAAATCTTGACCCATTCGGAGTGTAGCGCAGCTTGGTAGCGCGTCTCGTTCGGGACGAGAAGGTCGCAGGTTCGAATCCTGTCTCTCCGACCAGATCACACAAAAAAGCCCGCTTAATTGCGGGCTTTTTTGTGTCTGCAGCAAGCCTATTGCAGGCTTTCGAATGCATACACCAGAGCCTTGCTGAGGTCCACGGTGGAGAACTTGGTCAACACGTCATTGGCGCCGACTGCCTTGGCTTTTTCGGTGTTCATGGTGCTGTCGAGCGAGGTGTGCAGCAGCACATAGATCTGCCCGATATCCGGTTTCTTACGCAGCGTGCGCACCAGGTCGTAGCCGTCCATTTCCGGCATTTCGATATCCGACACCAGCACCTCGATGGGCTCCCCAGCATCGAATTGCCGCTGTAGCAACTCAAGCGCGTCGGCAGCGCTGCGCACCATCTGGCAATCCAGTTCCAGCTTGCGCAGGGTAATCATGGTCTGGTGCAGCGCGACGTGGGAGTCATCCACCACCAGCACGCGACGCCCCTTGAGCAGCGCGCGCTCGCGTTCTGAGAGCAGCCGCTCATCCAGTTCCTCGACACTCATCGGCGCGAGTTCGTGCAGGACTTTCTCGATATCGAGAATCTGCACAATCTTGCCGTCGATCTGCGTCACCCCGGTGATAAAAGCTTTGCTGCCAGAACCTGCCGGCGGCGGACGGACATCGCGGGTGTAGCACTGCACGATGCGCTCTACGCTTTGTACATGCAGGCCCTGACGCGAACGACTGAGCTCGGTGACAATCAGGCAGCCGTCATTGTTACCTGGCACGCCCTGCTCGCCGATGGCCTTGCCCAGGTCGATCACCGTCAGCGCCGCCCCTCGCAGGGTGGCCACGCCACGTACATGGGGATGACGGCTGGGCAGTTTGGTCAGCGCCGGGCAGGGAATGATTTCCTGAACCTTGAGCAGGTTGATCCCCAACAAGCGACCACTGTGCAAACGAAACAGCAGCAGCGACAGGGCGTCTCCAAGCACCATGCTCATTGATCTTCTTCCTTCACTAAATCATTAACCGCCGCGCGCCTATCGAGCATCAGGCGCTACGCAAAAAATCGACAATCTGTTCGGCTTCGAATGGCCAGTTCAACTCGGCCCCGGTGTCGCTGCGGCGCAGCACCGGAATGCGCAGAGCATAGTCTTCGACCCAGTGTTCCTGCTCGGCAATATCGACCAGTTCGACCAGCAGGCCGTGCTCGACAAAAGGCATCAGCAACGCTTCGGCCACCTCGCACAGGTGGCAGCCGAGCGTACCGAATAATTGACATTCCGGGAGCATCTGCGCACCTCCACTGACTACTGGAGGTGCAGTTTAGCACTGCCCCAGGCTCAGGCGTCCGTGGACTTGCTGCTGTCTAGGGCGGGGTTGAGCAGGTTCTGCAGGCCATCAAGCAGACGGCTGTTGAGCTGCTCGGCCTTGTCCAGACGAGCGCCATCAAAACGCTCATCCAGCGAGAAGCCGCCTTTGAGCAGCTCCAGCAGGCTGGCTTTGCCTGTGCCTTCTTCAGCCACCTGATTGGCGCTGCGCAGCGCTTCGAGCAGACCCTGGGCGTACTCGATCAGCGAGTTGTTGACTGCACTGGCAGCCTGGCCGCCGCCTTGCGCTACAGCGCTGTAGGCATCGGTCGCCTGGCGCACAGTGGTTTGCGTCAGACGCAGGGACATGGACGCCAACTGTTCGCCATCCATTTCCAGCGCCATGGCGCGGTCGAAGGCGCCGGACAGATCGCCGGCATAGAACTTGTTGGACAGCTCCTGCACCTGGCCGAAGAGTTTTTCCAGTGCAGCAAGCTCTTTATCATCCAGCTCGCCTTCAACGCTGACCTGCCAGGCACCAATCTGCAAGCTGCCGGACTGGCTACTGGCAACCACCGAGCTGCCGTTGCCGTTGCTGCTGGTAACAACACCACTCTGCGACCAGTTGGCCGAGGCCTGGGCAATGGAAATACGCAGGCGATCACCATCACGGGTGGTCACCTGCATATCGAAGGTTTCGGCCTTGGCGGCAAAGCGCTCGCTGTAGGCAGCAAGCTTGGTAGTGCCCTCAACCAGCGCCGCATCTGGATTAAAGCGCTTGTTCAGGTCGCTGAAACCGTCCTGAATCTTCTGGTAGGTGTCGTCGATATCGCTCGCCACCTTGCCTTGCAAAACGCCCATACCGTCGAGAATCTTGCGCGCTTCGGCAAAGCCCTTTTCCACGCCGCTGCGGGCCTGGTCGAGAAGCTTCTGCAGCTTGCCGGTATCGGCACCGGCGGCTTGCTCGCTTTGCAGGCGCTGCTCGATAAAGCTGAGAATGCGCCCGGCAACTTTCTCCGGGGTGTAGTCATTGGCCTTACCGGCCAGCGCACCCGGCTCCAGCCCAAGGCGTTCAGCCAGGCGGTTGGCCAGCGTCGCCTGCGCATCGGCAGCATTGCGTACAACCGGCTGAGCGGTAACGGAAGTGGGACGTGAAGCGGAGGATAAATTTGCGGCCAGGGGGTTCATGGCAAAGTACCTAGGCGGTGTATCTGACTGGTTGGCGGCCGTGTGGGATAAAACTTTAGCCTGATTAGGGATAACCCGATCAGCGGTGCGCCTGGCAGGCTAGAGCGATTGCGGCAGCAACTGCTGCATGCCGAGCCGGCACAGACCTTGCCCGAGCAGACCAAAGTCTAAAAGCCAAGCATAAGCCCCCATGCTTTATTGCGCCTCGCTGTAACAGATCGGCCACAAGCCGACCCGCACACACGAGGAGCTAACAATAATGACTCAATCTCCCCTCGCCCGCGCTGTGGCACTCGCCACACTGGGCACCTGCCTCACCCTGCCATCGCTGGCCCAGGCAGAGTTTATCAAGGACAGCAAAGCCACCGTTGAAGCGCGTAACTTCTACTTCAACCGTGACTTCCGGCAGGAAGGCGCTGCCCAGCACAAGCAAGAAGAATGGGCGCAGGGCTTTATCCTGCGTATGGACTCAGGTTACACCGAAGGCACCGTTGGTTTCGGTGCTGACGCCATCGGCATGTTCGGCTTCAAGCTGGATTCCGGTAACGGCACCGCTGGTAGCGGCCTGCTGGTCCCGGACCGTTCGTCCGGCGGTTCGCAGGACAACTACTCCGGTCTGGCCGTAGCAGCCAAAGCCAAGATGTCCAAAAGCACCCTGCGTGTCGGCGGTATGCAGTTTAAAAACCAAGCCATTGCCTCCAGCGACGCACGCCTGCTGCCTCAGGTATTCCAGGGCGGGCACCTGCTTTCCCAGGAAATCGACGGTCTGACCCTGGACATGGGCCATGTGCGCGAAGTCAACGGTCGTAACTCCAATGACTATGAAGATATCGCCCTGACCACTGGTGGCCGTCGCGGCATCACCACTACCGGCGGGGCTACCACCGACTCGTTCAGCTTCTTCGGTGGCAACTACAAGATCACCCAGGATCTGACAGCTGGTTACTATCACTCCCAACTGGAGGATATGTACAAGCAAAATTCCTTCAGCCTGGTGCACGTACTGCCCCTGGCCGACAAGCAGACCCTGAAGACCGATCTGCGCTATGCCCGCTCCACCGACGACAGCCGCAGCAACATTGATAACAAAGCCCTTGGCGCCATGCTTACCTACGGCATTGAAGGACACAGCTTTGGTCTGGGTTACCAGAAAATGAGCGGCGACACCGGTTTTGCCTATATCAACGGCACCGATCCGTTCCTGGTCAACTATGTGCAGATCAGCGACTTTGCCAACAAGGACGAGCAGTCCTGGCAAGCGCGCTATGACTTCAACTTTGCCAGCATCGGCATTCCGGGTCTGACCTTTATGACCCGTTACCTGACCGGTGACAACGTTGAGCTGGGCGCCAACCGTTCCGAAGGTAAGGAATGGGAACGCAACAGCGAGCTGATGTATGTATTCCAAGAAGGCGCATTGAAGAACCTCGGCGTGCGCTGGCGCAATGCGACTGTACGCTCGAACTTTGCCAACGACATCGACGAGAACCGCCTGATCGTCAGCTACACCCTGCCGCTGCTGTAACAGCAACTTGACGGTAATAAAAAAGGCTATGTACCCGTTATCTGTTGAGTCATCC